>JBJENE010000001.1:0-80099 GCA_051880035.1 Butyrivibrio sp.
CATATTGCTGATACATCGTTAAGCATTCCGCTTGGGGTGTCACAGTGAACCACTGTGGCATATTTAAAATCATGGTCTTTTGCAAGAAAAGCCGATAAATCATTAACATCTACGGGATTGCGGTAGTCAACGGTATACAGAATCGGAATGCCGCCGTACATTGATACAAAGTCGGCAAAACCTTTGCCGTATATTCCGTTATCAATTACAAGAACTCTGTCTCCCGGCTCAGTCAGTGAGGCACATCCGGCCTCAAGTCCAAGAATTCCCTCACCGTCCATTATGTATACGTCGTTTTCCGTATGAAGAAGGCCGGCTAATTTCTGACATACACGGTGGTATTCTTCACAAAAAGAAGTATCCACATCAGGATTTGGAAACCAGCGGCTTCTGGCTTCCATAACACTCTTTGGAACACTTGTAGGTCCCGGTGTCATTAATTTATACATATAATCCATACCTCCTGACGGTTTTATGCGGTAGGCTGCAGTTTGTTAATAAGGTTCATGCATGTAGATTTAAGAACCATAATAATAGGAATTGCAATAACTGAATTAACGGCAATCTGTATAACATTGCCCGGTATTGAAGCCAAAGGTATGATAAAGCTGCTGTACATAATAACCTCGCCCACATAATAACCGGCAACTTTTATTGCTATCATGGCTATTGAAGCAATAATAAGTTTTACAATGGTAGGTTTTCTGTTAACGATTAATGCATATACAAATCCCATTAATCCCACGGTAATAAGAGTAATAGGAGCCCAAGGAACCCAGTTTGTAAGAATATCACTGAGTGCCATTCCTACACCGCCTACGATAGCGCCGGTACGCTTACCGAAGAATGCGGCAGCAATAAAAAACGGAATATTTCCGATGTGCACCATTCCGCCTATAGGACCTGTAGGAATCTGGATAAACATTGTAAATACACAGGTGAGTGCGGTAAAGACAGCACAGATTGCCAGCCATTTGATGTTAAAACTTTTTTCGTTTGCATTTTCTTTCATATTATAATCTCCTTTAGAATTAAATTGTTTGTATAATACGACTGTGGTGGTATTTTGAAAATAGCCAGTTTGAATTAATTTAACCATACCAGAATGATAAAAAGTGAAAATCCGCTTATTATATAAAATAAGGTAGAAAAAATGTTTTGCCGGTCTATAGGCAAAACCTATAACTACTTATAGATATTATCGTGTTGACAATAAGGACGAAGAAATATAAAGTATAATCATACTATTCCTAGAGAAAAGCTAGGAAAACAAAAGGAGGAAAAAATTATGAGAAAAGGATTATTCGGAAAAATTATAACAGGAGCACTTATTATTTCATTGACACTTGGTTTTGCAGGATGCGGGAAGGCTGCAACAAATGATGACGGTGTCAAAACAATCCACGCAGTAACGGGAGGAAGCCCGGCACCATATATAACGGTGGACGAAAACGGAAATTATTCAGGATATGATATAGAAGTTTTAAATGCCGTATTCGAAAAACTTCCTCAATATAAGCTGGATTTGCAGACAGCAGATTTTGATGCAATATTTACCGGACTTACAGCAGGAAATTATGAACTTGCGGTTAATAATTTCAGCTATAGGGAGGAAAGAGCAGAAACTTATTATTTCTCTTTCCCATATGATGAGATTACATATGTTTTTGTACAAAGAGCAGGTGACGAGCCTCTTACATCTTTGAAGGATGCAGCTGACAGAGGATACAAAATTGAATCAAATGCAGGCGGAAATGTTACAAATGCAATAGAGCAGTGGAATTCGGAGAACCCGGACTCACAGATTGAAATTATTTACTCAGAAGCAGATTTGTCAGTATGGTTTGAACATATTGAAGACGGTACGGCAGATTTCAGAATTGATGATCTTCCTATATACAATGCGTATGTGGAAGAGTTCGGATTTAAGAATCTTCAGAAAACTGAATTAAGTGAAGAAGAAACACTTAAAATTTCAACAGCACTTGATGCATATTTCCTTTTCCCTAAGACAGAAGAAGGAAAAGCGCTTCGTGAAGACATAAACAAAGCACTTAAAGAGCTTCGTGAAGACGGAACACTGGCAGAGTTATCACAGAAATACTTCGGAGCAGACCAGGTGCCTGATGCATCCAAATTTGAAACACCGATTAACTAAGAATTAATTTAAACAATATCCGAAAGAAAGGAATCATGAAATGGGAGAATTTGAGTACGAGATTGTAAATGGAAGAAAAATCAGGGTACGCCCGCGGGAAGTTGTTTCGGAAGTTGATGAAAACGGATATTTTCATCGCCAGCCAAATCGATTTACCGAAGGCTTCGGGGAAGGAAAAAATCCTGTTGAAGCAGGAAGATACCATCTGGTATGGGCTAAACTTTGCCACTGGTCCAACCGTGCATCAATTGTACGGGAACTGTTGGGACTGGAGGATGCCATAAGCGTAAATATGGTGGAACATGCACCTCATGAAAAAGATCTTGGCTGGGAATTTGTATATGATAAAGATAATCTTGATCCTGTACTTAATATTCAGTTTTTAAGCGAAGCCTATTATAAAGCGGATGACGAATATACCGGAAGGACAACCGTACCGGCATTAATAGATATTAAGACCGGAAAGGTTGTAAATAATGACTATCACCGTCTTACAAATTATTTTGAGGTGGATTTTAAACCGTTTCATAAAAAAGGAGCACTGGATCTGTATCCGGAACACCTGAGAGCAGATATTGACGAACTTAATATATGGCTGTTCCACAATATCAACAACGGTGTGTATAAAACAGCATTTGCCAGAAGCAAAGAAGCATACTGGGATGCATATAACGCATTTTATGCGGCAATGGATATTCTGGAAGAGAGGCTTGAAAATCAGAGATTCCTTTTCGGAGATTATGTTACTGACAGTGATGTGAGGCTTTATGTAACACTTGCGAGACTTGACATACGGTATACATATCAGCTGGGTCATACAAAGAAACCACTGTTTGAGTACAAGAATCTTTGGGCTTATGCAAGAGATTTATACCAGATTCCGGCATTCAGAAATAATACATATTTTAAAGATTTTGCAAATCCGTCAAATAAAAAGAACGGAACACTTATGTAAACATTTAATGCAAGATTTTTGGATGAAATAGATTTTGATGCCTACTGGCTGGCACCGCATAACAGGGCACATCTTAGCAATGACCCGGGAAATAAGTTCAAGGCAGAAGAGTAGGAGGACAGAAAATATGGCAGAATATTTAACGGTAAACGGCAGACAGATACGCGTCCGTCCTACAGAGACGGTCAGTGAGATTGATGAATACGGCAATTTCCACCGCCAGCCGAATCATTTTACAAAGGGCTTCGGTAAAGGAGAAAACCCTGTAGAAAAAGACAGATATATTTTATTCTGGGCGAAAGGATGCCACTGGTCAAACAGGGCATCCATAACAAGGGAGCTGCTTGGCCTTCAGGATGCTGTAAAGGTTGAAATAGTTGATTGGGATGATGAAGCATACGAAAAACCTCTGGGTTGGGAATTTGTAAATTCTCCTGACCATATAAATCAGGAAACGGGAGCACAGTTTTTAAGCGAAATTTATTATAATACGGACCCTGATTATCAGGGGAGAGCTACCGTTCCGGCATTTGTGGATTATAAAGAAAAAAAGGTGGCAAACAACGACTATCACAGACTGACCAATTATCTGGAAGTGGATTTTAAACCTTTTCATAAAAAGGATGCGCCCGATTTATATCCGGAAGAACTGAGAGATGAAATAGACAAGCTTAATTTCTGGCTCTTTGAGAATGTAAACAATGCGGTATACAGAGCACAGTTTGCCCAGTCTTTACAGGCATTTTCCGATGCATATGAGACTTTTTTTGCAGGACTTGACGCAATGGAAAAGCGCCTGGAAAACAACAGATTTTTATTCGGAGATTATGTTACCGACAGTGATATCAGATTGTATGTAACACTTGCAAGATATGATGTGGCGTATTCAAGAAATATCGGCCCATGCAAAAAGCGCCTTGTTGATTATAAAAATCTGTGGGGATATGCAAGGGATTTATATCAGATTCCTGCTTTTTATCACAATACATATTTTAAGGATTTTGCGGCAACCAGGGATTTAAGCCTCGCTGATGATGATTACTGGGAATCAACTTATTATGACATTGTTATTCCTGCCACTGATTTTGATGCGGTATGGAAAACGCCTACAGGACGGGAGGCACTGTCAAAAGATCCTGCGAATAAATTCAGATTGGAAAAATAACCGGCAATAAGCCGTAGAGAATGAAGAGGTAGAATATGACAACAATTCGTGTAACAAAAGAATGGCAGCGTGCGGGAGTTCATTTCGTGAGAACAGCAGCCATGTGCCTGGGGTTTAATATATCTCCGGAACAGGAATTCTGTGATGATACCCCTGACGATAAATATATTCTCGTATCGGACGGTGTAACCCCCGTATCCACCTGCCGGATTCATTATCTTGGCGGCGGAAAAGGAAAAATCGAAAGAGTGGCAACCATTAAGGAATACAGGGGAAAACATTTTGGAAGAGAAGCAATTCTGGAAGCTGAAAAGTGGATGAAGGAAAACGGGGTTAAAGAGGTCTTCATTAATTCCAGAGAAGCTGCGTTGGGATTTTATGAGAAGCTGGGATATATTCCGGATTATTCAACCAAAACAGGCAACGGAGATTTTGTCTGTATAATGACATCCAAAAAATTATAACCAAATGAGGAAATTTTACAATGGCAAAATTATTTGATTTCAGTAAAGTATTTAAACAACTTCCGGAAATACTTGAATATCTTCCGGTAACACTCCAGTTAGCCCTGATATCCATGGCTATAGCAATAATTCTGGGACTTTTAATAGCAATAATAAAAGTGAAAAAAATCCCGGTTTTACGGCAGATAGCAGGCTTATATGTATCTATAATAAGAGGAACACCGATTATCGTACAGCTCTACATAGCTTATTTTGGAATTCCTATGATTACAAAATACATATGCATGAAAAACGGATGGAACTATGAACCCTCATCAACTTCAGGAATGACATATGCAATCATTGCATTGTCCCTTAATGAAGCCGCATATGTGGCAGAAACCTTCAGAGCCGCTTTGCTTTCGGTGGGAACAGGACAGATTGAGGCTGCAAATGCATTGGGAATGACTTATTTCCAGGCGTTAAGGCGCATTATTTTACCTGAAACACTGACGATTGCCCTTCCTAACCTGGGGAATTCCTTCATCGGCCTGATTAAAGGAACATCACTTGCTTTTACCTGTGCGGTAGTTGAAATAACCGCTCAGGGTAAAATAATCGGTGGCAGGACATACAGGTATTTTGAAGTATATGTATCATTAGCGATAATTTACTGGATTCTGACTGTTATTGTAGAGCAGATAATAAAATTGATTGAAAAGAAAACCAGTATTCCGGAGCAGGTGGAGTTAGTAAAAACGGATAAATCAAAGGAGGCATAGGCCATGCTGGAAGTAAGAAACCTTTCAAAAAAGTTTCAGGATAATGTAGTACTTGATGATATAAGCCTTAAAATCAATGCAGGAGATGTTGTGGGAATTATCGGACCGTCAGGAACCGGTAAATCCACACTTCTTAGGTGCATCAACCATTTAGAGACTCCTGAGCAGGGCGAGGTGGTTCTGGACGGAAAAATAATTGCCCTCTCAAAGAGAAAACATAACAGAAAAGATATACATGAACTGCAAAAAAACACCGGAATGGTATTCCAGAAATTCAACCTTTTTGAAAAAAAGACAGCCCTTGAAAATGTAATGGAAGGACTTATTGTAGTACAGAAAAAGAAAAAAGAAGAGGCCCGCAAAATTGCAATTGAGGAACTGGAAAGGGTAGGAATGGCACCGTGGATGAACCACTATCCGAAACATCTTTCGGGCGGACAGCAGCAAAGGGTGGCTATCGCCAGGGCACTTGCCATGAAACCGAAGCTTCTTTTACTGGATGAACCTACTTCTGCACTGGACCCGGAACTTGTGGGCGAGGTTCTTGAGACTATCAAAAAGGTAGCTGCAGAAGGTTTTACCATGATGCTCGTTTCCCATGAAATGAATTTTGTAAGACATATAGCCAACCGTGTTATTTTTCTTGATAAAGGTAAAATCGTGGAGGACGGAACGCCGAAGGAAGTGTTTGAGCATCCGAAGAATGAGAGAACAAAAGAGTTTTTTGCCAAAATGAATATGATGAGCCAGCCTGAATATATTATTTAGTGCGGAAAGTGAGCGATAATGGTAAATACTGAAAGAATTATTAAAAATTTCAATAAGCTTGTGGAGTTTGATTCTTTAAGTTTTAATGAGAGAAAAACTGCGGACTTCATTAATGAATATTTGAAAAAACTGGGCTTTTATGTTGAAGAAGACAAAAGCGGAGAAAAATACGGAGGAAATGCAGGAAATATTTATGGGCTTCTTAAGGGAAATATTCCCGGGAAGCCTGTATTATTTTCGGCACACATGGATGTTGTAAGCCCCGGAAAAGGCAAAAAGGCAGTTTATGGTGATAACGGAATTATCACATCCGATAAAACAACCGTATTGGGAGCTGATGATATTGCCGGCATAGTTGAAATTCTGGAAGGAATTCAGATGGTCAGGGAGCTTGGCCTTAACAGACGGGATGTGGAGGTGCTTTTTTCCATAGGAGAGGAAGCATACATTAAAGGTACGGATGTCTTTGACTTTTCCAAGGTAAAATCAGAAAATGCCTATGTTCTGGATTTGTCCGGAGCAGTGGGAACGGCAGCAGTCAAAGCACCGTCCATTATTTCGTTCAGAATTACTTTAAAAGGAATTGCCAGTCACGCAGGATTTGCGCCGGAGAAAGGCACCAATGCAATAGCACTTATGTGCAGTGCCGTTTCTGCGATTAAGCAGGGACATACGGATGAAGAAACCACCTTAAACATAGGTACAATAAGCGGCGGCACCGCAACCAATATAGTATCTGATTATGCCGAATGTACAGGCGAAATAAGAAGCTTTAATCATGATAAAGCATTAAAATGCCTTGATGATCTGAAAAAAATCTTTGATAAAACAATAGAAAATACAAAGGCGGAATATGAGATTATTCCCGATATTCATATGAAAGCGTACAGTATCGACGAAAATGATGATGTTGTCATCCGGTTTAAGAAAGTATGCGCTAATCTGGGACTGAAGGGGGAACTTGTTGGTACATTCGGAGGAAGTGATAATAATAACCTTGCAGCTAACGGACTCCACGGAATTGTACTTTCGTGCGGTATGTATAACGTACACTCCCAATCTGAATATACGACAATTGAAGATTTGGAGAAGGGAGCAGGGCTTGTTGCGGGACTGATTTGTCTTCCGGAATAGGTAATATGATTTGTATTATAAATGTAGCTTCAGAAACAGCGAAAATAAGCTGTTTCCGGAGCTTTCTTCTTTTTGTTGATACTATATTTTCATAAATTATCATTGGAAAAATAAATATAAACAATTTCGAGAAGTCAATAGTTACGATTGCAAAATAAAAAAGCAAATGATATAATATTTCTGAAAATTAGGACTGTTTGGTATGTAAAATCGGAGGATAGAACATGTCGGAAAATCAAATAAAAATATCATACAAGCCTTTGTGGAAACTATTGATTGATAGGAATATGACTAAAACAGAATTGAGAAAAAGGACACAGATTGCACCAAGTACATTTACCAAGATGAATAACAATCAACAGGTGTCATTAGATGTTTTGGCGAGAATATGTCTGGAATTGCAGTGTGGATTTGATGATGTTGTTGAAATTGAGACTGAAAAATAAGACATAGTTATGTCAGCAATATCACTCAAAATGCCTTCTTTCCATTCAAGAGAAGGATTATCAACGAACATTTGCTGATATATTGCCATTGCTTGCTACTCTAAATTATTGTTTAACATAGAAAAAGAGGTGAATTTAAATGAAAGATTATGCAATCCTTACCAACGACGGAGAATATTCGATATTTGAATTTAATAATCAGAAAATACGTTTCGCAACATCGGATAGGCTTGAGAAATACACTAAAGTTATAGAATGGGATAAGGGATATATTGTTGTGATGGCAAAGTATAAGGGGTTAGAAGAAGTAGAAGAATATATAGATTTAGTGCCAATATTGGAGATGCTATATTATGATGTTGATGAGTTTCTAAAACCGATTAAGGAGGTGAAAATTGACTATGCAGCTTAATGTAAAAGAAATTGCGGATAAAGCAGACATGATTATAAACGGGTATGCCTTTACGAAAGAGGGAGAATATGTTCGTGTTTTAAATCTTAATTGTGTAAATCATGCGGTAGCAATTTACGATGGAAAGATTGTGGATACAAATATGGATGACATTGAGAATCAAATAGTTATGGACTATTACGAGCAGAATAAGCAGTTTATGGAGGATTAGGATGCCAAAATACTATGAATTTAAGGTTTGTGGATATTATTTGTATTATACGGCCAGTTGTGTGATAGAAGCTATGCATGTTCATGCGAGTGACAGAAAATTAACCGAAGCCGGTTCTGCAAAGTTTTTTGTAAAGAATAATGGAGATACAACTGTTGCAAAGCAAGGACAGTTAAGTGATCGTGAAATTAGAAAAATAAGAGAATTTATCAAGAAGCACTATAAAGAAATGTTTTTTAAGTGGCAAGAAATTGCAAATACCGGATATTACGGAGAATAAATTAGAAAAACCTTTGGCGGTAAGAAGATACCGATGTTGCAAAGGTTGCATTTCCGAAATTTCTCGAAAAACTTTCTATTTGTAGAGATTTGTTCTATCACAGAAAATAACTTATTCTGTAGAGGAGTTTGTATTATATCCTGTATGGTTTATAATTAAGAAAAAAATAGGAGGGATTACAAATGAAAAAATCCATCAGTTTTGCACTTTTTTATGCGATTGCCGCAATGGCAGGCGGAGTATTTTACAGGGAATTCACAAAATTCAATGATTTTTTGGGGACCACCGTTCTGGGAAAGGTACATACCCACCTGTTTTTGCTTGGAATGGTAATGTTTCTTATTGCAGCACTGTTTCAAAGAAATAAGGATTTTACGGAATATAAGACATATAAAGCATTCCTGGTTATTTATAATGCAGGTGTATGTCTTACCGCAATTATGATGCTTGTAAGAGGAATTGCCCAGGTATCCAGCATGGCTCTTTCAAAAGGAGCAGATGCGTCAATTTCAGGAGTCGCCGGAATCGGACATGTTCTTATCGGAACGGGAATAATCCTCTTTCTGATAACACTCAAAAAAGAAGCAAATTCCGCAAAATCACTCTAAGGCTGATTTGACCGCCTTAATGAAGTTGACACCGAAAAGTATTCCGGCTAAAAGCAAAGACGCACCAAGTCCGGTGTAGAAAACCGCAATAAAACGAACGGGAGCTATGCCTGTTGTACGGAGCAGAATACCGCCGGTCATCATAACTGCCATAATGATGAATGATTTGACATCAAAAAATTTCAAAAAAAACTGACGCTCTTCTTCATATCCCTGAATTCGTGCGGTATGTTTTTTAACCAGCCTTCCGAATATGAAATACTGGAATACCGAAAAAACCACTACGGACAGAAGAATATTTAACAGGGACACATATGGCGGATAAGTTACGAGACCTATGCGCAGTATGTTTATGCCTGCTGCGGTCCATACCAGACATGCGATAAGAAGTAATGTATTTTTTTTAACTTTCATAATCTTTTGTTTCCTTTCTGAACAGAATATATTATAGGACTAAAAGTATATTGTGTAAATCACTATTTAGGTCTTAGATATATTTTGGCGGAGAAATGAGGATATGAAGGAATATTTTTACGGATGGTATATGAAATGTCAGTCAAAGAAGGATACTTTTTGCGTGATACCGGCAGTGCATAAAGGAAGGAAGGGGCAGACATGTTCAATTCAGGTAATTGTCAATGACAGTGCCTTTAATGTGGATTTTGCCGGAGATAAATTTATACAATCAGGGGACAGAATTATAATAGGGGATAATATTTTTGGCAGACCGGGGATAAAACTGGCACTTAAAGAAGCGGGACTTTCCTTGAACGGAATGCTCCGATTCAAAAATCCTTCACCGCTTTGTTACGACATAATGGGGCCGTTTAAGGCAGTTCCTTTTATGGAGTGCCGTCATATGGTTTTTAGTATGCAGACAGAGGTATACGGAAAGCTTTGTATTAACGGTAAAGAATATGTTTTTAACAATGCAAAAGGTTATTGGGAAGGGGACAAAGGTTGTTCTTTTCCCCAAAAGTATATCTGGAGCCATTGCTTTTTTGACGAGGGTTCAATAATGTTTTCGGTGGCGGATATACCTATGTTCGGAATTAATTTTACAGGAGTAATCGGAGTTATACGGTGGAGAAATAAGGAATACCGGTTGGCAACTTATCTTGGGGCAAAGGCGGTCGTTATATGTAACGGAAGAATCCGTATCGTGCAGGGGAATCTGGAATTGGATGTAATTCTTTGTAAGCAGGGCGGAAAACCGCTTAATGCGCCTTTAAACGGATGCATGACAAGGGTAATACATGAAAATACACATGGGTCTGCTTTTTTCGGATTTAAGAAGAAAGGAAAGACACTTTTTGCCTTTGAAACGGACAGAGCAGCTTTTGAATATGAATTTTAAGAGAATGGAAAGGGAATAATATGGCAATTTTTTATTCTGAAGACAAAAAGATTATTTCAATTAATACCGTGAATTCCACATATCAGATGAAGATAGATAAGTACGGAACACTTCTTCATCTGTATTATGGTAAAAGAATCAAAGATGATACAGAGCATCTTATACAGTATATCGACAGAGCTTTTTCGGGTAATCCTTATGAAGCCATGGAAGACAGAAAATATTCTCTGGATGTTCTTCCCCAGGAATATCCTTCCCTTGGTACGGGGGATTTCAGAAGCGTTGCCCTTAATGTAAAAAACTCTGACGATTCCGAATGCTGTCGTCTTAAGTATGCAAAACATAATATCATAAAAGGCAAGTATTCTCTTTTGGGACTTCCTGCGGTCTATGCAGATGATGAAGAATCGGAAACACTGGAAATTGACCTTAAAGACGAAGTGAGCGGGATTGAGGTCAAGCTGCTTTACGGGGTGATTGAAAATGAGGACATAATTACCAGAAGTGCGATTATTACCAATAATGGTAAGGAAAAAATCACACTTGAGAAGGCCGGCTCGGCATGCCTTGATTTTCTGTATGGACAGTATGACCTTATAAGTTTTCACGGCAAACATAATTTTGAAAGAGGTTTTCAAAGAAGGAGCATAGAATACGAAAATACCGTGATTGGAAGCAGAAGGGGAACTTCAGGACACCAGTACAATCCGGCAGTCATTATTGCGGAAAAATCTGCTTCCGAAACGATGGGAAACTGTTACGGAATGGCATTCGTGTACAGCGGCAACTTTATGTTTGAAGCGGAAAGAGACCAGTTCGGTTTGACGAGAACCATAATGGGACTGCAAAGTGATTTGTTTCATTATCTTCTTGAACCGGGGGAAAAATTTGTTGTACCGGAAACTATAATGACTTTTACGGAAGAAGGATTTTCGGGAATTACAAAAAATTTTCACGGATGTATCCGCAAACATATATGCAGAGGGATATATAAGAACGAACCACGCCCTGTATTGATTAACAGCTGGGAAGCGGTGTATTTTGATTTTAGCGCACAGGATATAATTAACCTTGCATCAGAAGCTTCAAAGCTTGGCATAGATATGGTGGTTATGGATGACGGGTGGTTTGGTATAAGAAATGATGATAACAGCGGTCTCGGAGACTGGATTGTTAATGAAAAAAAACTGGGATGCACATTAGGCGAACTGGCAGAAAAAGTCAATTCCTACGGTGTTAAATTCGGTATATGGATTGAACCGGAAATGGTTTCAATGGACAGTGATTTGTACAGAAATCATCCTGACTGGGTTATTAAAATTCCGGGACGCAATCCCGTCAGAAGCCGTAACCAGCTTGTGTTGGATTTCTCCAGGAGTGAAGTAAGAAATTATATATTTGATATGATATGTAAAATTCTTGACCAAAGTAACATTGAATATGTGAAATGGGATATGAACAGAAGCCTTACCGACATTTTTTCCACGGAGACACCGGTGGGAAATGTTACATACGACTATGTTCTGGGCGTGTATGAGTTCCTTGAAAGACTCAGAAGCAGATATCCAAAGCTTCTTATAGAGGGGTGCAGCGGCGGCGGAGGCAGATTTGACGCAGGTATGCTTTATTACACTGACCAGATATGGTGCAGTGATAACACTGATGCCGTTAACCGTCTTAAAATACAGTACGGAACCTCTTTCTTTTATCCTGTTTCGGTTACGGGAGCCCATGTATCCGCGGTTCCTAATCATCAGACGGGAAGAATTACCCCTATGAGCACCAGGAATACGGTGGCAATGTCGGGAACTTTTGGTTACGAACTTAATCTTAAAGCGCTTACAGAAGAGGAAAAAGAAAATGTTAAATCAGGAATTAATTTTTATAAAGCACACCGGAAACTTATTTCTGACGGAAATTATTACCGGCTGTCAAGTCCCTATGAGGATGACCTTACCGCATGGGAATTTGTTTCCGAGGATAAAAAGCAGGTTCTTTTGAATGCCGTATACACAAAGCTTGATGCGAATCCGGAAATATCCGTCATCAAGCTTAGGGGTCTTTTATCCGATGCAGGATACAGGGAGACATCCACAGGAAAAGTTTTTTACGGTGAAACACTTATGTCAGCCGGAATATGCATACCTTATCCTCACAGGGAATATGAATCATATGTGTTTGAATTTGAAATAGTTTAATTTAGTGTTTACAACAAAAAGAAATTTTGTTATATAATATTATTATACGAAAAGGGAGTAGTTGCATGCCAAAGGCATGTTCCGGTTTTCGTCAGTACGCCCGCTATAGGGCCGGGAACCGGGGAACGAGACGTTGAACAAGACTTTTCGTGTACATTTTAATTAATGTGCACGAAAGGTCTTTTTTCTTTTTTATAAGGAGGAGAGGCGCATGAAAGAAGTATATCAGATGGAAAAGGAAGAACTTTTCCGGATTTACGGAAGTCCGGACGGTCTTACGAAAGAACAGGCAGAAAATATCAGAAAAGATAAAGGGGAAAATGTTTTTACTGAAAAACATAAGAAAAGTCCCATAGCTGTCTTCATGGAACAGTTTAAGGATTTACTTGTAATTATTCTGATTATCGCAGCAATAATTTCCGTGTTATCCGGGAATGCGGAGAGTACGGCAGTAATTCTTTTTGTAATTGTTCTGAATGCCGTTTTGGGGACGGTACAATATGTTAAGGCCGAAAAATCACTTGATTCGTTAAAAAAACTGTCCGCCCCTAAAGCTAAGGTCTATAGGGACGGGGAAATAAAAGAAATCCTTTCAAGGGAAATCGTCTGCGGGGATATTCTTATGCCGGAAGCGGGAGATATAATTGCCGCAGACGGAAGAATTATAGATAATTATTCATTGAAAGTAAACGAAAGCCAGCTTACGGGAGAATCTTCGGACATTGAAAAAAAAGACATAACATTAACCGGAGATACAGCCCTTGCAGACAGAGTTAACATGGTGTATTCGGGAAGCCTTGTAACCTATGGGAGGGCTGTGGTTCTTGTAACCGGAACCGGGATGGATACACAGATGGGTAAAATTGCCGGACTTATGAATGAGACAAAAGGCCGCAGAACGCCTTTGCAGATTAGTCTTGATAATTTCAGCAGAAAACTGGCTTTACTTATTATGGGAATAAGTTTAATTGTTTTTGGTTTCAAAATATGGCAGCATGAACCGGTACTTGATTCGTTAATGTTTGCCGTGGCGCTGGCAGTTGCAGCGATTCCTGAGGCCCTTGGTTCCATAGTTACAATTGTACAGGCAATGGGAACCAAGAAGATGGCTGCGGATAATGCCATTATTAAGGACTTAAAGGCTGTAGAGACTTTAGGCTGTGTTTCCGTAATCTGCTCAGATAAAACAGGAACGCTTACAATGAATAAGATGACGGTGGAAGATATATATATTGGCGGCAGATGTCTGAAACCTGAACAGCTTGACATAAACCTGCCCGTTCACGGATACTTTTTGTATGATTCGATCCTGAATAATGATTCATGTATAACAGATGAGGAGCAGATAGGAGATCCTACGGAAATCAGTCTTTTAATTATGGCAGAAAAGGCCGGAATATCCGTGGAAGATATAAGAAAAAAGATGGCTCGTATGGGGGAAATGCCGTTTGACTCAGAAAGAAAGTTAATGAGCACCAGATATATTATTCATGGTATACCTGTCATACTTACAAAGGGAGCTTTGGATGTAATACTTGACAGGACAAAATATATTGCATTCGGGGATGAGATTTTGACGGTAACAAGTGAAGATAAAGAAAAAATATTAGAAATCAACCAAAACTTTTCCGAAAGCGGAAAGCGAGTCCTTGCTTTTGCCTACAGGGAATGTGATGAGGAGGAGGACTTTTCTTTGGACAGTGAAGCCGGATATACATTTATCGGTCTTGTTTCCATGTCTGACCCTTTGAGAAAAGAGTCCCGTAATGCTGTGTCAGATGCCGTAAATGCCGGAATAAAGCCTGTAATGATTACGGGAGATCATGCTGTAACCGCAGTGGCAATCGCAAAGGAGGCAGGCATTTTTCAACCGGGAGACATGGTTCTTTCAGGTACACAACTTGACCAAATGGAGGATGAGAAGTTTGATAAGGTTTTAACAAAAATATCTGTATATGCCAGAGTGTCTCCGGAAAATAAGATAAGAATTGTGGAGGCATGGCAGAGAAGGGGAAGCATTGTAGCCATGACAGGGGACGGAGTTAATGATGCACCTGCACTTAAAAAGGCGGATATAGGTGTTGCCATGGGAATTACCGGAACCGAGGTGTCTAAAGATGCTGCTGCAATGATTCTTGCGGACGACAATTTTGCAACAATAATCAAGGCAGTTCTGAACGGAAGAAATATTTACAGAAATATTCTTAATGCAATTAAATTCCTTTTATCGGGTAATCTGGCCGCGATTTTTGTGGTCCTCTACAGCCTGTTTACGGATTTGCCGACTCCCTTTGAACCGGTTCATCTTTTATTTATAAATCTGCTTACGGATTCACTTCCTGCATTGGCAATAGGAACGGAGCCTGCTGACAAAACACTGATGAACGATAAGCCGAGGAATGGAAAAGAGGGCATTTTATCAAAAAAATTTGTCATAAGCCTTGTTTTTTACGGACTGCTCATAGGAATTTCGGTAACAGCGGCGTTTCATATCGGACTGTCCCTTAATCCCGCTGCTGCGACAACAATGGCATTTGCCACCCTTACACTTTCAAGACTGATACACGGATTTAACTGCAGAAGTGATAAATCACTAATAAAAATCGGGTTAATAAGCAACAAATGGAGCATTATGGCGTTGGCAGGCGGAATAATTCTTCTGTCCGCCGTTCTTTTCGTACCTTATCTGCAGTCGGTGTTTCTGGCAGCACCGCTTACCGGTAAGCAGATACTTTCGGTAATACTTTTGGCTTTTGTACCGTTTCTTATTATCCAGACTTTAAGAATAATTAAGGAAAAATGTAATTTTAGCTGTTTATTTTATAGATAAATGATATAATTAAAGTAATTATGTGATTAGTTATAACGGAGGTATATAAATGAGAAAAACCAAAATAATCTGCACAATCGGGCCGGCAAGTGATAATGAAGAAGTATTAACAGGAATGTGTCAGGCAGGAATGAATGTGGCAAGACTCAATTTTTCCCATGGAACACATGAGGAGCATCAGGAAAAAATTGATCTCATTAAAAGAGTCAGGGAGAAGTTAGGACTTCCTATAGCAATTATGCTTGATACAAAAGGACCTGAATATCGTATAAAGACATTTGAAAAGGGCAGAATAACTCTTGCGGACGGAGATGTTTTTTCCTTTACCACGGATGATATCGTGGGAGACAATACCCGTGTGTCCGTTAATTATGACCATCTGGTTGAAAATCTTAACATCGGAGACAGAATCCTGGTTAATAACGGTCTTGTTATTTTTGAAGTTACAGAGATAAAGGGCAATGATGCCGTATGCAAGGTAATCGCAGGCGGCGAGCTTTCTGACCGCAAGAGCATGAATTTCCCTAATAAGGTTATGAATCATGCATATCTGAGTGACCAGGATAAAGACGATTTGCTTTTTGGTATTAAGAATGATGTGGATTTTG
Organism: Butyrivibrio sp.; assembly: GCA_051880035.1. GTDB lineage: Bacteria > Bacillota > Clostridia > Lachnospirales > Lachnospiraceae > Eshraghiella. Next base: position 16,356 of record JBJENE010000001.1, read on the forward strand.
TGGCTGCATCTTTTGTGTCATGTAAAAAAGATGTGGAGGACTTAAGGACTTTTCTGGATTCCAACGGAGGACAGGAAATTGATATTATAGCCAAGATAGAAAACCGTTCAGGTGTTGAAAATATCGAAGAAATATGTGAGATAGCAGACGGTATTATGATTGCCAGAGGTGATCTGGGGGTTGAAATCCCGTCAATGGAAGTTCCGTCAATACAGAAGTTCCTTATTAACAAGTGCCGTCTTTTGGGTACAAGAGTTATTACAGCCACTGAAATGCTGGAATCCATGATTCATAATCCAAGGCCTACAAGAGCCGAGCTTTCAGATGTGGCCAATGCCGTATATGACGGTTCATCCGCAATTATGCTGTCCGGCGAAACCGCCGCAGGAAAATATCCGGTGGCAGCAGTCAGAAACATGGCGGAAATAGCTGAGTATACGGAAAAACAGGTACAGTATATTAAGAAATTCAAAACCACTGAATTTGTTATCAATACCAATCTGGATGCAATTTCCCACTCTACCTGTTCAATGGCCATTGATGTAAAGGCTAAATGTATTGTGGTAAGTTCAATAAGCGGCAAAACAGCCAGAATGGTAAGCCGTTTCAGATGTCCGGTGGACATTATCGGAATGACCACTTCCGAAAAAGTATGGCGTAAGCTGAATTTAAGCTGGGGTGTTACTCCTGTTATGTGTGAAGAGTTTACTTCAATAGAAGTTATGTTTTATTATGCCCTTAATCAGGCCAAAAGTGTATTCGACCTTAAAAAAGGAGACAATGTTGTTTTAACAGGCGGTCAGATTAACGGTCAGACCGGAAATACCAATATCATTAAAGTCGAAAAAATATAATTTTTTCCAACATGTTTCAATTGTCGGAGTCTGTACATAATATTTTTAATAGGAGCATAATTATGGAAAGTGAAAAAATATTACAGGAAGCTAAAGAATTAAAGGATTATCTGGTGAAAATACGGCGTACACTCCATGCTGCACCTGAAACCGGATTCTCCCTGGATAATACCAAAAAGCTCGTTACAAAAGAACTTCAGGCAATGGGATATGAGACAAAAAGCTGCGGAAAATGCGGAATAACGGCGCTTGTCGGCAATAAGGACAAAGAATCCGACAGGGTATTTTTAATCCGCAGCGACATGGATGCACTTCCGATTAAAGAAGAAACAGGAATAGATTTCGCCTCCGATAACGGAAATATGCATGCATGCGGACATGATTTTCATACCACAATGCTTCTTGGAGCAGCGAAACTTCTTAAACTTCATGAGTCTGAAATAAACGGCAGGATAAAGCTTATGTTCCAGCCTGCGGAAGAAATTTTTCAAGGTTCACAGGATATGATAGATAACGGAATTCTCGAAAATCCTAAAGTAGATGCGGGTATGATGATTCATGTTATGGTAGGAATGCCAATGCCTGTGGGAACTGCTGTTATAGCATCGGAGGGCGTAAGTGCTCCGGCTGCGGATTATTTTGAAATAAAGGTACAGGGATTGGGCTGCCACGGTTCCATGCCTAATACGGGCGTTGATCCAATGATTATTGCCGCTCATATTCTTCTGGGACTTCAGGAAATTCAGACCAGGGAATTGTCAATTCAGGACAAGGTTGTGGTTACCGTAGGAAATATTTACGGAGGAAATGCATCAAATGTTATTCCTGATATGGTTACCCTTGCAGGAACAATAAGATGTTTTGATGAAGATGTAAGGGCTTTGGTAAAAAAGCGTATGGAAGAAATTTCTTCCGGTATCGCATCCACATTCAGAGGCAAGGCATGGGTTGAATTCGGAAGCGGATGTCCAACGCTTGTAAACGACGGAAGCGTTTCGTCATGTGTGGCCGATTCCTGTAAAGAACTTCTGGGAGATAAGGGAGCCTTTACCGCAGCAGAATTAAGTAAAGGCAGTGCCTCATCCCAGTCGGGAGGAGCGGAAGATTTTGCGTATATAAGCCATAAAATTCCTACTGCAATGGTGGCACTGGCAGCAGGAGGACCTAAAGAAGGCTGCACCTTCCCGCTTCATCATCCGAAGGTCCGCTTTGATGAAGAAGCACTTTGTTATGGCGCGGCAATATATGCTTATTCTGCGATAAAGTGGCTTGAGCAGTAATTCAGTCTAAAATGTTGAATTTTTTCTGCCCCTCAAAGTAGAAGCCCCGCTTTTGGGCAGAAGATATTCTTAATATGTTACAAATTAAAAGAAAACCAAATCGTAAATAATATCTTATATTAAGGGTTACAGTTACCGCAAGGACTGTAACCTCTGTCTATAACTTCCTGCCGGCTTCCGGTAAAGTATTCTTTATTTTTTTCACTCATCCTGTCTACAGAATAACAATCAGGATAGTGAAACTTCTTTGTGTTAGTATTTAAAATATATGAAGTTGCCTGAGGAGCTTCGGTTTCAGGAACTGTTTCAATGGCAGCTTCAGTTTCTTTGACTACAATTTCTGTTGCTTTTTCGGTTGGAGGTTCAATATATGAGCTGTCCCCGGTTGCATAATTTATATTAATTTCAGGTTGGGCGTTGTAGACAAAAACATTGAAAAAGATTCCATCTCCTTCATCCTCTATGGAATATCCTTCTATCTGTACGCCTGTTGCCAAAAGGTTGTTTCCTTCAAAGACAGGGGTAACTCTGTAAAGAACATGGTTGCCTGTTTCCTTGACATAGTCAGCCACCATATTTTCAAAAGGAAGCATGCCGTCAACATTCATATAGCGGGTTCCGGTTATCAGATTCTTTTCGTTGGCATTTTCGCCACTTAACTGAAAGCCGATAAGATGGCAGCGGTTGTAAAGATATTTACCGTCAACGCAGTCATATTTAACAGTGTGCCAGCCTGTAGGCTTTACCTGACCGATGCTGCCTCTTTCCTCTGTAGGCATTAAGTCCTGACCGATACAGGCAATTGCAACACCGCATCTTCCCAGGCTGTCAAGGTCGCTATAATATTCATAAGATGTTGTAGTATAATCTTTATCGCTAAAGTCAGGAACATTGCCATTGATTTCGATATATGCTTTACCTGAAAAGGCCGGGATGCCTGATGCAGAAACAGATTCATGCAGGATTGCCGGTGTGTATGTAACATCAGTTTTATTTGCTTCGGTCGGAGTTTCTGCCATGGCCTGATTTTCAGTCTCAGCAGGAGTCTCCTCCGGGATTTCGTAATCGGCCGTTGTTTCACTCTCAATACTCGCCACGCTGCTTTTTGAAGGAGTGAATGAATAGTCATCCGTCAAAAGGGTATCGCAACCTGTGAATAATAAGAAAACCGAAAGAAGCAGTGCAATTATTGAACTCTTTTTTTTCATCGTTCAAAAATCTCCCTCGTAATTTTTTCGTGTGATTTACCTGCAAATTCATATATGGATTTTGATTTAAATCCGTAATCTGCCGGCTCAAAGTCAAGGCGCATATCACTTGGATATGTTCTGTTCCACCAATAGATTATTATTCGATCAATTTTATCAATGTGTTCCTTTACAGAAACATTTTCAATCAGATAATAATTATCATTGTTAAAATTATCAAGGGCAGCAATAACTTTATAAGGCAGTCCTGAAGCCGCCAGATATTTTTCACTAAACCCGGTTATGTATAATTCGCCCTGAAGATAAGTTCTGATATCGTTAAGTACTTCCTCGTCACGGCTTAACCTTCTGTTATTAAATAACATACCTTTGTTATCGTCTAAAAAAAATATAACAGTCATAAATTAATCACCCTGTTTAATATTATAGAACAGAAAAATAAAACTTTCATTAATTTTTTGACTTGTATGTAATATTTTAGGCAAAAAAAAGGATGTAAAAGAACTGTCATATTTTCTGAGCGTTCTTTTACATCCCATATTCCTTTATTTAGTTAATAATCAGGCATTTTTCTGCTGTCTTGCTTTACAAACCACAAGACCTATTATGTATATGGCCAGTGCAAAGAGAAGCTGTACTCCCATGGACTTCCATGCAAGGCTGCTTAATGAACCGTCAAAATACATAAGTTCGTCAACAACATTTATATACCAGTATGTTGGCAGGCATTTTGATATCTGTACAATCTTGTCAGGAAGAAGTGCTCTTTCTACGAAAACACCGCACAGGAATGAAGTTGACAGACCGATTACATTGGACCACATGTTAAGCACAGGTGCTTTTTTACTTAACTGTGAGATTAAATATGTTATCGAAACTGATACTAAAAGATAACAAAGCATGTTTATCATGCTGTAGAATCCTTTAATTGTAAAAAATTCCTTCCGGTATATCATTGAAGCAAGTACAAAAAAGATTGCAAAAATAATGGCTGAATATGTAATCATGGCAAATGCCATTTCCATATTTCTTCTGCCCAGGCTTATACCGGCAATCTCGGTTCTTGCTTTGATGGCAGGACGGTTCCAGATAACCAGCATAACTCCCATACTGTTAATTAATATGCAGACCATCATATAAGGAATGTATCTGAAAAAGAAATTCATTGCCGTAGGTTTTGCAAGCTCCTTTTCATTATCCGGAAAGGAAACATCTGCCTGAATGTGTGAAGTATCGGCTGCTAACTTTGATGCTTCCGAAAAATCATAACCTGCCGCTATGTAGTTTTGCATATTGCTCATATAAGTTTCCACCTGGGAAGCCACAATGTAAGCGGAATTGGAATCCGGGCTTTCATAAGAAGTGAGGACTCCGTCCGTATTACCGGAGGATATATTTTTTTCAAAATCCTTTTCGATTACCAGGATATACTGGACGATATGGTAATACATTTCATCCGGCCATGTACTTTCATCTTCTCCGATGTCAACAATATTCTGTGTTTCGGAAAGATAGTCGGTAAGTGCACGGCTTTGTTCGCTGTTATCCCGGTCAATCACCGCAATATCAATTTTCTCTGCGGTAAATGTCTCCGCACTTTTGGAGTTAAGATTAATGTTTGCAAGAATAAATGATAAGGAAATATAAATTACAAGATAAATAATACCGGAGCTGATGTTGAGCAGGGCAATTTTTAAAAAGGTTTTATAGACTTGCATATGTTTTCCTCCTTGTCATAATATATGAAAGCACAAAAAGTACAATTGCCCATACAGACAGCAGCGCCATGTTTTCAAAATACCGTTCATGGGTGTTGTATACCAGAAGCGAATAAAGGGCGTCCGAAATAAGTGCCGCAGGATTTATTTTATTTACTATCGGAGCGTTGTGCTGTATTCCTATTTTGATGTATGTGGACATAAGTCCTGCAAGGAAAGCTCCCAGCAGCGAATAGGTAAGGAAAATACCAATCTGAAGAGCCTTTTTAAGCTTTGGAATTGAACCTACAAAAAGTCCGGATAATATTCCCACCATGGAACCAAGCGCACATGTTAATGATATATATCCTATCTGGGAACCGATATTCACTCTCAGTACAAAAATTATATAAAACAGTAAAATAATGATTACCAGAAGATGAATCGTAAATAATGCCAGGAATTCAGTAAAGATGAGTTTGGCACGGTTAACCGGTGCAATGCACTTTCTGAGTCCTTCGGATGAAGTATCGGCTTTAAGCTGTCTGGCACATTTAAGTCCCAGGAATCCTCCGTATAAAAGAGTCATCGCAATCAGCGCATAGTAGTAGGATGCCATGGAATCCACTTCTTTATCTATAAGTGATTTTTCATTAATATACTGTGTGGAATCGCTAAGTTTTTCCAATACTGTTTCAAGTTTATCAGGATGATTGGAAGCTATATTTTTAATCATGGATTCCTGCTGCAGATATTGACTTAAAAAGCTCTGGACAGCTGTCTGGTTAATGCCTTCTTCTTTTACGGTAAGACTTATTGTATCATTTACGGTAATAACTGCATCTACTTTTTTGTCAGAAAGAAGTTCTTTGGCATGAGCTTCATCTGCCTCGGTCAGGATAAGAAAAGCATCACCCTGTGAGTCATCGGAGGCTGTTTCGTTAAGTACTTGTGAAAAAGTTTCATTTTCTTTCTCATAGACTACGGCAACCGGAATTGAATGAAAGATAAATTCTTTGTCATTAATTGCTGATAATGCGGCTGCAAAACATGTGCACATAAGAATAGGGAAAATGGCAAGCCAGAATATCTCTTCCTTACTGCGAATCATGGATTTAAACCGATATTTGTATATGTGCCAGAACATATATACACCTCCTTAGTCCCTAAGCTCTTTGCCGGTAATCTCAAGAAATACATCATTAAGTGTCGGAAGTTCAGAGTGAACATGACCGAACGATAAATCCTTTTCCTTAAGATAGTCAAGCACACGCATGAGATTATGTCTGCCGCCGTTGTAGGAAAGTACAAGCTCACTGCCGTCATAGCTGCAATTGCAGACATGAGGAAATGCCTTTAATTCATTAAGGTGTTCTTCATCCAAATCCAGAATATGTATCTTGATTTTTTCTGAATTGCCGATTAACTGTTTTAATTCATCCTTGGTGCCGAGAGCAATATTTTTACCCTTATCCATAATGGCAATTCGGGAACAAATCTGCTCTACCTCTTCCATGTAGTGGGAGGTATATATGATGGTTGCACCCTTTTTATTAAGCTCCACAATACCTTCAAGAATTTTGTTACGGCTCTGAGGGTCAACTGCAACGGTTGGTTCATCCATAATGATAAGTTCAGGTTTGTGGGCAATTCCGCAGGCAATGTTAAGTCTTCTTAAAAGACCTCCGGACAACTTTTTAGGACGGAATTTAACATAATCCTCAAGGCCGGTAAACTCAATGGCTTCATTTACATATTGTTTTCTTGTGGCCTTGTCTTTGATATACAGACCGCAGAAATAATCGATATTTTCATATACGGAAAGTTCATCAAATACGGCAACGTTCTGCATTACAACACCGATTTTGGATTTGATGTCATAGCTTGTAGGCTTCATTTCTTTGCCGAAGATTTCTATACTTCCCTTATCATATGTAAGGAGTGATAACATACAGTTAATTGTTGTGGTCTTTCCGGAACCGTTGGGACCGAGAAGTCTGAAGATTTCGCCTTTTTGAATCTCAAGATTAAAATGGTCAAGGGCAATAAGCTCTTTGTACCGCTTTACAAGGTTTTCGATTTTTACTACAGGTTCGTTCATAGATATCCCTCTTTCTCATTATTCTTGCGCTCATTATAGCATGGGCGGAATCGGGAGAGTAGTGTTGCTTGTCATAAAAAAATATGACATTTGTCATTTTTATGGTATACTTTATGAAAAGGAGAAATTATGAACCGAATTATTGATAGAATATTACTCCTGCTTCTGGCACTGATTAGTATTGCCGGAGTTTCCGGAGATAAAATAATATATACCGTTTTATCCGGGATAATATACACCGGATTAAGTTACTGTTATTATGACAGACCGTATGTGCACCGCGGATTATGTATCGGTATGTGTCTGATGATTTTATGGAATGATTTGTTTACACCGCTTTTGGTTTCTGTCATATATGAAAGCGTAAGTAAACTTTCTGACAGCATTGTCCTAAAGAAAAAAGGCGGAAACAATAAGGATTTATGGGAAATTTTTGCTGCTTTGATAACAGTGGCCCTGTACATACTGCTTTATTGCGCCGTAGGGCACAGATACATTATGGAAAAAATGTTAGGGCAGATAATATATTTTATCCTGTTTGTTGTATCATGTGTGGCGGCAGTGTACATTGCATACATTTCCGGAAGCCATACAATTTACCGTAAAGAGAATCTGAGACTCCGTGACGATTATGAGGAATACAGACAGGTAATGCTTCAGAAAAACAGGCTTATGATAAAACAGCAGGACAGCGAAATTGCCATGGCAACCCTTAAAGAGCGTAACCGTATAGCAAGAGAAATTCACGATAATGTGGGACATCTTTTAAGCAGAAGTATTCTTCAGATGGGAGCGCTGATGGCGGTATATAAAGATGAACCGATTAATTCCATGCTTAAAGATGTGAATGCCACACTCAATGAATCAATGACAAGCATTAGAAACAGCGTACATAATCTGCATAATGAATCCATTGACCTGGAAAGGACGTTAAGAGACATAATTGAAAATTACAGGGAATACGAAGTGGTTTTTGATTATGAGATAAAGACAGATATGGGGCGGGAAATTAAGTACGCAATTATATCCATTTTTACGGAGGCGTTTCATAATATTAAGAAACATTCTGATGCGGATAAAGTCGAAATTCTTCTAAGAGAGCATCCGGGTTTTTACCAGATGATAATTAGGGATAACGGTAAAAAAATACAGCAAAAAACACATAACAGCGGAATAGGTTTACATAATATGGAATCCAGAATTAATGAATTAAAAGGTCATATCTTTTTCTCTTCAGACAACGGATTCAGAATATTCATAACCATTCCGAAGAAAGAGGTCCAAAATGAGAGTAGTAATAGTTGATGATGATGCAATAGTGGCAATGTCACTTAAAACAATTTTATCGGCTGATAAAGATATAGAAGTTGTGGCACTCGGAAACAGCGGAGACGATGCCGTAAGGCTTTATGAAGAATTTAAGCCGGATGTACTTCTTACCGACATCCGTATGCACGAAAAAAGCGGACTCAGTGCCGCTTCGGATATTATGGGAAAATATCCTGATGCCAAAATAATTCTTTTAACCACCTTTCCGGATGAAGAATATATAAGGGATGCGCTGAAAGCCGGCGCTAAAGGATATATTCTGAAACAGGATTTTGAAAGTGTGATTCCTGCCATACACGCCGTATATTCAGGCCAGAATGTTTTCGGAAATGAAATAATGGGTAAACTTGCAAAGATACCTGACGGAAAAGATTTCAGCGTATATAAAGAGCATGATATTACGGATAAGGAGTATGAAATAATAGAACTTATAGCACAGGGATTATCCAATAAAGAAATTGCATCAAAACTATGTCTCGGCGATGGGACAGTAAGAAACTACCTGAGTACAATCCTTGATAAACTGGATCTCAGGGACCGTACTCAGGTAGCGGTATTTTATTATAAGCATTAGGCTGACCATTGAAGAATAAGCTCAGGTTCGCCCGTAAATTCATTGCGGTCATTACACACCGGAGTAAATCCTATACTCTGGTATGCCTTCAGGATCTCCTCATCCTGCAAAAATGCATGGAGCTCCAAAGAGTAGTTAAGGGATTGGGCATAAGTCAGAAGGCTTAAACATACTTTCTTGTATTGCCTTCCGAACAGCATAAACAACCCCATAACGATATTGCCGTCAAGTTGTATAAAACCGTTAATATTGTGTTTGTCAACCGATACATAAACATCAGTCATGGCTAAAGAACGCTCAAATTCTTCAGTCCCCCGTCTCCAGAATTCGGTAGAAATGAATCCGTGAACCCTGATGTGGGCATCTAACCAGATTCGTGTTACCTGGGACAAATCCTGAGGTTCAAATCTTCTAATCATAAGGTATACCCCCATGTATACCGGGATAATCCGGTAATCATATAATAGAACTATATGTAGTATACTCCCGGATTTTATGAAAATAAACTGATATAATTAGACACGAAATGCTCTAAAAATTGAATATTTTACAGCTGTTTTCATCAGTATACATAGTATAAGTGCCGTTGGTGTCGCCATATGGGGTAAAATCATCGGTACTTATTCCGTCTATAGACTCAGCAGCTTTACCGAGGGGAAGAACTTTGCCCTTTCTTACAAATACGGCTGTTTCATTAACCTGTACCGGAATATAATGGTGTCCGGCAGGAAGTTCTTCTATATCAATATCTGTAACACTTCTCATTCTTAGCATGGTCATATCTTCCGGAAGATATACATATCTGCCTGTTGCATTCGGACGATATACCGGTGCAATCATAATATTTTCACCTACAAGTAATTCATCCTCAACTTTTCTTGCCAGAGGGTCATCAGGAAAAGCAATTCCCAAAGGAGTAAAGAAAAGTGTGTTGTTTTTGACGGATTTAATAAATTCGCTGTAAAGGTAAGGAATAAGTCCGTACCTGATTCCGAGAAGATTGCGGAAAGAACCGATATCTTTAAAACGGTATATTTCCTGATCTCTGGTTCCGAGCGCAGCATGGTTTCTCATAAGAGGTGTAAACATTGAAAGCTCAATAAAACGCATAAGCAGTTCTTCCGATGCATTTCCGCCGAATCCGCCCGTATCACCGCCAATATACAGGAATCCGCACATATTAAGATTAGGAAGCATATGAATCAGAAGTTCAATATGTGACCACCAGGATATATTGTCTCCGGTCCAGATACCGCCGTAACGGTGCATTCCGATATACGAAGAACGGGAAAATAAAAGTATTTTCTTATCCGGATGATTACGCACAAAAGCTTCTCCGGCAGCCCTTGTCATATTATAGCCGTAAATGTTATGCACACGGTCATGGCGGACCATAGAATCTCCTACTTTATGGTAAAATCTCTTATAATCCTCAGGATTATTGGCAAGGCTGTTAACCTGTCCCTGAAAATCCCAGAGTTCCTGCAAATTAAGCTCCTTATCGGCATATTCCTGTACTTTGGCCATGACCTCCTTAAGGCTCTCGTCGCAGTAGAAAAGTGATGGTTCATTCATGTCATTCCAGAAACCGTCAATTCCCTGATCTATTAGAAAATTATAATGGTCACCGAACCATTTCCTTGCATCAGGATTTAGAAAGTCAGGCATATGAACTCTTCCGGGCCAGACTGCCGGAACAAAGTAACTGCCATCTTCTTTACGGCAGAAATAGCCTTTTTCACAACCTTCTTCGTATATATCATAACCTTTTTCAATCTTTACTCCGGCATCAATAATCGGAACAAGATGGATATTTTGGCTTTTCATTTCATTAACAAATTCCTTAAAGTCCGGGAATGTCGACTCGTTAATTGTAAAATCCTTATAATCCGTCATATAGTCTATATCCATATAGACCGCATCAAGAGGAAGGTGATTATCCCTGTGTCCTTTAACGACTTCTCTTATATCATCTTCACTTTTGTACCCCCAGCGGGACTGCTGGTATCCGAATGCCCATTTCGGAGGAATATAGCTTGGCCCGATAAGTTCGCGGAATTCTTTTATTATATCCATGGTTGAACCGGCTTCAATAATATAAAGGTCATAGTCCGGTTCTTCAATGGTAACGGTCATTAAATCTTTGTCCGTAAAGCCGATATCATATGTAACCTTTGCAGGATAATCAATAAATAAGCCGTAGAGGCGTTCTCCGTCCAGAATGGTAAAATTATGTGCCCCGTAAAGGGATTTGCGCTCCTCCGTATGAACAGGGTCATCGGTGCAGCAGCTTACATAGCAGAAGCCTCTTTTGTTAATTCCGTGCATGTTTTCCCCAAGACCATATATGATGTCATCCTTGGAAAGTGACATGCTGAGTGTGCATTTGTCAGCACTTATTGAAATATATTCAGGCAGTGAAGTTACAGAAGGAATTTCTTTAACTACCGCATCCGTAGGAAAGGGATTTCCGGCTGTAAATTTTGTAATCATATGGTACCTCCGTCTCATAATAAGATAAGTTAATAATAGATAAAAAAAGTGAAAAATACAATGGAAAAACCAAAAAAATACAAAGGCTGAATCTTGACTATATGTTCCTAAAATGAGAATATATAAATATACATAGTTTTTTGGGAGATATTAATGAAAAAGAGTACAGATAACGAAGTAAAGAATGCCGGCAGAGGATGGTTCAGCAATAATTACATGATGTTAATTGCAATTATCTTTTTATGTGCATTCGGACTTATAATGATATATTCAATCACATCGGTGGAGTGCGGTTCAAGCGAAAGTTACGGATATGACTCGTTCTATATGATGAAAAGACAGCTGGGTTTCATGGTTATGGGATTTATTGCTTTTCTTATTTTAAAGAGGATAAATTACCATTACCTGAGACCTCTTACATTGTTAATATATGTGGCAGGAATAATTGCAACACTCTTACTGCTTACCAAGCTCGGACATTCATCCAAAGGAGGAACCAGATGGCTTAATATAGGTATTCAGTTTCAGGTTGCGGAGCTTGTAAAGATATCCGTAATAGTTATGCTGGCATATGTTGCAGACCGCTGTTACGGCAATCTGAACAAGATAAAGCTTACAATATTTATGTGGGCAATCGGAGGGGTTCCGGCCATACTTCTTCTTTTTATTTCAAACGACTTAAGCAGTGCCGTCGTTATTCTTGGAATTACTTTTTTCACCACTTTTGTGTGTACCAAAACAATCAAACTGCATCTTGGTGTACTTGCTGCGGCAATCGGATTTGTTGTAGCTTATATGATATATCTTAAAAATCATCTTCCGACACCTGAGGAGCTGGAGAATATGTCATTCAGGGTTGCAAGACTTGCCGCATGGATTGATCCGGAAAGATACGCCGATAAGGCGGGTTATCAGACAATTCAGGCATCTTATGCAATCGGCAGCGGAGGACTGACAGGTAAGGGGTTGGGGCATTCCATACAGAAATTAAAAGCACTTCCGGAGGCTCAGAACGACATGATTTTTTCAATTATCTGTGAGGAGCTGGGTATTTTCGGTGCAGCAGGATTTTTGTTCCTTCTGGGATACCTTCTTTATCAGATTGTAAGGGTTACGATGTCTTCAGGATGCATTTACGGAGCAGCTCTTTCCATGGGAGTGTTCTTACATATTGCGATTCAGTCTGTTTTTAATATAAGCGTTAATCTGGGGCTTCTTCCGAATACGGGACTGCCTCTGCCGTTTATAAGTTACGGCGGAACATCGGTGCTTTGTCTTATGTTGGAGATGGCACTGGTATTTTCAATAGAGAGGTTCAGGGACGATAAAACGCAGCCCGGGATTCTCGGCAAAATTCTTAACAGAAAGCATAAATCCGGTCAGATTGGCAAGAACCAAAAAGCTCATGTATAGTTTTTTTTAGGTCATTCTCTTTTCTTAATATAGTGCTCCGGGCACGAGTGTGACCGGAGTTTCTGATTAGGTTCTTTTATCACTCACCCCAAAAATTTGTTGACAGAATTTGGAAAGTATAATAAAATTACTTTCGGCACACAGTGTGCTGAAACTCGTGGAGGTGTCCCGGTGGTAGTATCAAACAGCAATTTAATATCTGATGAGATATCAGAAGAGATTATCTGCGTTACCGAAAAACTTGTTACGGAAGACGGTGCAGGTAAGGTAACGGTCAGAAAAGTTCTCCGTAAAATGGGCGTAACCAACAGGGTATTTTATAACCGTTTTCATAATATTTATGATGTATTGAAGATAATATACAGAAGAGCTGTTATAAAGATGCATAAGAGCCTTGATTCGGAATTTGATCCAAGGACGGATTTTTATAACTATGTTATGGATGTGGCTGTAAAGGTTCTTATTAATACATATGATGTTAAGAACCAGTTCAGCAGGTACATGTTTGAATTTGATTCCAAAAGTGAAGCCAATATGAAATGGTGGACAGGTGAGGTAAAGAAGCTTATTGAAATTGCCAAAGAGACAAACCAGATTAAGAGCGATGTGGATTCTGACATGTTAAGTTATGCCATATGGTGCTTTTTCAGAGGGTATAATGCTGACGCCGTGAACAGAAAGATTCCTAAGGAGGAGGCAGTAAGGTGCTTCAAGTTCGGACTCCGGTGTCTCTTTGACGGAGTAAGAGCTTAAATAATAAATTAAAAACGGAGCGTAAGCTTCGTTATTTAAAAAAACAGCACACAGTGTGCTGGTAAAGAAAGGCAGAAAATTATGGCAATAGAAGTATTGGGTACCGGTTTTTATGTACCTGAAAATGTTGTAACAAATGATGATATATCAGAAATGGTTGATACTTCTGATGAATGGATTATGCAAAGGGTTGGAGTACACAGCAGACATATATCCGTAGATGAAACGGCTGCCGATTTTGCAACCAATGCGGCAATGGAGGCTCTTAAGGCAGCCAACATCACGCCGGAGGATCTTGATTTGATTGTTGCTGCAACCATTACTTCCGAGACAATATGTCCGTCCCTTGCAGGAACCGTGCAGAAGAATATCGGAGCATTATGTCCGGCATTTGATATTAATTCGGCATGCAGCGGATTTTTGTTTGCATTAGATACTGCTGTTTCCTATATTGCAAGGGGTAAGATAAGAAATGTTCTGGTAATAGGAGCAGAGAGACTCAGTAAAATAGTTGACTGGTCTGATAGAAGTACATGTGTTATTTTCGGTGACGGAGCAGGTGCTTTTGTAATTGCGCCGGGTGAGAATTATCTTTCTTCTACACTATATACGATGGGAGGCAATGATGTTCTGGAGGTTCCTAATTTTACCGGTGCATCACCTTTTTACAAAGCCGAAAACAGGGACCCGTACATAATGATGGAAGGTCAGGAAACTTTTAAATTTGCTGTTAATAAAATTGTTGAGGATATTAAATATGTAGCCGAAGATGCAGGTATTTCCCTTGACGAAATCGACCATATTGTTACGCATCAGGCTAATATAAGAATCATAGATTATGCTTCAAAAAGACTTGGGATTCCCAAGGAAAAATTTTTCGTAAACATTGAAAGATACGGTAATACTTCAGCGGCAAGCGTTCCAATAGCAGTGGCAGAACTTAACAGGACAGGCAAAATCAAAAAAGGAGATATTGTCGTTCTGGCTGCTTTCGGAGGAGGACTTTCAAGCGCCGCATGTATTATAAAATGGTAAAAAACATTTGGAGGAAATAGTAATGACATTTGAAAAGGTAAGAAGCGTATTGGCAGAGCATCTGGAGTTGGAAATCGATGAGATTACCGAAACAACCACATTTGAGGAGCTTGGAGCAGATTCTCTTGATGTTGTTGAAGTAATGATGGAGTTAGAAGATGTTTTCGGAATTGAAATCGCAACATCTGAAATAGGTGCTTCAGTAGAAGACCTTGTGGCTTACATAGATAATAAAATTAACGAGTAATGATTTTTCACCATAGAAAGGTTGTGAAATAAAATGATTCATACATCTGTATGTGAAATGCTCGGAATTAAATATCCGATATTTCAGGGCGGAATGGCACATATTTCCGATGCAGAACTTGCAGCGGCAGTGTCAAACGCAGGCGGATTGGGAATAATCTCTGCCGCAAGCGGTGATGTGGCTCTTATCGAAAAAGAAATAGATAAGATACGAACCCTTACGGACAAACCATTTGGCGTAAATGTTATGCTTATGGGAAAAAATATCGAAGAAATTGCACATTTGCTGGCAGCAAAGAAGGTCCCGGTAATAACCACCGGAGCCGGAAATCCTCAAAAATATATTACTATGTGGAAGGATGCCGGAATCAAGGTTATTCCGGTAGTGCCTTCTGCAGCACTTGCAAAGCTTTCAATGCGTGCAGGAGCGGATGCGGTAATCGCAGAGGGAGGAGAATCAGGCGGACATGTAGGAGATATTACTACAATGGCACTTGTTCCACAGGTCTGTGATGTTGTTGATATCCCGGTAATTGCCGCAGGAGGTATTGCAGACGGAAGAGGAGCTGCAGCAGCATTTATGTTGGGAGCACAGGGAATTCAGATAGGAACCAGATTCCTTTCTGCGTTTGAATGTAACATTAATCCGGTGTACAAGGCCAAGGTTATAAAAGCAAACGATACATCTACAATTGTGACCGGAAAGCGTCTCGGACACCCTGTACGAAGCCTTAAATCAAAGTTTTCAAGAGCATATGCCAAAGCTGAATATACCGATATCAGTGATGAAGATTTAGAGCAGATGGCGGTAGGAACCTTAAGGGCAGCCGTTGTGGACGGAGATGAAGAAAAGGGATGCTTCCTTGCAGGACAGATTGCAGGTCTTGTAAATAAAGAAGAAAGTGCAGCAGACATAATTAAACAGATTTTTGACGAAGCTGAAAAAGTATTAAACAGAGCAGACAGCTTTATTATAGCTGATTGATTAAGAAAAGGCGGTGTAACTATATGATTAACAATAAAACAGCAGTAGTGACAGGAGGTTCAAGAGGAATCGGAGCGGCAGTTGCAATAAAACTTGCATCATTGGGGGCATCCGTTGCAGTTATCTACAACGGAAGCGAGGAAAAGGCCGCTGCTGTCAGAGATGAAATCATTGAAAAATACAATGTTAAATGTGAAATTTACAAGTGTAATGTTGCAGATTCAAAAGAGTGTGCCAAGGTTACGGAAACAATCATTTCTGAATTCGGTGGAATCGATATTCTTGTAAATAATGCGGGAATCACAAGAGACGGACTCTTAATGGCTATGAGCGATGAGGATTTTGATTCCGTAATTAATACAAATCTTAAGGGCTGCTTTAATATGATTAAGGCTTGCAGCAGAAATTTTGTTAAGAAAAGATACGGAAAAATCATTAATATTTCTTCTGTTTCAGCTATTGAAGGGCTGGCAGGCCAGGCCAATTATGCATCTTCAAAGGCAGGAATAATTGCTCTTACAAAGGTTACGGCAAGAGAGTTCGGTTCAAGAAATATCTGCTGTAATGCAATTGCTCCGGGCTTCATAACAACAGATATGACAAAAGACCTGGCTTTGGATGACAATTTTATTAAAACAATACCTTTGAGAAAGCTTGGTAAACCGGAGGATGTTGCCAATCTTGCTGCATTTCTTGCAGATGAGGCATCAGATTATATTACAGGCGAAGTTATAAAGATTGACGGCGGTCTTGCAATGTAGGCATGCGTTGGAAGGAGATTTATACATGAAAAGAGTAGTCATAACCGGAATGGGAGCAGTTACACCTATTGGATGTGATGTGGATACATTTTGGAACAACCTTAAAAACGGAAAAAACGGTATAGATTATATAACATCTTTTGATACAACAGATTTTCGTGTGAAACTGGCAGCTGAAGTAAAGGATTTTGACCCATATAAATATCTGGACAAGACGGAAGTAAGAAAAACCGACAGATTCGTGCAGTTTGCACTGACTTCCGCAGCAGAGGCCATGGCAGACAGCGGTATTGAAAATAATATTGAACCTGAGCGTTTTGGCGTATATTACGGTTCCGGAATAGGAGGATTCCAGACTTTTGTATCGGAACATGATGTTCTTCTTGACAGAGGACCTTCAAGAGTATCTCCTTTATTCATTCCTAAAATGATTCCGAATATGGCAGCAGGTAACATTGCGATAAAATTTAATGCAAAGGGACCATGTATATGCGTTTCCACTGCATGTGCTACCGGTACCACAGCCATCGGTGAAGCATATCGTGCCATAAAAGGCGGTTATGCTGACGCAATAATTGCCGGAGGCGTGGATTCCGCAATTTCTCCTCTTGCAATAGCAGCTTTCACCAACTGTATGGCTCTATCCCAGAGCACGGATAAGGACTGCGCATCAATTCCGTTTGACAAACGAAGAAAAGGTTTTGTAATGGGCGAAGGAGCGGGAGCTCTTATCTTAGAAGAATATGAGCATGCAGTAAAAAGAAATGCCAGAATATACGGTGAAGTAATAGGTTACGGAAGCACCTGCGATGCCCATCATGTTACGGCTCCGGATGCGGAGGCTAAGTGCCCTGCAAGAGCAATTACAGACTGTATGGAAGGAATGAAAGACCTTAACATTCCTGCAGAACAGATATATTTTAATGCACATGGTACAAGCACCCCTATGAACGATAAAACCGAGACAAAAGCGATTAAAATTGCTTTCGGAGATGATGCTTACCGCATCAATATCAGTTCAACCAAATCCATGACGGGACATCTTCTCGGAGCAGCAGGAGCAGTTGAAGCAATTGCATGCGTTTGTGCTTTAAATGATAACACAGTACCTCCTACAATAGGCTATAAAGAGGTTGACGAGGAATGTGATCTTAATTATACTCCTAATGTAGCCAAACCTGCAGAACTTAAGGCAGCATTATCCGTATCACTTGGATTTGGCGGACATAACGGCTGTGTAGGTTTTGCAAAGATATAATTCGGAGGAAATATAATGAATATTGAGGAAATCAAGGAAATTCTGCCCCACAGAGACAATATGCTTTTATTGGATGAAGCGGAATTAGAGGGCAGCGTTGCTCATGGTAAAAAGTACATAACAGGGGATGAGTGGTTTTTAAAAGGACATTTTCCGGATAATCCGGTAGTTCCGGGCGTGATTTTATGCGAAATTCTTGCCCAGTCCGTATGTGTATGTATGGGTGATATGTGTAAAGACGGAAAACTTCCTTTCTTCACAGGTCTTGACAAGGTAAAATTTAAAAAGCCTGTGCGTCCGGGAGATTTATTTGAAACACATTGCGAAATTGTTCGCGTCAGAGAACCGTTTTATTTTGCTAAAGGAACCGGTACGGTTAACGGTAAAACATGCGTAAGTGCGGAATTTTCTTTTGCATTAACGGATGCGAAATAAAAAATACTGTCAGAATGAGCTTGGTTCATTCTGACAGTATTTTTTTGCATTTTTTTCTGACAATTAGTGATGGAACAATCTGATTCCCGTAAAGCACATTGCCATGCCGTATTTGTTACATACATCAATGACAACATTGTCGCGTTTGGAGCCGCCCGGCTGTGCAATATATTTTACACCGCTCTTATGGGCTCTTTCGATGTTATCACCGAATGGGAAAAAGGCATCTGAACCAAGGCTTACATTCTGCATTGTATCAAGCCATGCTCTTTTTTCTTCTCTTGTGAACACTTCAGGTTTCTCGGTAAAAAGTGTTTCCCATACGCCGTCTGCGAGGACATCCATATATTCATCACCCATATACACATCAATTGTATTGTCGCGGTCTGCACGGCTGATGCCGTCCCTGAACGGAAGGTTAAGAACCTTTGGATTCTGGCGGAGATACCAGTTGTCGGCTTTCTGTCCGGCAAGGCGGGTACAATGAATTCTGGACTGCTGTCCGGCACCGATTCCGATTGCCTGTCCGCCTTTTGCGTAGCATACGGAATTGGACTGTGTATATTTTAATGTAATCATTGCGATAGCAAGGTCAATTTTGGCTTCATCAGGAATTTCCTTGTTCTCTGTAACTACATTGGCGAAAAGTTCATCATTTATTACAAGCTCATTTCTTCCCTGCTCAAATGTTACACCGAAAACATCTTTTCTTTCGATAGGGGCAGGAGTGTATTCAGGGTCAATCTGAATTATGCAGTATGTGCCTCTTTTTTTGGAAAGAAGGATTTCAAGGGCCTCTGGTTCATATCCCGGAGCGATGATACCGTCTGATACTTCAGGCTTGATGAGTCTGGCGGTTGGTACATCACAAACATCGGAAAGTGAGATAAAGTCACCGAAAGAAGACATTCTGTCCGCACCTCTGGCTCTTGCATATGCATTGGCAAGAGGAGAAAGTTCAATTGTCTCGTCAACCCAGTAGATTTTTTTCTCAACATCTGTAAGAGGAAGACCTACGGCAGCTCCGGCAGGAGATACATGCTTAAAAGATGTTGCGGCAGGTAAGCCGGTGGCTTTCTTTAATTCACGGACAAGCTGCCATCCGTTAAATGCGTCCAAAAGATTAATGTATCCGGGACGACCGTTTAAAATTGTGATAGGAAGTTCACCCTCCTGCATGAATACTCTGGAAGGCTTCTGATTAGGATTGCATCCGTATTTTAATTCGAATTCTTTCATTTGTTGTACTCCTTATTTGTTCTTATTGATAATCTTGGTGGTATAAGTTCCGTCTGCAATATTAATGTATCTTATGAAAAGAGAAACCTTGTTGTCGGCATCAAGGTTATTCCATACAGTATCGGCAAATTCATCCATGCTGTCAGGAATTTCAACTAAAACAGGTTCGCCTTCAAAGCTTGGAAGCGGATTACCGTCACCCATGTAAGTATGAATGAAGTGACCTTCTCCGGCAGCAGGATTTGAATAAGCAAAAGTATATCTGTTGCATGAATCTGGATTGCCGTTATTGCTTTTAAGAATAGACATGGCATAATTAAAGTCGCCGTCTTCAAAATGAAGGATTCCGGAAATTCTTGGTGTATAGTTAGGAGCATCCGGCTCAAATTCCCTGGTTCTTAAAGCCTGTTCAAAAGTAAACTGTTTGTCCATTAAATCGTAAATTGTATCGGTCTGGTCTCCGTTGGTAACTATTGTCTTGTTACCCAGAACCCTTACCGGTGCGTAAATAATGAGACTTGGGTCTTCTAACTTGGAAGGGTCAAAGGCCTCGGTTCTGATTCCCTGTCCGTCTTCCACAAAGATACGGTTACGGCTGTTTTCACTTCTTCCCATAATGAAGTAAGCAATGGCAGCTTTGGTGTTATCAGGGGTTCTTCCGATGATAATACCTCTTCCCGGATAAGAAGTGGAGCCAAGTTCTGCAGCTAATGATTTTTTTTCCATGATAATCCTCCTATAAAAAAACCGCCCGGGTATCCCATAACGGTTGCCCAGACGGTCGGCTTTGAATTCAGGTTGCGCTCCCTGTGGGTACTCCCACATATTCCGTCAGTTACGCAACGATTAAATTAATTATATTATATTGTAAAGTTATTTACAAGTCCCGTTTAAACAATCTTAAGTAATTCATTAAAGTCTTTTATCTCATATGTGGGAATGATTCCTGTGGTATTTATGAGACCTGAAGGGTTGTAGTAGCAGGAAGCAATGCCTGATGAATTGGCTCCGCCAATATCGTTTGGAAGAGAATCACCCACCATAAGGCACTCACTGCTGTCACAGCCGAGTTTGTTAAGAATATAACGAAAATATTCTTTTTCGGGTTTTATACAATCCATGGCTTCCGAGATAAAAACATGTCTGAACATTCCATCGAATTTAGTAAGTTTTCCCGGCTGTACATGAACAAGTCCGTTGGTTGCCACACAGATAGTATGGGTTTTGGACAAAAGACGGCATATTTCAATGGCATTGGGATTCGGAACAGCCAATGCGCCAAGCTCTCTTACAAAGCAGTCTGTCAGCTCTTGTGGGGAAGCTTTAAGATGCATGTGATTAGCGGCACGCTCATTGGAAGTCAGAAGATACTTATGATATAGCCTGTGATAATTTTTGCAGATATATTCACTGTCTATCCTATCCAGTTCAAATCCAAACCATGTGTCGTCATTGAATTTAAAATATGCTTCGGCAGAAGCATCATCCGTGCTGTGCCCGCCCAGTGCAAGCACCTTTTTGGCTGCATTCATAAATGAAGCTTTAAAATCAATCAGTGTGTTATCAACATCAAATAAAATATAAGAATAGTTCATTTTATACCTCTTTCTATGGGAAATATATCATGGAAGAAGCCGATAGGCAAGAAAAAGATTGTATTTACATTTGTACAATCTGAATATATAATTGGATTTGTAATAAAACGAAAGAAGTTGAAGAAATGTATAATACGGTTATTTTTGATTTGGACGGAACATTATTAAATACACTTGAAGATCTGACTGACAGCACCAATTATGCTTTGTCAAAGCACGGGTATAATGAAAGAAGTATTGACGAAGTCAGGCGTTTTGTCGGAAACGGAATAAGAAAACTTATTGAGAGGGCATTGCCGTCAGGCGTGACTGATGATGAATTTGATGCTGTTTTTTCGGATTTTAAGTCACATTACCAGAAGCATTGTAACGATAAAACAGGACCTTATGACGGTATTCTTCCATTGCTTCGTGAATTAAAGGGCATGGGAATTAAAATGGGGATTGCTTCCAACAAAGTTAAATCCGCGGTGGTAAAGCTGAATGAAATATATTTTGAAGGACTGATTGATATAGCTGCAGGGGTGGAGGAAAATAAGCCGGTTAAACCTGACCCATACATGGTTAATTGCATGATTAAGGAGCTTGGTTGTGACAAGGAGAATATCCTTTATGTGGGAGATTCGCAGGTTGATGTAATGACTGCACATAATTCCG
Source organism: Butyrivibrio sp. (assembly GCA_051880035.1). Taxonomy (GTDB): domain Bacteria; phylum Bacillota; class Clostridia; order Lachnospirales; family Lachnospiraceae; genus Eshraghiella. The sequence goes on from JBJENE010000001.1 coordinate 38,269, forward strand.
GGCTTGACATGGTGGCAGTATTGTGGGGATTCAGGGACCCGGAAGAGTTAAAAGAAGCAGGTGCCGACAGATTCATCAGTCACCCGCTTGAATTGTTGAAGTATTTTGAATAGAAACCGGATTTCAGGTATTTGAGCAGATTTCATCAATAAGTTTAAGTTCTGCTTCCGAAAAAGTAGTGTTATTGATAATCTTTATATTATCCAGAATCTGTTCCGGCTTTGAGGCACCTATAAGGACGCTTGTAACAAGTCCGTCTTTTAATACCCAGCTAAGTGCCATTTGAGCCAGGGATTGTCCTCTTTGGGCAGCCAGGTCATTAAGCTTTGTAATCTTTGTAAGTGTCTCAGGCGTAAGTTTGGATTCATTAAGGAACCGGCCGTCGGAGACTATACGGCTGTCTGAAGGGATTCCGTTAAGGTATCGGTCTGAAAGAAGTCCCTGAGCCAACGGGGAAAAAGCAATTACTCCCTTGCCGTCTGATCTGGAGGCATCCTTTAATCCGTTATTTTCGATGGTACGGTCAAAAATAGAGTACCTGTTCTGATTAATGATAAAAGGACAGTGAAGCTCCCTTAGTATGGAAGCTGCCCTGAGCATTGTGGGACCGTCATAATTTGAAAGACCTACATAAAGCGCCTTACCGCTGTTAACGATTTGGGCGAGAGCTGACATTGTCTCTTCCAACGGCGTCTCAGGGTCCATTCTGTGATGATAAAAAATATCTACATAATCAAGTCCCAGGCGCTTAAGACTCTGATCCAGGCTGGCAATCAGGTATTTTCTGCTTCCCCAGTTTCCGTAGGGACCTTCCCACATGTCATAACCGGCTTTTGTGCTGACAATAATCTCATCACGGTAATTTATTAAATCCTCATTTAATATTTTACCAAAATTCTTTTCTGCATCTCCCGGATTGGGACCGTAATTATTGGCCAGGTCAAAATGTGTAATACCGTTGTCAAATGCGGTAAAACACATTTTCTGCATATTGCCGTAGTCGGAATTACATCCGAAATTATGCCAGAGTCCGAGAGAGACCAAGGGGAGCTTAAGGCCGCTGTTTCCGCAACGGTTGTAAACCATTGTTGTATATCTTGATGAATCTGCAATATATGTCATTTTCTTACCTCATATAAAAATTTTTTACAACTGCAATATACCACATATCGGTGGTGATTTCAATAAGGTTATGTCCGCGGTCCATACCATGTTTTAGATGTTTTTTCAGGGGACATTATGTGTTATACTGTTGATATATAATATGTAGGGTAAAATGTTTTTGGGAAGGAGATAATATGGAACCATTGAATGTAAGCAGAGAAAATTTCCCAATGAGTACGGCTTCTTCGGAGGGGATGATACCTCTGACTGTACATGAAGATAATTATGAGCTTTATTACAGGGAGAATGTACCATATATAGAACGGGGAGACAGGCAGTTGTATTTACAGATTATCGGACCTGCCAATGCAGGAAACACGCTGCCATGTATTGTATTTGTTCCGGGTTCGGCATTTCATGAGCAAAATGTTAAAGAGCGGGTGGTCAATCTTAGCTATCTTGCCATGAGAGGTTTTGTTGTTGCGGCTCTTGAATACCGTGGCTCAGAGTGTGCAATTTTTCCTGCACAGGCCCTTGATGCCAAAGCGGGAGTATATTTTATGCGGGTGCATGCCGAAGAATTCGGAATTAATCCGGACAATATTTTTCTTATGGGTGACTCCTCAGGAGGGCATACTGCCATGATGGCAGCTTTTTCTTATGGCGTGGAAGAGCTGGAGGAAGAAGGTATGAGAAGTGATGTGCCGATAGTAAGAGGCGTTATTGACCACTACGGTCCCACCAATTTTCTGACTATGAATGATGAGCCGTCTTCACAGGATCACAGAACACCTGACAGTCCCGAAGGCTGTGAAATAGGCAGAAAAGCTGTATTGGAAAACCCTTGTCTTGTCCAACCTACAATTATTGCAAATTATGTTTACAAGGAAAAGGAACTGCCTCCTGTACTGATGTTCCACGGAACGAATGACGAGCTTGTTCCTTTCGGTCAGGGTTGCGAATTATATGATGCACTTAGAAATGCAGGAAAAGATGCAGTATTTTATCAGGTTATCGGTGCCCACCACGGAGGAAGGGAATTCTGGTCGGAACAAGTACTTGATATTGAAGAAGCATTTATCAGAAGATTATGTAAATAAGAGAATCTGCATTATATTTTATCGAAAGAGAAGTACTATGAAAGATTTTTTACCAATTAACAGAGAAGATATGAAAAAAAGAGGCTGGGACAGGGTGGATTTTGCCTATGTCATAGGTGATGCATATGTGGACCATTCTTCGTTCGGGCCGGCAATCATAAGCAGGGTTCTGGAATCAAGAGGATATAAAGTCGGGATAATAGCCCAGCCGGACTGGAAAGATGAAGAGAGCATAAATGTTTTCGGAAGACCGAGACTCGGGTTTCTCGTGTCCGGCGGAAATATGGATTCCATGGTAAATCATTACACCGTATCCAAAAAGCGTCGCAGAACCGATTCTTATTCACCGGGCGGCGTTATCGGTAAAAGACCTGACCATGCCACGGTTGTATATTGCAATCTTATTAAGAAAAAATATAAGGACTGTCCTGTGATAATAGGAGGAATTGAAGCGAGCCTCAGAAGGCTTGCGCATTATGATTACTGGTCAGACAGCCTGAAGCGTTCTATTCTTCTGGATTCCCAGGCTGATTTGATTTCATACGGCATGGGGGAACATTCAATTGTGGAAATCGCGGATGCTCTGGAAGCAGGTATTGCCGCAGAGGATATAACATTTATCAATGGAACGGTTTACAAAACCCGCAGATTGGAAGATGTTTACGATTATGAACTTCTGCCGTCTTTTGAAGAATTGAAGGATGACCGTCTGAATTATGCCAGAAGTTTTAACATACAGTATCACAATACAGACCCTTTTACCGGCAAAAGGCTTGTGGAACCTTATGACAATGGTGTTTTTGTGGTGCAGAATCCGCCGGCTTCATTATTGACACAGATGGAGATGGATGATATATACGGGCTTCCGTATATGAATGCATATCATCCGTCATATGAGAAGGATGGCGGAATTCCGGCTTTTTCGGAAATTAAGTTTTCCCTTACGAGTAACAGAGGCTGTTTTGGAGCATGTTCTTTTTGTGCCCTTACTTTTCATCAGGGCAGGATTATTCAGGCAAGAAGCCATGAATCGCTTGTAAAAGAAGCTGAAAATATGACAAAGGAACCGGATTTTAAAGGATATATACATGATGTGGGCGGCCCTACCGCCAACTTTAGAAAACCTGCGTGCCAAAAGCAGCAGGAACACGGTGCATGCGCACACAGGCAATGCCTTTTTCCGAAACCGTGTCCTAATCTCAAAGCGGATCACAAGGATTATGTGGAACTTTTAAGAAAACTCAGAAAAATTCCGGGAGTTAAGAAGGTTTTTGTCCGTTCCGGCATACGATTTGATTATGCACTTGCGGATAAAGATGATACTTTTATCAGGGAACTCTGTAAATATCATATAAGCGGCCAGTTAAGGGTTGCACCGGAACATGTATCGGACAATGTATTACGGCTTATGGGCAAACCCTCCAACAATGTGTATGAGCAGTTTGTATCCAAATGTGAAAAAATTAACAAATCCCTTGGAAAAGAACAGTATCTTGTTCCGTATCTGATGTCATCCCATCCCGGCTCAACTCTTAAGGATGCAATAAAACTTGCAGAGTATGTAAGGGATATAGGATATATGCCGGAGCAGGTACAGGATTTTTACCCGACGCCTTCAACCATATCCACCTGTATGTATTATACCGGTGTGGACCCGAGAACAATGGAGTCTGTATATGTTGCAAAGAATCCTCACGAAAAAGCAATGCAGAGGGCATTAATCCAGTACAGGGATCCCAAAAACTATGAATTGGTTAAAGAGGCTCTTATAAAAGAACACAGAGAGGATTTAATCGGTTTCGACAAAAAATGCCTTATTCCGCCAAGAAAAATTATCGGCAAAAATAAAAGCAACAGAAGGTTGAAAAACAAGTAGGATAATATTAAAATATAAACATAAATATCATGTGGGTACGAAAGGAAAAATATCATGTATAACGGAATTGAAAACATTACCATCTGTGACCATCCATTGATTAAGCACAAAATCACAATGCTCAGGAAAATCGAGACAGGAACCAATGAATTCAGGGCACTTGTTGAAGAAATTGCCGTATTAATGGGATATGAAGCATTAAGAGACCTTGAACTGGAGGAAGTTGAAATCGAGACACCTTTGGAGAAAACCATGTGTCCGGTAATATCAGGCAAAAAGCCGGCGATAGTTCCTATCCTTCGTGCGGGACTTGGTATGGTAGGTGGACTGCTTAAGCTTATGCCGGCAGCCAAGGTAGGCCATATCGGAATGTACAGGGATGAACAGACACATGAACCTCACGAATACTACTGCAAACTGCCTAATCCTATTGAACTTCGTAAGATTTATGTTGTAGATCCTATGCTTGCAACGGGTGGCTCTGCCGTGGACGCAATAGATCTTATAAAGCAGCGCGGAGGTAAAGATATTACATTTATGTGCATAATTGCAGCACCTGAGGGACTTGAAAAGCTTCACAAGGCTCATCCGGATATCAGAATTTTCGCAGGAAATCTGGACAGGGAACTTAATGAAAATGCTTACATCTGTCCGGGACTGGGAGATGCAGGAGACAGAATTTTCGGTACAAAATAAATAATTAATAGAACAAAGCGGACAAGTCCGCCTCTAACTCCCTAAATCCCTCAATCCTTGAGGGACTTGCTCCGCTTTGCGAGCCGAGCACGGTCAGCTTTAGCTGACATTTTCCTATCGTGCGAGTGCTCATCCTTAGCGGAGCGTTTTTTTGTTTAACAGGAAATTCGGAGGAATTTCCTGTTAGACAAAAAAGGAATCAGCCACATTACCGTGATTGATTCCTTTTTATTATGGCGGCGGGAAAATAAGACCCGCCGTTGTTTTTTTTGATAAATCAGACAGACTTGTCCATATCGAAATTGTAATCCTTGCCCGGAAGTATTGCATTAAGAATAATTCCTACAAGAGCACCTACAGCAAGACCTGAAAGGCTGATTGTTACTTTTCCGATTGTGAATACAATTGCGCCTGCACTGCTGTAGTTAATTCCGATTGCAAGAACCAGAATCAAAGCAGCAATGATGAAGTTTCTTGACTTGGAAAAATCAACTTTGTTTTCAACTATGTTGCGGACACCGACAGCGGAAATCATACCGTAAAGTACAAGTGAAATACCACCGACAGTAGCAGCCGGCATAGAGCTTATTACAGCTGCGAACTTTGGACAGAAAGAGAAGAGAATTGCAAATCCTGCTGCAATCTCAATTACAAGCGGATCATAAACCTTGGAAAGTGCAAGAACACCTGTATTCTCTCCATATGTTGTATTGGCAGGAGCTCCGAAAAGGGAAGCAACGATTGTTGCAAGACCATCACCGAGAAGTGTTCTGTGGAGTCCCGGCTCTTTGAAATAATTTCTTCCGGTAGTTGAAGAAATTGCGGAAATATCACCGATATGTTCAACGATTGTAGCAAGTGCAATAGGCATAATCGTGATTATTGAAGTGACAAATCTTGAAGCATTGAAATTGGCTCCGAAGATGGAGAATACGGTAGCATCCTTTGCTACAGGAAGACCAACCCAGGCAGCTTCTTTTATTGTATCAAACATAGATGTATCGCCGATGGCAACATTGTAGATTGCAGCTGCGGCATATGAAACAACTACACCGATGAGGATAGGTACAATTTTAACCATTCCTTTTCCGAAAATGTTGCAGATTATTACAACAAGAATAGCAATGATTGCAACCCACCAGCAGCTTGAGCAGCTGTCAATTGCTGATTTGGAAAGTGTAAGACCTATTGCGATGATGATAGGACCTGTTACGATAGGCGGGAAAAACTTCATTACTTTTTTGGCACCGAAAATCTTAATTAATGCTGAAAGGAGCAGATAAAGAAGTCCGGCAAAAGCCACTCCCACACATGCATAAGGAAGAAGTTCCGAATTGTTAAGGGCATTTCCGGCTTCATCGGTAAGAGGTGCTATAGCTGCATAACCTCCTAAGAATGCAAATGAGGAGCCAAGAAAAGCAGGAACCTTTCTTTTGGTGATAAAGTGGAAGAGCAGTGTTCCGATACCTGCAAAGAGCAGTGTTGTTGAGATACTGAGTCCCGTTAAAAGCGGAACAAGAACCGTAGCACCGAACATTGCAAACATGTGCTGGAGACCGAGTAACAGAGTTTTAGGTACGCCCAGCTCTTTGGCATTATAAATGCCGTCTTTGTTAGTGTTATTCATTTGTAACCTCCTAAAAGAAAAATTGGCTTTACCATATAAGATATTACCACATTAATTTCAATCCGTAAATTTCTTTTATGTTGAAGAATCATAAAAAGATAGAGTATAATAAGTTTATTATGGACTATACATTAAAAAATAAAACAATAATTATAACCGGAGGGTTTAAGGACCAAAGCATTATTGACATTCCCGCGACGGTGGACGGATGTCCCGTAACTGAAATTGAGAAATATGCATTTAGCGGAAGAGAGGAACTTAAGGAGGTCATTCTTCCGGAAAGCATTCAACGAATCGGAGGACATGCTTTTTACAATTGTAAAAATCTTTCACATGCGGAATTGCATGACGGGATAAGGGAACTTGAAGATGGTGCGTTCAAAAACTGTTACAGCCTGTCCCGGATAACGATGCATTCACATGAGGGCCGTGAAGGTTGTATAAGAAATCTAATGAGTGACAACATCCAGGAGATTACCTTGGATATCTTTTATGATAATGGAGAACGCAGCAGACTTTTTTTCCCGACTTTTGAGGATGATTATGTGGAAAATACACCTGCAAGAATTTTTCAGGCGGTAAGTTACGGAACCGGAGGAGCCTACAGACAGTGTATGCAGGCAGGGACTCTGGATTACAGGGATTTTGACAGACTGTTTGAGCGCTCTGTGAGGGAGGACAGGCCGGAAGCGGCAGTATTTAACTGTATAGGCAGGCTTATGTATCCATATAAGCTTTTTAATTCCGCAAAGGAGAAATACGAAAATTATCTTGCTGGGAATGATTTTTTTGCGGCATCGGTTTTTATTGAAAACAGAGATTCTGGTGCAATCAAATATATGTGTGAACATAAGCTTATCTGCCATGAAAGTGCAAAAAGACTGATAGAAATTGCAGCAGAGAAAGAGAATATGGAAATATTCGGACTTTTGATGAATTACAAAAATACGAATTTTATAACAGAAAAGAAACGGTTTGATTTATGAGTACTGATATTTTATCCAAAAAAACAGAAATCGGTAAACGGATACTGTCATCTTCAAGAAGCAGCCTGTATTTTGCCATGCGTTTTATGGATATGGCGCTGTGTGCTTTTTCATATGAAGGAAGCGATGAAAATAATTTTATCGGAACTGACGGAAATAAAATTTTTTTCCGCCCTGATTTTTTGATTGATTGCTACGAAGAAAATGTAAAGCTTGTTAACAGGCAGTATCTTCATATGACACTGCATTGTATTTACAGACATCCTTTCAGACTCTCTGACAGAAAGAGACAGCTGTGGGATATTTCCTGTGATATAGCGGTGGAATATGTTATTGACCACATGAATTATTCGTGCATCAGTATGAGATTAAGTGCGTCAAGAGATGCCGTGTACAGGGAATTACAAAAGCATTGCAAAATATTAAATGCAGATTTAATTTACAGACATCTGACCTCAGGCCTGTGTTCTGATGATATGATTTCCCGAATTGCGGACGAGTTCCTTACAGATGATCATAACTACTGGTATCGCAAGAACGAAAATCCTCAGAGCCAAAGGCAGAATGAGCAGAAGTGGGAGGACATAAGCAGCAGGCTTCAGACCTCAATTGAGACTGTAGAGAAGAAAGCCGGTACGGAAGATGCGGGACTGTATATGTCCGTTAAATCCGAAAATAAAAAGCGATATGATTATAAGGAATTTTTACGGAAATTTGCTGTGTACAGGGAAGTAATGGAGGTGGATCCGGATTCATTTGACTACAATTTCTATACATACGGTCTTAATATGTACGGAAATATGCCATTAATCGAACCGCAGGAACAGAAAGAAATCAAAAAAATCCTGGATTTTGTAATAGTAATTGATACTTCTTTTTCCTGCTCCAAAGAACAGGTAAAAAAATTCCTTGAAGAGACATGTCAGATACTTCTTGGTTCGGAAAGCTTTTTCAAAAAGGTAAACATAAGGGTTCTTCAATGCGATATTAAGGTGGAGAAAGACGATATTATTACTAACGACGAAGAAATGCAGCAATATATAGATAATTTTGAGGTGAAAGGACGGGGCGGAACCGACTTTCGTCCGGCTTTTAGGTATGTGGCAGAGCTGATTGAAAAAGGAGCGTTTGAAAGGCTTAAAGGTCTTATATATTTTACGGACGGAAGAGGAACCTATCCGTCACATAAACCACCGTATGATACGGCTTTCGTTTTTGTAGGGGACGATTATGAAGACAAAAATGTTCCGGCGTGGGCAATTAAACTTGAGATATAGAGGTAAGTACAATGAATATTAAACAGGCAAAAAACGAAATCAAACAAACCGTAATGGCATATCTTTCAAAAGATATGCTTGGAGAATATGAAATTCCTTCTGTAAGGCAGCGCCCGATACTTCTTATGGGTCCTCCGGGAATAGGAAAGACTGCCATTATGGAGCAGGTGGCAAGAGAGTGCAAAATAGGAATTGTGTCATATACGATTACACACCATACAAGACAGAGTGCGGTGGGTCTTCCTTTTATCGAGAAAATGTTTTATAAAGGAGAAACTTATTCCGTAACAGAGTACACCATGAGTGAAATAATAGCGGCAGTATATTCCAAAATAAAGAAAACCGGACTTAAGGAAGGAATTCTTTTTATTGACGAAATTAACTGTGTGTCCGAAACCCTGGCGCCTACAATGTTACAGTTTCTGCAATGTAAAATGTTCGGTAATCATGAAGTGCCGAAGGGATGGATTATCGTAGCCGCAGGAAATCCGCCGGAATATAATAAATCCGTCAGGGAATTTGATGTGGTTACACTTGACCGTGTCAGGAAAATAGATGTGGAAGCTGATTTTGATGTATGGAAGGAATATGCATACCAAAACAGAATTCACGGAGCGATTATGTCGTATCTGGAATTGAAAAGAGAAAATTTTTATGATGTAAGGACAACCGTTGACGGAAAAATATTTGTAACGGCAAGAGGATGGGAAGATTTGTCCGTCATGCTTTATGAATATGAAAAACTGGATTACGCCGTTAACGAGGCTTTTGTTCTGGAATATCTGCAGCATCCCGCAATTGCAAAGGATTTTACCAATTATTACGATTTATACAAAAAATATAAAAAAGATTACAGGATTGATGAAATTTTTGCGGGAAAAGTCTCAGAAGCAGCTTATGATAAAATCAGGCTGGCCGCTTTTGATGAGCGCTACAGCATAATTACACATCTTTTAAGCGGACTTACCGGGAAATTTAATGAGGCTGATTTCCAGAATTTATATGTAAGCGATGTTTTTGACATGCTGAATAAAATTAAAGCCATTTTCGGAAAAAGCGGAGAAAATCTCAGAGCCGATGCCAGCTCGGTTACAATGGAAGCACAGGCAAAGTTAGATATGCAGGTAGCCGCAAATCTAATATCCGGCAATGAACTTAAGGCAATGAGAAGTGCTGTTTTATATGTAAATGATGTAGCAGAAAAGCACAGTAACGGTTCGGCCAATATGCCTATTACTCCTGAGATATTTGACGGAGTGCGCAAAGATTTTGAGCTTGTTAAAGCTCATCGTGAAAAAGTAATTAGCGATGCCAAAGATTCCCTTGAAAATGTATTTGATTTTATTTTAAGGGCATTCGGAGAAGAGCAGGAACTCATCCTTTTTGTTACGGAGCTTTCACTGAACTGTCATGCGGTGCGTTTCATGAACGAAGAAGGCTGCGAAAGATACAATTATTATATTGCAAAATATCTGTCCGGCGACAGGCAGAGGGAGATAATGGATGACATCAGAAGTGTTAGAGAAAGCGAAGGGCTGTAATCTCTGTCCGAGACAGTGTAAAGCGGACAGAACAGGAAACATGAGAGGAATATGCGGCGAGACAAATACCATAAGAGCGGCAAGAGCTGCGCTTCATAAATGGGAAGAACCGTGTATTTCGGGCACAAGAGGCTCGGGAACAGTTTTTTTTACAGGCTGCTCCCTGAAATGTGTATTCTGTCAGAACCGGAATATATCGGGAGGAATGGTCGGTAAAGAAATAACCGAGGAAAGGCTTTCGGATATTTTTCTGGAACTGTCCCAAAAAGGAGCCAACAATATAAATCTTGTCACACCGACCCATTTTATCCCGGGAATAGTTAAAGCCATTGAAAAAGCCAGGACAAAAGGATTAAATCTTCCCATCGTCTATAACTGCGGCGGATACGAATCGATTCAGGGATTGAAAATGCTTGACGGACTGGTGGATGTGTACCTTCCGGACATGAAGTATTTTTCTTCCGAACTGAGTCTTAGGTACTCAGGGGCAGAGGATTATTTTGAAAGGGCTTGTGAAAGTCTTGACGAAATGTTCAGACAGGTGGGCACGCCTGAGTTTTCAGACGGAAAAGGCTCTTGCGAAAAAGGAATTATGACAAAAGGCATGATTGTAAGACACCTTTTACTTCCCGGGGGACTCTCTGATTCCCGGAAAGTTATTTCTTACCTGTATGAAAGATTTGGAGATAATATATATATCAGTATTATGAATCAGTATACGCCGATGAAAAGTGTGACGGATACAGACAGCTTATATCCTGAACTGGGCAGAAAGGTAACAGATGAAGAATACGATGCTCTTGTGGATTATGCCATAGAAATCGGCATTGAAAACGGTTTTATCCAGGAGGGCGAGACCGCCAAAGAAAGCTTTATACCTGATTTTGATATGGAGGGAATCTGATGAAAAAGTGTAAATATTCATCCGATTGCGGAGGATGTGCATATATAGAAGACGAATACGAAAAACAGCTTAAAATCAAACAAAAGCAGGCAGAACAACTCATAAGACCGTTTGGTAAGGTGCTTCCCATAATCGGAATGGATAATCCGTTTAATTACCGAAACAAAGTTCATGCAGTAATTGCGGGAGATAAAAAAGGCAATATATATGCCGGTACATATAAGGCAGGGACACATCATGTCGTATCGGTAAAGGAGTGTCTGCTTGATAACAAAAAAGCGGATGCCATTATTAACACAATAGTATCACTTATGAAATCTTTCAAGTATCAGCCGTACAATGAGGATACCAAAAGAGGCTTTATGCGGCACATTCTCATTCGTACATCCGATACCACAGGGCAGATAATGGTGGTTCTGGTGATTGGAGACCCATGTTTTCCATCCAAAAACAATTTTGTTAAAGCTCTTCTTAAAGAGCATCCGGAGATTACAACAATAGTAATGAACATTAACAATAAGAAAACCGGAATGATTCTCGGGGAAAGAGAGCAGATAATTTACGGTAAAGGGTATATTGAGGATGTGCTTCTGGGACACCGCTTTAAAATTTCCTCAAAATCCTTTTATCAGGTAAACCATGTTCAGACAGAGGTGCTTTACAATACTGCCATATCATATGCCGGACTGATGGGAAAGGAAGCAGTTCTTGATGCATACTGCGGAACAGGCACTATAGGAATATGTGCGGCTTTAGCTGCGGGAAGCGTTACGGGTGTGGAGCTTAATCCTGTGGCAGTAAAGGATGCCATCTATAACGCAGGAAAAAATAAAATTAATAATATAAAATTTATACAGGGCGATGCCGGAGAGTTCATGGAAAAGGAAGCTTATTTAAAGAGCCGGTATGATGTGGTTTTTATGGACCCTCCGAGAGCGGGAAGCGACGAAAAATTCCTGTCATCACTTGTAAAACTGAATCCTTCAAAGGTTGTATATATTTCATGTAATCCCGAAACCCTGGCAAGAGATTTGAAATATCTTAAAAAGCGTGGGTACAATCTGATAAAATGCCAGCCGGTAGACATGTTCTGCTGGACGGATAATATAGAGGCGGTGTGTTTGTTGAGTAACCGGAATTGAAGGAAATGCTAAGATACAATTGCAAATAATATTAATAACCACAGGAGCATTTTATGAAGAAAAAAATAACCCACATTTCATCTGTAATATATTGTATGGCAGTATGTTTTATGGCTGCACTCATAATTTATCTTGGAATTACTGAAAATGTCAGCATATTCAGTGCCAGAAAAGGTACGGATATACAGAAAGTGGAAGTGAATGATTTTTCTGAAACAGAGGATTCTGATACTCCGATAGGAATAAAAAAAGAATACAGGTGGACCCTGGGTAATGTGGACAACGGTGATATTTGTCTGGCATTTTATTCGGTACATCATTATCTGGAAGTGTACTGCGGTGAAGAACTGGTATACAGCCTTATGCCGTCTGATGATAACAAAATAGGTAAGACAGTGGGAAGTAACTGGGTAATGATTCCGCTTTACCCTGAGGATTCCGGTAAGGAAATCCGTGTAGTGGCAACGCCTGTATATGAAAGCTTCAGGAACAGGCAGATAGATTTTATGCTGGGTTCTCCTCTGGATATTTATCTACAAAGGCTTAAAAGCGATTTGCCTCAGTTGATTCTGGGTCTTCTGGCAGTGCTGGTGGGAGTTGTTTTCATTTTAATGGCAGTATACAACATAATAAAGAAAAACCGTGGCGGTAATCTGGCTGCACTCGGTGGTTTTTCCGTAATGTTAGGCTTATGGCGACTTACCGATACAAGATTTTCACCTCTTGTCTTTACCCAAAGACCGGTGTTTGTATATTACATATCCCTTGCAATGATGATGATCGGCATTGTGGCATTTATAAAGTCAATGCAGAAAAAACTTAACAAATTAAGTAATCTGATGCTTGATATATGCAGTATTGTTTTGTCGGTTGTATGCATAATCCAGATTGTATTACAGATTACGGGAATTGCCGATTTCAGGGAAACTCTTTTTGTTACACATATAATGATAATAATTTCGGCTTTTATCATAATCGGAAATACGATTTACGACCGGATTATCAATAAAAATGATACGGAAAAACAGCTTGGGCGTAAAATGGCATTTATTTGTGTGGCAGGTGTTGTTGCAGATGTAGCTGCATTTTACATAAAAGGAAATTCCTCAGGACTTATTTTTACATTATCTGCATTTCTTTTATATATAATTTGTATGGGAATCTATATGCTTCTGGATTACAAAAGGCAGGAATTAAAGCTTAAAGAGCAGGAAGCCGAACTGGCAAACAGCCGTATTTCCATTATGTTAAGCCAGATACAGCCGCATTTTCTGTACAACTCACTGAATACAATCCACTATTTATGTGAGAAGGACCCAAAAGCTGCCAAAACGGCAATCTGTGATTTCTCAGATTACCTCAGGGGTAATCTTGATTCAATCAAAAGAACGACACCTGTTCCGTTTGAGATGGAGCTTAAACACATAAAGATATATTTATCATTGGAAAAAATGAGGTTTGAAGAAGAACTTGATGTTATTTATGACATTGAGACGACAGAATTTTCCCTGCCTTCACTTACCGTACAGCCGCTTATTGAAAATGCGGTAAAACATGGTGTGGGAAGTTCACCATCCGGTGGAACCGTAAAAATTTCCACAAGGGAATGTAAAGACCATTTTGAAATTACTGTTTGGGATAACGGTGTTGGATTTGATGTTAACGGGCAGAAAAATGACGGAAAAACCCATATCGGAATAGAGAATGTAAGAAACAGGCTTTGGAAGATGAGCAATGCCACCCTGGATATTACGAGTGTTAAAGGGCAGGGCACCACAGCAGTAATAAAGATACCTAAATAACAGGATTTATCGGGAGAAAAATAATGGAAAACCAATTAACTGTTAACGGAAATTGCTACGAAGTAATAAAACTTCTGGGAAAAGGCAAAGGCGGATATTCTTATCTGGTTACCGACGGAATACAATTATATGTACTCAAACAGATTCATCATGAGCCGTGTGACTACTATCAGTTCGGAGATAAGCTGGAATCCGAATTGAGAGATTACGAAAGGCTTGTTAAGACCGGTATCAGAATGCCCAAACTCATTGAATATGACAGGGAGAAAGAACGGATTCTGAAAGAATATATAGAAGGGGATACAATATACGAACTTGTTCTTAAAGAACGGATGAAGGAAAGTTATATTGACCAGATAAAGGAAATGTGTTCGGTATTATATCCGGCCGGAATAAACATTGATTATTTTCCGACTAATTTTGTTGTGTCGGACGGACTTATTTACTATATTGACTTTGAGTGTAATGAATACAGCGATAAGTGGAATTTTGAGAACTGGGGAGTTAAATACTGGTCCATGACGGATGAATTAATAAAATATGCTTCCGACCATAATGATTTGTAATAAAATTAACTTATTGTAATCAGATTTAGGATAGTCAAGTGAATAAAAATAGAGTATAATTGTTAAGATGTATTTTTTTAGGACGGAGGAAAATTTTAGTGGATAAGTTTAATGTTATTTTAGGAAAAGTGGATAATTTCGTATGGGGAATTCCATTGATTGTTTTAATTCTTGCTACGGGATTATTTCTGACAATCAGACTAAAAGGCGTACAGTTTCGTCGTCTCGGGCACGGACTTAAAATGATGTTTTCCAAAGAAAAAGACGGAAAAACCGGAGAGGTATCAAGTTTTGGTGCATTATGTACGGCTTTATCAGCCACTATCGGAACCGGTAATATAGTAGGTGTTGCAACGGCAATTGTTGCCGGCGGACCGGGAGCTTTATTCTGGATGTGGCTTGCTGCACTGGTTGGAATGGGAACCAAATATGCAGAGTGCCTTCTGGCGGTTAAGTACAGGAAGGTTACGGCTGACGGTCATATCATCGGAGGACCTTTCTATTACATAGAAAACGGAATGGGAAGTAAATGGAAATGGCTTGCCAAAATATTTGCTTTTTTTGGAGTCGGTGTAGGACTTCTGGGAATCGGAACTTTTACTCAGGTAAACGGTATTGCCAATGCGGTTAATACTTTTTTCGATGCAGACAATTCCTGGACTGTGGAACTTTTCGGAAGAAGTTATTCATGGACTGTAGTTATTGCGGCTGTTGTGGTAGCAGTTTGTGCGGCACTTGTTATTATCGGAGGAATTAAGAGAATATCTTCCGTTGCACAGGTTGTTGTTCCGTTTATGGCAATTACATATGTGGTATGTACACTTATGATTCTTTTATTTAATATTAAAGAGATTCCGGCAGCACTGGCAACAATAGTAAAAAGTGCATTCGGTCTTAAGGCAGTGGCAGGAGGTGCAATTGGCTCCATGATGGTTGCAATGCAGAAAGGTATTGCAAGAGGTATTTTCTCCAATGAAGCCGGACTTGGAAGCGCTCCTATTGCTGCGGCTACGGCTAAGACGGAGGAACCTGCCAAACAGGGACTTGTGTCAATGCTTGGTACATTTTTTGATACTATAATTATCTGTACAATGACAGGTCTTTCAATCGTTATTACGGGAGCACACACATCAGGGCTTGATGGTGTTGATGTTACAATTAAGGCTTTTCAGGACGGACTTCCGATTAATAATGAAATAGCGGCATTTCTTTTGATGATTTGTCTTGTATTTTTTGCCTTCACAACCATACTTGGCTGGAATTATTACAGTGAGAGATGTCTTGAGTATCTGACAGGCGGTAAAATGGGTGCGGTGAAGGTATATCGGTGGGTATACATAGCGTGTGTGTTCTTCGGACCTTTTATGACAATTTCTGCAGTGTGGACTATCGCAGATATATTTAACGGATTAATGGCGATACCTAACCTGATTGCCCTTCTTGCCCTTAATGGCGTGGTTGTGGCTGAGACCAAAAAGTATCTTGATAAACTTAATAAAAAAACTTTGTAATGCAATCCCGGCATATAAGAGCGTTCTTTTAGGCGGGCGTTCACACTGTTTTTAAGGAGAAGGTAATATGAGTCTGCAAAACAAAACTATTATTGATAAGCTTACTTTGAAAGAGAAGATAAAATTCTGCTCGGGAGCCACTTTTTGGAGTACAGAGCATAGTAAAGAAGCGGGAGTTCCTGAGATGATTATGACGGACGGTCCTCACGGAGTCCGTATGCAGAAGGGAGCAGGAGACCCTTCCGAACTGTATAACTGTTATCCTGCCACATGCTTTCCTACTGCAAGTCTTGCGGCTTCTACATGGAACAGGGATTTGATATACAGAATGGGTAAAGCAATGGGGGAAGAGGCAACGGCACTTGGTTCGGATCTGCTTCTTGGCCCCGGAGTAAATATTAAAAGAAATCCGTTATGCGGAAGGAATTTTGAGTATTACAGTGAAGATCCGTATCTTTCGGGACAAATAGGTTCTGCACTTATTCAGGGAATACAGAGTACGGGAAGAGGTGCCTGCGCCAAACATTTTATGGGCAATAATCAGGAGACTGACAGACTTATCTGCGACGATATAATGGATGAGCGTGCCATGAGGGAAATTTACCTTGCCGCATTTGAAACGATAATGAAGGAAGCCAATCCTTCCTCCGTTATGGCATCATATAATTCTGTAAACGGCGAATCAATGACCAATAACAGTACAATTATAAGAGGAATTCTCAGGAATGAATGGGGATATGACGGAGTGGTTATGTCAGACTGGGGTGCAATTAACGACAGGGTTAAGTCACTTTCTGCCGGGGTGGACCTTGAAATGCCGGGTAGCTTCGGATTTTATGATAAGGCAGTTCTTAAAGCTGTTAAGAAAGGCATTTTGTCCGAAGAAGTAATTGATGAAGCGGTTGACCATCTTCTTACTGTTATTTTAAAGAATACTGCCACTAAATCGGAAAAAGGTGAATTTGACACGGAAAACCATCATGCTCTGGCTGAAAAGATTGCCGGAGAAGGCGGAGTCCTTCTTAAAAATAACGGAATACTGCCGCTTGATATGTCAGACAAAGTTGCGTTAATAGGCGGAATGGCTGATAACATGAGATACCAGGGATCCGGTTCTTCGCATATTACACCTACCAAAGTTGTATCAATTCTGGATGCGTTTAAGGAAAGCAAAGCAGAGTTTACGTATTATCCGGGATACAAGGGCCAGGATGAAGCTGATGAGGAGCTTCTTAAAGAAGCTGTGGAAGGTGCCGGAAAAGCAGAGAAGGTTGTGCTTGTAATAGGCCTTTCGGATGCATATGAATCAGAAGGATATGACCGTAAGGATATGGGAATTCCGGATGCACATATAAAACTTCTTCAAAGTATTTATGAAGTAAATCCTAATATCATAGTAGTACTGGCAGGCGGAGCCCCTGTTACCATGGATTGGGAACCTGAAACGGCAGCCATTCTTAATATGTATCTTGGAGGACAGGCAGCAGGTGCTGCCACTGTATCACTTTTGTACGGAAGAATTAATCCTTCCGGTAAGCTGGCAGAGACATATCCTATGCAGTATGAGGATGTTCCGAGCAGTAAGATTTTTGCCAAAGAACCAAGACAGGCATTTTATGATGAAAGTATATATGTGGGATACAGGTATTATGATAAAGCCGGCGTGAAAGTCCGCTATCCGTTCGGACACGGACTCAGCTATACCGTATTTGATTATACTGATATTAAAGTTGAAGGAAGCGGATATGATTACACGGTAATGGTTACCGTCACCAATATAGGAAATATGGATGGGGCTGAAGTAGTCCAGCTGTATGTCCATGATGTAACTGGGATGGAATTCAAGCCTGTTAAAGAACTTAAAGGTTTTGAGAAGATATATCTGAGGGCCGGAGAGTCCGGAATGGTTACTTTTAAGCTTAATAAGCGCTCTTTTGCCTATTATGAAGTAAGTACGGCATCATGGGAAGTTACCAAAGGTAACTATGAGATTCTTATAGGTTCCTCAAGTGCCAATATTATGCTTTCACAGAATATTGAACTGGACGGTATAGAATTTAATAATGAAAATGTACCTGACTGGTACAAAAAGCCATCCAAAACTCCTTCAAGGGATGATTTTGTCAAGCTTTACGGTAAAGAAACCGAAAGCTACAAATATCCTAAGCGCGGAGAATTTACGCCGATGACTCCGTTATGCGATATGCAGGAATCGGGATTTGTGAGATTAGTTACAAAAACAATCTGTAAAATTATTACAAGACAGTTTAAGGATAATCCCGACAAATCCGCTCTTAAGATGGAACTGGAACAGCTTATGACTGCACCTCTTCAGGCACTTTACCTTCAGGGGCATATGAGATTTCCTTTTTGGATAATCCGGTTTATTGTGCGTATGGGTAACGGTTTTAAAAAATGCAAATAATAATTTATGGAGGAAATACAATGAAATTATCTAAGATAAAGCTTACACCTGCCGCTTGTGCGGTTGATTTAAGTGACGGAAGCGAAAGAGGACTTTATGTAAACCAGGATTATATTTTAAGGAAACTTAACAGACCTCACCGTGCCGTTAATCTTATGTATTGTTATTACCCTTTTGATGAGTTATGGCCGCAGAGGGTAAGCGAAGCATGTAAAGATGCTGACATTTCTTTTGCATGGGATTATCCTTATGATGATTATTTTCCTTATATGGGAGGGCTTGAAGGTAATCGTAGTGGAGAGCCGTTTACATTTATGAGGGATGTAAGACGCCACGGACAGGATGTTATTCTTACACTTACCTGTGATCCTTCGATTACTGATGAACAGATAATTGCAATTGCAAAAGATTTGCGAACCTTCGGAAGAATCATGTTAAGACTTAACCATGAGGCTACAGGAGACTGGTTTTCGTTTAATAAAAGAGCAGGTTATAAGGAAGTTGCTGACTTTTTTGTACATTTTCATGATATTGTAAAAGAATATGCTCCTAATGTTAAAATGATTCTCTGCATCGGAGGTGTTGAGAATCCGGATTCGGACAAAATTTCAATGGAAGAGGAGTTTGCGGAGGCTGTAAAAGCTACGGAAATCTGGTCGGTTGATAAGTATATGGCATTGAACTGGGGATGGCCGTACGAAGTTGCGGAAAAAGATAATTTTCAGCACAAAAAAGAATCTCCTGAGTATGTATACGATATGACCAAAAGGAGCTTCAAACAGTACAGCCGGATTTGCGGAGGTATCCGTAAACCTATGCTTATGTCAGAATTCAATGCGGATGGAGATGTAACAGGTCCGTTTGATCAGGTTAAAATGGTGCAGGAATTCTGCAAACTTATTGAAGAAGATGAAGACAGATGGTTTTCAGGTTTTACATTTTATCAGTTCAGAGATGACGGAAGACTGGGACTTGAAATAACCGACCCTAATAATCCTGAAGTGGGAATTGAACAGCCTGTTCTTAAAGCATACAAAGATATTATTCATAAAGATTTCTTTAAACCGGGAATTGAAAATGACGGTGAATGCAGCCTGCCGGCCACACTTCGCTGGGGAGGCTCCGAAGATTCGGAAGGATTGTCGATTGAGCTTGAACTTGAAGGAGCGCCGGTTTTTGCGGAAGCCAATTTTAACGGAAGTCTTAAAGATGCCAATCTGATGCTTGAAATTAACGGATATTGGTTTTATAAGGCTCCGGGAGTTACATTTGTGGATTTCATGCCTGCATTTTTTGAAACGGATATTACAGGCAAAAAGACTGTAAAACTTAGTATTTTTGCACCGCCTGCAACAGGTGAAAACGATCCGTCACAGGGGGATGACTGGCAGGAAAACTATTATTATACAATAAAAGAACTTCCTGAAATAAGACTCCGTTTCGAACCGATCATGTAACTTATTTGATATCAACATATTTATAAAAACAGAAGGATGTAAAAAATCGGCGCCAATTAGATTTTTTACATCCTTTTTTGATTGATTTATGTCTCCATATTCTGTTGTATTGATGCAACACCCAGTTCTTTGGATATTTCGTCATCGAAATCTGTTCTAAAAGGTGCTGCCGGAAGATTGTTTCCGCCAAAAAGTGACGGTATTACATAATTGCTCCAGCAGTATCTTGCGTAAACCGGTCTTGGCACTTCGGGAGAAGTAAGAATCATAACATCTTTAACGATATCAATGTCGGCACGATAAAATACTTTATCTTCTCCTGCAATTTCATATGCCTTAGGTTCACCTGTTATATGAAGTCCGTCAGCATAGTCAAAATGTATCTCAAGTGAACTGCCGTTAATAACCTTGTAGTTGAAAATAGGTCCGAAAGCCTTCTTTGGATTGATTAATCCATATGCAAGCCAAAGTGCCTGAAGCGCCATTCGCTCACCTACGGGACCTTTATTTACAGGGTGGATTTCATTCCATTGTCCGCAGTCCGGGATAACTGTAATTCCGGTATTCTTTATTGTCTTAAATGCCCGCATCTGGGCTTCCCTGATAATAGGCCAGTTCTTAAAATCCGGATCGGTAAGATACTTGTGCATCGGAAGCTGGGTAATAATGAACGGAAGAGTATCATCACCCCAGTTTTCTCTCCACAGGCTTATCATTCGTGAAAAAAGTTTGTAATATGACCTTGGCCGATGATCATCGCTCTCACCCTGGTAGTAAATGAAACCGCGCAAAGAGTAAGGGCATATTTCCATAAGCATCTGGTCATATAAGCCGGCAGGACGGAACGGGTTGAAATTGTTAATCGGACCGGGCCATTGACACTGGCCGCAGATTTCCTGAACTTCATCCCAGGAAATGGAAGGGTTGTCGCTGTAACATTTATTACATTTCTCGTTCCATTCCTTTTCGAATATTAAATAATCATCATATTCTTTCTGCTGCTGTTCCAAAGATTTTCCGGCATTTCTTTCATCAAATTCGTCTATATATATTCTTGTATCGGCATTTTCGAGGATAGCTTCCCTGCTCATCCATGCACTGGCAGATGTACCTCCCCAGTTACATCCTATTATTCCAATGGTAACACCCAGTTTCTCCTGAAGCTTTTCAGCAAAAAGATATGCAACTGCGGACCAGGTTCCGAATTCTTCGTTATCTGACAGCTGCCACACTGCTTTGTCGAAAGCCTCATAATAAGCATCATTTCGGTAAGGAAGTTTAGGTGTATAGAAAAATCTTATTGAAGGATTAGGTTTTTTACTAACCCTGTCCCAGTCGGTACATCTTGCAAGGTCAAACTCCATGTTGGACTGTCCGCCTGCAAGCCAGACCTCGCCTAAAGCAATGTTTCTGAGGGTAACTTTACTTTGGCCGTCCCATGCGGTAAGAGTGAGACCTTCGGCTTCTTTCATAGGCGGGAAAGTAAGCTCCCAGCTTCCGTCGGATTTGGTATGTGTGTTTGCCGTAAAGGAGTTAAAATTTACGGTAACCATGTCTTCCGGCGTGGATTTTCCAAAAAATTTGATTGGTTTATTACGCTGTAAAACCATGTTATCGGTAAAAACAGCTGCAAGAATTTTTTTACTCATAATAATTCACATTCCCTTCTCCTATACGGATGGCTATGAAATAATTCTAAGAGTTATATTATGCAGGCTCTCCATAAATAAGACCTCTGGAACCGGTAGCAATGTAGAATCTTCCGAATACTCTTGAGTCACCGCAGACACAATTAATATCACCAAACATCTGATGATCGTTATTGATACGGCACCAGGTTTTACATTCATCTGTAGAAATATAAAAACCGTATACTCCGTCAATTGTTGCTGCTGCATATACAGCCTTGTTACCCGTAAGGTAATCGGAATCCTTATTAATTCCAAGTCCGATTTTGTAGAATGTATCGGCAGGATTGGTAAGCTTCTCAAAAGTCAGGGAATCGGAAACTTTGTCGTATACCATTTTCCATATTCCGTCTTTAATCATTGAGATATAGAAAATACCGCTTTTTCCGTGTTCAGGACATACGGATGCTTTGTCAAAAGTATCAATATTGCTTAAAACCGCATCCGGAACATAATCAGGAACAGGATACTGTACAAACGACTTTCCGCCGTCATGGCTTATATATACTTCTCTGGCCGTATTAAATCCGTACATTATATCTGAATCGCATCTGTCGGAAAAAACTTTCATATTACCTGTTGTAACTTCATTTCCGTCTAAGTTATAAAAAGACGCTCTTGCAAAAGTATTGCCGCCGTCATGGCTGTAAAGAACGGCTTCTACAGGAAGAGAAAGACCATCGGCTACAGACCAGACTATTTTATTGCAGTCGGGACTTAATGCAACCCATCCTGAATTGCAATTAGGACGGCAGATTTTGTCTAAAAGCCCATCAATCAGACTGCTTATGCCGTAAGGCATATCAAGGCGTCTGAATGTTTTGCACTGGTTGGTTGAAAGGATAAGACCGCCCTTTGTAAGACCTGTCCAGTTACCTCTCGGAGTTACCACAACGAAATCAGGGTTATCATCCGAAAAATCTGCATTAATGCATGTAATATATCTGTTACCGTCCGCATCATCAAATGAATTGCGGCATGGTGTGTGTAAATCCGTAAAAGCAAATCCGCCCAGATCGCCCACTATATCAAGTGCGATAACATCACCTTTATGAGGACTGTATACATTGAGGTGTACAGTTTCTTCAATGCCGGTACATCTGTCACACCACTCACAGTCGTCAGAGGTAAAATTGGATGTGCCGAAAACACCTGTTCCGGAGTTGAAAATTACATCATCAGGGTTAAAAGGATTGATTTTAATATCACTTAACCAGTGGATTAATGAGTGTCCTCCGTTAAATTCAGGTTTCATATATGATGTGTTAAAATGAATTGTCTCTAAATCAAAAAGTTGTACCTTCCAGGTATTGCCGTAATCTTTGGATATAAATACCATATCGCCTCTCCGCTCACAAAGAGTGGAAGCCACAAGAAGTCCCGGAACCATAGGAGAGGAGCAGATTCCGCCGAACCCGCATTCGTTGATGCCGTCTTTAGTATATTCAAAAACAGTTCCGGTAGGAGTGATGTTTTCGTATTCTCCGAGAGTACCGTCACTTAGTATCGGATAACGGATTATTTTGCCGTTGCAGGCATCTCCCGAATCGCAGCTGTAACCTTCATCAGTAACATAAGAAAACGGTCCGGTGGCAGATAATGTAACATAAAAGTATTTTCCGTCAAAATCATACCGGTGTCCCACAAGTCCCGAAATTTTAATATCAGGAACAATTACTGATTCAGGCATTGAAAGCTTACTCCAGCTGGCACCTGCATCCTTGGAAATGAACAGACTGTGGCCCCTCATGGTTTTATCTGAGGATGCATTGTCGATTCCTGCTGTTGCGAGAACCAGAATCTGAGACATACCGTCCTTAACCACAAGCGGATTGACCCATATAAAGGTGTCATTGGATTCATTGCGGCATCCTGCAGATTCGATTGAGATATATTCCCAGTCTTTACCCCGGTTGGTTGAACGGAGAAGTCCCCCTGTCTGACTTGCAAAATATATTATATCTGAATTATTTGGGTCAACTACGAGTCTGAAACCTGTACCTCTGCCCGGCCAGTTTCCGTGAACGCGGCATGGAAGTTCATAATATGTAAAAGTCTCTCCGTAATCGTCGGAGGAAGCAAAAACGCCTTTGCGCATTGTGCTTTCGTCATTGATACCGCATGTAAGGTAAAGTCTTTCAGGATAGTTGTTATCAAGGGCAATTGCGGTAACGAATGTCTCACTTATATCAAACATTGTTACATGGTCAATAAGACTTATCCATCTGCCTTCCTTCGCGTCGTAACGGTATGTACCTCCGATGTCTGTTCTGCAATACAAAACATCTTTCCTGTGGGGATGAAAAGCAAACCCCGTTACATATCCGCCTCCCGGAATAGGAAGGTTACCGTAGTTGTAAGCAATATTTTTCATTAAAAATCTCCTTTACCAAATAAGTCCGGCAAAGCACAAAGGTCCTTGCCGGACTTAATATTCTGACTTAAAAATTAGTATATTTTATATTCTTTGCCATCTCTGACAAATACAGGAATAACATCAATCGGCGCATCTGCAATAACAATCTGTCCGCCTTCGAATACTTTTCCTGATAAAGCATCTTTCCATGATGCTCCTTTAGGAAGATATACGCTTCGCTTGAAAGTTTTGGCTTCCATAATAGGTGCAACAAGAATGTCAGGTCCAAACATGTATTCATCTTCATACTGCCAGCAGTCTTTATCTGCAGGGAAGTCGAAGAAAAGAGGACGCATAACCGGTGTTCCGTGAAGGTGTGCTTCCATCATACATTCGCGTATATAGTCGCGGAGATTTTCACGGATAAAAAGGAATTTCTTCATTATCTCGTAATTATCTTCTCCAAAGCTCCATACTTCATTATCCTGACCTGATGTAAATGTTCTTACACCGTCAATATATTCAACTTCACGCTCATAATAAGGAAGTCTTTCTCCGTGCAGACGGAATACAGGGCAGAACGCACCCCACTCAAACCATCTTACAAGAAGTTCCCTGAAGTTCTCGTCTTTGCCGTCGCCTCCGATGAAACCTCCGATATCTGAAGTCCACCAAGGAATGCCGGCAAGACCCATTGAAAGACCTGCCTGAAGCTGCTCTCGGAAAGCACGGAAGCTGGAATTAATATCTCCTGACCATGTAAGTGTGCCGTATTTCTGGCTTCCTGCCCATGCACATCTTACAAGGCTCATTATATCTTTTTCACCCTCGGCTTTTAAGCCGTCATAAAATCCTTTGGCATACATTACAGGATAGATGTTGGTACACTGGAGAGCAGGACCTGCATAGTAACGGAACACGTCAAAATCATAAGGACCGTATTCCGGCTCAGCCTCGTCTAACCAGAAGCAGTGAATGCCTTTGTCGTAGTAGTTTTTCTTGCAGCAGTCCCATACATACTGTCTTGCACCCGGATGTGTTGCATCATAGAAAACGGTATCACCCATCCAGTTCATATGGAAACCTGAAGCACGGTCTGTTCCTACAAGATATCCTCTGTCATTCATTTCAGGGAAGTTAATTGATTTCTCGTCAATTGTAGGCCATACGGAAACGGCAATTTCAACTCCCAGTTCCTTACATTCCTTAATCATGGCTTCAGGATCCGGCCAGTCTCTCGGTTCAAACCTGAAATCACCCTGTCTTGTCCAATGGAAAAAGTCAACTACAATTACATCCATAGGAAGACCGCGTCTTTTATGTTCCCGTACAACATTCATAAGTTCTTCCTGGGTTCTGTATCTGAGTTTACACTGCCAGAAACCTAATCCGTATTCAGGCATCATAGGAGAGAATCCTGTTGCTTTCGCATAATTTTCTTCGATTTCGGCAGGAGTGTCTCCGGCGGTAATAAAATAATCAAGCTTCTTGGTACTCTTAGCGGTCCACTCGGTACGGTTGTTACCGAATGTGGCAGTTCCTACTGCAGGGTTGTTCCAGAGGAAACCATAACCTCTGCTGGAAATATAGAAAGGTACACTGGCCTGGCTGTTCCTGTGGCAAAGCTCAAGGATGGAACCCTTTTTGTTAAGGGATGCATCCTGATACTGTCCCATGCCGTAGATTTTCTCATCATCATATGCTTCAAATCGTGCAGCGAGAGAGTAGTCGTTGGTACCCGGGATTGGCTTTAATTCCCTTCCTTCAACTCTCAACGGAACACAGTAACGGTCAATTCTGTCACGGTTTCTCCAATATTCTTCAAGAAGCAGCTCGCCATTCTGATTATAGAATGAAAGCCATCCTTCAAAAGAAACCTTGACGGTAATCTTGCCGTTAATGAGTGTAGCCTCTTTGGCGGTCTGGGAATGTTTTTTGATTTCCTCTTCTGTATGCCACCAAGGTTCTGTTGTATCGATTTCCTTTATAATGATACGGCTGTCAGTAGCAACCGGGGTCTCGGTCAGAGCCCAATCGTTGTCATCCATTTTATTTTCTTTAGTCATTCTGACACGGACGGAATTCTCTCCCCATGGAGTGACCATCACAGTGGCAGGACCGTATTCAATTAAAATTGAGTTATTCTGCTCAGAAAGTCTCATAGCAACCTCCGTTTATTAGTAATAGTACAGGATATGTACGCATATAGTATTATTTTACAAAAAGCTTCGGCCTTAGTCAACTGTGTTAAGGTTGAATAAGGCCGTTTTTTACTGTCTTTTTTGTATTTGTTTTATATTAAAAATTTGATTTTTATTCAGTGGCAGAAATATATTCCGAAAATGTAGCTTTAAATGAATTGATTATTATGTCAGATGAAAATGAATTTGTAATTTCATTCATGATACCGGTGATAATGGTCTTAACATATGTATGAAGAAAATAACTGTCTTTTAAAGCGGTAACGGCACTGCAAAGCTCTTTTATCTCATCCCATGACATAGCCTTAATATCCATTGAGCCGACTTTTTCATTAATGGACAATACCACATCTGCCAGGTTGGAAAGCAGGACGGCATCATTAAGTGCATCTTCTTTTGTCATATTATCAAAGGAAGCACCGGTTTCTTCCACAGAAGGCAGAGACACATTAATCTGATCAAAAGCGGATGCCAAAGCGGTATATGAAATTTCCGGAATCAGACTTCTGAAATTTTCATTATCGTAAAGAATGGAAAAAAAGTCTGTGGTAAAATCTTCATCTGAAAATGCGGTTATAAATTTATCCTTATCGGCTGATTTAAAACCGTCGGATTTGGAAATAAGCTCTAACATATCTATTACGGTATTGAAATTATCGTTAATGTTATTTTCATCCGATTCACCGATGACGGTATACATTTTTTGGTAAAAATCTTCCTGTCTTCCGGAAGGCACTTTAAATTTGAAGCCTAAATATGCTTTGCCGTCAATCCATTTGGAGGAAGCATCAGAGAAGATGTTAGCGGCAATAGGAGGAAGTGCGTCGGAATCATTAAAAGCATCCTTTGTATACTGATAAAGAAGCGGCTCTTTGGATGCGTCGTTAGTTGAAACAGGATAAATCTTCGGAATGGTATAAACCAGTGTGAGAATATCCGTAATCTCCCGGTTGATATGTATTTTCTGACCGTTCTGTTTATAATCTGATAAAAGACTAATAATAGCCTTTCCGCCGGTATTACCGGTAATATTAAGAATCACATTGGAAGAAAGCGGACTTATTGTCCCGGTAATTTCGGTTCCTTCACCGTCTATGGTGTTCTCCTCGCTTTTTGCAACTGCTGATATAATTGCAGATGCAGGACCGAAAACCATTGTTATTGTAATCAATACCGATACTATTTGGATTGCAATTGTGGCAGCAGGTATCTTCTTTGATAACTTACATTCTTTTTTGCCAACAATTTTAGCAGGAATCTGTAAAAGAGCACGAATAATAATGTATAAGAGAGGAACAAATATTATTGAAAGTGCGGCTTTTGAAAGATGACCAATGAAATCGGTTAATTCTTGTGTTTGCAGCAAAGTTGTGATTTCTGTATCCGGAATCCGGTCTGATAAAAAGGATACGAGCATATCCACAACAAAATTATTAGTCAGGTAAAGTATTAAAGCTGACAGAAGTAATGACAAAACAGCTGCGCCTGCATTAAAGGCAATTGAAATAATTTCTGAGAAAAGGTTTTTTTTGATACCAAAAAAAATACCGAGACCCAGCAATACGGCGCAGATAATATAGATAATAATTGACACAATAGATATTATATTCATATACATATATCCTCCGTAAAAATCTTTTTAATAATTTTATCACTAAATTTAAAAAATAACAATTGACAATATGAATATATGTGTTATATTACAAATAGAACAAAGCAAAGGAGGGTTTATTATGAATATTCAGAAATTTACACGAAATTCAATGGAGGCAATAGAAAGAAGCCAGAAGTTCGCATATGAATACGGGAATCAGGAAATTGACCTTGAACACCTTTTATACTCACTCCTTGATTTGGAGGACAGTCTTATTAAAGGCCTTCTTGAGAAGATGAATGTTCCTGTAGATGCGCTTATGAAACGCTGTGAGGATATAATAAATAAACAGGTTAAGGTATCGGGAGATGTGGAACTCCACATAAGCCAGGCACTTAATAAGGTCCTTCTGTGTGCTGAAGATGAAGCAAAGCATATGGGGGATCAGTATGTATCCGTAGAGCATCTGTTCCTTACCATGATTAAGTATCCGAACAAGGAAATCGGAGAACTCTTCAGGGAATTTGGTATTGACAGGGAGAAATTTTTACAGGCTCTTTCCACTGTAAGAGGCAATAAGCAGGTAACATCCGATAATCCCGAGGCAACATATGACACATTGAAAAAATACGGCACAGATCTTGTGGAGCGTGCGAAAGAGCAGAAGCTTGATCCGGTTATCGGAAGGGATAGTGAAATCCGTAATGTAATCCGTATTTTGTCAAGGAAAACCAAGAATAATCCTGTACTTATCGGTGAACCGGGTGTAGGTAAGACGGCTGTGGCAGAAGGTCTTGCCCAAAGAATAGTTCACGGAGATGTGCCGGAAGGACTTAAGGACAAGACGATTTTCTCACTTGATATGGGTGCCATGGTGGCAGGTGCCAAGTACAGAGGTGAATTTGAGGAAAGATTAAAAGCCGTTCTTGACGAAGTGCGTAAGAGTGAAGGTAAAATCATTCTTTTCATTGATGAGCTGCATACTATTGTAGGAGCCGGAAAAAGTGACGGTGCCATGGATGCAGGCAACATGTTAAAACCTATGCTGGCAAGAGGTGAACTGCATTGTATCGGTGCCACAACCCTTGATGAATACAGACAGTATATTGAAAAGGATGCTGCTCTGGAGAGGCGTTTCCAGCCGGTAATGGTGGATGAACCGTCAGTTGAAGACACAATCTCAATTCTTCGTGGACTCAAAGAAAGATACGAGGTATTCCACGGGGTAAAGATTGCGGATAATGCTCTGGTGGCTGCCGCAGTGTTGTCACACAGATATATTTCCGACAGATTCCTTCCGGATAAGGCAATAGACCTTGTGGATGAAGCCTGTGCGCTTATTAAGACAGAGCTTGACTCAATGCCTGCGGAGCTTGATGAACTTTCAAGGAAAGTAATGCAGTTGGAAATAGAAGAAGCTGCCCTTAAGAAAGAGACTGATGATGTGAGCAGAAAGAGACTTCTCGAGCTTCAGTCAGAACTGGCAGAATTAAAAGACGAACTCAGTGCGGGAAAAGCCCGTTGGGATAACGAAAAAGCATCAGTGGATAAACTGAGGCAGATTCGTGAAGAAATTGAAGAAGTCAATAAACAGATTCAGCTTGCCCAAAGAGAGTATAATCTGGAAAAAGCTGCCGAGCTTCAATACGGCAAACTGCCGCTCCTTGAGAAAGAACTGGCAGCAGAAGAGAAAAAAGTCAACGAAAAGGATTTTTCCCTTGTGCATGAATGTGTAACAGATGAAGAAATCGGTAAAATAATTTCAAGGTGGACGGGAATACCTGTTTCCAAGCTGAATGAAAGTGAACTGAATAAGACACTTCATCTTTCAGAAGAACTCCATAAGAGGGTTGTAGGACAGGACGAAGGTGTCACAAAGGTAACAGAAGCAATAATGAGGTCAAGAGCCGGAATAAAAGATCCCGGAAAGCCTATCGGTTCATTCCTTTTCTTAGGACCTACCGGTGTAGGTAAAACAGAGCTTGCCAAAACCCTTGCGGAAAGTCTTTTCGATGATGAAAATAATATTGTGCGTATCGATATGAGTGAATACATGGAGAAATATTCGGTATCCAGACTAATCGGAGCGCCTCCGGGATATGTGGGATATGAGGAAGGCGGACAGCTTACCGAGGCAGTAAGAAGAAAACCGTATTCTGTTGTATTGTTTGACGAAATAGAGAAAGCGCATCCGGATGTTTTCAATGTTCTCCTGCAGGTTCTTGATGACGGCAGGATAACAGATTCCCAGGGAAGAACAGTGGACTTTAAGAACACAATAATTATACTTACTTCCAATATCGGTTCACAGTATCTTCTTGAAGGAATAGACGAAAACGGAAATATCAGAAAAGACTGTGAAGATAAGGTAATGGGCGAACTGAGAGGAAGCTTTCGACCTGAATTTTTAAACAGGCTTGATGAAATAATTATGTTTAAACCTCTTACCAAGGATAATATCGGCAACATAATAGCCCTTATGGTTAAGAACCTTAACAAACGGCTTGAGGAACGTGAGCTTACGGTAAAGCTTACCGACAGCGCCGTGGACTGCATAATCAGAAACGGATATGATCCGGTATACGGTGCAAGACCGCTTAAGCGGTACCTTCAGAAAACAGTTGAGACATTGTGTGCAAAACTGATTCTTGAAGGCACGGTCGGACCTAAGGATACAATTTGTATCGATGATACCGGTAACGGCCTTACGGCTTTCAGACAAACTGATTAAGTCCGGAATTATAATGGTAGTCCAAAGAATCTAAAGTGTTTATCAGTGCGGCCTTGTCTGCTTCGTATTTTTCACAGAAGCAGTCAAGGCTTTCGCATTCATCACGAAGTTTGGTGTTTACATAACTTAAAAGAATAACAGGGTCTTTCGGTAACATGGGAACCTCCGGTAATTTTTTTTGAGCGTAACATTTTAACCGGCAAATTTCAAGAAAAAGATACATTGATATTTTACACTGAATGGTGTAAATTTATTTTGTCGGATAAAATCCATTATGTTAAAGGGGATACGCTTATGAAAGAGAACAAAAGCAGCCGGGAAAAAGTTTTTGACGGAATAATTTTCTTTATGATGATTATTGCTGCTGTGTTTGCGATAGTACAGACAGCCCTTGGAAATTCACAGGAAATGTTTTTTAAGCTGGTGCTTGGATTGTGGATTCTGGCAGCGGTTGTGCTGTCTGACTTTGTGGAGCCGTATGTGAACCGCAAATTTGACGATATGACGGAAAAGTCGGTAAAGTATTACATTATGTATGCTGTTACGGACGGGGCAATGTATGCTTTTGCTTATGTTTTTATAATTAACATTACATTGTTAAAGGAACCTGTCCACTATATTTTTCTGGCTCTTTTTGTCCTTATGTTTGTTGCAAAGACAATTCTTTCAAAAGCATACAAATCCGAGGGCAAAGACGAAACCCCGCCGGATATGCCGGATAAGGCGGAAGAACTACCGGATAATGTAAAAGAACTTTTGTCGGATGACAGTGATGATGATTATGAAGTAGAAAGTCTTGATGAAGAAGATATACTTAAGATTATCAGATATCGTGAAAGAAAAAATGAAAAATAGCATTTTATCCTGCATATAAATTACTAAGTGTGGTATATGCAGGATTTTTTATGTGGGAAAAAAGATTTGCGGCAGTTGTGGCAGTTCTGGTAATTTGTTTCATTACGGTTGTTGCAGGAGAAAGAGACCAAAACGGCACAACAGAATCAAGGCAGACAGCACAAGTGACGGGAAAAGTGTATGGTTATGAGAAAACAGTGGCACTGACATTTGATGACGGTCCTCACAGCCGGTACACTAAAGAATTGCTGGAGGGACTTAGAGAAAGAGGCGTGAAGGCTACTTTTTTTGTGGTGGGTGAAAATATAGAAGGTAATGAAGATATAATAAAACAAATGTATGAAGACGGACATGTAATAGGGAATCATACATACAGCCATGTGGAGCTTACAAAATTATCAAAAGAAGCGGCACTCCTTGAAATCGAAAAAACCAATTCTCTTATAGAGAAAATAACGGGAGAACCGGTAAAATATATACGCCCGCCATGCGGCTCGTGGAAGGAAAGCATGCTTTATGAGGTTGATATGACTCCTGTATTCTGGAATGTTGACCCTATGGACTGGTGTACATATCAGGTTTCCACCGTGGTTAACAGAATTATGAATGATGTTGAAGACGGAGATATTATTTTGTTTCATGATATATATGACAGCTCCGTAGCTGCTGCCCTGGAAGTGGTTGACAGACTGCTTTCAATGGGATATGTTTTTGTAACCGTTGACGGGATAATAATTGAATGACAAAAGTTCCGGGGATGTGATATAATCAAAAGATAAAGGAGCTTTTGAAATGGATATATTCGATTATATGCGTGAAAATACAATGGAAAAAGAATCTCCGCTGGCATCAAGAATGCGCCCTGCGACACTTGAAGAGGTTGTGGGACAGGAGCACATTATCGGGCGGGATAAGTTACTTTACCGGGCAATTAAGGCCGATAAATTAAGCTCGATTATTTTTTACGGACCTCCGGGAACCGGTAAGACCACACTCGCCAAGGTTATTGCCAATACTACAAGTGCGGAGTTTTGCCAGATTAATGCCACCGTGGCAGGGAAGAAGGACATGGAGGAGGTTGTGGAGGCTGCCAAAAACAGGCTGGCGTCCACAGGCAGAAGAACCATTCTTTTTGTAGATGAGATTCACAGATTTAATAAAGGGCAGCAGGACTACCTCCTTCCTTTTGTAGAGGACGGAACGGTTATCCTTATCGGTGCTACTACGGAAAATCCTTATTTTGAAGTAAACGGGGCATTAATATCCCGTTCGGTTGTGTTTGAATTAAAGCCGCTTTCCAATGAGGACATTCTTAAATTGATACATAAAGCGGTATATGATGTTGAAAAAGGAATGGGAAGCTATAATGCGGTAATAGATGACGATGCTGCAATGTTCCTTGCCGACATGGCTAACGGAGATGCAAGGCTTGCGCTGAATGCCGTAGAACTTGGGGTTATGTCAACCGAGATAAGTGAAGACGGTAAAATCCACATCACTTTGGATGTGGCATCTGAATGTATCCAGAAGCGTGTGCTTAAATATGACAAAACAGGGGATAACCATTATGATACCATTTCTGCTTTCATTAAGAGCATGAGAGGTTCGGATCCTGATGCGGCATTGTATTATCTTGCCAAAATGATATATGCCGGTGAAGACCCTAAATTCATTGCGAGAAGAATTGTAATATGTGCCAGTGAAGATGTGGGGAATGCAGATCCCAATGCGCTTACGGTGGCTGTTTCTGCATTTCTTGCAGTGGAGAGAATCGGAATGCCTGAGTCACAGATAATCCTTGCCCAGGCATGTACATATGTGGCTACAGCTCCGAAAAGCAATACGGCAGTGTGCGGAATAACCGATGCGATGGAATATGTTAAGAACCACAGGACTGACAGAGTACCGGCACACCTTATGGATGCGCATTATAATTCTGCAGACAAGCTCGGGAGGGGAACGGGATATAAATATGCCCATAATTATCCTAACCATTATGTGGAACAGCAGTATCTTCCTGACGGAGCTGTCAATGAGGTATTTTACCATTCATCCGGAATGGGATATGAAAAGCAGATTGATGCCCATATGGAGCGTATTAAACGGGAAGCAGCGGATAAACCTGACAAATATACATAGATATATATTTAATTAATATACCTTACTTTGTTGCGTAAAAATGTCTGTTTGTGTATAATTATGTCGATATCTTTTTTAACAGCAATCGTGGCGGGTGACAACAAATGAAAGACCAGATTAACAAATATGCAAGAGGTGTCTTTGAATATGATCCCCCTGTAATAAGGGCCAAAGAAAGTTCCGTCTATTCTGTGGCAGATAAGAACCGCAGTTATAAGGGTACAATAAGCCTGTATGAAGAACAGGGAAGGGAAATTAAGGGCATCATATATACGGATAATGACAAAGTTGTTTTGCCTGTAAAGTCTTTTTGCAAAGACAAGGTGGCTTTGGAATATTCAGTCAGATGTGACGGTGCTCTCAATGGTGAAGTCATTGAGGGTGTTTTTAATGTTGTCAGTAACGGCGGAGAACTGTCAATACCTTATTCTTTTAAGGTTGAGGCGGGCTCTTATGATACCTCGGCAGGTGTAATAAGAAATCTAACCCAGTTTGTGGCCCTTGCCCAGAATAACGAAGAAGAGGCTGTAAAGCTTTTTGAAACACCGGACTTTAAGGAGATACTTCTCGGAGAAGATATTAATCTTCAGTGTCTGTACAAAGGAATTTCCAAAGGAACAGATTCTCATAATAACATGGAAGAATTTCTTGTGGCATCCCATAAGAAGAATCAGGTGCACATTTCCCTTCTGAGAAACAGTGTCCGATATGATAATATTAACGAAAGTTTTAAGGATTCCGTAATTGTTGAAAGAGACGGCTGGGGATATATAAGTATTGATATTTCTACGGATTCCCCGTTTATCCGTCCGGAGCGTACTGAACTTTACGGCGAGATGTTTGCCGGTAACAGGTATGAATTTTCGTACATAATAGATTATGACAAACTTCACGCAGGTATTAATTGCGGACGGATATGTTTTACAACATGCGGAAAGAAAACCGTATATGAGATAACCGTGAAAAAAGATA
The DNA here is from genome assembly GCA_051880035.1 of Butyrivibrio sp. Classification (GTDB taxonomy): domain Bacteria; phylum Bacillota; class Clostridia; order Lachnospirales; family Lachnospiraceae; genus Eshraghiella. Next base: position 72,819 of record JBJENE010000001.1, read on the forward strand.
TCGAGAATGATACTGCCATTTCGCCACATGAATTAAAACAGATTGATTATCAGCTGATGAAGGAGTATATAGATTTCCGTACCCACAGAACATCCGTGAGCAGATGGGTGATTATTACCAAAGACCTTTTAGAAAAAATTCTTGACAGAGAAGATGTTTCGGTTTTCTACAAACTTGCTCTGGCACAGATTTATATTACTGAAAACGAGGATGATAAAGCCAAAGAAATAATTGAAAATGCCAAGGTGGAGATAGATATCAATGATCCGTCCCAGGCGGCTTTATATTGTTATTTTATATATATTAATACGCTTTACAATAAGGACCGGGCATATTCCAAAAAATCCGCTGCCATTGTGAAGGCCAAGTATGATGAATGCAAGGACTGGAGGATTCTGTGGACTCTGCTTTTTATGGATGAGGAACTGGAAAATAACGCAAGTCTCAAGCTTTTAAGAATCAAAGAGCAGTTTAACAAAGGGTGTACAAGTCCCGCAATGTATATTGAAGCATGCAATGTACTTAATGAGCATCCAATGCTTCTCCGTGTGATTAATTCATTCGAAATGAATGTGCTTTTGTTCGGTGCCGCACATGGAATTTTAAGTGATAAGATTATTGAACTTATTATTGAAATGGTAATGGGTACAAGAGTGGGAACGGAGCGCTTTTTAAGGCTTCTTATGATTATTTATGAGGATAAGAAGGACACTCTTGTTCTTGAATGCCTGTGTAAAACACTTATCCGCAATAACCGGATAGGCAATAAATATCTTCCGTACTACGAGGAAGGAATCAGGAAAGAATTAAAGATTACGCAGTTGTTTGAATATGATATCGCTTCCAGGGATTTGGAGGATATGACTCCGATGCCCAAGATGCTTCTGCTGTATTTTGGTTATAACAATCACCTTGATTATAACCGTAAAGCATACCTGTATGCGAATATCATGTATAATAAGACTAATTACCCGCAGGTTTTTAAAAGTTATCTGCCTCAGATAGAGCAGTTTGTCAAGGAACAGCTCATGGCAGGACACATTAACAGCCAGCTTGCATTTCTGTACAGAAATATTGTAACCGCAGATATGATTAATGAGGAGAATGCGGCAGCGGTTTCTGAAATATATCACACATATAAAATACAATGCGCAAGTCCGATTGCAAGAAGTGTGATAATAAGACAGAAAGAAAGCAACAGTGAAAAGGAATATCCTTTGGTTAATTCCGTTGCATATGTGAAAATGTACACGGAGGATGCCGGAATTTTCATTACAAGCGGAACCGGAAACAGATATTGTGCAGGGATACCTTTTAGTGTGGAAAGACTTATTGAAGATGATGCAATAGTAAATGCCTGTCTGTCAAAGGATGATTCGCTTATACATATTAAGCTTTCAATGTGTGAGAAATACATAAAATACAGACGCAAAACGCTTAACGCCGTGGGAAACCTTACAGACATGTCCAAAATGCCGGAAGTTAACGGATATTACAGGAACCTTCTTATTTCATCCGTTATCGAGTATTATTATGACAGCTATGATTCCGAAGGTTTTGAAGAGTTTATTAAGGATGTGGATCTGGATAAACTTGAAGAAAAAGATATTACAAGAGTTATAGAAATATATATAATTCAGGGAGAGTATGAGACTGCATTTGAACTTATCAAAAAAAGTTCGGGAATGGGTCTTATTCCAAAACGCCTTCTGAAACTTTGCTCCAAACTTGCAGGGGACGGGGAACATAACGATTCACCTGAGCTCATACGACTTTGTTTTTACTGTTTCAAAGAAAAACAGACGGATGAAAATGTGCTTGGTTATATGATTAAGTACTATAACGGAACCACTCTTGACATGATTGAAGTGTGGAGTGCCGCAAAACGGGCAGGTCTTGATACATACGAACTGGAAGAACGGATTATCGCACAGATGCTTTTCGTTCACATGAAGGATGAGAATGAGGATATTTTTGAAAGCTACTATGCAAAAGGCCCTAATGAGAGACTTGTGGAGGCATATCTGGCATACCATTCATATATGTATTTTGTAAAACAAAGGACTGTTTCGGAAAATATTTTCGATATGATAGAGGCAACTTTGGAGAACGAAAAACCTCTTGCCCTGGTATGCAGGATGGCTCTTCTGCATCATTATACCTGTATGGAATCCCTTACGGAATTCAGAAAAGTTCTGGCAGAGAAGATTCTTGAGGAACTGGTGCGTAAAGAGTATGTATTTCCTTTCTTCAACCACTTTGTCGGAATTGTAAAGATGCCGTTTACCGTTGTTGACAAGACTATGGTGGAATACCGATCACATCCTGACCAAAGAGTAATTATACATTATGTTGTGGAGGATCAGAATCATCATAAGCAGTATGTATCGGAGGATATGAAAAATACTTATGAGGGAATATTTGTAAAGCAGTTTGTACTGTTTTACGGTGAAAAACTTCAATACTATATCTCAAAAGAAGTGGACGGCAAGGAAGTATGTACCGAAAAATGTATCATAGAAAATAACAAAATCAGACCGGATAAATCAGAGAGCCGGTATGAGGCCCTTAATGATGTAATTGCCGGAAGAACAATGCATGATGCGGAAACCGTTAGGAAACTTGTGCATACATACGCCGTAACGGAAAATTTGACTAATGAGATTTTTAAGCCTTTTTAATGGGATACGAAAGGAAGAATTATGGCCGGTAACACCGTATATTTTTGTGTGGGAATTGATCTTGGAGACGAATACTCACAGGTAAGCTATTACAATTACAATGACAGAGAACCCGTATCGGTTAAATTTGAAGGCTCCGAGACGGAATTTCTTGTTCCCACCGTTGTCGGCAAGGCTTTGGGAGCAGATAAATGGTATGTCGGAGATGAGGCTTTAGAAAGCGCCAAGCTTGGGGAAAGCGAGATGGTTTCGGGTCTTTTGCAGAAAGCAATGGATAAAAACCCGATTAAAGTTGATGACTGTACGGTAATGCCATTGGAACTTATGGAAAAATATCTTGACTATCTTATGATGTCGGCCAGAATGGAAGGAAGAGCCGATGAGATAGACATGGTCTGTGTTACGGTGGAAAATTTCCACATTTCACTTCTTAATGTTATAGCAAGGGCAATGGAGAATCTTGGAATTGACAGAAGCAGATTCATAGTATCAAGCCGTAATGAAAGCTACATCTATTACGCCCTGAGTCAGAAACCGGAATTATGGAAAAACGATGTTTTTCTTTTTGATTACAGTAAAAAAGGACTTATTACAAGAAGGATATATATGACTGTCGAAAGGGGAACAAGGATAGTCATGGTCCATGAGGATGACTTAAGTAAAGAGGTGCCGTATGTAAAGGCTGACAGCCGGGAAACCTGTATGCATCTGGATGACAAATTGACAGCTCTTTCACAGCAGATGTTCGATAAAACAGTTATTTCCTCTGTATATATTACAGGAGAAGGACTCATCGGAACTCTTTCCGAATTAACCGGTTTCGTTAATTATATATGTAACAGAAGAAAAGTGTTTGCGGGACAGAATTTGTATTGCAAAGGTGCCTGTTATCAGGCATTTGAGGCAGTGTGCGGTACAGCTTTTAAGGATTTTCTGCTTGCGTGTCCTGAGAGAATCACTACCGGTATAGAAATGAAAATTTCAGACCGGGGCAGGGATAAAATCCTGCGTATGGTAAGGCCGGGAATTAACTGGTTTGAGGCAGACTGCTCATTTGATTTTATTGTGGATGATATGGACGAGCTGGAAATTTTCCTTTCTCCTCTTGGGACAAGAGAAAAACAGCTTGTAAGAGTACCGCTTGGTGATTTCCCAAAAAGACCGGGAAAAGCTACAAGAATAACAGTATCATTTTCTTTTACCAGCGATTCAAGATGCCATATGATGGTTAAAGACAAGGGATTCGGGGAGTTCTTTTTGAGCAGCGGCATAGTTATGAATGAAGAACTTTTGCTGTAGAAGATTTTAAAGGCATATATTTGTTTTACGGAGTGAGTTTATGGCAGGATTTATTTTGTGCAGAACCAAATATGCGGACAAGCCGTATTATATCAGCAATATGGCTATAAATATCTATTCGCTGGAGGAATTATGTTATTATATTTACAATAACATTTACCTTATCGGAACGGATTTAATAAGCCCTGAACTTATAAGCTATATTGACAGGGAACTGGAAGAAAAAGAGCTGGCAGAGCAGCTTTCGTTTCTGACAGAACAGAATGCGGGACTTTCAGAACTTGTAATTACTGTTTTAAGATATGTGGATTATTATTCCGAAAATGAAATTGCTGCACTCAAAACTGTAATTGAACAGCTTGATACCCAGAATGCATCGGAAAGACTTAAAGCAAGGGCAGATAATTTCCTGAATAATAAAAGATACAGTAGCGCAATACGCAATTATGAACTTATTGTTTACAGCAAAAGGGATAATACCCTTAACGATATTTTTTACGGAAGCGTATGGCATAACATGGGTGTGGCATATGCAAGAATGTTTTCCTTCTACGATGCGGAAATATGTTTTAAGACGGCTTATGAGCTTAACCGGGATGATGAATCCCAGAAAGCGGCCATGGCAGCAGCTTATCTCTACAGGGGAGGGGAGGACAAAGGCTGCGATGACGAAATGATGTATGTAACAGGGCGGGAAATAGAAACAATTATGGACCACGCCGTATACAGCTGCGAATATGAGCCGGTTAAAAAGGCGTTTGAATTGAAAAGCGAAGGTCAGATTAAAGAATACTATGATGCTTTGGATAATCTGATTGGAAGATGGAAGGCAGAATACCGTAATTACATTAAATAGCTTTTGAGGAATTGATATGTGGTTTTTCAACAAAAAAAGAAAAAAACAAATTGAAGACGAAGATTCCATTTTCATGGATTTGGAACTGGATTTTGAAGATGAATTCGGCAAGCGGGCAGAGAATTTAAAGAATGATAAAGAATTCCGTGATATTGAGGATATGCAGTATATCCGCGCCCAGTGCGAGCTTATGACAGAAGCTTCCAAATACATAAATGAGCTCAAAAATGAGTATCGTTCGGTCAACTCATATCTTAACGATATACAGATAATCGAAACCTTACCTGATAAACAAAGGGATGAGTTGCGCCGTAATGCCAAAGAGATAGTGAGACTCCTTAATAAGAGAAAAAAGATGAGTAAGGAACAGTCCCTTTTAAGCGATAAACAGAATGCCATGTTTGAAAGGTACGAGGATGAATTTCCGAAAGCTCTTGTAGATTTGCAGAATGATGAGAAATATTACAATGTGGTTAAGCATGACATGCGTGTCCTTGAGGCGGAAAAAACTTCACTTAAAGAAGATATTGCCAATTGCGGACTGAGGCGCACCAACATAAGAAATATTTCAATTATCTCACTTCTTGCGGTGTTGGCAGTATTCATTATTTTTATTATCTCCGGTCAGCTGGGAAGCAGTAACGGACTTGTCCTGTTTATGGTGGTTCTGCTTCTTGTAGCTCTTTTTGTGCTTTTAATTTTCTTTTTGCAAAGAAATAACATATACAGGCTTAAGTTATCAGAAAAGAAACTTGCCCGTGCAATAAGACTTCTAAACAAGGTAAGGATCAAATATGTTAATATTTCCAACAGCCTTGATTACCAGCTTGCCAAATTCGATGTAAAAAACTCCTATGAATTAAGCAGACAGTATGAAGTATTTCTTAATGAGCGTAAAAAGATTGAGCAGTATCATAATTCCACTCTGGAACTGGACGAGGCACTTGCAGATTTTAACGATATGTTATTAAGCCTCAGACTTTATGATGACAGTGTATGGAGTGCCCAGATTACCGCACTTATTGACCCGAAAGAAATGGATGAGGTACGCCGGTCCCTGAATTTGAAACGCCAGAAGCTAAGAGAGCAGATTGACTATAATATGTCCCGTGTCGAAGAAGCGAAAAATAATGTCATGACATATGTTAAAAAGCATCCGTCCAAAGCGGAGCGTATTATGGAAATAGTTGATTCATATGAAGAGGTATAAAATGAATTCATTCATTACCCGGAGAATTGATTAATCCGGAAATTTATGGTAAACTAAAAAGAGGATTCATGCAGCTGAATCCTCTTGTCAGGAGATAGAAACTATAATATGACCAAATGCATTGCGTAACCGCATTAAGTCGTTTCATGATTATATTTTATAATATGAATATTGTTTAGTAAATCTCATTATTTTCATTGTACTGTTGAAAAAGTTTCAACGCATGGAGGTTCTATGACACTATTTTCTTATAAGGTTTTTATAACCACAGTAGAACAGATGAATTTCAGAAAGGCAGCTGAATTACTTAATCTTACACCTTCTGCGGTAAGTCACTGCATCAGTAATATGGAAGATGAACTGGGATTTCCTCTTTTTATCCGTAACAAAAACAGAATTTCCCTGACCAGTAACGCAGAGCTTCTGCTTCCTTACATACGCCATCTTCTTGCAGGTGAAGATTCGCTTAATCAGGCAATCGGCGAACTTAAGGGCTTTCAAAGGGGTCTCGTCCGCCTCGGCTGTTTTAACAGTGTATGTACCAGCTGGATTCCGCAACTTGTCCGTGATTTTCATGAGCAGTATCCGGGAATTGACATAGAACTTTTTCAGGGAACATATGATGACATTACAGGCTGGCTGGAAAAGGGAGATATTGACATAGGATTTTTGTCGGTATCCAGTGCGGGCAAAATCCCAATCGAACCTCTTTACAATGACAGACTTATGGTGGTTGTTCCCAAAGGCTTTGTAACAAGCAATCCTGATTATATCACTATTCAGGAGCTGGCAGACTGTAATTTTGTTCAGCCTATGGAAAATTGTGATGCTGACAGCCAGAAGCTTTTTGACGAATATGGGCTTTCGGCAAAATCACAGTGCCATGTGGTAGATGACCTGTCCATTCTTACAATGGTAAGTGCCGGATTTGGCGTTTGTATTCTGCCTAAAATGCTTATAGACAGTTTTGATGTGGATGTGGATGTGTATCCTGTTGAACCGGAATATTACAGAGTAATCGGTATCGCCTGTTCGGACCCATCCCGCTCGGTTCCGGCTGTTCAGAAACTTTATAATGTGATTATCGATAAATTTAAGCAAATCTAAAAATCTGTGAAAAAGATATTGACAAAACTTTGTCAATATAGTATATTTTCAATTGCGTCGAAAATGCGACGCATTATGCGCGAGTGGCTCAGTGGTGGAGCGTCTCCTTGCCAAGGAGAAGGTCGCGG
>JBJENE010000002.1:0-4165 GCA_051880035.1 Butyrivibrio sp.
AAAATAGCTGACAGAAAGAACGCTTTTGCATCAAACATCTTTCTGTCAGCTATTTAAATTCTTGTTTCTCTGTCTGATTCACCTCCAAAATCCAGCCACTTCGTGCCTGCCGTGCTTCGCACTTTTGATTTTCCCGACGCAATAAATTCCCGGCTCTGCCCTTATTATTCGTGAGCAAATATTGCACGAGAGTGCAATAAATGATATAATGAATGTATATTTTCAGACATATGGATACTATATTTTGACAGTCTTTGGAGAGGGAATATAAAGACCGGATAATTTTATAAAAGGAGAGAAACGGGTATGAAGAAAATGAAAAGGTTTTTTGCTTTTGTATTGTGCTTAGCCATGGTTCTTCCGTTGTTAAACACACCGGCATTAGCCATGACTTCAGAGACAACAGATGTTGTGACGGAAGATGTATACGATACTGAAGTGGATTATGATGCCGAATATGTGGAGGGACGGATACTGATTAAGTATTCGGATGATACAGATAAGGCTTTGTTAGAAGAGCGGATGCTTGAGAATGATTTTTGGATAAGCTCTGATGTGCAGATGGAGGATGGTACGGTGGCTGTGGTCTGCTTACCGGATGATATGGATGTCAGAACTGCAATTGAGACAGTCACATACTTTCCGGGAGTTTTATATGCCCAGCCTGATTACATTTATGAAGAAGCGGCATATGAATTACAAGATGAGTATCTGGCAGAGCAGTATTATCTTGACATGGTTAAAGCCACAGAAGCCTGGGAATATATGGATACCGTTGAATGCAGTGATGTACTGGTTGCAATAATAGATTCCGGTATATATTTTAATCATGAAGATATAGACTTTATTGATTATGAGAAATCTGTTCTTGTTGATGGCGGTGCGGATATAGAAATAAGACCTATTGAATCAGAGGAAAGCAATAATCATGGTACCCATGTGGCCGGTATCATAGGTGCTACAGCCAATGACATAGGAATTGCCGGCGTTGCTTCAGGAAGTGAGCATGTAAAGGCAATAATGATAGATGCCGATATTTACGGAGATTTTTATACAAGTGTACTTATTAAAGCGGTTGATTATGCTTCCGAGAGCGGTGCCAGAGTAATTAATATGAGTCTTGGCGGAACTAAAGGAACTTCGGCTACAGATATTTTATATCAGGATGCTGTTGAAAATGCATACAAAAAAGGTGCTCTTGTGGTTGCGGCTGCAGGAAACAGCAACTCCAATAAAGTTGTATTCCCGTCTGACGCGGAACACGCAGTCAGTGTTATTGCGACCAATGAAGACGGACTTAAAGCATCTTATTCAAATTACGGAGGTGCGGACTCCGCTATTAATAAAGTATGTGCTCCGGGTACAGATATTATGAGTACAACGGCAGACGGAATGTATGCCAATATGTCCGGATCATCCATGGCTGCACCTATTGTATCTGCCATAGCGGCAATGATGATATCGGTTAACCCTTCCCTTACATGCGAAGATGTAAGACAGATAATTTTCGGTACTGCCACAGATTTATATGATGAGGGATACGATTATTACAGCGGATACGGAATGGTAAATGCATATGAATGCGTAAAAAAAGCAGCAGAGACAACTACAACAGGTGTTGACAGTATTAATATAGTTGCACCGGAAACCACAGTTACCAAAGGAGGCACTTTGCAGTTATCACATTCCGGAGATGCCGATACGGTAGGATATTGGAGTTCATCAGATACAAGAACTGCAACCGTTGACCAGACAGGACTGGTAACTTCAATTAATGACGGAACTGCTGATATCACATATTACACCTCTAACGGGTTAAAAGATTCTGTTACAATTACCTGTGTGGGAAGTGCCAATGCACAAAAACTTGAAACACCTGTAATAGCCAACAATAATACAGGATACAGTTTTATATATTGGATGCCTATTGAGAATGCCGATTATTACGAAATATACTGTTCCACAGAGATAGACGGAGAATATCAGTATCTTACTACAACAACCGACAGAAAGTACAGCAGAAGAGAGAGTACGGAGGTTGGCCAGTTGTATTACGGATATAGTGATGATGTGTACTATAAAGTAAGAGCATGCAGCAATTCTGCTGATTATTTATGTAGTGATTTTAGCGAAGTAAATAAAAGTATGTGGGCACCGACAACTTATTCCCGTATATTCTTTGAGGATATATCTGCAACAAGTACACTTGTAACCTGGTACGGAAGAGGATATTGCAGCTTATATACATCAGACTCAAGAGACGGCGAATATAAACTTGTTGCCACATATGATCAGGGAAGAGAGGCCTTGGAATATTTAGACACTGATATAACCGTTGGACAGAGAAAATATTATCAGGTAAGATACTTTAATGAATGTACGGTTGAATCAAGCCAGTCATATCTTGATAAGGAAGGCTACGACAACCATGTAAACTCTTATGGAGTATTAAATAGTGATGACACATTGCCTGCACCGAACCTGAAAAAAGTTAAAACATCGGAACTGACCGATGATCCAACCCAACCATATATCCGTATTTACGGAAATGTGGGTTCAGAAAATGCAAATACATACTATAATGTATATGTAGAGGAGTCTGTGGACGGAGGAATCACATGGAAACCGGCATATAGTAAGAGCGTAATCAATGTTGTCTGTTCAGATTCTTACGGAAATTATGATTTTGGCCATAAATTAGAGTTTGGCGAAGATGTACTGATAAGATATGCACTTATGCGAAAAGTACGCGATTATCCGGATGACAGTGAGAATTATGATACAAGTCTTTATATCGGAGAATTCAGTGACATTATTTCGGTAAGTACAAGTGCTAATGCAGAACCGAGGATTATTGGTGTTACAAAGGATGATGAGTTTTACAATGTAACATGGGACGCTAATGTGGACGACTCAGATGTAAAAAAGGTAATTTACGAATATCGTGTACTTAATGCCGATAACACTTATTCTACAGGAACCGTATCGGTTACGGTAAATGGAACATTGGAAAAAACAAAATCCTTCAGCATTGCGGATATAGGTGAAAATGCTTCCTTCAGAATAAGGCTGTATATTAATAATACCGGGCTTTCCTGTGAAAATACGGATGTAACGGTAACTGTAAGCAGCCGGTATTCGATATACAGTAAATATGTAAGTGTGGCATCAAGCAAAGAACATGTTATAAAGCATATTGTTGCCAAAGAGCCGACATTTTTCAGAGCAGGAAATATAGACTGCTATTATTGCAGACACTGTGACAAATATTACAGTGATGCAAAAGGACTTGAAGAAATTTCAAAGGAAACGGCAATTATTGACTGCAACAAAGATATTTCAGATTGTGAAGTATCGGTAGATAAACACAGTCTGACATATAACGGATATAGCGTAATTCCTTGTATTAAATTGTATTCCGGCGGCAAACAGGTAGGTTCCGAAAATTATACACTTGAATATGAGAATAATAATTCTGTGGGAGATGCTACGATTACTCTTACCGGTAATCCTGCATTTGGGGTAACCGGTAAGAAAGTACTTGTTCTTCCGATAGACTTGCAGGATATTGTGCTAAACAATATTCAGATAGATGATAATCATGTTGTAAGTCTTTCATGGAATTCGGTTCCGGGTGCTGAATATTATGACATATACAGTCGCCCGGCCGGAAGAGACATTTGGACCAGGACAGGGTCAACTAAAGTAAATACATTTTCGGAAGAAGTAAGGGTTCATGATACGATTGAGTATTGCGTTATGGCTGTTGCAGGTGAGATATCCAAGGTAAGTAATTCTAAAAGTATAGAAATTCCGTTAACAATTCCGAAAACCGCAATTACATACCTGACTAATATTTCTAACGGAATAACAATTAAATGGAATGAGTCGGAAGGAGCTACGGCTTATGAAGTATACAGAAAAGAAGACGGTGGAACATATTCCAAAATTGCAACTGTTTCCGGTCTGACTTATACCGATTCCGATACCAAAACTAATGGAACCAAATACACATATTATGTAAAGGCAATTGCCATAGAAGGTGAAAAAACCTATGAGGCAGAAAACAGTGATGAGAAGGAAATCTATTTTGTTACCGCACCTACAATCTCAAGTGTAACGGCATCCGCAACAGGAACCGTAGTTAAATGGAACAAAATAGACG
>JBJENE010000003.1:0-131518 GCA_051880035.1 Butyrivibrio sp.
CCTCAGGTGTTGTTGTTTCCTCAGGTGTTGTTGTCTCCTCAGGTGTTGTTGTCTCTTCTACTGTTGTAGTCTCTTCTGTTGTTGTCTCATTCTCAAGGAACTGAGAGTAGAAATGCCATTCTCCGTTTGGATTGTTAAAGCTGTCTGCGATAACTCTTCCTGCACATGTTCCGCCAAGAACTACTTCTGCATTAGGTGCTACGAAGATACCAGGCATATTTGTTAATGTTATCTTTCCTTCATAATCACCGAAGTTCCAGATAAGTGTGTTGGAAACTGCATCTGAATCATAGTTCTCACCATATTTCTCAAGTGAAAGTTCCTCTGAATCAGGACAGCTGATATTCATAAGAATTAACTGATCTTCGTTCTTAACTACTTTAAAGTTAGCTACAGATTTTAATTTGCTGTATGATACATTTAATACTACTAACTTTGAATCACATCCTGTGATATCAATTTTACCGTTGTTGTAATCAGAAAAATCAATTGTGATTCCTTCTGTGGCTGTTGTATATTTCTCAAGATTTGCTGAAACTGTTTCGATTGTTGCTGTTACATCCATATATTCAGGATCGAGATAATGTTTCAGGCTCTTGTAATTTGCATAATTGAAAACTCCGCCGTCCTCGGTGGTGATATTGTAATCATCAACTTCATATTCTGTTCCGAATACTACTGAACCGATGTATGAATTTGTTGATGTTATTGAAAGCTTTCCGCTTGTAAACTTATTAATGTATGAAACGCCGCCTTCATTTGTTCTTCCTTCAGAGCATCCGAAGTACTGTACTCCGTTAGAAATTAATTCATTGGTTGCCATGTTGGTCTCAAGATGGTTGCTTGCATAGAATGTCTCAGAAACAACACCATAATAAAATGCATCTCCAAGAATCTCTTTTACATAATCTGCAGTAGACTTCTTATCAACTGCCATTACCTTGCTACCGAAAATTCCGGTTCCTGCAATTACTCCGAATGCTACCATTAATGCAGCGAGAGCAATTGAACTTGCTTTTTTTGAAAGTTTTAATAATTTCTTAAACATAACCGTTCCTCCTAAAATAATATATATTTCCCTTTCGATAGTACTAATATACCACCCTTTTGAGAATATTTTCACCCTCTTTTAGGGGGGATTTATTCTCAAAAGAGCAAATTTGGGTTAATATATGCAGCTGAATTGGGGGACAATCACATTACGATATTTTTCAAAGACAACACCAAATCCATATAAATTCTGTCTTTTTTCGTACAAAAAATTTATTTCTAAATCAACCCTTGTATAAAATTCATAAGTGACCTAAAGAAGCGGGCAGAACTCATAATTTACGAGCGGCATGGCTTATAGCATGGATTTACAAATCAAGATCAATTTTATACTCATCATCAATCAAAATATAATCCGTATTATGTTTTTGACACAACTCCAAAATGCGTGCATTATCACTGATTACATTTTCAATGGCACAATAATCGTCATCCGATCTGTTTTCAATGACATTTGCATACTTTTTAATGCTATCAAAATTATTATTAATATAGTTTTCACTCATAACCAGACAAAAATATTTTATATTATCCAAATATTCCTCTTCAAAAAATTTTTTCCAGTCAATCGGAATATAACAGCCTTCAATGATGAGATTCTGCCGGTTTTCAACTGCTGTTTTTATTATCTCACATACAATCGGCCACAGATATTCAGTCAAATCATTGTCATCGCTCAAAGGCGTAAGTAAAGTATTCCCACTTCGAATCAATCCCATTTTCAAATGGTCTATTGATAAATATGGGAACTTATATTTTTCAAGCAGTTTTTGTGCCAGATATGTCTTCCCGGTATGCGAAGCTCCTGTGATTAAAATAATCATTTTTTTGTACCTCGTAACTAAACTTCAATCTTTTATCCCCATGTAAAGTTTTCTTTTCCGGCTCCAACCTCAAAGTTGTATTTTACAATTCCTAAATCAACCTTTGTATAAGATCCTTTGCCTGCTTTTGCGGTTACCGTTTTGCCGTCACGGATCAACATGAATTTCTGTTTGTTCAAGGCGGTTGGTGCCAACAGTGCGGCCTCCACTCCCGCAATCATCCACTCAGGAGAGTCGGCATCTATATTGCTGATTTGTTCCGGGGTTTTACTTTTATGAGGCACTCCCTGTGTTTCGCCATATCCCAAAGAAATCACAACCGTTACTTTCTCGCCCTTGTCCACTTTAAAGGCTCCGGGAACTTTTTTGTATGTCAGCGCAACCCAACAAGTGTTCAGTCCCAGCTGCTGTGCTTTTAACACAAGTCGTTCTCCGTAATATCCGCATTTCTCATCAAGGTCTTTGTCCTTATTTCCAACAAGGGCAATATAGTTGGTAACTCCGCTGAATTTTCCGTAATGTGCCATAAGGCCGTTAAAAGCTTTTGGTTCGTCCTTTACGAGCTGAATGTGCAGATTTCCTTCCTTGTTACATGCATCAATTTCACTTTGCAATTCATTTAAGATGTCCGGCTCAATCTTTCTATCCGTATACCTGCGTACACTGTGCCGGGTTTTTATTACCTCTGATAATTCCATTATATTTACCTCCTGATTTACATAATTTCATCTTTTTAGCACACCCATTTTTTATTGAAAATATTCCGTAAGCAACGAGCCGGCATAACTCTCCGCCTCTTTCGGATATTCATATCCGTTCATTTCTGCCGTTTCACAGGCAAGTCTGCCAAAAAGTTCTTTTGTAGATATCAATGCAGCTATTAAATCTTCTTTGTCATAATGTGCAAAACATTTTTTCAGGTTCTCTTTTATTTCTTCCTCTGCCCACCTGTCAAGAAATCTTCCGTCATGCCATACATCCGCATCATATTTTGAAACGGAATATATTTCAATAATCTTAAGAAGATAGCCTTTAAGATAGGCGTCTATACACATTTTTGCCGTCCACAACTCTCCTCTTAGTATCTTCTTTGATGCCCATACTGTGTGAAAAAAGAAGTCGTTCACCATATTGGTAAATTCCTGTCGGGACATTTTCTCATATGCCGTTACCGGTGACACATGCTTTTCCAGCAGTTTAGTGCATCCCATGGAATCATACATAACCGAATATCCTCGATTCATTACAACATTTGCCGTTCCGTCTTTAATTACGGATTCAAACTGAGTCGGGCTAAAAACAATCAGATCCACATCAAGGGACCCGTCATACAACATTCTTCTTTCCCGGCCGCCTCCGAGTGTCGGCTCAACAAAGGATATTTTTACATCGCCCAGTTTATCGGGATAATCGCCGTTCAGCCATTTATCCGTATTGTCTGTTGCAATAACAATATCAATATCGGAATATTCATCTGCCACAACATTTTTCCTCGTTGAAGAACCTATTATTACAACAGCCTTAATATCCTCGTCTTCTTGGGCTGCAAAAAGCAGGTTATTTTTAATCCTAGAATATCTGTCCATTTAGATATTCCTCCCTCTTTTCAATATTATGTAAACTAAATTTTTTCGTATGCCAGCCTCGGATAATTATCTTCTTCCACATAAATTGTCCCGCAGTGTATAAATCCTATTTTCCCAAGCAGATTTTGTAAGACAATATTATCTCCGTGTGTGTCAACACGAAGATGTCCGCACTGTCTGTATGCCCATTCTAAGCAGAATTCTCCGATTCCCTTCACCGAACCGTCTCCGGCAAGGCGGTGGACTACACCGTAAGGACTGCCATCCAGCCATTTTCCGTCTTCGATATGCCGGTATGTAGGTTCAATATCTTCTCCTGCCTCAAAGAAAAATGTTCCGACCACATTTTTTTCATGAACGCAGACATAACTTTTTCCACAAGAAATATCATTATGAATTAACTGCTCCGGCGGCCAGTGTGTCGGCCCCCATTGGTTCGGATTACCGTTTGCAGCCATAAAATTTCTTGCATATTCGTATATTTCCATCATACGGTCAAAATCCGCTTCCGTGGAATGCCTTATTTCCATAAATTAATTCTCCTTTTCATTTTATAATTACAACAAAGTAAAGTTATTTTTCTCAAACCGCAAAAAACCTTCATCACGCATTTTGCATAGTTCATTTGACATGGCACTGCGGTCCACGGCCAGAAAATCCGCCAGCTGCTGGCGGTTAAACGGAATTGCAAAACTACTGCTGTTTTGCCGCTTCGCCTCATCGGATAAATATGATATCAGCTTAGCCCTGGTTGAACGCTTTGACATATGGCTTATTTTCTGGACAAGTTTTCTGTTCTTTTCCGAAATAGCAAAAAAGAGATTCTGAATTACAATTGTATGAAATCTGCAGGCCGAAGAACAGACCGTCAGAATTCTCCTGATGTCCAGAAAAACCACCGCACTGTCTTCTTTGGCAACAACATCATTCAGTATTGCCCCGCTTTCCGGAGCAACATAGGCCTCTCCAAACATCTCACCCTCGCCAATCACATTGACAATACTCCTGTTACCCCAAAAATCGTCTCTCTGAATAAGAAGTTCTCCCTCTGCCAATATGGAAATTTTGTCAATATGTTCTCCCTGCCTGTAAACATATTCTCCTTTTGGGTAGGTAATTACTTTCGCCTGCAGGCATTTTAACATTAAAGAAATTTCACTATCTCCCACACCTGCAAAAAGTTGTGTACATTTTAATTTTCCAATATATTCTTCCATAAATAACCCCATTCGTTGTAAAAACAACAGATTTGTTTTAATTATTTTATTATACTCACGATGTAATGTTAAAGCAATTATAGACTTACAATTTTAAAAATAAAAGGAGAATTTTTATGATACGAAAAATAATTAAAATCGACGAAGATAAATGCAATGGGTGCGGAGCCTGTGCCACAGCCTGTCACGAAGGTGCAATTGACATAATAAACGGAAAGGCCAGACTCATGCGCGAAAATTATTGTGACGGACTTGGAGATTGTCTGCCCGCATGTCCTACAAACGCTATCTATTTTGAAGAAAGAGAAGCTCCGGCATATGATGAAGCTGCCGTTATAAAATCAAAGCAGAAGGCAGTTTCCGATTTCCCTTGTAACTGCCCGCAACCGACAGCCAATCCGTTCCAATGGCCGGTCCAGATAAAGCTCGTGCCTGTTCAGGCTCCGTATTTTGACAATGCCCACATCCTGGTAGCCGCCGACTGTACGGCATATGCATACGCAGATTTTTACAAAGAATTTATTCAGAATCATGTAAGACTAATCGGATGCCCAAAACTGGATGGGGTGGATTATACCGAAAAACTTACCCGGATAATCTCAGACAATAACATTAAAAGCGTAACCGTGGTCCGTATGGAAGTTCCATGCTGCAAAGGAATCGAGAACGCAGTTAAACAGGCATTACAATCAAGCCGGAAATTTATCCCGTGGAGAGTTGTGACAATTTCAACAGACGGAACAATATTGGATTAACCCGCACATTTATTGACATTCCTGATTTGCTTTATTAAAATAACCGGAGTATGACACAGATTGGAGATACGCACATGAAAAATGTTTTTGTTGAAGGCATACAGGGAATGGGTAAATCCACATTGCTTAATACCATTGTAACAACTTATCCCGAAATGCAGGTAATCAGAGAAGGTGATTTTTCGCCGGTTGACCTGGCATGGTGTACCTGGATGTCCAAAGACGAATATGAGAAGGTGCTGAATAAATATGCACCGCTTCGTGATGAAATAAATAAAAATACCGTCCGGGAAAATAATCATTTCATCATTTCCTATACAAAAATCATTACGGATATTCCGGGATTCCATAAAGATATGGAACAATATGAAGTATACAACGGCAGAAAATCTTTCAGCGAACTGAAAGAAATTGTTTTTACCAGGTATAAAAATTTTTCTGAAACAGGCTGTCTTTTTGAATGTTCTTTTTTCCAGAATATCATAGAAGATTTAATACTCTTCCATCAATTAAGCGACAATGAAATCATGAAGTTTTACACCGAGCTGTATGACGCCATTGATATAAATCAATTTCTGCTGCTGTATCTGTACAGTGACAGCCTGGAAGAAAATATTAGAATTATTAAAAAAGAGCGTTCCGACGATTTGGGGAACGAATTATGGTATCCTGCAATGCTCGAATATCTGATTCATTCTCCATACGGCCAAGAACATGGCTATAATTCTTTTGAAGATATGATTGCCCATTTCAGACATCGCCGTGACCTGGAAATGCGTATCATAAAGGAAATAGTTAAAGACAGAGCCATTGTCCTAACTGCCAAAAACTGGAAGCCTGAAGAGTTCATGGATGCCATCAGATAATTATTTCTTTTATAAATCAAATATGGTAAAATTTTATTAACTAAAACACCGGAAGGGGATTTCTTATGGAAATTAGTCTTAAGAACAAAAAAGCTCTTGTTACGGGAGGAAGCGGCGGTCTGGGCAGAACCATCTCCCTTCTTCTTGCCGAATGCGGCGCAGATGTGGCGGTACATTATAACTCCAATGCAGATATGGCAGCCCGGGTCGTAGATGAAATAAAAAATATGGGCAGAAATGCCATAGCCGTAAAAGCGGATGTTACCAAATGCGAAAGCATATGTGAAATGAAAAATATCCTGGAAGCAGATTTCGGAATGCCGGACATCCTTATTCCAAATGCTGTAATCCAGTATCCGTTCAAGCCTCTTTTAGAGCAGAACCCTGATGATTACTACAGCCAGTTTGAAAGCTGTGTAATGCAGATGGTTTATCTGGCAAAAGCCTTTGTTCCTCATATGATTGAACAAAATTACGGCAAAATCGTTGCAATTAACACAGAAATTTCCATGTTAATGCAGCCTACCTATTCAGCTTATGTAGCAGGCAAAAGAGGTCTTGACGGTATAGTAAGGGTTCTTGCCAAAGAAGTAGGCGAACATAATATAACAATTAATCAGGTAGCTCCGGGCTGGACCATAACATACAAGGAACGCGAAACCGGTGTTGACCCTGCTCCCGAATATGTTTCCTCCATACCGCTTAAAAGAAGGGGAACGGATGATGATATAGCAAGAATGGTAGCTTTTCTGGCATCCGATTTGGCATCTTTTACTACCGGAGCATATATTCCTGTTGCCGGCGGAAATGTAATGCCTACAATATAGTTCACTCTTGCATCCCGGAGCATTACCACTTCATTGCTGCCCGTTATCACAGACTCATTTTCATAAGTCCGTGTCTGTTACAGTAGCAGTAAAGTATTTTTACTCCTCTCCTGTTAATTCGGGTCTGTGCATTTCCCTCAGGATACAATTTAATGATTTCAATTCCATTGTCTGAAACAGCCGCAATAAATGAAATATAATGCTCCTTTGTCATTTCATGATTAATTGATACATAATATTCATCCTCCACAGGTTCTATATGCATGAAATGCTCTTCATCCGTCTGTTCGGCTTCCAATGGCGGCAATGTAACCCCACAGCAGCTGATTACGGCTTCACCCATGCCGGATATTACATTGCCGCATATCGGACATACATAAAGCCTGCAGAGGAACATGTTACACGACCGGTTCCGGTTGGTAATGTTATTTCCGGACAGCAGCTCAATTGCAGAAATCCCCAGTGCCTTTGCAAGAGGTTCTATCAGGGTAATATCCGGAAATCCTTTGCCTGTCTCCCATTTTGAAACGGCCTTGTCACTGACACATAAAATTTTGGCCAACTCCGACTGGGTCATATGTTTTGCTTCTCTTAATCTTTTAATAACCGTTCCTGTTACATATTGATTCATTGTCTTTTTCCTCCTTTTGAGGAAATGATAACATTTTCAGATTTCCCATGCACCCTACTTAAAGTAGACACCGGAATACCTGATTTCAAAGCTATCTCTTTAAGCTCTTAAGATATTCCTTTTGTTCATTTGTAATACGGTAGCTTTCACGGGCTTTTTGGATTGTTTTGTTATGAACCCATGTATCAAGCCTGCCATCTTCAACATACGGAATGGCGGTATCCCACTGTTTTGCCAGGGCAGTGGCAAAGAACCAGGCAATCATCATGTTAATATAGTATTCTTCCGAACGGACCCCGGCGGCAATTTCAAGATATCCGGCGTCGTAATCTTCGTCAAGGAAGTGGCTCATAAGCATCTCAAGGCCAAACCTGCAGGTATATACATGCCCGGAGGATGCCCATTCCCGTATTTTACCGAGGAGCTCTGTTTTGTGCTTTTTAAATATTTTGGGAGACATTATGTCACATACTGCCCAGTTATCCACATATGGCAGGAATAAATCCACTTCTTTAATACATTCATCATAGTCTTTCATTTCTGAAAGCAGTAAACCGTGAAGCATATTTTCATCATAATATTTGTGAGGGAGGTCCCTTATGAATTCCTGACTTTCGGGATTTTTTATGTAGCTTTTTGCAAGCTTTCTTACCTCAGGCACCCGGACTCCGATAAAGGTATCCGCCGGAATGTTGGGCGTCAGCTTGCTTTGGAAAGATGCATATTCTTTATCCTGTAAATCAAATAACTGTTTCTGTATTTCAAAATTCATAATATTATTTCCTTTCCTTTTGAATCATTTCCCATGCCTTATCAAACATAGGTTTAACCCATCTGTACTGCCCGTCATCCTCATATTCCCTGTATGTAACTTCGGTCATCATTGTCAGATACAAAAAAATGTCATACCAGTAAATTCTTCTCATCTCTTCATCCGAAAGGCAGCTTATACCAAAGCCTTCAAGAAAATCGTCATTTCTGTTATGACTTCTGAATCTGTCATCCATAAACGGCTCTGCCCACATGGCTCTTTCCCAGTCTATAATTCCGGAAATATGTCCGTCTTTGACAAATATATTGCCATCCCACATATCCCAGTGAATCAGGACCGGTTCTTTAACTTTGTCAAACAATTCCTTGTCTGCCAGAAGGGCATCAAGAATGCAGGACTTAGGGACTCCTGTCACAACATCTTTTTTCTCCGCATCGGTAAGAACATTATTTATCAGGTAATACACAAAATCAAACAGATTATCAAACCTGTGTAAATCGTCTCCTAACATTCCGAATTTTTCACCACGGATCCCGGACAGCTTTTTTTGCACCTTTCCGGTCTCACGGCTTATCCCGGCATAGGTCTCTTTATCCATATCCCCATTAAGTGACATTAAACTTACGCCGTCAAGTTTTTCCATAAAAAAATAATCACCGCTACACAATTTTTTACTTGTATCATATCGGTACACTTTGGCAACCCTTATATCCGTCCTGTTATATACAAGCTCCATCGCCCTTGTTTCTGCTTCCATCATATTAATTTCATTGGTAAGATAGCCTCTTTTAACCGGAGAAGATATCTTAAGAATCGTACAGAATCCGTCCCCGTAAGTCAGCTCATATGCAGCATTACATAACCCCTCCGTCAGTTCTTTTATCACCGGCTTTTCATCCCTTTTAAAAGCCGCTCTCGCCATCGCATAAATATTTTCTTCCGACTGTCTGTTTTTGGTTATTCCCATAGGGCTCCTCCCATTGAAAAATATGTGTTTTTCTTTTGCACTCATTATAGCATAACCTTTTATCTGATTGCATCTCTTATCAGAAAATGTTTGTATATTTGATAATTATATGGTAGATTAGAATATATAAGTAAGTGGTCGAGGAATTATAAATGAATATTAAAATGCAATGCTGCGGAATTGCTCTTCTGTTGGTTATCCTTTATTTTTATATATGCCGTAAGAAGATAAAGTTAAATACATCTATGGCTTTTATGCGCTTGTTCTGGGTGACCATGATTAATCTTGTCCTGGATACCCTTTCTATTGTTCTGCTCACATATCATGATTCCGTTCCTGAATTTCTCATTAATTTAGTATGTAAATCATATATTTCAGCAATGGTACTGACAAGCTATTTTTCCCTTTTATATCTTTGCACAGATATTTATGGCAAAATTAAATCCTATTTGAAAATTTTTGTACCGGCAACGATTGTTGCCGTTGTGGGAGTTACACTGATTTATGTCTTTCCTATATACAAAAACTGGGAAGACCTTGACAGGGTTTACACATACGGCCCAAGTGTTATGACGACTTATTTGTTTTCCCTTACTTTTCTTTTATGGGTTATCGTTTTATTGATGAGGCACAGAACGGACATAAATCCAAGACGACTTATTTCGTTGCGCATATGGATGCTGCTCTGGATTGGTGCGGCAGGAACTCAATTTGTTTTTAATGAATTTCTCCTGGTTGGTTTTGCAAATGCCATCGGAATAGTCATTATATATCTCAAACTTGAGAATCCTGAGGTCAATATTGATACAAGTACCGGTCTTTTTAATCAGGAGGCAATGATTTTATATACGGAACAATGTCTTACCAACAAGGATGAATTCGCCGTAATTGAACTGACTTTTCCGTTCTCATTAAGCATCCACTCATCAGATAAGGAGCAATGTCTTGCCAAAGAGGAACTCATTACATATCTGTCTGAGATTACAGGTGCATACGCATTCAAAAATGAAGAGAACACTTCCGTTCTCATTTTTAAAAATAAGGAAAGAGCCGGAAAAATACTGGCTTTACTGAAAAACCGTTTTGAATTCGGCTGGGGTGATGACGGAAATATTTATATTACGCCGGGCTGGGTTTATATTCCGGACGGCAGCATTATTAAGAGTGCTGAGGGTATTATCCATCTGTTAGGTTTTGCCAAAATAAACAGCAAGAACTATATCAAAGATGATACTATCTATGTAGACAAGAAACTCATCGATGATATGTTATATGAAAAAAATATGGAAGTACTTGTTACCGAAGCGATGGATAACGACAGGGTAGAGGTATATTACCAGCCGATATATTCCACCGAAAAGCACCGCTTTACTTCTGCCGAGGCCCTTGTCCGTATCCGTGACAGAAAGGGAGCGCTTATTCCGCCGGGAGATTTTATAAGAATTACGGAGAATAACGGAAGTATTCTGCGTCTCGGAGAAATGGTATTTGAAAAGGTCTGTAAATTCATAAGGGAGTACGAGCCAAACAGATACGGAATTAATTATATTGAAGTTAATCTTTCCGTCGTACAGTGTGCTTACGACCATCTGGCAGACAGCTTTATCAGAATTATGAATGAATATCAGGTTCATCCGAAGTATATAAATCTTGAAATAACCGAATCTGCCTCAGTTCTGGAAAAAGGAATTCTTCATGAGAATATGACAAAGTTAATTGATTACGGTGTAAAATTTTCTCTTGATGACTTCGGTTCGGGGCGCTCAAATCTGAATTATATTGTTGATATGCCCGTTGACATTGTAAAGTTTGACCGTGATATGCTTATTTCTTATTTTGAAAATGTTAAAGCCCGGTATGTCATGAACGCAGCAATACATATGGTACACGGAATGGAACTTCAAATAGTATCCGAAGGCATTGAGACCAAAGAGCAGTTTGATACGATTAAAGACCTGGGTGTAAGCTATATTCAGGGATACTACTTTTCAAGGCCTCTGCCTCAGGATGAATTTCTGGAATTTATCAGAACACCTATAGACGCTTCCAAAATAAATTAATATATGAACACAGTGAAAAGAGGAGCCTTTTGGGGGGCTCCTCAAATCTATTTAAAGCAACGGCATTTCTGCCGGTTGCCGTCGTAATATATATTACGCTGTTAATTGATTTTGGTTACTTTCCATTAATCCTCAAAAAGGAACATCATCGGATCAACAGGTTTTCCGTCCTTGGTAAGTTCAAAGTACAGATTGCTTCCTTCCTTGGTAAAATATCTTGTCGGCTCCGCAACCTTGGCAAGCTCTGTTCCTACTTCTACCGTATCGGAAATTCCCACATTAAGTTCTCCTAACTGTCCGTAAGTAAGCTTATATCCATCACCTATGGATACAACCATTACGGTTCCTATTACGGCATCTTCATATATGTCTTCCACAATTCCGGCCGCCGCACTCTGTACAACAGTTCCTTCAGATGCACTGATAATTATTGAAGGATTGCATTTATACTGGTCAAGTGTAGGAAAATAAATTGTATTGTCCATATTATATCCAAGTATAATTTCTCCTTCTACCGGCCATAAAAGGCTTGAACTCTCATTAAAATTAAATACGGGAGCATTAACCTGTACCGGTGTCTCTTCATTTGCATCAGATACCCCTGCCTGGGCAGCATGCTCTGTTTCTATTTCCGTCTGTGGCTCATATTCATTTGTGGCAGCAGGTTCGGTAGCACTGTTTTGTGTTTCAGCCTGGGCACTTTTTTTTGATTCCTGCTCTTCTTTTGAAGTTGCATTATCTGCAACATTCAGGTCGATATAGTTCTTGTCCTTGTCTGAGGTAGCCGTCTTTACAATGGATACTATACCTACTCCCAATGCGGCGACAATGGCAAGACTGGCAATAATGGAAAAAATTTTTCCACCGTCTATTTTTTTATTTCTTCTTTTCACGATAACCTCCATCCGTGCAACCCTGCACACTTTATTAAGTATCCTATTAGTAGGTTTGCCGAATGCGGTAAAATTATTCAACAGATTAGCTGTTATTTTTTTCTTCAACCCCATTTATGGTAAAAATAACATTTTCATCATTATAAGAAATAACAAAATTTGTTGATGGCAGTGAAAGCAGATTTGCGAACTCCGAACCGCTTATTGTAATGTTTCCCACCATAATTTCCACAACATTTCCGTCGGGATTTCTTGATACAATCTGAAAAGAACCTTCTATGGATGATTCAAACTGTATGTCTTCGTATTTACTTTTTAAAATAGTTTTTACTTTTTTGGCAGTGTATGTAACAGAGCAGACCTGTTCCGTTTCAGCCGGAGCGGTTTCCTGCGCAGATAAAACGGATGCCGATGCTTCTTTTTCTGTAACTTTTGGGAGACCCGACATAAGCAGGGTAATTAAAAAAGGCACCATTATGCACAGCAAAAAGTATATTAAAATGTAAAGAATATTTTTTTTCATCAATAAAACTCCTCATACCATTTTATGAAGCTTTTATTAAAAATATGCATTACGGGGTAGTCAAAAAATTTTTTTGTATGTATAATTTTTACAGATACAATCACACAATAAAGAAGGAGTTTTTATGGACATTTTTATTATAGTTTTAATGGGAATACTGATAATTTCACAGATTTACCTTGCAATAAGACAAATTAAAAAAGGAGCACCCGACGGCCGGATACTCCTGATTATTGATATTGCAGTTCTTGTTATTTTTACGCCTCTTTCCGTAATAAAGCTGATTACGGGCATTAAGGCAGTTAAAATTGCCTGGTATGTTACTGCACTGGTATATATGATTTTTACAATATGGTATACCAATATGCTTAGCAGAACCATGAAAAAATAATTATCTTTCAGAATAGCTTACTGCTTCGATTGCAACGGCGCCTCCGCGTACCACTTCAAGGCGGTATCCGAAGCATTCTCTCAAAAGTGCCAGAAGACTGTTATTTTTGTCTTCTGTCTGGGTGCATTCAAAAAGAACTGTATTTTTATTGCAATCCTGCACCTTAAGTCCGTATACCTGGGCAATACGGAATGCTTCCGACTTGTCCTTTTCGGTGCATGAATTGATTTTTACAAACATCAGCTCTTTCATATGGAGCTTGGCGTCTGTAAAGTCAATTACCTTAATGACTTCCACACTTCTGTTAAGCTGTTTTTTAATCTGTTCAAAAGTCTTATCGTCACTTGTAACACCGATAGTCATGCGGGATATTGTAGGGTCTTCCGTCTCGCCTACGGTAAGTGTATCTATGTTATAGGATTTTCCGGAAAAAAGACCGGAAATTCTTGCAAGTGTACCGATTTCATTTTCAACCAGAATTGAAATCCATCTCTTTTTAAGCTGATCCATCTCTTTTCCTCCTATCCGAACAGCATATCCGTCAGAGCCTTGCCGCCCGGAACCATCGGATATACATCAAATTCACAATCCATTGCAAACTCAATTACCGTAGGTCTGTTGGTGTTCTGCATGGCCTGTCTGATTGCAGGTTCAATCTCATCCTCTGAGGTAACCCTTATACCCACAGCCTCATAGCTTTCTGCCAGTTTTACGAAATCCGGCACATATTTTTTACCGTCGCATATTCCGTCAATCTGACATCTTCTGTTACAGCTTCTGCTGTAGCGAAGACATGTTGCGGAATATCTTTTATCATAAAACATTTTCTGCATCTGCTTTACATTGCCAAGGTATGTATTATTAAAGATACACAATATAACAGGAACCTCAAGTGCCGTAGCCGTAGCCAGCTCCTGGATATTCATCTGTACTCCGCCGTCACCTGAAATACATACAACCGGTCCTTTGTTTTCTCCGAGGTAAGCTCCTATAGCGGCAGGAAGTCCGTAGCCCATTGTTCCAAGACCACCTGATGTAATGAACTTACGCTTTCCGTTCATGGTAAGGTACTGGGTGGTCCACAGCTGATTCTGTCCTACATCCGTGGTAACCGTAGCATCCGGAAGAAGTCTGTTAATTGTTTTAATGACTTTTTCAGGAGTCACGCCGTCATAATTATCCATGTTAATAGGTTTTTCTATTTTCCATTTATTAAGTTCGTCAACCCACTTTTCGGTTTTACATGGGGTGGCACTTTTTAACATTTCCTCTATAGCCACTTTCGCATCTGCAACAATAGGGATGTTTACAACTATATTTCTGGAAATTGATGCGGTATCTATATCAATGTGTATAATTTCCGCATTTTTCGCAAAATTTTCAATTGTTCCTGTAATTCGGTCACTAAATCTTACACCTATTGCAAAAAGTACATCACAATTACTTACAGCCATATTGGAGGCATAATTTCCATACATTCCGATATTGCCTATGTAAAGCGGGTGGTCTGTGGCGATTGCCCCTTTACCCATTATGGTAGTTACCACAGGTATGTTCATCTTCTCGGCAAGTCTGGTCAGTTCCACACCTGCATCGGCAATTTTAACGCCTCCGCCGATAAGAAATACAGGCTTTTTGGCTTCTTTTAATTTGGCCATGGCCTTTTTTATCTGGCCTACATGAACTCCGTTACTCGGTTTGTATCCGCGTATAAATATTTCTGACGGATAATCTGCATCTCCCGCTTCCAACTGTATATCCTTAGGTATATCAACTATTACAGGGCCCGGTTTGCCGGTTCTTGCCACATAAAATGCTTTTTTGATGATTGTTCCCAAATCTTTTCTGTTGCGGACCGTTACGGCATACTTGCAGATATTCCTTGTAACACCAACTATGTCCACTTCCTGAAAAGCATCATTACCGATTAAATCTCTTGAAACCTGTCCGGTAAAGCACACAAGCGGTACACTGTCAAAATTGGCTGTGGCTATTCCGGTAACCAGATTGGTGGCTCCCGGACCGCTTGTTACAAGACATACGCCAACCTTGCCGGTAGCCCTTGCATATCCGTCCGCTTCATGAATGAGTGCCTGCTCATGTCTCGGAAGCACTACATCTATATCTGTCGCATCATATAATGCATCAAATAAATCAATTGCCATTCCTCCGGGATATCCGAAAACCGTATCCACGCCTTCAGCTCTGAGTGCTTTGACAAATAATTCTGTTCCTTTGATTCCCATACATTCCTCCAAAAGTTATGTCAGTTATCTCTATTCTACAATGAAATTGTCAATCAGTCTAGTTTTTCCGATACGGACTGCAATTGCAGTTAATACCGGTCCGTTAATTTTCTCAACATCCTCAAGTGTATTCCAGTCAACCATCTCCACATATTCCACATTGGCCAACGGTTCTTCCTTAAGGATTGCCATCATTGTGGCTTTAACGGTAAGTGCATCCGTAATACCTTCTTTAACCATCTTCTGTCCTGCAAATATTGCACGGCTCAGAACAACCGCAGCCTTACGCTCTATCGGACTTAAATAAGTATTTCTTGAACTTTTGGCGAGTCCGTCTTCTTCCCTTACAATCGGACATCCCACTATTTCGATATCGAAATTAAGGTCTCTTACCATTCTTCTGATTATGGCAAGCTGCTGGGCATCTTTTTGTCCGAAATATGCCCTGTCCGGAGTTGTAATATTAAAAAGCTTTGATACAACCGTACATACGCCTCTGAAATGAATAGGTCTTGTTTTACCGCAAAGTACCTCGGAAAGTGTATGCATATCCACATAGGTGGAGAAATCGTCAAAATACATTTCTTTGTCTTCAGGGTGAAATACAAGTGAAGCACCCATTTTTTCACATAGTACACAGTCTGCTTCAAAATCTCTCGGATAACTTTCAAGATCCTCTGTTGGTCCGAATTGTATCGGGTTGACAAAAACGCTTACAATCACCTTATCATTTTCTTTGGCTGCCCGCTCTATAAGGCTGGCATGGCCTTCGTGTAAGTATCCCATTGTAGGAACCAGTCCTATGCTGAGTCCTTGTTTCTTCCATTCTTTCACATTAGCTCTGACTTCATCAATTGTATATGCTTTAATCATATTAACGCACTCCTTTATCTTAATTAGAATTTAATAAAGCTTTTCTATTACTTCATCTGATATCGCAAAGGTATGTTCTTCCGCCGGGAACTCCCCTGCCTTAACTTCTTTTGAATATTCGGTAAATGCGGCTTTCATAATATCTCCCACATTTGCAAAGTGCTTTACAAATTTAGGTTTAAGTCCGCCGTAAATATTTAACATATCCTGATATACAAGAACCTGTCCGTCACATCCTGCTCCCGCACCTATTCCTATTGTAGGAATGGAAATTGTATCGGAAATAAGCTTTGCAAGCTTGGCAGGAACGCATTCAAGAACCACGGCAAATGCACCTGCAGCCTCTATTGCCTTGGCATCTTCCAATATCTGTCTTGCCGCTTCTTCTGTCTTACCCTGTACCTTGAATCCTCCGAAAGCATTTACCGACTGAGGAGTGAGTCCTATATGGGCACAAACCGGAATCTGGGCATCCACAATGGCACGAATCTGTTCGCATACCTTTGCTCCTCCCTCCAGCTTAACAGCCTGGGCTCCGCCTTCTTTCATAAGCCGTCCCGCATTCACAACAGCATCATACACTGAAGTGTGGTATGACAAAAACGGCATGTCGGCCACTACAAAAGTATCATTTGTAGCCCTTGTTACGGCCCTTGTATGATGTATCATATCTTCCATTGTAACAGGAATGGTGTCGTCATATCCTAATATTACCATTCCCAGGGAATCTCCCACAAGAATCATTTCTATTCCGGCTTCCTCAATAAGTTTGGCCGTTGAATAGTCATATGCGGTAAGCATGGCAATTTTGTCACCGTCCTGCTTTTGTTTTTTAAGTGTTAAAACAGTATTTTTCATTATTCCAAAATTCCTTTCAGCGCATCATAATTATATGATTTATTTTTATTTTCTGCTATGTTAACTAATCTTCTGCTTAAAAGGCGGT
The DNA here is from genome assembly GCA_051880035.1 of Butyrivibrio sp. GTDB lineage: Bacteria > Bacillota > Clostridia > Lachnospirales > Lachnospiraceae > Eshraghiella. Next base: position 17,428 of record JBJENE010000003.1, read on the forward strand.
ATATTTCCCGCTCATCATTTGACAGCTCATTAAGATGCCTTATAACTGTCTCTGTATCACACCGCTCAACCGGTCCCGTAAGTGCATCCTCCGGCCCTTTTTCCAGCACATTTTTAATATTTCCCATAACTATGGGAGTAAATGCACTAAATGCCTCCTCTTTTGAAAAACCGCATTCGGTAAGCAGTTCTGCTGCCATATCAATTAGTCCCGTCATAAGATTGCTTATGCATACCGCCGCCGCGTGGTACTTTGTCTTGGACTCTGCGGCTATTACCCTGAACCGGTTATTGCATCTGTTCAGGAGTGATTCTATCTGCCCGATTTTATCCGGGTTTCCTTCTATTGTAAAAAAGGCATCGGAAAGTTCTTTGTACGAGTGATATTTATCACTTACTGCATAAAACGGATGAACCGAATATCCGTATGCTCCCGTTGCGGCAATTCCCGTAAACACCGTGGACGCTAAAGAACCACTACAATGACATATGATTTTTCCCTGAAGGGGTAGCTGCTTTAATTCCTGCCAAACTGTTATTATTGCACCGTCCAGTACTGTTAAAAATATCAAATCACTGTCTTTTACCAAATCATTAATTGATAAATACTGCTTTGTTCCGGTAAATTCCGAAGCTTCCAATGACGATTCGCCCTTACGGCTGTAATACCCGGAAACAAAAAAGCCCTGCATTGTAAAATATTTTCCAAGAGAAAATCCTACTTTGCCGGCTCCGATAAAACCAATATTCATCTTACCACCTCCTTAATTCGGAAGCAGCACTGCGGGTCCTGTTCAAATATTGATACAGGCTCGAAAATCATATTTCCTTGCGGATTGTTTTAAGAATATGCCGGTACAGTTTCATACTTGAATACTATCCGCCATTACTATAGCATGCTTTATTTTGCTTTGCAAGAAAAACAATTATTGCATTTTTATATAAAAAATGTACAATACTCTTAGCTTTATTGTGATTGGGAAGGAATGCAAATCTTATGAAAAAGTATAACAAAACAATTACGGCATGCTTTATAGGTTATGTGGTTCAGGCCATTGTTAATAATTTTATTCCGCTGCTTTTTATAACTTTCGGCTCAGAGTTTAATATACCATTATCAAAAATTACACTTTTAATTACATTTAATTTTGTGTTACAGCTTATTGTGGATCTGGTTTCCGTCACTTTTGTGGATAAAATCGGCTACCGGGCATCCATGGTAATCGCACACGCATTTGCCGCCACAGGTCTTTTGTCGCTTTCATTTCTCCCGGACTTATGCAAAGACCCGTTTATCGGCATCCTTATTTGTGTAAGCTGCTATGCAATAGGAGGCGGCCTTTTAGAGGTTCTTGTAAGCCCTGTGGTAGAAGCCTGTCCGTCCGATAATAAAGAGGCGGCCATGAGTCTTTTACACTCTTTTTACTGCTGGGGTCATGTGGCAGTTGTCATGCTTTCCACATTATTTTTTACTGTTTTCGGAATACATAACTGGAGAATACTTGCAGTGGTATGGGCTGTTTTACCGGTTATCAATGGTATACTTTTTACCAAAGTCCCTATTGCTCCCCTGCTCCCCGATGAAGACAGAGGGCTTTCAATCGGAGAATTGTTCAGAAATAAAGTATTCTGGATTCTTATGCTTATGATGGTATGCGCCGGAGCCTGTGAACAGGCAGTAAGCCAGTGGGCTTCCACTTTTGTTGAAAAAGGACTTGAGATTTCCAAGAAATACAGTGACCTTGCCGGTCCTATGTCATTCGCCGTTTTTATGGGAGTCTCCAGAGCTCTTTACGGAAAATTCGGCGAGAAGATAAAATTACAGACAGCCATGATAAGCTGTGGCTGCCTGTGTATCATTTCATATCTGCTTATAGCTCTGTCCCCGGTTCCTGCCCTCAGTCTTATAGGCTGCGCACTCTGCGGTTTCTCCGTAGGAATCATGTGGCCGGGAACCTTCAGCATTGCTGCCGCATCAATCAGAAACGGGGGCACGGCACTTTTTGCCCTTCTGGCCCTGGCAGGAGATTTGGGCTGCTCCGGAGGGCCTACCCTTGCAGGGAAAATTGCATCTGTATTTGACGGCCGTCTTCAAATCGGAATACTTGCCGCACTTATTTTCCCCGTGCTTTTGTTACTTTCACTTATAATCCGCCAAAAAAAGGTTAAATAAACACTACATCTGTTTTCGTACGATTTTATATTCATCATTATACTGGAAATACGGGCACGAGCGCACCGTACCCGTTATAAAATTGTACATTTCGTCCTCATCAAGGCTCATGGTACATATGTAACATTCTTCCTCTTCGTCATATTCATAATATCCGCAAAGTTCACAATTATCTGCCGGCATATTCCCACTCCTCACTGTAATTTATTATTATTTCAGGTCCATTGTCCGGATCTGAACAATAGTAACGCTCCAACTTAATTTCCTTATGTTCAGGCGCATCCTCCGTAACATAAACATATCCCTGTTTGTCAAACTCGATTTCTCCGTAAAACACATCAAAATATATTATGTTTTCCATAACATCAAATCTTACAATAATATTTGTTCTGTCCTTTGTGTGAATAAGCATGCTTTTTGTATCTTCATCTGTATTTATTACGAAGAAAATGGCTTCGCTTATGTCATACAGTTTAAAATAATTCTGAGCTATTTCGTTGGAGATAATAACATCAATTCCGTCCGGCAAAAAATCCACACCACCATAATAATACATTGCACCGCCAAGCACATATGCATTATTCCAATAAGGATATACCATTTCAACTTCCGACGTAGGGTACCATTTTACTTTTTTGCTTTTTTCACCCAAATCGGTTACTGACTGAATTACATCATCATATATCACAAATTTGCAGACATACTCGCCGGCTGTATTAATAACTTCTTCATAGTCGGAAAATTGGGGACTGTCTTTGGGAAGAATCAGCTCTTTGGAATATCCCCGGTCAAGATATCCTATAACATCGTATTCTGCGTTTTCATAATAACTCCAATAACTGTCCGGCGAATAACTGCCTTTGTTAGCATTGGAATCTCCGGCATAACTTACGGTATCTATATTAATCCTGAGAAAATCTTTCTCCTCGCTTACACCGGTAATCACGCCGCATACGGTTATTTCCCCGTCCTGCTTCGTTTCCTTACATCCACAGCATATAACAGGTATCAATACGGCAAGAATTACGCCCCATAATCTATGTCTCATATTTAACCCCCAGTCTGAAAACGGCCACTACCCTGTCACCGGCCTTGGATGCCAGGTATACATTTTTCCTGTTATAATATATTTCACTGTCTGTGTATATTCCTTCACTGTCTGTAACACAAAAGCCGTCATTAATCCGTTTAAATCCGAAAAGTTCTGTGTTCTCTGATACTTTCTCCTTACTGATGACAGTATATACGGGATTATCTATTCTCTCGTCATTATTCAGGAATTTCTCCGGGAGAACCTCGATTAACTCGCCGTTTCTTTGGGTTTCAAGATATTTCTTCATGTATGAAAACGATTCGTCGAGATAATCAATACCCTTTATAATATATTTTCCGTACGGCATATACGGATGAAGTTTAACATACTTCCGCCACTTGATATATCTGATTAAAAAGAATCCGGCAGCAAGAATGGCAGGAAACATAACTATAATTCCCAGAAATCTTCCGATTCCCCACTTATCCGAATATATGGTTCTTGTCTCTGCATCTCCTTTTTCATCATAGACAAACTCCATACCCGAAAGAGTTCTGCTAAAGTATGCTTCTTTTTCCATGCCTGAATTAACATGAACAACAGACGTGGTTGTTGATACAACTGACACCGCAAGATCTGACGGACATTCAACACTATCCTCTGAAAGGGATTTTGCATGTATCATTACATGTCCGTCACGGATTCCGTCTTCCGGTGAATATATAATAAAATATCCGTCCGGATATTTATTTTCACTACCATTGTCCGGAATCATATAAATACAGGAATCAAAAGGATACATCTCCTCCGTTGTAACTGAATAAGGATGGTATGTCACATCATATAAATACGGACTTTCGGTATTAAAATGATATTTCCCCTGAAACTCAGGGCTGAAACATACCAGCGATATTACGCCGGACAAAACGGCCGCCCCACCCAGGGAAATAGCGCATGGAATTATTTTTTTGGTTAAAAACATCGACAGAATAACCGGAATCCAGAGCAAAATATATATGGCAGTCAGAATATGAAGCAGTATGTTGTATATTTCATCAATATCATATCCTTCCCTCGTAAACATCTGTGTCGTCTCATACGGGTTGCTGTATACGCTTTCGTTGAAAAAACTGTCCAGTACATCCGTAATTGTTGTATTATGATAAATCAGGTTTTCGTCCATTGACAAAAACACTCCGTATTTTGAAAAAACCACAAGAGCATATGTTTCGGAATTATTAGTATCACATGTGACACCAAACGCCCTGTTGTTATTTATGTCCTCTTTTTTGATAACCGGAAAAGTATAATGGTTATATACATATTTTTCGGTGTTAGTATATATCTGTGTCTCGGTTTCTTCAAGTTCCAGCAGGATTCCTTCATCGGTTTCTTTAACCGTCAGAACGCTTTTAACTTCCGTATCATATTCCTGTGACTCTGATAAACTGTCTGTTGTATCACTGTAAATAATGTCTTCTATCTCTTCCTGTTCATCCCACACATCTTCCGGTTCAACCCACAATGATGATGAACTCTCTTTCCTGGTGGAAACATATCTTCCCTCGTATACACTTTTGTTATCTTTCAGATATGATGTAACAAAAATCAGTACACTTACAACTATTATGCATATTCCCAATATTAAAATGTGGATTTTGTGGTGTTCCTTAATCCATTTCATTAATCTGCCTCCGCAATCATCCTGAGCTGATATATAAACATTGCTCTTTGATCTACTCCAACCTCAAGAACCGCCGTGGTTTCCTCGTCCCTGAAAACATATTCAAGACCCGAATCACTGATATAGTGGTTTTTCTCCTTTGATGCTTCAATTATCTGGTCTCCGAATTCCAGTGACTTTCTGCCGGGAACCACTTTACATCCTTCAATATTCTTACATATGTATTCCGCAATTTCCGCATACTGTCTGTCCGAATAAATCAGTCCGCTGACAAAATATGATCCCTTCTTCTCATCAGGCAAAACGGAATTATTATTTTTAATTTTAAGGACCTTAAGCTTTTTCCTTCTATGGGTATGAAGAATATTAAGTACATATGCCGGTACCATAATGAATATCAGCCAGTATATATACGCAGGCTGCTTGGTTAAGGTAAAAGAATCTGCTAACTTAAGTTCTTCGTACACTTCTATCTCTGCTTTAAAAATCGATTTGTCAACTACGGTCTGTGTGTATTTTGCATTGTTGTAGTCAAGATAATAGGCAATAGGATAAAGTTTATCTTCTCTCGTGGTTTCATAATATGATCCGTCTTTGTATCTGAACCAGACCGCCATATCGGCAACATGGTTAAACTCAAAAAAACCTACCAGATAATCCTCTTTGTCAACAAATTTTGTCCGTGCATATACATTTTCTTTTTCCTGACTGTAAATGCTTTTGTATCCGGTAACATTTCCCGTATAGACATTGCTGCTTACCATTGATGCAAATATATTAGCCGGAATTACCGCAAGCATTATAATGCCCGTAATAATCTCTGTCTTTAAATCTTTAGGCAGTCCAATAATAAACAGACTCCACGCTCCGGCAAAAATCACAATAAAAACACCCAGAAATACAGGTATTATATTTCCGATGCTCTTTTTAAATATTTCATAATTTCCGTCAATGTCGCATACATACAATCCGTCACGCTCAAGAATAAATGTATAATCCAGATAAGAAAAAGTTCTGTCAGAATCAACGGTTACCGTTCTTCCGTGAAGATACTCATCATATGGATTTTCACCCAGGCTTGTAAATTTCAGTTCGTATCCGTCATCGCTTTTTTGAACGGAAATTTTCAATGGAGTATCCTCTAATACACCGCTGTATGTACCGGAATATCCTTTTCTGTTAATATTTACTATTGATAACACGGTAATTCCTGCCAGACACACAATCATTGTATAAAAAAGTACTTTATAGAGCATTTTTTTCTTGAGTGGAAACATTTTTCATTCTCCTGACATTTTTTGCTTGCATTTTTATTTTATCACAGATACCATAATGATAATAGTAAAATTTATATCCTGTTTGGAGGAAATTATGAAACGACTTTTTCGCATGGAGCAGATTGTGGGTTTAGTTGCATCTTTTGCATCTCTGCTCTGTGGATGTACAACTGTAGGTGATACTCCGGGAGATGAGTTTTCCGAAGAATTTTCCGATTTTTGCGATTATCATCATATAAACAGCGCCGCATACCGCATAGAATCCGGCGACGGAAAGATTGTGTGGCAGGGATGCTACGGGAATATGGATAACGATACGCCTTATGCCTTGGCAAGCATTACCAAAATGTATACAGTGGCTGTAATATTAAACCTGGATTCAGAAGGTGTTATAAATCTTGATGACCCGATTTCACAATATCTTTCCTCTGATATTATGACGGTCCTCCATGTATATGACGGTGTGGATTATTCCAACCGGATAACCATAAGACACCTGGCCACCCATACATCCGGACTTCCGGATTACTATTCGGAAAGCTCTTCCACATATCAGAATTTTGACAGTATCTGTGAAAATGAAGGAGATTTTTCATATACTTTTCAGGATATCATGACAAGAACCAAAGCACTGTCACCTCACTTTGCTCCCGGTACAAAGGGTAAGGCCTGGTATTCCGATGCGAATTTCCAGCTGCTTGGCAAAATCATTGAAAACGTGACAGGGAAATCCCTTCAGGAGAATTTTGACAAATATATTTTTACCCCGCTCGGACTTCATAACACCTATTTATTTGAAGAAGGCATGAATTGGGATAATATTTCACTCATTGATTTTCCATGCGGTCTTGAAGGTCGTCCGCTTCTAAGCGCCTGTGAGAAAACCGCAGGCGGCATTATCTCTACCACAGAAGAGGTTATGAAGTTTATTAAAGCATTTTACGGCGGAAATATCTTCCCTGAGAAATATCTTCAGCAAATGTATGACTTCAATGACCTTCAATATTTTAATATTGATTACGGAATGGGCATGATGAAATGGAATGACAAATATGTTCTCTATGGTCACAGCGGCAGCTTCGGTACCATTGCATGTTATGAACCAAAATCCGATGTCTATATTGTGGGTACACTTAACAATTGCAATACCTATCAGGCAAGACGCCTTGTAATAAAATTTCTTCAAATAATAAAATAATAAATACCTCCGCGGAACGGTTCAACAAATCCATTCCCGGAGGTATTTTTAAATGCATTTGGTACAAAGTGTTAAATTAAATCTCAACCTTGACTTTTTCAAGATGCCAGATGTCATTTACATACTCTTCTATCGTTCTGTCTGAAGAGAACTTACCTGAGCAGGCTGTATTCAGTATTGCAGAACGTGCCCATCCTTCTTCATCCCTGTATTTTTCCTCAATCTTTGTCTGCGCATCAGCATAAGAACGGAAATCCTTAAGAATGAAATATACATCAGGTCTTCTGTCATAAAGAAGTGAGTTATAAATCTCCCTGAACAATTCCGGATCTTCAGGTGAATAGAAGCCGTTTATAAGCTGCATAAGTACCTGTCTGATTTCCTGGTCGTTGTTAAAGATATCCTGAGGATTATATCCGCCGTTATTCTCATAATTGATAACTTCGTCAGCTGAGAGACCGAAGATAACTGCATTTTCCTCTCCAACTTCTTTAACAATCTCAACATTGGCTCCGTCCATTGTTCCCAGTGTAACTGCACCGTTAAGCATGAACTTCATATTACCTGTTCCCGAAGCTTCCTTACTTGCGGTTGAAATCTGCTCACTTACATCTGCAGCGGCAAAAATCATTTCTGCATTTGAAACACGGTAGTTTTCAATAAATACAACTTTGATTTTACCGTTAATTGACTTATCATTATTGATAACATTTGCAACATTGTTAATAAGCTTGATAGTAAGTTTGGCTCTTCTGTAACCGGCTGCTGCCTTTGCACCGAAAATAAATGTTCTAGGATACATATCCATTTCAGGATGTGCTTTAATCTTATTGTAAAGATACATTACATGAAGAATATTTAAAAGCTGTCTCTTGTATTCATGAAGTCTCTTAACCTGAACATCGAATATGGATCTTGGGTCAACATCCACTCCGTTATGCTCTTTAATATATTTTGCAAGCCTTATCTTATTCTGGTATTTAATCTGCATAAATTCCTTACGGCTTAACTCGTCATCGGCGTAAACTGCAAGTTTCTTAATCTGTGAAAGGTCTGTAATCCATTCATCTCCGATTTTTCTTGTTACCCAGTCAGCCAGAAGCGGATTTCCGTGAAGAAGGAAACGGCGCTGTGTAATACCGTTAGTCTTATTGTTAAATTTATCAGGCATCATCTCATAGAAATCTTTAAGTTCCTGTTTCTTAAGAATCTCGGTATGAAGTGCTGCAACACCGTTAACGGAAAATCCTGCAACTATTGCAAGATTTGCCATCTTTACCTGACCGTCATATACAATTGCCATTTTGGCAATTTTATCCTGATTGCCCGGATACTGTACTTTAATCTGTGCAACAAATCTTCTGTTGATTTCCTCCACAATCTGGTAAATACGAGGAAGCAGTCTTGAGAAAAGCTCGATAGGCCATTTTTCAAGGGCTTCTGCCATGATTGTATGATTGGTATATGCACAGGCTTTTGTTGTAACATCCCATGCCTCATCCCATGTAAGACCTTCTTCATCCATGAGAATTCTCATTAATTCCGCAACTGTAACGGTAGGATGTGTGTCATTAAGCTGGAAACATACCTTTTCATATAATTTTCTTACATCATCATGATTCTCTTTATATTTGGCAACGGCACGCTGTACACTGGCAGATACAAAGAAGTACTGCTGTTTCAGACGAAGCTCCTTACCTGCGTAATGATCATCACAAGGATAGAGTACCTCACAGATGGTCTTTGCAAGGTTTTCCTGCTCAACGGCTTTGTGATAATCTCCTTTATCAAATGAATCAAGGTTAAACTGCTGAATTGGTTCCGCATCCCAGATTCTTAATGTATTTACTACATTGTTTCCATAACCTACAACCGGAAGGTCATAAGGGACGGCACGTACACACTGATATCCTTCCTGAACATAATGGTCTCTTCCCGTTTCATCATAATAGCTTCTTACATATCCTCCGAAACGGACCTCAACCGCATATTCCGGTCTCTTGATTTCAAAAGGATTTCCCTCTCTCAACCAGTCATCCGGAATTTCTTTCTGATATCCGTTTTCTATTTTCTGGGCAAACATACCATATCTGTATCTGATGCCACAGCCATATGCAGGATATCCCAGTGTTGAAAGTGAATCCAGAAAACATGCTGCGAGACGGCCAAGACCACCATTTCCCAATGCTGCATCCGGTTCCTCATCCTCAATAACATTAAGGTCAAAGCCAAGCTCTTCCAGAGCTTCTTTTACTTCGTTGTAACAGGTAAGATTAATCATGCTGTTACCGAGAGCACGGCCCATCAGGAATTCCATTGACATATAATATACGGTTTTGGCATCCTGCTTTTCAAATTCCTTATGTGTGGCAATCCATCTGTCGATGATAAAATCTTTAACTGTATAAGCTACTGCCTGAAACACCTGCTGCTTTGTGGCTTCATCAATAGTTTTCCTATACATGTTTTTTACCATGCTTGTGACATTTTTCTTAAATTCTTCTTTGTCAAAGTTCATCTTTTCCATTGTGTTCTCCATTCCCCTGTTTTACCAGGAAGTATTTTCACATGGGAAGCAAAAGCTTCCCACATGTGATGTCTGATTAGTTTTTGGTCACGCCAAAAGTTACTGTCTCACCGTTGATATTCCATTCTTTGGTATATCCGTCTGTCTGTCCGGTAACAATTTCCGTTGCCAGTACATCTGCTTTAACACTGTCAGCATTTTTATTGATTAAATTACTGATTTTCTCATTATTGGCCACATATACAGTAATTTTATCCATAACCTCAAATCCGGCTTCCTTACGCATTGTCTGGATTTTACTGATAATCTCACGAATAAAGCCTTCTTCAATTAATTCAGGAGTCAGGTTGGTATCAAGCACAACGGTAATTCCGTTATCGCTTACCGATTCAAATCCTTCTGTCTTGGCAATTTCAATAAGAAGGTCTTCTTTGGTAAGAACTACCTCTTCTCCGTCAAAATTAAATGTGAGCTGTCCTTTTTCGTTAAGCTCATCCATTGCACCGTTACCGTCAATTTCGGAAAGCGCCTGCTTGATTTTGCCTAAAAGTTTGCCATACTTAGGACCAACCGTCTTAAGCTGAGGCTTAAAGTTGTATGAACTGTATGCTCTTATATCGTCTGTGAACTCAACTTTTTTAACATTAAGCTCATCTTCAATTATTTCCTTGAAGAACTCTGAAAGTTCAAAAGGTGCCTTTACATACATTGTACCTATCGGCTGTCTGTTTTTGATGTTGGCCTGATTACGGCATGCACGGCCGGTTACCACAGTCTTAAGAACTTCGTCCATGTTCTGTTCAAGTTCTTTGTCAATCCATGCCTCATTGGCAACAGGGAAATCACAAAGATGAATGCTTTCCGGAGCCTCAGGGTCAATACTCTTTACGAGATTTAAATAGATTTCCTCTGTGATAAAAGGAATCATAGGTGCCGCAACTTTGCAGAGTGTCACAAGCGCCGTGTAAAGTGTCATGTACGCATTAATCTTATCCTGCTCCATGCCCTTTGCCCAGAATCTCTCTCTTGAGCGTCTTACATACCAGTTACTTAAATCATCTACAAACTCTTCAAGTACTCTTGTAGTCTCAGGAATTTTATAATCATTAAGGTATGCGTCAACGGATTTTACAAGTGAATTAACCTTGGAAAGAATCCATTTATCCATTACCGTTAATTTATCATATTCAAGTGTGTATTTAGTTGCGTCAAATTCATCAATATTGGCATAAAGAACAAAGAATGCATAAGTATTCCATATTGTTCCGAGGAACTTTCTCTGTCCTTCCGTAACTGCCTTGTCATAGAAACGGTTCGGAAGCCAAGGCGCTGAATTTGAATAGAAATACCATCTGATTGCATCTGCACCGTGTGTTGCCAATGCATCAAACGGGTCTACCGCATTACCCTTTGACTTACTCATTTTCTGTCCGTTTTCGTCCTGCACATGTCCGAGAACGATTACATTCTTATACGGAGCCTTATTGAACAGAAGTGTTGATTCCGCAAGAAGGGAATAGAACCATCCTCTGGTCTGGTCAACAGCCTCTGAAATAAAGTCAGCCGGGAACTGTGCCTCAAATAAATCCTTGTTTTCAAAAGGATAATGATGCTGGGCAAAAGGCATTGCACCTGAGTCAAACCAGCAGTCAATAACTTCCGGTACCCTGCGCATTGTTTTGCCGCACTTAGGACATTTAATCGTGACTTCATCGATAAACGGACGGTGAAGCTCTATATCATCAGGACAATTGTCTGACATTTCTTTTAATTCAGCGATACTTCCGATGGAATGCATCTCGCCGCATTCCTCACACTGCCAGATATTAAGCGGAGTGCCCCAGTATCTGTTACGGCTGATACCCCAGTCCTGAACATTCTCAAGCCATGCACCGAAACGACCCGTTCCTATTGTCTCAGGAATCCAGTTGATTGTATTGTTATTACGGATTAAGTCTTCCTTAACCGCAGTCATTTTAATGAACCAGGATTCTCTTGCATAGTAAATAAGCGGTGTATCACATCTCCAGCAGAAAGGATAATCATGTTCAAACTTAGGAGCTGCAAAAAGTTTTCCCTGCACATCCAGATCTTTAAGGACTTCAGGGTCTGCTTTCTTAACAAAAAGTCCGGCATACGGTGTCTCCTCGGTCATGTTACCTTTTCCGTCAACAAACTGTACAAACGGAAGATCGTAATTGCGTCCTACTTTGGCATCATCTTCACCGAATGCAGGTGCTATATGAACGATACCTGTACCGTCTGACATGGTAACATAATTATCGCATGTTACAAAATGTGCTTTCTTATTCTGCTTCATCGCACTAATCTTTGCGCACTCAAAAATAGGTTCATATTCCTTATACTCAAGTTCTTTTCCTGAATATTTCTGAAGAACTTCATATGCCGGAACATTCTCGTCTCTCTCAAGTCCGTCAAGCACCTTATCAAGAAGTGCCTCTGCCATATAGTAGGTATATCCGTCAACCGCTTTAACCTTGCAGTATGTCTCATCAGGATTTACGCAGAGAGCCACATTGGACGGTAATGTCCAAGGTGTGGTTGTCCATGCAAGGAAATATGCATCTTCTCCCACAACTTTAAATCTGACAACTGCAGAGCGCTCTTTAACTGCCTTATACCCTTGAGCAACCTCATGTGATGAAAGCGGGGTTCCGCATCGAGGGCAATACGGAACAATTTTAAATCCTTTGTATAATAAGCCTTTATTCCAGATTTCCTTTAATGCCCACCACTCTGACTCAATAAAGTCATTATGGTATGTTACATAAGGATTATCCATGTCTGCCCAGAAACCAACGGTGCCGGAGAAATCCTCCCACATCTCTTTGTATTTCCAGACACTTTCTTTACAGAATCCGATAAACGGCTCAAGACCGTATTCTTCAATCTGCTCTTTGCCGTCAAGGCCTAATTTCTTCTCAACTTCAAGTTCCACCGGGAGTCCGTGTGTGTCCCAGCCGGCCTTTCTTGGTACCATATATCCTTTCATGGTACGGTATCTCGGAATCATATCTTTAATAACTCTGGTCAGCACATGCCCGATATGAGGCTTTCCGTTGGCTGTCGGAGGTCCGTCATAGAAAGTGTATGAAGGACAGTTTTCGCGCATTTTCATGCTCTTCTTAAAGATGTCATTGTCTTTCCAGAATTGTTCAACCTTTTTCTCTCTTTCAACAGGATTAAGGTCTGTAGAAACTTTCTTGTACATAGTTACATTCCTTTCACTTATTTTGTAACGGCCAAAAGCTTTTCTATCGAAATAAAAAACCTCTGCCATATTCATTGGCAGAGGCCTAAATTATCACCCAATAATCCGTATGCTGCCACAGCAGCACGCCTTCGGCATACCAACATATGCGTCCTCTGTAACGGGAGAAAACCGTCATCACTTACTACCGTTATGGTTTCAGTTAGAAGCTCCGGAGTGATATTCGCTTCTCTTCTACTCGTACCGCATCTCAGCTTGCCGCGGCTCTCTGTGACTTTCAAAAAGGGCTACTGTCTCCTTCAGTGCCTTTAGATATTACAATTATAGACATTTAAAAAATATTTGTCAATGTGCTATAATATACAAAAAAATACACTATCCCGGGGTCTTAGGAGTTAAAATGGATAAATACATTATATGTGCAGGTATAATTTATCTGCTTGTCATCAACATCATTTCGTTCATTCTTATGTATTCGGACAAAAAAAGAGCTCAGAAACACAAGTGGCGCATAAAGGAGTCCACTCTTTTTCTGAGTGCTTTTCTCGGCGGAGGCATAGGTGCCATTGCCGGCATGTATATATTCCGCCACAAAACAAAACATTGGTATTTCAAAATAGGCATGCCCTTAATTCTATTGCTCTGGATATGCCTTATTGCAAGTCTGTGGCACTTTTTCGGTTAAAACTATATATATTTCTTATTTTCCTGATATTTTTGTTCAATAATGCTCTGGACATGAGCTCCGAGAAATTTCTTTTCTTCCTTGGTAAGGTTCTTAATGTCTATAGGCTCACAAAACTCAATAACCGTATGCGTCTTCTTAATCCAAGGCAGATGCTTCTCAAAGCATTCACCTGTGTTATTCTGTACCATAGGAATGATTTTGCAGCCGGATTTCTCCGCAAATTTAAGACTTCCTTCATGGAAAGGAAGCATTCCGTCCTGAAAAGTATTTCTTGTTCCTTCCGGAAAAATAACAATGGATATGCCCTGTTTAATATAATCTATTCCTTTAAGAGTTGTCTTAAGTCCTTCTTTAATGTTCTTGCGGTCAAGGAAAAGACAGTAAAGATTCCTCATCCATGAGCGTAAAAGAGGTACCTTTTCTATCTCTTTCTTAGCCACAAAACCGGTTCTTCCCGGCATCATGGAATATGAAATCACCACATCAAAGTAGCTTTTATGATTACCAACAAAAAGCACCGGTTCATCTTTAGGGATTCTATCATATCCGATAACAGTAGTCTTGATTCCGCCGATAAAACGAAGTACCTTAAATGCAAACTGGACAATCCGTAAAGAGCTCATATCCTTGGCATTTTGGTTGAATTTTCCGATAATCCATTCCACAATCAGTGCAGGTATGCTCCATATAAAAAATATTATCAAAAACAATACTGCTAAAATCAGTCTTAACATGTTATTTCTCCTGTGCTTTTGTATGTTATTTATTATTACTATTTTTTATAGTATACACCGATAATTTATTATTTGCAATTTAATAAAAAAATGTTACAATATGTTCTGATATGGTCAGCAAAGAAAAATTATAAGGAGGACATGACAATGCCGTTGCCGGTACAAATTATACTTATTGTTCTGGGAGTAATCCTCGTTCTGTTTATTGTATTGATTTTAGTTGGAAGAAAAATGCAGAATAAGCAGCAGGCTTCACAGGCCGATATAGAAGCTGCCTCACAGGTTTTTTCCATGCTTATTATTGACAAAAAGAAAATGAAGGCCAAGGATTCCACACTTCCTAAAGCTGTTACCGACCAGATTCCTAAATATATGAGCCTTGTTAAGCTTCCTCTCGTTAAGGCAAAGGTTGGTCCGAGAGTCATGACATTGATTGCCGATGCAAAAATATATGACACCCTTCCTTTAAAGACAGAGGTTAAAGTTAAAGTAAGCGGAATTTATATTACAGATATTATTTCTACCAGAGGAAAGGTCGTAGCCGCACCTAAGAAAAAAGGCTTTATGGCCAAATTAAGAGCTAAAGCAGAAGCGGCCACTTCAAGTCAGACAGACAGCAAATCAAAGAAAAAGAAATAAAGAATCCCCTGCGTTAAAATGGCACTCGCTAAAGCCACGAAGCCATTTAACGCAGGGAATTTTTTATTCTAAGCTGTTGCTTCCTTATAGCATAATTATAACATTTAAATCTTTTAACATAAGAGACCATTTACCACCTATGACATGAAGGTCAAGATTTCTCCTCCGGAATATGAACCCTGTTTAAAAAAGAACACTATCCTGATTTGTTTCTTTTGATATACCTAAAGTTATAAACTCAAATTCCTCATTCGCTAGACGGACGGCATCTAATCCAATCACATTTGCATCCGCTGGCTAAAAAATGAAAGAATCCCCTGCGTTAAAATTGGCTTCGTGGCTTTAGCGAGTGCCAATTTTAATGCAGGGGATTCTTCATGTCTTATTCTATTGTTTCATTAACCGATTCTATAATAATATGTACCCGGCAGTCCGTTACATAATCCAGGTTAATCTCAAGTCCGTAATGAATGTCCACCCTTATAACATCTTTCTCTTCGGACACATTAAGGTCATATGTCTCAACACCCATGTTCATTCCGCCATACGGTGTTGAATAATACGACATGTTCTTCTGACCGTTGGTAAACACCATGTGGGTGCCTCTGTCTCCTGTTCCCCTGGCAATTATCTCCACCTCGTTCTGTGTGATTTTTATGAGGTTTCCGGCAAGAGTATCACCGTTTTCAGACAGTTCCTCATATCTTACATAATGTTTTCCGTTTCGTTTATAATAACTTCCGATATTGATAACTTCAATACACTCTCCGTCCCCCATGGCTTCAACTCCATGAAGGCCTGATATTTTAATGCATACTTTTTTGTTCATTTTATCTTCCTACTGGTGTCTTGCAAATGCAATCTGAATCAGCTTGTCCACAAGCGTTTTCTTATCTAATCCTTTATTCTCCCAAAGCATAGGATACATGCTGATGGCAGTAAATCCCGGCATGGTATTCAGTTCGTTAAACACAACCTCGTTGGTTCCTTTTTCGAGGAAAAAGTCAACTCTTGCCAGTCCGAATCCGTCAACGGCTTTAAAAATTTCAACGGCCTTACGGCGTATCTCGTCTTCTTTGCCCTCAGGGAACACAGGATTAACATCCGTCTTGGAATCCGCATTGTTATATTTGGCATCAAAGTCATAAAATGCGGCCTCTTCTGCAGCCAATACTTCTCCGACTCCGGATGCTTTAGGCTCTGCTCCGCCTAAAACGGCACATTCTATTTCCCTGCCCACAATTGTCTCTTCCACAAGAATCTTTTCATCATGTCTTGCTGCCTCTTCAAGGGCCTTAATTAAGGCCTCTTTGTCAGCGGCTTTGGAAACACCCTTTGAAGAGCCGGCATTGCTTGGCTTAACAAAAACAGGGTAGTCCAGTTCTTTTTCAATTGTATCTATGCAATGCTCCATATTTTTAAGTTCATACCTTCTGACAGGAACATATTTTGCCTGACGGATTGAGCCTATTCTGTCCACTATTACCTTGGTAAAAAGCTTATCCATGGATACTGCCGATGCCACAACTCCGCATCCTACATATGGTATCCCTGCAAGCTCCAATATTCCCTGAACGGTTCCGTCTTCTCCGTAAAGACCGTGAAGCACAGGAAAAACCACATCCGTCTCGACACATGAAGCTTTTCCGTCTTCAATTTCCAAGAATCCTTTATGACTTCTGTCCGGAGAAAGCACCATTGTTACCTTCCCGTCCCTCCATGCACCTGTTTCAATATCTTCAACGCTTTCTGTTTTGAGCCATCTTCCGTCTTTGGTTATTCCTACCATAATGACATCATAATAATCTCTGTCTATGTTGTTAATAACCGTTACTGCAGAAATACAGGATACCTCATGTTCTGATGACTGTCCACCGAATAAAACTGCTACTTTTGTTTTCTTGTCCATATTATTACCTGCTGAAAAGTCAGCTATCCTTTCCTAGTCCAGGAATCCGTTGAGAAAAGTCAGATATTTGAACCTGAACTGATATTTCTCTTCCCTTAAATCTTCTATTGTAAGTGTATCATATGCTTCTTCAGAAAGTACCGACCTGAACTGTTCTTTGGTGTCCTCCGGAACAACGCTGCATGCCGAATCCACAAAGCACAGAGGAGGAAACAATACGCACCACCAGTTCCTGCCACAGGCTTCTCCTATGTCTATGCGTAATGCTTCATATTCTCCCGGCGGAAAACTCATGTCTCCGTATACCTTCATCGGAAAATATGATGTTTCAAAATATACATTTACATCATATGCAAATCCTTCTGATTGTATGACATCAAGAGCAATCTGCTCTAAATTACCCATGTCATCATATAAAATATTTCTGGCTTCGTCAAGACTTTGTGCCGTTCCTAATTCTTCCTCAAGATACTGCACCACCCGATCCTTAACTTTCAGCTTAAGCTCCTGATCCACGGTGCTGTCACTGTTGGCTCTTACATGGAAGCGTATGATATTATCGGCAATTTCTTTTTGTACTTTATATGTGTCTGATTTTTTATATGTATTAACTGCTATAAATGTCGCTCCTGCTGCCAATGCAAGGAGGACTGTAATCAATATCTTTTTCATTGTGGGAACCTCCGTTATTAATATATTGGAAATTATTCCCACAAAAAACACGGTTATACAGATTTTTGTGAAATATCCTCACAGATTCTTTGCTGCTGCCTTTTAATATGTGATGTAATAAGCTCTGAAGCTTTCTCTTCATCTCCGGCTTCCAATGCATCTATTATCGCTTCATGTTCTGCCAGGATGGTATCATAACCGCTTACGCTTCTTAAATATTCCACACGATACCGGAGCACATGCACCTCCAACAGACGAAGTACATTTAAAAGTACTTTATTTCCGGTGATTTCGCATATTGAGTGATGAAGTGTGTTATCGGCCTCAAAAGTGCCTTCAATTTTGCCTGCGTTTACGGCAGAACGCATTTCATCATTAATCCGTCTTAATTTTTCAATATGCTCCGGCAGACATCTTTTCGCCGCGAGCCTGACAGCCATATCCTCTATAACAATTCTTACCGACAGTGCATCCTGTACATCTTTACCTGTAATTCCGGAAACTCTTGCTCCGCAGTGAGGCTCAATTATAACAAGCTGTTCCTTGGCAAGCCTGTGAATAGCTTCTCTTACCGGAGTTCTGCTCACACCAAGTTTATTGGCAAGCGGAATTTCCATCAGCCTTTCATTCGGCTCAAGTTCTCCTTTTAAGATAGCGTTTTTTAACTCAAGGTACACCGAATCCTTCAGTGACGCCCCGTCTCCTTTATCCATTATAAGTATTTCAGACATTATGCCATCCCTCCGTTAATCAATTCAGTAACATAGGAAATTCTTGCTCTGTTTCCGCGGCGAAGATATTCGTTGCACTTATCTGCTTCATCCTTATCATCAAACAATCCGAATACCGTAGGACCGCTGCCGCTCATAATTGCATTCAGCGCGCCGCAATCCATCATATCTTCTTTGATACCTGTGATTACCGGGTACTTTGTCTCGGTTACCGTTTCCAGAACATTCCCAAGTCTGTCTGCAACATCATAAAGCCTGCCTTCTTTAATTGCCAGAATCATACCGTCTATATCCGGATGCTTTGTATTATCATCCAGAACAAGATTGTCATATACATATTTGGTCGAAACGCTTATTGCAGGCTTACCCACAACAACATAACAGGAAGGACAATCATTAAGTCTCGTAAGTCTGTCACCTATTCCTTCTGCAAGCGCAGTTCCTCCCATTATACAGTAAGGAATATCTGCGCCAAGCATGGCACCTCTTTTCATAAGTTCTTCCATGGAAAGATTAAGTCCGAAAAGAGTATTCATTCCGCGAAGAACTGCTGCGGCATCGGAACTGCCGCCCGCCATTCCCGCTGCTACCGGAATAAATTTAAAAAGGTCTATATCAACACCGGCTGTAATGCCGAATTCCTTAATCAAAAGGTCTGCAGCCCTGTATACAAGGTTATCTGCACCCGTTGGCAGGAAAGAGAGATTAGTCTTAACCGTTATTCTGCCCGAATTGTTTTTGAAGATATTAACTTTGTCAAACATATCTATGTTCTGCATAACCATGCGAACTTCATGATATCCGTTATCCAGAGTTCCCAAAACATCCAGTCCCAGGTTAATCTTGGCATAAGCCCTCATGTTGATATATTCCATGATAAGTCCTCCTTATGTATGCTTTCATTATATTCCCCAAAGGGGTTAAAATCAACTCCTCTTGCATACACGAGAAGGATTTCTTTCCGTCTTTTTCTATTTGCCGGACGGTGCACATACACAGTAT
This sequence comes from Butyrivibrio sp., assembly GCA_051880035.1. GTDB lineage: Bacteria > Bacillota > Clostridia > Lachnospirales > Lachnospiraceae > Eshraghiella. The sequence continues at coordinate 36,926 of JBJENE010000003.1, forward strand.
TTCATAAGAAGCAGCTTCATGCCGGGTTTAACCGCACTGCTTTCAAGGTTGTTTAGTTTCATTATTTCTTCCTGGGTGGTGCAGTACTTTTTGGCAATATCCCACAGAGTATCGCCTTCACATGTAATATAGCCCACAAGGCCCGGAAGGTTTTTAATTTTTTCCATATCCGGAGCTTTTACCTCTATCTCCGTAATGACATTGTCTTTATGGTTCTCCATTACCATAATATCCACTCCGACGGAGCATTTTATGTCCACTGTGCCACCGCCTGTAAGAACTGCGCCAATCTGCAGATATCCCGGTCCGGCAGAATAAATGCAGTCGGTACAATCTGAATTGATTTCCATTTCGGTATGGAAAGGTATCTGGTATACCGCACATCCGATTCTGTCTGCATCATCAGCCTTAAGATAAACAACCGATACTGAAACGGAACCCTCAACCTGCAGTAAGCCGTTTTCGGAACTCACATCTTCAATATGCACATCTCCGCTGCTGTGTACGATTTGAAGAATTCCGCTTTCTGCCATTTTAAATCTTTCATTCAGGTGGCATTTTGCGTTATTTTTTATCAGAAAAGATTCATATGATGCGTCTTCTTTTTTCATAATAAGTTCATACTCCGGAGAATAAGCATCCATGAGAACATCATATGTTTCTTCGGCATAAGCCTGCATAAAGAGTTCAAGAATCAGCTCTCCTTCCAGGATTCTCATTTCACCGTTATCATCAGGTCTGGCATTAAGATTAATCTCTGATACAAACACAGACACATCCGGAATCATTTCCTCCGTGCAGCCGCTTAATTCTATTTTACCCGAATACGGAACTATATCCTCATAAAAATTCAGTTTCATATTGCTGTCTCCCGCATTTTCCCCCATTTGCTCGGATTCATAAATGCAGAATATTGAAATTTCACCTTTGATGCTCAATTCCCCGTCACAGGCACGGATATCCATGCTTTGAGGTTCCAGTTCATACCATACAATATTTCCTATGTTTTCCCTGTCAGACGGGAGTGTAACAGATTCCCTTATACGGAAAATATCCTTTTTGGATGCTCCAAGCTTCATGACATTCATCGGGTGGTGAAGTGTCTGGAGCTTATCTGAAGAGAGATTACATACCAGATCCTTCTCACTTATGCAGTCAGACTTCACTGTCAGCGTAATAAGTGCTTTAACACTTATTTTCCGTGAGTGAATAACATGAACGGTTAAATCTTCCAGCACATAGTTACATTTTATCAGGTCCTGGGGCATGGTGCCCTGAAGCTGAACCGTTTCCTCAAAAGGAATTTTTCCCTCCATGGAGGCACATCCTTCATCCGTACCGTATAAAAACTTAAAATTCAGATTTCCTCCGATTATGACTTTGTCATCGGATGCTCTTACCTTTTCTAAAACCACCATTCCGTGTTCTTTTATTTTTTTGACAATGTCCGGTTTGCTGTCAGGTACATTAAAATCTTCGTCAAGGGTAATTGTCTGTTCGGCTTTTCCTTTTTGATAATTCATATGTATTCTTTTTTTAATTATTTCCATAAAAATTCCCCTGCTTTCTCCAATCTATTTAAGGATATGATGAAAAACAGGGGAATATGCTACTCAAAAGTAATATTCTTATCAGTATATTCAATTTTAATAACAATGTAAGGATAGGTTGCCATTTTATTAACTGCCTCTCCGGCTGACGGACCTATCAGTGTGGTATGAAAGCTTATTCCGGCATCGCTTTCCATAAGGGAATCTACGCGTATGCTGTATCCTCCCGTGGCCTGGGTGCCATACCCTTTGGCAATATACAGGTATCCTTCCATTCCGAAAGTAAATGCAAATTCCTCAGTCTTTTTCTCATCAATCATGGTAAGAAGTTCTTCAGGAATACTTTCTTTCTCCACAACGGTAAAATCAACAGGTGTCTTATTCTCGTCGGAAGTCTTTTTGGAGGAGCATCCCATACAGAAAACAAGCATCACCGCTAAAATAATAACACTTAACCTTTTCATATATGTCCTGCATTTTTTATAAATATATATGCAGCATACATACCGAAAAATACTTATTTATCCGTAAAATCATATGTCACATCATCTCCGCCTTCCGCAAGAGTGACTGAATAGCTTTTTATCTCGTTATTGTACAGAACAGTTATTACATGATCTCCCGTAATCATAGAGAAAGTAACGGGAGCCGTTCCCTTATAACTTCCGTCAAAGTATACAAATCCACCCTCCGGTCCGCTTACGGTAACCTTATTTACGGTACTTACAACCGTCTCTGTCGGGGTATCCGTTTCATTCTCGGACCCGGTCTCATTATTGCCTGAAGTCTCGCTTTGCACGGATGATTTCTTGAGGTCAATGCTTATAACCTGATATCCGGTCTCTACAGTAATGGTATCGGTATATTCATTATAGCCGTCCGCTGTAACGGAAATTTTATGTCTGCCGGTGTTAAGCGTCAGTATTTTACTACAATCAATCTCTTTTCCGTCAAGATATACGATGGCATCGGAAGGGGTCACATTAAAAAGAACACTTCCCGTCTCAGTTACTATTACTTCCACATCCGAAAAATCCACATTACTCTTCATATCCCTTGTAACTGTGACATATTTCTCAGAATAATAGCTTCCGTTCCTGGCTTCCACCTTATAAAAGCCCTCCTTAACAATAATCATCATATCTTCTTCAATAACCTTGACTACTGTTCCGCCTATATCTATCAATCCGCCCACAAAAAGGGATTCTCCGCTTAATGTAATATATCCGTGTCCTTTATCCACCACAATTGAAACAATTTTATTGTCATATCCTCTGACAATGAGCTGGTCCTGTGAATTAAGCTCCATTATGGAAATCTGCTCTCCCTCGGAGAAAACGGCAGTATACTTATCATAATAATAAAGTGACTTGCCGATTCTCATGGAATGCTCCGTCTCGTTCACATGGAATGAAGAAACCTTGGAATTCTCCCAGACCTTGTCATCATCCGATACCTGCATTTTGCTGATAGTGTTACTTTCCGAGTCAAACTCCACATCCGCAACAAGTCCCTCAGACATGGAACTTACGGAAGTAACACTGCCGGATTTATTATAAAACATTGCTCCGGTGCCGTATGTACATATATATTCTTCATTGTCATCTATCGATATAAAAGAGATAACCCGGTTCTCTTCGTCCACATTGAGAAGCACACCAATCATACTCACGGTTCTGTGCTTTGTTGCATCAGTCTGTGTCTCTTTCGTGGAGTCAGACTTATTCTTTTTAGTATTGCCGTCAAAAGAACAGGCGCAAAGCATAATCCCGCATAGAGCAAGGATTAAAATAAAATAGCCGTATTTCTTTATCATAAGTACCTCCGTAATATTGTGATTATATCACACTTTTTCACTGATGAATAGTCTTTATAAACTCCAGCCGTTTCACATTCTGCTCCTTTACGCGGCAGAGTTTTTCCAGATTTTTGGCAGGAAGCCAGGCCTTATTGGAATTGTAATATCCGTTAAGAATTTTCCAGAACTTCTCGGGAAAAGAAAAAAGTATGGGCAGAAGTTCCAGTTCTGCCTCCCTGAGTGTTCTTACTTTATCGTACTCCGTAAGGATTTTATGTCCCAGTTTTATATCCCAGTCATATTTTTCCATAATTTTACGCATTATATGATAAAGGTCGCATATCCCGTAATTCCTGTTCATCTTTTCAAAATTAATAATTACGGGAGCTCCTGCCTGAAAACATATATTGTGATAGCTGTAATCTCCGTGGCATAATTCCTTTTTCAAAATACTTCGTCCCAAAAAATCGTTAAGTTCCGTAAGTGCCTTTTTTCCTTCTTCATAAAATTCATCACAGCAGGATGCGGCAAGAATTTCAAACTCGTTCCTGTTATTGCGTCCTGAAAGATATTTTTTAATGCGATGTATCTCCTTTAAATGGCGGCTCATAAGTGCAGACATATCCGGTGCCCGGTAAAGAAATTCATTTTCGCTTTCTGTATCATTTATCATTCTCTTGTTTTCATATTCGGACAACTCGTTATGCAGAATTCCAAGACCTTTTACCGCCTGCATAATATCCCCATAGTTTTTTATGTCACAATCACGACAGTCAAACCACTCTTTTACAATGTATCGGTTTCCGTCTTCACTTTGCGTACTGTATTCACCATCTTTATTTTTTACATAGGCATCCACACATATTTTCTTACTTTCCTTCAGCTTTTCCAGTATTTCTCCTACCTGACAAAGTCGTCTGCTTCCGCCTTTATACTCTCTTAAAAGCATAAGGCCTCTGTCGGTTTTTAGAATATAAGCTCCCCTTCCTCTTGATGTCCCTTCCACTGAAAAATCGTATTGTTCCAATATATCTAACCCTTTATCTGCCATAAAAAAACCATCCCATCGATTCTAAACTATCTAATTTTATGATATGTGAATCGTAAATATGAGGATGGTTTTTACTATTTGATATTAATTTTTTGAAGCAGTCTGTCACGGTCATTCATGGACGGATCTTTAAGAACAATATCAAGGCATTCCTTAAGGATTTCTCCCATTTTCTGTCCCGGCTCTATTCCCAGTCCGATTAAATCTTTTCCGGAAACGGCAAGCCCTTTCATGTCGATACAGTCGCCTCTGTCAATAATTTCGTCCAATATCCTTTTTTCATTCTGTATCGCAGCTTCCTTTTCCCGGTCGTCTGATACCGAATAATAACATTTTTCAAACTCAAGTACATTTATTAAAGTTTCAATACCGTATCTGCACGCCGCCTGTCTTATGAGAATTTCATCGCTAAGCGGTTTCATCCCGTGCAGCTCAACGATTCGGGCAGTTCCGGTAATTGTTTTGTTATCTGATTTAAGCTCCCTTAAAACATTTGCCGCCTCTTTACTTCCGGCTTCATAGAGAAGTGCGGCGTATCTGAAAATAAGTTCTTTTGGCACCTTGTAAAGCAGCCTTAAAGCTCCTTCTTTATCGGGCATCTTATCAAATACCGGTAAAACTACACCTGTAATTCCCAGTTCATATGCTTTCATGATATATCCGGGATTAGGAGACAAAAGTATTTTATTGAACTCGGTATGGATTCTTTCTTTGCTGATTCCTGATATTGTATGAGCCAGTTTTTTTATTGCACATGCAGTTTCTTCCTCAAGCGTAAATCCAAGCTGTGCGCAAAACCTCACGGCCCTTAACATACGCAGAGCATCTTCTCCAAACCGGTCTTCAGCCTTTCCAACGCATCTGACAATTCCGTTTTCAAGGTCATTTACTCCTCCGAACTCATCCACCAGACCTGTCTCATCATTATATGCCATTGCATTAATTGTAAAATCACGGCGTTTTAAATCCTCTGTAAGCGATGCGGTAAATTCCACACTTTTGGGATGCCTTAAATCTTCATATTCTCCGTCTATCCTGTATGTTGTAACCTCATATCCGGTCTGACCCATCATGACGGTAACTGTTCCGTGGGCAATTCCGGTATCTATTGTACGGTGAAAAATCTCTTTAACCTGATTGGGAGTTGCCGATGTGGTAATATCCCAGTCTTTAGGCTCACGATGAATAATGCTGTCGCGGACACATCCGCCGACAGCATATGCTTCATAACCTTGTTTTGTAAGTGCACAGATAATACTCTGCACAGCCTCAGGTAATTGAATCTTCATTATATGGCACAATCCCTTCTAGTATGCCTTACCCCAGTAAACCATTTTCACGGCAGGTTTCCCGCAGCAGACGCATACATCACTTAACTGTTCCTGCTCAAAAGGCATGCAGCGGCTTGTGGCGGTTGTATCTTCTTTAATCTTGTCTTCACATTCCTGATTGCCGCACCACATAGCTTTAACAAATCCCTGCTTATTGGCAACAATATCCTTAAAGCTCTCATAATCCGTTGCAACATAGGTATGCTCGTCTCTGTGCTTTCTTGCACGCTCAAGCATTTCCTTCTGCATGGTTTCAAGTATTTCTGAAAGTGAGTCTGAAAGTGAATCAATGGAAACCGTTATTTTTTCCCTTGTATCGCGGCGTACAATAACTGCCTGTCCGGCTTCAATATCTCTTGGTCCCATTTCTACTCTTACAGGAATTCCGCGCATTTCCTGTTCTGAGAATTTCCATCCCGGATTCTTGTCGCTGTCATCAACTTTAACCCTGAATCCTGCCTTAAGAAGGGTTTCTTTAACCTCATATGCTTTATCAAGCACACCTTCTTTATGCTGCATTACAGGAATTATATCTACCTGGACAGGTGCTACCAAAGGAGGAAGTACGAGTCCCGAATCGTCTCCGTGAACCATTATCATGGCTCCGATAAGACGGGTTGTCATACCCCATGATGTCTGGTATACATATTTTAATTTATTATCTTTATCGGTATACTGTATGCCGAATGCCTTTGCAAAACCGTCACCGAAATTATGGCTGGTTCCTGACTGTAATGCTTTTCCGTCATGCATAAGCGCTTCTATTGTATAGGTAGCCTCTGCTCCTGCGAATTTTTCCTTATCTGTCTTGCGTCCTTTGATTACAGGAATAGCAAGAAACTCTTCACAGAAATCAGCGTATACATTAAGCATCTGCTGTGTTCTTTCCTCTGCTTCCTCTGCAGTGGCATGAGCCGTATGTCCTTCCTGCCACAGAAATTCCCTGGAACGAAGGAAAGGTCTGGTTTCTTTCTCCCAGCGTACTACTGAGCACCACTGATTATATACTTTTGGCAAATCCCTGTAGGACTGGATTTCATCTTTGTAGAAATCGCAGAAAAGTGTTTCGGAGGTAGGTCTTACACACATTCTCTCCTGCAAAGGATTAAGTCCGCCGTATGTTACCCATGCAACCTCAGGTGCAAAACCTTCTACATGGTCTTTTTCTTTTTCAAGAAGGCTCTCTGGAATAAACATTGGCATATATACATTCTCAACGCCTGTTTCCTTGAATCTTCTGTCAAGTTCTTTCTGGATATTTTCCCATATTGCATATCCGGCAGGCTTAAAAATCATGCAGCCTTTAACGCTTGAATATCCCATTAATTCAGCTTTTTTAACAACATCCGTATACCACTGGGCAAAATCCTCGTCCATGGATGTAATTGCTTCTACTAATTTCTTATCGTTTGCCATAATTTTATCCTTTCAATATAAACCCATTAATTTGTATGATATGTTTCAGCTTTATAGAAATAACTCATATCTTCAACAGGAATGCAGAAAAATCTTTCCTTGGAATTCTCTTCCTCTGCCACTCCGTTATTTTTGTCTCTTGTATAGAAATTCATGTCCAGATCCGGGTCAAATGTATACTGCTTTCCGCGCAGATTTACATAAAGCCAGCAATGAGGAGTAGTACCTCCGCCGTATTTAGGAACAGAACCTGATACAAGATGGGCATCATAACCAAGCGCACGCATCAAGTATACAAATGCGGATGAATAGTTGTAGCAGCATCCCTGTCCTGCATTAAAAAGGTCTGTTGCCCACAAAACCTCCACCGGTGTGGTTGCAGGGTCGGAAGATGAATAAGCTCCCGTATTGGCATCCATACCTCTGCTATATGTAATATTATCAACAAGATAAAGATAACATGCCCATACTTTCTGATAGTTGTTCATATCCGGAGTTACAACCTGCGAAATAACATTATTCACAAGTGTATCCAGCTCGCTGTATCCTGACTGCGTAGGGTTTAGAGGCTCTTCACATAAAAGTGTCCATGCTCCCACATAGGCTTCCGTCGGAGCTTCTGTTGCCATAGGTTCAGTCTCCGGTGCCTCAGTCTCGGGGGCTTCAGTCTCTTCAGGTTCCGTCTCAGGCTCTGCAGGGGCCTCTGTATCCTCCTTGGCGGTTGTATCCGTCTCCTGTGAGCTTGTAACCTCATAAACATCACCGGTTGTGGTATTATTTACCGTATTCTTACTCTTACATCCTGCTGCCGTCAAAAATATAATGCACATTATTACAGCCAGGATTACGCCTTTGCTTTTCTGTCTCATAATTATTCTCCAGTTCCTGCATTTACCGGTTTATGGTATAAACGCATTTTAGTTGGAGGCATCTGTCGCATATCCGAAATATCTTACAGCATCATCAGATATGAAAAAATATGTGTATGCCCCGTCTTCTTTATAGTATTTGTACATTTTCCCAATAAGTGAATAATCTTCTCCGTATGCCTTTATTACATCATCCAGAGAAGAACCCACGGTCATTCCCTCTTTCGTACTGTATTTATCAGATGAAATACACAAATCCTGGACAAGATCCTTATTACCCTCTGCCGGATATGTTCTTATCTCAAATCCGTCATAAGTAAATACCTTATCCATTCCGTCAAAGTAACAGCTGGCCGCTTCAGTGTACTTTAGCGGTTCTCCCAGTTTCTCATATGCCGCCGCAAAATCTTCACCCGGCACAATGGTAACTCCTTCTATTGTATAAGAAACTCCTGACTTATTCTCCTCCTTCTGCCCGCTGCCGTTATTCTTTCCTGAACAGCCAGAAAGAAGCAGCACAAGCAAAAGTAATATACATGTAAATTTTTTCATTGCTGATTCTCCTTTTCATAGTTACCTTTGATTATACACAAAAAGCAACAGATTTCAAGTCAGAGCATTACCGTATAAATCTGCATTATCTTCCGTATATTTCCATATATGCGCCATTAGTTTCATATATTACACTTATACTTTCATATCCGTTAAGCTCTTCTCCGCTTATATAGAAGCATCCGTCTCCGTCTTCGGCGGACGGATATGCCCTGTATACTGTATCGGTATCTTTGGTAATTTTTACATACATCTGTGTACAGTCAGAAGGTATGTCTTCGGATGAAAATGTAATAAGAACATTATCGCCCTTTTCTTCTATTTTAACAGAAGCTTCCCCCGGCAATACGGTAGTCTGCACATCACTGTCAAACATATGGGTTACAGGAGCCGTAACAACCGGCGGATATTTTAAAAGATTGGTTAGATTCCGCTCCACCAGTTCTATTACCACAACATCTTTACCGGATACATCGGTAAGGTCATACGGCATTGCCCTGCTAAATTCCGCTGTTTCAAAATCATTGGCAAAAAAGCTGTACAATGCATTACCGAAGGAATCCCTGTACATGAGAACACTGCCGGATCCCATGTCGTTTTCGGTTGTAATTAACATATCATCATAGGTTCTGAAATTGGATGTATAATAAAATTTGTCTTCAATGTCAAAATATACCTGGGCATCCTTTTGATTCCCTTTCGGGAAAAGCATTCCGTACAGGTCTCCGGAAAAATTCTCCCTGACACTGACAGCAATTTGCGAGTAGTCGGTATGTGTTATCCCTGCTTCCTCCATTATTGCATCATACGCAGCCGCCGCTCCCAGATTGTTCCAGTGGGAGTCAGTTTTGTGGTAAATTTCCATGCCCGCCGTTTCTTTTTTCTCAAGCAGAACTTTTTTCAGGTCCACATACCTTACATCCGTATCATTAAGAGCGGCCATAATCAGTTCATAATTGCCGTCCTCACCGCTTTCCCTGCAGTAATAAGGCATATTTTCCCCATAAATCTCCATTTTATTAGGCGGAGACACAAAGATAAGCATGGACTGCTGTTCTTTTACACCGTCAGACGCTATCTGAAGAATGGAGACAATTTTGGCTGCTTCCGCATCTGAAATAACATCGAGCCCGATATAGTCATGCAGGGCACTCTGATAGAACAGCCAGCCGTTCTTTCCCACAATTACCGAATCTTCCCCTGACTGGTGAAAGACATTGTAGCGAATCCGGTTGTTAAGCTCTATAAACTCGCTCCTGAGCCCGAATGAGGAAGAAAACCATGTGTCTAAAACGGAAGAGAAATTCGAATATGAAATATTCTGAATATCCACTTTCTGCTCATTTCCGATGTGCTCATTTTTATTGGCAAATGTCATCACTCCGGGAAGGGCACATGCAATAAAAAATACTGCAACATATACAATTTTCAGAATCTTTTTATTCATAGATAACTCCTTTAGAATCTGAAATAAATAAACGGATTATACGAGTTGGCCGCAAGGGTCATTACACATAACATATATAACAAAAATGTAACCGCATATCCTGCTGCCGTAACGATTCCGTAATAGCGGGAACCGGAAAGCTTTGCTTTAACGGCAGGTATAACCGGCCATGCTGCAACAAGGGCAATAAGAAGCGTAGCAATAAATACAGGTGTAAAAATTGACAAAAGAACCGTATGCGCTCCTGCATCAAATGTAAATGAAAACATTCTGCCTATATATGCTGCCGCATAGCTTATAGTATCCGCCCTGAATATTACAAATCCGATTATTACAAAAAACATTGTGTAAATCCATTTAAGCGGATTAAACCGTGGCTCTGTCTTTTTCTTAACAAGCAGTGTTTCAATGGACATAAGTATTCCGTGGAATACGCCCCACACGATAAAAGTAAAATTGGCTCCGTGCCAGATTCCCGTACACAGAAAAACCACCATATTGTTAAAAATCTGTCTTCCCCTGCCTTTGCGGTTTCCGCCCAAAGGTATATAAAGGTATTCCCTGAACCATCCGGTTAATGACATATGCCATCTTCTCCAGAAATCCCTTATTCCTGATGCCGAATACGGGTAATTAAAGTTCTCCGGAAACTGAAATCCCAGTGCCTTTCCAAGCCCCAGTGCCATGTCGCTGTAACCGGAAAAATCAAAATAAATCTGAAGAGTATAGCACACTGCACCTATCCATGAAAGTGGGGTATCAATTCCTCCCGTATCCATGGCAAATATCCTGTCAGCCGCCTCGCCCATAACATTGGAAACCAGCATTTTTTTGGATAAACCTATAATAAAGCGTCTTATTCCGCCGGCAAGTCCGTTAACCGTAACACTTCTGTTCTTAATCTGCTCTCTGATTGAATTATATTTTACAATCGGTCCTGCAATCAGCTGCGGAAAAAGTGATATGTATAAAAGTACATCAAAAAATCCTGCCTTCCCGTTATCTTCCCTGCGGTATGTGTCAATCACATAAGAGACAGCCTGAAATGTAAAAAATGATATTCCTATAGGCATGGTTATTTCAGGCACCGGAATATTTATTCCCGGAATGCAGTTAACTGTCTCCACAAGAAATGCTGTGTACTTAAAAACAGCCAGCAGTAAAATATTAAGTATAACCGCCACCGCAAGCACAATTTTATTCTTGTTATCCGAAAGAATCCGTCCGAAAACAAAATTAACGGCTACCGATGCCAGCAGTAAAACAACATATACAGGTTCCCCGTAAGCATAAAAAATCAGACTGGCAACAATAAGCAGTGCATTTCTTCCGGAAGTATTCCGGATAAGTGTATGTGCCACCAGTACTACAGGCAAAAATATAAATAAAAAAATACTCGAACTAAAAACCATTATTCCTCCACGGGGAAGCCTCGTTCCCCATTGTCATTATATATTCAGTTGCGGCTTTCTACAAGTTTTTTTATCATAAGCAGGGATATTTCCTTTATCATAATTGCCGCAATCGGACCCGTAATTACCCCAAGAATTCCAAACAGCTTAAGCCCCACATAAAAAGAGATAAGCATTATAACCGGCGAAATCCCCAATTCCGCCCCCATAAGTCTCGGTTCAAGAAACTGTCTCAGATAATAGCAGAGAATATAAATAACAAGCAAGGACAGTGCCAGCGAATACCTGCCCATTATCGCAAGAATAATTATCCATGGGATAAAAACCGTTCCGGTTCCCAGAATCGGCAGTGCATCTACTATTCCAATCAGCACCCCCAGCATAAACGCATACGGGTTTCCCACAAGATACAGCCCCACCGTGCAGATTAAGCCGGTCAGTCCCATAATAATAAGCTGCGTCTTAACAAATGTACCAAGAATCAGCTTCATTCTTTCAGTAAAAAAAAGAATTTCCTCACAAAATAATGAGGCTTTGGTTCCGGCCCGTATATGCGGCATATCCCTGCTCAGAAAAATAGTAGCCATAACCCAGAATGCCACTGCCGTAAAAAACATTGCAAATTTGGAAATCATGTTCATGGAACCGTTCATAATAGCCGGCAGTACGGAAGTCTCTATCTGCTCTGATGCCGATTCAATCTGTTTTGAGACAAATTCCATGCTTGTTCCGTCATCCAGTTTGAAGGAATCGTCTATCCCGTCGCAGCAGTTTTCCACTACCCCGTTAATCTCCTCAAAATATGTGCCGGCCTTATTTATAAATCCTGTTACCTGTTTAATAAGTATCCGTCCTCCAAAAAATATAAGCAGCGAAAACACTGCTATCCCCGTGAGGAACACCGTCATTACGCTGACGATTCGCTTCCACCGAAGCTTCTTCGTTAAAAAATTAACAGGTTTTTCCATTGCTGCCGCCACAATTAACGCAACTACAAAAGGAGTCACGATAGGAAGCAGATATTTAAAAATCAGACATACTCCTATTGTCACTCCGCAAAAAATCAGTATTATTTTGGTTTTTTTGACAGATAGCGGATGCATAACCTTACCTCAGCGGATTCTAGTTATATCCATTATCTGCTTTTAGGAATTAAAATATTCAAAATCCCATATTTTTCCCTTAGGTTTTGTCTCCACCGTTATCTTGTCTGCCCCTGCAGGATTGTAAAACTCCAGTCTGTACGCATAGAGTGCAGGTGATACCCCTCTTTGGTCCGCAAAATCCGGATTGTACTTCAAATCTCCGTAAAGAGGATGTCCGTGGCCTGCTGCCTGAACCCTGATTTGATGATGGCGTCCCGTCAGAAGTCTTATTCCAAGAAGTGTATAAGGGCATTCATCTATTTCCCTGACCTCAAGAGCTTCATAGATAAGACCTGCTTTTCTGGCTCCTTCGGTTCCCTCTTTAACAATTACCGAGTGGTTGCTATGCGGCTCCTTTAAAAGGAAGTCGGTCCACTCTCCCTTTCCTTCGATTACCCCTTTGGCAACAGCATAATAATTTTTTCTGATACTGTGTTCTCCCGAAAGGGCTGACAGCATGGACGCCGTTCTTTTATTTTTGGCAATGAGAACAAGTCCGCCAACCGGTTTATCCAGTCTGTTAATCACTGCACCGTATGCCGGCTCGCCTTTACCGGTTCTGTAGGTCAGTACTCCGCTTAATAAATCGGTCTCAAAAGAACGCTCCGACTGGGAAGCGACACCCACAGGTTTATCGCAAATTATAATATTACTGTCTTCATAGGAAATGATTTTACCGATATCCATTTTGTATTCCTTTCGTCCGGCATATCCTAATACAGCTTTGTATGGTATTCTGCCAGAACATCCCCTTCGTATCTCAGTTTGAGAGTAAAAAATCCATCATATTCATTCATAAGCCTCAGAAAAATCCTGTCGCCTTCCCATAAATGAAGTCCGGCAACCCGGTCTATGGGAACCCATTCAAGCCGGCCCTCATTACATTCCGTAAGCTCACCCTCAAATGCTGTTGCCGTAAAAAGATACATATACTCTGTTTCCCATTCGTCAGAGATAAATGTAATAACGGCTCTTAATCTGTATTCGGTAAGGGTAAGTCCCGTTTCCTCATAAACCTCCCTTAAAAGACATTCTTCGGGAGTTTCATCTTTTTCAAATTTGCCGCCTACCCCAATCCATTTATCATGGTTCAAATCATTCTCTTTTTTGATACGGTGGAGCATGAGATATTTATCATCTTTTTGAATATAGCATAATGTTGTATTCCTCATATATTTTCCTTCATCAATGAAAAGTAATCAGTCTCTTGAGCATTTTTCCGCATCTATGGCAAGTACAAACATAAGGGCAGACAGTGCGTCCTCCGGATGTGCAACATCAATGGAATAAGTATCAGTCCAGTTCCAGAGTTCCTTACTTACTTTGGCTACAATGATTCCGGCCGAATCATATATATTGTAATCCCATTCCATAAAACTGCCTTCAATATGCCACCCGTTAAAATCTATGTCATAACGGGGTTTAAAAAAGCTGAATTCTTTCTTAATACAGCCTGCATATCTGTCGTTAATATACAGTTCAAACCGTGGGAGAAAAGACAGTACCACCTCTTTCACAGTGGCAATATGTCTTCCGCTTACCGAATCAATAATATGAAGGCAGTGTCCCCAGCTAAGCTTTCCCTCCACGGAAAACACCGGACGGCCCTGCTCATCATATATGTCGTAACTGTCAAACCATGAAAAAAACCTTTGCTTAAATAATAATTTCATCTTCCTATCCTTTATAATACTACGCATTAACCGCAGAATCTTAATTAAAATTTGACTTATTTCTTCAATTCATAAAAATAATACATTTCTTCTTTGGAATCATTTATATCCTTATACATCCTCTTTTCGGTTAATACAAATTCCGCTTTTTCCACCACTTTCAAAGAAGATACATTTTCTTCCCGGATCGTTGCTATCATTTTAGAAACATTATAGTGATTGAAATAATATTGGACATATCCTTTTACCGCCTCCGCAGCATAGCCATTACCTCTGTATTTTGATCCTATAAAATATGTAATTCCTATCTCCTGAAGGTCTTCATAATATGTACAACCAACACAACCTATAACTGTATCTTTATCTTTTAATGTTATTGTATAAGCCAGATAATCCATACACGGATTGTTTCTGATTGCAAAATCTTTTGCTTCGGTTATCCAGCCGGCCATCCATTCTCCACAATCCTTATCAAAGCCACAATCATTTAAACTTCCGTCCGATGCCATTTCAATAAAAGGGATTTCATCTTCCGGCTCTAAATCACGAATTAATAATCGTTTAGTTTCAATTAGCATACCATACACCTCTGCAATCGTCCCAATCAATCACACCCTAAAGCGGTATCCTACACCCCAAGGACATATCAGCTTTGATGATATGGGGCGTCCATATATTCTCCTACACCTTAAACCTGTAGCCTACGCCCCATAGACATATCAGCTTGGCTGATATGGGCGCGACGCAGTCTGCGCATCCCTGCGGAGCATACTATATGATTGTCTATATATTCTTCTCACCCTAAAGCGGTAGCCTACGCCCCATTGACATATCAGCTTGGCTGATATGGGCGCGACGCAGTCTGCGCATCCCTGCGGAGCATACTATATGGGGCGTCCATATATTCTCCTACACCTTAAAACGATAGCCTACGCCCCATATAGTTTCGATATATTGCGGTTTCTGGGAATTAAATTCAATCTTCTCACGGATTTTTTTGATGTGTACCGTTACCGTTGCAATATCACCGATGGATTCCATATCCCATATTTCACGGAACAATTCTTCTTTGGTAAATACCCTGTTGGGATTCTCCGCAAGAAATGTAAGTAAATCAAATTCTTTGGAGGTAAAACTCTTTTCTTCGTTATTCACAAAAACTCTTCTCGCCGTCTTGTCAATCTTTAATCCGCGGATTTCAAAAATATCATTCTTGGCAGTTCCGGAATTAATCAGTCTTTCATAACGGGCAAGGTGTGCCTTTACTCTGGCAACAAGCTCACTCGGGCTGAAAGGTTTGGTAATATAATCGTCTGCACCAAGTCCCAGACCACGAATTTTATCTATATCATCCTTCTTGGCAGAAACCATAAGAACAGGTGTATCCTTAACATCCCTTATCTGCTTACATATTTCAAAACCATCAACTCCCGGGAGCATTAAATCCAGTATAAAAAGGTCGAAATCCTCAGAAAGGGCAAGGCCCAGTCCGTCAGTTCCGTTATTGGCAATAACAACTTCAAATCCGCTTAACTCCAGATAATCCTTTTCAAGCTCTGCAATGCTTGCTTCATCTTCAACAATCAAAATTCTGCTCATATCTTAACTCCTTTTCCCATCTGTAATTCTTTTGCACTCTTTGGGCTGTTCCATATACTTCTTGAGCTTAATGTGCATAACCGTTCCTTCATCAGGCCGGCTGTCGGCGGTTATTTCTCCGCCATGGTCGGAAATAATCTTTTTCACAATGGAAAGACCGATTCCGCTTCCTCCCTTAGTGGAATTTCTTGAGGTATCCGAACGGTAGAAGCGGTTAAAAATATGCGGTAAGTCTATAGGATCAATACCCTTTCCGTTATCTCTGATATCTATATTTACATAATCCCCGTCTTCTTTAAGGACTATTGTAATCTCCGCTCCATCCTCCCGTTCCATATATTTAACCGAATTGCTTATTATGTTATTGATAACCCTTTTTAACTGCTCCGGATCAGCCACAATATCGGTATCCGCCTTCACATAATCCTGTATTGAAAACCTGATTCCAAGCGCGCCCAGTTCCATTTCCAAATCGGCTCCGCAGTCACTGAAATAATCAGAAACAGGCAGTCTCGTAAAATTATAAGGAATTTTATTGGTGTCGATTTTGGAATAGAATGTAAGTTCATCAATAAGTTTATCCATATCGCATGCTTTATTATATATGGTCTTAATGTAATGATCCATCTTCTCATCCGTATCGGCCACACCGTCTATAATTCCTTCCACATATCCCTTAATTGCCGTAATCGGAGTCTTAAGGTCATGTGAAATATTGCTTATCAGTTCCTTGCTTTCCGCATCTGCCTGAAGCTTTTCCTCGGCATTCTGCTTAAGTCTGAGCCTCATACTGTTAAAGTCACGGTACAAATCCGAAAATTCGTCCTGGCCGGTGGTATCAATATCAAAATCCAGATTGCCGTTCTTGATGTTATTGGTGGCAAGCCGCAGTTTATTTATAGGTGTAAGGGTCTCCCTGTGTATCCAGGCAATAAATAACCCGCTGGTAAAAACAAGTACAAGAACAATCACAATAATTGCATTAAATGCCATTACCCTTACCTGTGATATGTATTCTTTAAGCTTCATAATAATAAATGCATTGCCGGTGGTTTTATCCTTATTGACAAACTCAACGCGGTTAACAATCATCTGGTAATTACCACCCAGATATATTCCCGCCGTACTGTCATCTCCGAAATCGATTCTTGTTAACTCTTTAACAATCTCATCCGTACCACTTTCTCCGGAATAAGTACAAACACCCTTATCCACAACTATCAGATATGCATATCTTCCGGAAAGTTCTTTATTAATACTATCCAGAAATTCCCTGTCGGAAAACTGCTCCGGGGCAGTCTCGGCAGCATCGATAAGCTTAACATACTCGCTTTCGCAGATTTTTGAAAAAAGCATGGCAGGATTGGCCAACATATCATATGTAGCATCACTTGTATGATATCTGTTGCTTATCTCATTAATCTGAAATTTCAAAAGCACGGTAAGTGCCGCCGTAAACAAAAAAGCCGGAACAAGTATAAGTATTCCGAATGAAATTTTAAGCTTGGTAGAAAGTTTCATAATCAGACTCCGTTGCTTTTATCATGCATTTTAAAAATCCGGATACATGTTACACACGCATCCGGATTCATTTTACCATAAATTACGCCAAAAAAGTTAAAAACAATGATTAACTTTATAAATATTTTCTTAAAACTTCCACTTTATCAATTTTTTCCCATGGAAGATCTATATCGGTACGGCCAAAATGTCCGTATGCGGCTGTCTGCTTATAGATAGGTCTTCTAAGGTCAAGCATTTTAATTATTCCGGCAGGTCTTAAGTCAAAATTGTCTCTTACGATTTCAACAAGCTTTTTCTCACTTATTTTACCGGTTCCGAATGTATCTATATTGATTGAAGTAGGTTTTGCAACACCGATTGCATATGAAAGCTGGATTTCGCATCTGTCTGCAAGTCCTGCCGCAACAATATTTTTGGCAACATATCTTGCAGCGTATGCGGCTGAACGGTCAACCTTGGTGCAGTCCTTACCGGAAAAGGCTCCTCCGCCGTGTCTGGCTGCTCCGCCGTAAGTGTCTACGATTATTTTGCGGCCTGTAAGTCCGGAATCTCCCATAGGGCCTCCGATTACAAATCTTCCTGTAGGATTTATATAGATTTTGGTGTCATCATCAATCATTTCGGAATCCACAATTGCATCTATTACATATTTTCTGATATCTTCATGTATCTGTTCCTGTGTAATTTCAGGAGCATGCTGTGATGACACAACAATGGCATCAAGACGGACCGGTTTCTTATTGTCATCATATTCAACCGTAACCTGTGTCTTTCCGTCCGGTCTCAGATACGGAAGTGTACCGTCTTTGCGCACTTTGGTAAGCTGCTTTGAAAGCTTCTGGGCAAGTGCTGCGGAATATGGCATATATTCCTCGGTTTCATTGGTAGCATATCCGAACATCATTCCCTGGTCTCCGGCTCCAATCTCATCCAGATCCTCGTCCTGGCCTTTCTTAGCCTCCAACGCCTTATCAACACCAAGCGCTATGTCTTCCGACTGCTTATCCAGGGCAATCATTACAGCACATGTATTTCCGTCAAATCCTTTTTCAGAGCTGTCATATCCTATTTCAACTATAGTATCTCTTACGATACGATTAATATCTATATTGGCTTTAGTTGTAACTTCACCCATTACCATTACAAATCCGGTATTGGTAAGTGTTTCACAGGCTACTCTTGAATACGGATCCTGAGTATAAAGCTCATCCAGTATTGCATCCGAAATCTGATCACAGATTTTGTCAGGATGTCCTTCGGTTACTGATTCTGATGTAAATAAAATTTTCTCCATTGTATTTCTCCTTCCTTTTTGTATACAAAGCAGACTTGTCAGCTTTAAATTCCCTCTATCCCCAATTTCCAAAAGCGAAAAAAATAAGCCCACAAACTGCGGACTCGATTATAGAAAAACCAAATCCACTTATTGCTCGAAAAAATCGCTCAGGTTGGCACCTTCCATGAAAGGGGTTGCCGTGACTTCACAGATCCTATGTATCTCCATCACTCTGAATAAGCGGGATTAAATTTGTATATTATTTTGTTTACATAACAGATTGTATTACTTTCATGTATATTAGTCAATATATTTAAAAACTTTTTATAAAAGTATTGACATATTGCTCTGCATGATATAGTCTGTTTTATGTAAGACATAGTTTTATATACTACATCTTGTGTTTTGTTGAATTATTTGTTGCGGTTTGCCATATAATATTATTACAGTTTTTTGAAAGGAGTTTTCATATGCAGATTAACATTCGTGAACCGGGCAGTGCATTTACACATCTTATTGGTATGGTTCTTGCCGCTGCCGCCACAACACCTCTTTTAATAAAATCAGCTCTTTCAGGCAAAAATACTTTGTTTGCATTAAGTATTTTTTGCATGAGTATGGTACTTTTATACGGAGCCAGCACAACTTATCATTCGGTAAGTCTTACCGGGCATTTACTGGAAATTTTTCGAAAAATTGACCACATGATGATATTTGTTCTTATAGCAGGCTCTTACACTCCCGTATGTCTTATTATCCTGGGCGGGAAGCTTGGATACACCATGTTAGCCATCGTCTGGGGAATTGCACTTTTGGGTATGCTTCTTAAAGCCTGCTGGGTAACATGCCCGAAATGGTTTTCCTCAGTTATATATATCGCCATGGGATGGGTCTGCGTGGCAGTATTCGGGCAGTTATGGAATACCCTGCCCGGAGCAGCCTTTGCCTGGCTTCTGGCAGGCGGCATTATCTATACCATCGGCGGCATAATTTATGCTATAAAGCCTAAAGCTTTTGACAGTAAGCATAAGATGTTCGGGCTTCACGAAATTTTTCATCTCTTTGTTATGGGCGGAAGCTTCTGTCATTTTATATTTATGTATTTCTATGTGGCATAAAACTTTGGACAGGCATGATAAAAAGGATGTAAAGAAACCGTCATTAATTAAGCGAAAGCGTTCTTTCGGACGATTTTTTACATCCTTAATTTTTATCTTTTTCTGAAAATTCTGTGTCTGAATATTATAAGGAGAACAGCCACAACCACCACGGCTGCCGCAATTCCCACTGTTATCCATGTTTTGGAACTTATCATTCCAAGATTAAAGCATCTGACATTAATCCACATCTGATTAATATTTTTGTTGGCCTCATCATCAAAATACTGCATTACGGCACTTCTTTGAATAACTTCCTCCGTCGGGTACTGAGCCGCCAGCTGTCTGTCCTGTTGTTCAAAAAGGGCTGTAATCACATAATCTTCATCATCAGAATCACCGCTGAAGAAATATCCTAACGGATACTCTATTGTATCGGTTTCTCCCTCTTCGGCGCCATAACACCAGTCTGCATATTCAAATACCAGAGGACTGTCCCCGCCGGAAATCACAGATGTGTATCCAATGTAGTACATGTTTCTCACTACATTATCCGGTCTTGATATAAAATTGATGAAGGCTTCTGCTGCGTGCTTCTGATTTGAATCTCCGTTAATTCCTGATTTAAGCATTACCCATCCGTCAAACCAGAGATTGGTGCATTCCTCAGGAACTGCCCAGTTAAGATATACTTCATCTTCCTCTGCCTGATCAAGGGTATACACTCCGTCTCCCGACCACTGAAGATTGGCGACCACTTTACCGGAAACCATATCCGCCTTACCGCTGTCTGTTTCAAATGAATATACATTATTACGGATATCTTTAAGCAGGGCTTCTGCTTTTTCAATCGTATCCGGGTCGGTATCGTTCATGATGGCGGCCAGTTTTTCATGATAATCTTCACTCTCTGTAAAGTTTTTATCCATGAGAATTTCTTTGTTAATAATTCCCAGAGCCGGAAAATAAGCATCACGCACATTATCTTTGGCGGTTACCTGTCTGTAAAAATTTTCATCAGTGAGTATTTCCCATGTAGATGCCTCTTCTTTGGTAACATATTCAGGGTTATACACCATTCCCGTGACGCCCCACATGTAACCCGCCGCATATTTGGCCCAGGCTTCACCGTTGATTTCATTATCCTCAAAAACGCTTCTAATATAAGGAGACACTCCGTTAATATAGTAGTTGTCCGGATTTTCAGTATCAAAAAAATCCTCTGACAAAGGCTCTAAAAGGTCTTCGCTCATCAGCTTCATAATCATATATTCCGAAGGACATACAAGATCAAATTTATCTCCAAATGTAAGCTGGCTGTAAAGCTCCTCGTTGGTTCCGAAAGTAGAGTATTCCACAATTACTTTTTTGCCGTAGGTCTCATAATACCAGTTTTCAAAATCGCTTATGATTCCCTCTTCGCTGAAAATAGTTTCACTTTCTAAGTCAATGGCTTCCTCTTCGTCCCAGCCGCCTTCGTCCATATACTCTTCCCAGTTACATATGCGAAGCACTACTGTATCATCTGCAGCATTGACAGAAACGGATGATACAGGTCCCAAAAAAACACTTAATGCTAAAAGCAGTGCTGCACAGAAACTAAACATCCTTTTTTGCATTATTCGCACCTGCCTTTCTGCCCAAAGCAAAATTACCGCCAAGCACAACTACCAGAATCAGCACAAAAATCAATGTGGATAATGCCCACAGTGCAGTCTTGATTTCGGTATGGGAGCCCTTTGTGGCGTTAACAACATAGGTACTGATTGTATCAAAGGTTGTAGGCTTTGTGTATGTGGTAATAAAATAGTCATCCAGAGATAATGTAACAGCCAGAAGAAAGCCTGAAACAATTCCCGGAATAAGCTGCGGTATTACAACCTTAAACATAGCCTGTCCTGCATTGGCCCCGAGATCCAACGCAGCCTCATAAAGACTGTGGTCCATCTGTTTTAATCGCGGAACCACTGATAAATACACAAAAGGAGCTGACAAAGCCACATGTCCTGCCACAAGAGGAACATATGAATCTTTTGGGATACCAAGAACAACAATCAAAAGCACACAGATTGAAAATCCGGTTACAACATCTGCATTAACAACGGGAATCTGATTAGCCGTTGCAATAAAATGATGAGCCGACTTTTTGGAATAAAAAGCGCCTATCGCTCCTATTGTACCGAGTACAGTTGATATTAATGCGGAAGCAAGTGCCAGAATCACTGTTTTTCCAATCATATCCAACAGTTCAGGAGTAGTAAAAAGTGTTTTATAGTTCTGCAGTGAAAAATTACCCGTAGTTCCGATAATGGCTGTATCCGTAAAGCTGTATACTGCCAGAATCAATATAGGAAGGTACATAAAAAGCAGAACCAGTGAGAGCCATGCTCCGCGAAAAATTTTTCTCATCATAGCAGTGCCCCCCTGTTCGATTCTTCTTCATTAAATCCATTGGTTGCCCAGGTAATAATAAAGATAATTATTAAAAGGACAATGGAAATCATTGAACCGCTGTTCCAGTCATACGCACTGAAATAACTTCCGATAAGACTTCCCATTATATATGTGCTGTTATAAAGCATATCAAGAATTACATAGTTAGTCATTGCCGGCAAAAATACCATCGTTACCCCGCTTATTATTCCCGGAACGGAAAGTGGAAGCGTTACTTTGCAGAAAGCGTCGAACCTTCCGGCTCCAAGGTCATACGCAGCCTCAAGAAGGCTGTTATCAAGCTTACACAAAGATGTATACAACGGAAGTATCATAAAAGGTAAAAAGTCATATGTCATTCCGATTACGGTATTGAGAAAAGGATGATATGCCATATTTCCTTCAATAAATGTAAGTATTTCTTTTAATGCAGCTATTCTCAATGTAAAATTAATCCACATAGGAACTATGAAAAGCACCAGAAGGACTGTTTTTTTCTTCATATGGCTGCGGGCAAGAATATATGCTACGGGATATGCAATCAAAAGGCATACCACCGTAGTGGTGAATGCAACCGAAAGGCTGTAGCACAATGTTCCTATCGTATTCTGATCGGTAAAAAAACCTATGAAATTCGCGAGGGTAAATCTCCCTTCTCCGTTTGAAAAAGCATAATATAGTATAACCAATAACGGTGCAATTACAAAACAGATCAGGAACGCCGCATATGGAATGCACAGCTGCTTTCGCGAAAAACGAATTTTCATACGCGTAACTCCTTTCATTCTTCTGTTTTAAGAGTAAGTATTATGCTTTCTTTAGGTATCACTACGCTTACATAATCTTCTTCATTCCATAAATACTCATCATGAAGATGAATATCCTCTTCATTTTTGGTCCTGACAATGTAGTGGTAATGATCACCCTTATATATAAGCGAAATAATATTTCCGCAGGTTCCTCCGGCTTCCAGGTCGTCGCTCATTGTAACCGACTCTATCGGAACCGAAACCTTTACCTGTACACCGGCAGTGTATATTTCTTCACCGTCAGCGTCTATAAGTGTTCCGTCCTCATCTATTGAAGAACCCGGATAAAGTTTGGTTACATCACATTCAAACTCACCGTCAGCAAAAAGCACAGTATAATTCTTGGTAAGTTCGCCGTCAAAAATATTTATGTCTGTCTCAGCCATGATTACATGAATTCCGTCCGGTTCGATAGACATTCCGATTGTATCTCCCACCGTAGCATTCCTTGTACTTTGAATAACTATTTCATTGTCTCCGGATTCCACAATAATCTCATAGTGCATACCCTTAAAAATAACTGAATTAACCACGCCTGTAATTATTCCTTCGGAAGGGTTTGTCATCTCAATGTCCTCCGGACGCACAACTACATCCACAGCAGCTCCCAAAGGCATATCGTCAACACACTCAAATTCAGCGCCGCAGAAGCGGACTTTTTTCTTAGCCGTCATTTTACCGTTAAAAATATTACTTTCTCCGATAAAGTCGGCAACAAAAACATTATTTGGTTCGTTATATATTTCCTCAGGAGTACCTACCTGCTGAATCATACCGTCCGACATAACAACCACCTTGTCCGACATGGTAAGAGCTTCCTCCTGGTCATGTGTTACATAAATAAAAGTAATACCAAGTTCCTTATGCATTGCTTTTAACTCAAGCTGCATTTCTTTACGCATCTTAAGGTCCAAAGCACCTAACGGCTCATCCAGAAGAAGAATCTCAGGTTCATTTACAATAGCCCTTGCAATTGCAATACGCTGCTGCTGTCCTCCGGAAAGTGTGGAAATGCTTCTTTTTTCAAAGCCTTCAAGGTCTACCACTTCCAATGCATGGCTTACTTTTTCCTTAATTTCCTTTTTGGTATATTTGTTGGTAAGCTTTAGACCGAAAGCGATATTATCGAAGATGTTAAGATGCGGGAAAAGCGCATATCGCTGGAAAACAGTATTAATCGGTCTTTTGTTGGGAGGAAGCTTACTGATGTCCTCACCGTTTAACAGGATTTCACCTTCCGTAGGTATTTCAAATCCTGCAATCATTCGAAGCGTTGTCGTCTTTCCACAACCCGATGGGCCTAAAAATGTTACAAACTCTCCCTTTTTAATTTCAAGATTAAAGTCTTCGACCGCCACAAAATTGTCGTCGTAACACTTTTTAATATTTTTGAGCTCAATAATGCTCTCTGAAATATTCTTGTTCATGGGGCAACTCCTTCCAATAATTTCAGTGGCCTCAGGTATCGCATAACACCTTCATACAGGCTTGCTCCGCTTTGCTTTATAGGACGAAGTTTCCTATAAAGCAAAAAAAGGCAAGCCCTGTCAAGTCGCTTTCCGTTCCCTGACAGCCTCGCCTTTCGTTCCTGAGTGCATCACTTAATATGCATATTATATTTTTTGCGGTATTTTGTCAATAATTTTATTTTTCGTTTTGAATTGACAGAATTTACTATGAAAATTATAATAAAAATTAGTCGTGCAGTAATTTATATATACAATTTATCTGGGAGGACACAAATGGCCAAAAAAACACTTTTTTCTTTCGAACTTGAACCGGGCATGGTTGTATTTGAAGATGTTCTTGACTCGTCCGGCAGACTTGTGCTGGCTAAAGGAACAACACTCGATTCCGAAATAATTTCCAAGCTGGAATTCTTTGCAATATCAGAGGTCCCTATTGATGATGCTGTCAATCAGATTTCCCCAAAAGCTGAAATCATACCGGAAAAAAGTTATACCGAAAAAGTTAAAAGTTCTCCCGAATACCGTCATTTTAATGCAGATTACAACGACATTCTGAATCTTGTCAAAAGCAATCTTGATAATCTTGTTAACAACGGAACTCCCGTTGACAAAACAAGTCTTTCAAAGGCAATTTTCTGCCTCATTAAGGACTGCAAGAATACAATCCAGATTTTCGATATAATTTATAACCTGGAGCCTACGGATGAGGCCATTTACCACCACAGCCTGAATGTTGCGGTTATTTCGGTAATTCTCGGAAGCTGGCTCGGATATAAGAGAGATGTTCTTGAGAGACTGGCAGTAGCTGCAATTCTCCACGACATCGGGAAGTTGACAATTCCCAGAGGAATTCTCAACAAATCAGGCAGGCTGACTGACGAAGAATTTGATATTGTTAAAAAACATGTCAATAACGGATACAACATCCTTATTAATCATGCAATGGGAAGTGATATTGCAGACACTGCCCTTATGCATCATGAACGCTGTGACGGTTCGGGATATCCGTTCCATTACACATTGGAACAGATTCCGTCATTTGCCAAAATCGTTGCAATTGCAGATGTATATGACGCCATGATATCTTCCCGCTCATACAGAACCGGAATGTGTCCTTTTGATGTTCTTCAGATTTTCGACTCCGAAGGTCTGTACAAATACGACCCACAGTACATAATGACGTTTATGGAGAACATTGCTTCCGCATATCTCCACAACAATGTACTCCTCTCCGACGGCAGAACCGGCGAAATAATTATGATTCAAAGGTCATGCCTCCACAAACCAATCATCAAGTCAGGAAACAGCTTTATTAATCTGATGAAGGAAAATAATTTGAAAATAGAGCAGATTCTATAAAAGTAATATAAAAGGTGCCGGTTGAAAGAACGCTTTCGCTTAGTTGATGCCGTCGGTACTTAGGCTGCACAATACGCAGCCTAAGTACCGACGGCATCAAATATCTTTCAACCGGCACCTTTATATTTTCCTATTTCACTGCACCATTCTGAAATTAAACTGTTGTACATCTTTTTCGCAGGTTGCCTTAATTATCTCGGCTCCCAGGAGACGAAGTTTATGGTCAAAGTCTTCGTATCCACGCTCGATGTATCTTATATCATCCACAGTAGATGTTCCTTCCGCAATGAGTCCTGCAATTACAAGAGCTGCTCCGGCTCTCAAATCCGGAGATGTGAGCTCTGCACCGGTAAGCTGTCCGCCTCCCGATATGATAGCGGTATTTCCTTCTACCTTAATATTAGCTCCCATTCTGGATAATTCATCCACATATTTGAAACGATTCTCCCATATGCTTTCTGTTACAATACTTGTTCCTTCGCACTTGGTAAGAAGCACTGCGACCTGTGGCTGCATATCCGTAGGAAATCCCGGATAAGGCAGTGTCTTAATATTGGTAGGCGAGAGATTATTTTTACCATATACTCTCACAGCCTCATCAAATTCCTCAACGATACATCCCACCTCAACCAGCTTGGCTGTTATGGCTTCAAGATGTTTAGGAATAACATTTTTAATAAGGACATCGCCTTCTGTGGCTGCGGCAGCAATCATAAAGGTTCCCGCTTCAATCTGATCCGGAATAATAGAGTATGTGGCTCCGTGAAGTTTCTCCACACCCTTAATACGGATAACATCTGTTCCTGCACCTTTAATATTGGCTCCCATACTGTTAAGACAGTTGGCAACATCTACAACATGCGGCTCTTTAGCTGCATTCTCAATAATTGTATTACCGTCTGCAAGACACGCAGCAAGCATAATATTTATTGTGGCACCTACAGTAACCACATCAAGATAAATATGGCTTCCGTGAAGCGCTTCTGCCTCAGCACAAATCATACCATGCTCAATTTCCACTTTCGCGCCCATTGCACGAAATCCTTTTATATGCTGGTCAACCGGTCTGCTTCCGATATTACAGCCGCCAGGCAGGGCAACCTCTACTTTGCCTTCCTTTCCGAGAAGGGCTCCCAGCAAATAATAAGATGCTCTGATTTTCTTTATAAATTCATAATCTATCGTAGTTGAAAAAATAGTTCCGCCGTTAATTTTAAATGTGTGTTTATCAACCCGCTCGACAATTGCTCCGATTTCCCTAAGCGCATCAAGGACAACTCTCGTGTCTCTTACATCAGGTACATTTTCAATCGTAACTGTTTCATCTGTCATTACTGCAGCCGCAAGAATAGCTAAAGCCGCATTCTTGGCACCGCTTATCTCGACTTCACCCCTTAACGGGTTTCCGCCTCTGATAACATACTGTTCCATACCTGCACCTCAAATTATTATTAACACAACAAAATACGCATCATGTGATACGCAAAAAATATTATAGCACAAAAAATGGGTTTGTAAACTGTTATTTTTATACAGTCCCTTCTCAAGACAGAAAAAAACCTGCCCTATCGGGCAGGTTGTAACTCTATCCTACATAATCAAGCGGATTAACTGATGATCCGTTAATATAAATTTCAAAATGGAGATGTGGTCCTGTACTGTTACCCGTACTACCGGAATAAGCAATAACCTGTCCCTGTGTAACAGTCTGTCCATAGCCTACTGCAATGGAATTAAGGTGCGCATATCGTGTCTTGCTTCCGTCTGAATGAACGATATCTACACAGTATCCGTAAGAACCATTCCATCCGGCAAATGTAACCTGACCTGATGAAGCTGCCCTTACAGATGTTCCTGACGGAACATACCAGTCAACACCACTATGGAAACTATATGCACCTGTAATAGGATGAATTCTGTATCCGTAATGTGAAGTAACGGTTGTACTGTTAACAGGTTTAATATATGTCGGCGGAGTAAGTGTTCCGCGTTCAACCTTCTTAGGTACGGATTCCTTGATAATGGTCTCTTTAATAATCTCTCTGTCGGATTCCACACCGTTCACATAAGTAACGAGTGCAACAACAGATCTGTTACCCTTAGAGCCTTCTCTTATTACATTCTCAGTTCCTACATATAAATATGGATTGTCCACATATTCTACAGGAGCTGAGTACTCCTCGTCATATGAAGCCTCCTCAACCACAACAACTGAAATCTCAGATGCAGGAACGGTAACTACAAGAACATCACCTTCATATATAACCGTATTCTCTGTGAGACCGTAATTAAGGCTGTACAGCTCATCGAGGGTAAGATTATGGGATGAAGCGATAGAGGAAAGACAGTCTCCGGATACCACCGTATATGTCTCTTTCTCCTGATGCTCTTTCGTAATAAGTTCATAGGCTTCGTCTATGGACATGATATTCTCACTGCTTGCTTTAGTAGGAATAACTTCAATTGTCTCTTCAAAATCTACTGATAACACGCCATCCTGATATACAACCTCTTCCTCGGCTGTATCCGCTTTGGCTGTTGAATTCTGGGATGCAAGAACCTTAGCAGCTTCATTAACCATAACATCCGCAGAAACCACATTAGTCTTAAATGACTTATACACACTCTTACTGTCTTCTACAAGTTCAACGGTAAACTCGTTGGAATCACTGTACTTATCCTTAACCTTCTGCAATAATGCGGTTACATCATCCTTAGATGCAAGTGTAACAGTAAAATCATCGATTCTGACCGTATAAGCATCCTGAGTGCAGTCTGACTCAATTACATCCTCAGATAACATACTGTACATTGTAGCGAAAAGCTGCTGCTCTGTTAAAACAGCACCGCCTGCGCTCTCTGTATAAACATCCATATCAGCTTCTACCAGTGCAAGTCCGTTATTCTCTGAATTAAGTCTGCTTCTGACACTTAAAAGAGCATCCGTTGCCACTGATTCTTCACTGACATATCCAAGTTCTTCTCCATTCAGCACTACCATATATCTCTCTTCAGGAGAATATGTGGTGCCTCCTCTTACTACTTTACGGACAAAAGGAATTGCTATTAACAGAAATAAAACCGCAATAATTGCCGTCTTACCATATGTCATATACAGTTTCCTGTTCCGTCTGAAATGATACATTATAATTCTCCTTAACATTTGTTACAAATTGTAACATTTTCGTAACAATTAGATTGTAACAAAACAATCCTTATTTGTAAAGTATTATTTTACAAACATGTCATTTTTACAGCATGTTTCTTATTATGCACACTATTTCTTCAATTGTCAACCCGTCAACATCAACAGTTAAGTCTGCATATTTTTCATAAAGCGGGATTCTTTCATTATATAAATCACGGAGAGTCTGATTTTTATTAATCGCCACTCCCCTTCCCGTAAGATTTGAAAGTCTGGAGTTTATTGTGTCATAAGAAGCTCTCAGATAAAGAATTTTACCGATTTCTTTAAAGTGGGCCATGGCTTCTTTTCCGTAAATTACGCTTCCTCCGGTTGCGATAACTGTTTTCTCTGCATTTATCCCTGCATTTATACGGTTTTCAATTTCAAGAAAAGCTTCATTTCCCTGAGTTTCAATTATTTCTCTCAAAAGTCTTTTTTCCTGAGCCTGTATTACCAGGTCGGAATCCACAAAATGATAACCCAGAACTTTGGCAAGCACAACTCCGAGACTGCTCTTGCCCACTCCGGGCATACCAATAAGTATTAAATTATTCATTCTTACTTCCTTTTCTGAACAGAATATCCAAACTTCCCAATCTTTTCTCCCAGAGTAAAATATTCGCCGTGGGAATACGCAACAAGTTTTGCTTCGTTAAGATTAAATTTTCCGGATTCTTCCATATATCTGTCGTCCACCGTTACTTTTACAACTTCCGCAATATACATGTCATGGCTTCCCAGTCTCAGAACATCTTTTACCCTGCATTCAAGATTCACAGGACTTTCAGCAATTTTAACCGCACCTATTTCCTCTGAAGGAATCGGAGTAAGTCCCATCTCCTTAAATTTGTCAACTTCCCTTCCTGAACGCACCCCGCAGAAATCAGCGGCAAATGTCAGGTCCTCATTGACAAGATTAATTACAAATTCTCCTGTTTCTTCTATTATATTATGTGAATATCTTTCAGGACGCACCGAAATGGAAACCATTGCCGGATCGGAACAGATTGTTCCCGCCCATGCTACAGTTATTATATTAGGTGTCTCTCCCGGTCTGTTACAGCTTACCATTACTGCAGGTACAGGATATAACATATTTCCCGGCTTCCAATGTTGTTTACCCATAAAGTCCTCCTACTGCGAAATTTCCATCATAAGCTTCGGAATAAGCTGTTTCTTTCTTGAAACAACTCCCGGTAGAATGAAAGAACCATCTGTCGGCTTTACTCCGAGAGCATCCTCCACCAGTTCTGCCGCTCCTTCTCCGACGCAAAGAAGCTCTGTTCCCGGCAGCATCATATCTGTCAGCATGAAGAAAATCATATCCACGCCCAGCACTTTGTACTGCTCTTTCATATAATTGAATATCTTTTTCTTCACCTGTGCAAGCTCGTCACTATCCATACAGGATACCTGGCCTATGCCGAAAGTAACATCGCCCATGGAAAATCTTTTGTAATCTCCCATAAAAAGTTCTTTCGCCGATTTCTCGCTGATATTGCTTCCTGCAAAAAACATTTCATGAGC
The DNA here is from genome assembly GCA_051880035.1 of Butyrivibrio sp. Classification (GTDB taxonomy): domain Bacteria; phylum Bacillota; class Clostridia; order Lachnospirales; family Lachnospiraceae; genus Eshraghiella. Next base: position 67,450 of record JBJENE010000003.1, read on the forward strand.
ATAACTTTCCAAATCAATCCCCGCAATTTTGGCAAGGGCAGTGGCGGCCTTTTTGTCCTCTTTGGTACATGTAGGCGAGCGGAAAAGCAGTGTGTCCGAAATAATGGCTGAACACATAAGTTTTGCAATAACCGGATCAATTTCAATTTTTTCGGATACATACAGTCCGTAAATAATTGTGGCTGTACATCCTACCGGCTGATTCCTGAAAAAGACAGGTGAAATCGTTTCAATTGAGCCAAGCCTGTGGTGGTCTATTATCTCCAGAATCTCAGCAGTCTCAATACCTGCAACCGACTGTTTTGCTTCATTATGGTCCACCATAATCACTTTTTTCTTCTCTGCTCCAAGAAGACTTCGCCTTGAAATCATTCCCACATAATGTCCCGAATGATCCAAAACAGGAAAGTCCCTGTGTCTTTTTTCCGTCATAACTTTACGGATATCATCCACATAATCCTCAAGTCGGAAAGAAATCAATCCGTCTTTCTTCATTACATAGCCTATCGGAATGCTCTGAAAAATAAGTCTCGAAACAGTAAATGCATCATGCGGGGAACTTATAATTGTGCATCCGTTTTCCTGCGCAAGTCTTGATATCGTAATTGATACTGGTGCTTTTTCACAGACTACAATACATCCTGCTCCCATCTCAATGGCACAAAGCTGCGCCTCATATCTGTTTCCCAGAATAACCAAATCTCCCGGTTCAATATTTTCTTCCATTGTCTCAGGCGTGGCCACCGCAGTAAAAACTTTTCCGCTTACGGTAGGTCTTTTTTCATTGCAGCACACAATTCTTCCGTCAAGGGTTTCTGCAATCTGACGGTATGTGGTTCCTGAGGATTCAAGTATCCTGATATCATATACATCCATATAAGATGTGGCAATGTCGGTAATTGTAATGATTCCCTCAAGCTTTCTGTTCTTAACCACAGGTAGTGTTACCACTCCGGCTTCCATCATCATGCTCCATGCTTTTTTGATGGTAATACCGGACTTAACACTTTCCGTATTTCTGATTTTAAGGTCACTCACCTGCGCCCTTACATCCTGTAAAATCTTAGGCGCTTTAACTCCACAATCAGCCAGGACAAACTGTGTCTCTTCGTTAAGCTGTCCTGCCCTGTAAGGAACATAATCTTCTGTTCCCGTCATTTTATTTTTTAAATTGGCATAAGCAATTGCTGAACACACAGAATCCGTGTCGGGATTTTTGTGTCCCACTACATATATTTCACCCATTAAATGCCTCCCGGTTTTATATCATCTGCAATACAAGCAGACATACAATTCCAATTATTCCGATAAAATTAAGCACTCCGAAAACAATCGCTGCATTTACCTTCCGGCGTATTTTCTTTGCGCGGAGCATGCTGTTTTCCTCAAGCTCCTCAAGTCTGTCTTTAATATTTTTGTAGCTTAGCAGGTTATCCTTATGAACAGTGTTCTCAAGCCCCATACTCAGTTGTTCAACTTTCTTAACTGAGGCATCTATTTCTTCCAGCTTGCCCATACTGATATTGCTTCCCGCTGCCGCCTCTTTTACCTGTGAAATACTATCATCGATTGCTTCCCTTATTTCTCCCAGCAAAGCCTCTGTTCTGACTCCCTGTGCCTCCAGCTCGTCAAAGTACTTCATTATCTTGGACTGGGCAGACACAGTATTAACTTCCCTGCTGACAATATTTCTTACTTCATCTGCCGTCAATGCTTTTTTCTCATTTTGTTTGGCTGCCGTCTTTCTGTCGGCACCCGAAAACACATTCCATCTGATTGCCATGTTCTGCCTCCTTGATATTTGATAAAAGGTCTATTTTTTATAATACGATAAAATGGGCTGTAAGTCAAATAAAGGGAGGAAGCTGAAAAAGATATAACGACGCTGAAAAAGATATTCGAAAGTGGGAAGCTGAAAAAGATATTCGAAAGAACGCTTCCGCTTAGTTGATGCGTCGTAACAGTACTAAGGCTGCATAATACGCAGCCTAAGTACTGACGGCATCAAATATCTTTCTCATATTCTTTTTCAGCTTCCTCTTTCTTTTCCCAACCCTCTTGGGGTGACATTATATGCTTCCTACCACGGGCGGCTTCTTATTTCTTTCTCATATTCTTTTTCAGCTTCCTCTTTCTTTTCCCCCCTCTTGGGGTGACATTATACGCTTCCTACCACGGGCGGCTTCTTATTTCTTTCTCATATTCTTTTTCAGCTTCCTCTACCTTTTCCCCCGGCTGCTTCTTGAATGTGATACTGTATGTTTTCTGAGGACGGTGTATGAGCCTCATAGATTACCCCTGATTCTACGATTATTTTCTCCAAATCAGGGTTTTTGCTCGTAACCTAGCCCCTGATTCTACGATTATTTTCTCCAAATCAGGGTTTTTGCTCGTAACCTAGCCCCTGATTCTACGATTACTTTCTCTAAATCAAGGTTTTTGCTCGTAACCTAGCCCCTGATTCTACGATTATTTTCTCCAAATCAAGGTTTTTGCTCGTAACCTAGCCCCTGATTCTACGATTATTTTCTCTAAATCAAGGTTTTTGCTCGTAACCTAGCCCCTGAAATTACGCTGAATAACCGCAAATCATGCCTTTTACCCACACAAAAAGACCCGGTACAATGACCGGGTCCCGTAATCTTTTGATTGTAGTTCTTATTACATTGGAAGAGTGAAGAATGCAATACACTTATTCATAAGAAGATTGATAAGGTTGTTGGTAAGAATAAGTCCTGCTGCTCCGATTGCAAGTGTAATAAGTAATTTCTTACGATCAGTAATTTCTTTACCGATAATGAGTAATCCCTGTAACAATGTAAGGAATCCTAAAAGCTTCTGAACAATTGAGAAGGTCCAGTTAATTCCTGATACATGAATGAAATGGTCGATTACAACAAGTACAAGTGATGCGATAATCGGTACTGAAACAGCTCCGCAGAATACAATAATCTGCTTGATATCAGTCTTGCGCTTAAGAATAACTGCGTTTACAAGATATGTAAGACCGATAACGGCTCCTGCAAGAACTCCCATGTAAATAATCGGGAAGAAGAATGCCTGAACAAAAGTTCCTCCGTTGATTTCAAGGAATTCAAGAACCCACTTTGCAGCCAATCCTGATTTAGCTACTGAGTAAACAATGATTGCTACAAGATTAAGGAGTGTTGCAAATACATAAAGAACTGCAACCATTCCAATAACGATGCTTGCTCCTCCGATTGTTCCTTTCTCGTAAAACTCTTCTGCTGCACCTAAAGGTTTCTTAACAGTGTTAACTATATGTGAGATAGCTTCCTTAAACACATTTGGTCTCGAAGCCTGCTCAGCCTGCTGTGGCTGTGCATACATCTGCTGCGGATTAACCTGTGGCTGTGCATAAGCCTGCTGCTGTGGTGCTGCCTGCTGCTGGCAGGTACATACTTCACCGTCAGCTAACTCTTTACCGCAAAAAGTACAAAATGCCATTTTAATTTTCCTCCTAAGAACCCACAATATAATGGGATGATTTTTTCGTAATTGATTATAACATAATACAACACGGTAATCAATATTACTTTATTCTCATTTTATTAATTGTTTTTTCCGAAAATGTCTACTATAATATCTAAATAAACAGAAAGGACATAAATATGAAGATTGTACTGCAAAGAGTAACTAAAGCAACTGTTACGGTTGATGATAAAATAATCGGCTCCATAGATAAAGGGCTTCTCATATTTCTCGGTGTAGAAGTCAATGACACCGAAGATATGCTTTCTAAATATGTAGATAAAATAATAAAACTCCGTATATTTGAGGATGAGAACCACAAAACAAATCTTTCCTTAAAAGATGTAAATGGTTCACTGTTAGTAGTATCCCAGTTCACTCTCTGTGCAGACTGTTCCCACGGCAACAGACCGGGGTTTACCAATGCCAAAGCTCCGGCAGAAGCCAGGGAAATGTACGAAAAGTTTATTTCCCTCTGCAAGGAGCAGACAGAGACAGTGGAACACGGTGAGTTTGGTGCCGACATGAAAGTAAGCCTCGTAAATGACGGTCCTTTTACGATACTGCTTTAACTCCGGTTTTTAAAAAATTCCCGGAACAGCCAAATCAATCACATATCCCATTATAAAAGAAACTGCGTTGGCCAAAAGTGCATACATCCATGCTTTTCTCTTGGTGTAATTGCCGTTATATAATTTCGGAATAAATGAACCGTATATGCATCCTTCAATAACATATACCATCAGTTCCATCATTACATAGCTTAATATCAGTCCGCTGCTTCCGTTATAATATGCAATTAAATTCAAAGCTATGTTTAGTATGGTCTGGGTTACTATGTTGGTTATTAAAATAACCAATAACGGCTTAGCTTTTCTGATTTTGAAAATCAATGCAAGCAGAACCTCTATTACTATTGTTATAACTATCCTGCATATCAGGGAAATAAGCTCCCAGGAATAATCGTATGTTTTTTCCGCTTTAACTTCTTTGAGCGTAACATTTTCAACGCTGTTACCATTTATTTGGGCAGTAAAATAGCTGTGAAATGCGTATCTTTCATATATTCCGCTTACGGCAAAAGAGTCATCTTCCGGAAAGTATATAAGTATTTTGAATGTTTGTGGCGGATAATATCCCCAGATAAACTGGTTTGATTCGGAACATTCCTCCATATTCCCCAGAAAATAAAATCCATCCTCGTCCTTATACTCGCAGAATTTTTTGAATACATCCGTATCTTCGCCGGCCCCATTCTCCGAAAGGTTTTCTACACTCCACGGTCCCGTACTCTCTTCTTCGGAAAGGAGGGTAACATAGTATTCACCTTCTTCAATTCCCTCAAAATCTATTGAAACGGTGGGTTTCGGTCCCGTATCGGCAGACACCGGAATAACCGGCAACAGAAGCATCATTAAAACTGCTGTAATTCCTGCAATTATTTTTTTCATAACGCACTACGCCTCCTTACTTTTTTTAAAAATAATACGCTGCCGCAAAAGCGACAGCGTAAAAAACATATTAATTAAAGGCTTTTAACTGTTTTAACAACATTGTCCACGGTAAAACCGAATTTCTCAAAGAGTGTTGCTGCAGGAGCGCTGGCACCAAAGCCATGCATTGTAACATAGGCTCCGTCAAGTCCAACATATTTGCCCCATCCGAAATCTGAAAGTGCCTCAACTGCAACTCTCTTTCTGCATGCCTTAGGAAGTACTTTTTCCTTGTATTCATCACTCTGAAGTTCAAATAAATCCATACATGGCATGCTGACTACTCTTACATCAATTCCGTCTGCCGCCAGAGCTTCTTTTGCTTCAACTGCCAATGAAACTTCTGATCCTGATGCCATAAGGATTGCATCAGGTACTTCCTTGGCGGAATCTGCAATAACATATCCGCCCTTTAATGCTTCCTTGGAAGAGCCTGCCATCTGAGGGAGATTCTGTCTTGAAAGCACCAAAGCTGTAGGCATTGTTTTATTTGTAAGGGCAAAATACCATGCTGCCGCAGTTTCTGTAGCATCACAAGGACGATATACAGCAAAGTTAGGCATTGCACGGAACATGGCAAGCTGTTCGATAGGCTCATGGGTAGGTCCGTCTTCACCAACACCGATGCTGTCATGAGTGAATACATATGTGAGAGGCAGTTTCATAAGAGCTGAAAGTCTTGCCATCGGCTTTGTATAATCACTGAATACGAAGAATGTTGATACGAATGAGCGAAGTCCGCCATGAAGCATCATACCGTTTCCGATTGCAGCCATAGCTAACTCTCTTACACCAAAATGCATGTTGCAGCCGGAGTAATCCTGTGAAGAGAAATCCCCTGCTCCGTTCATGTATGTTTTGGTAGAAGGAGCCAGATCCGCAGCTCCGCCGATTAAGTTAGGTAAAACTGCTTTTGCTTTATTTAAAACTTTTCCCGATACGCTTCTTGTAGCATCAGCTTTGTCATCATGTGCCCAGAATTCCTCTGTATCAAGAACCTTCTCGGCAAGGTCTTCATCATAATATTTATCCCAGAGTTCCTTCATTTCAGGATATTTTGCACAATAATCCGCAAAAAGTTCATTCCAGCGGGCTTCTTTTTCTGCACCGGCCTTAATAAGCTCATTGTAGTTGGCATATACTTCATCCGGTACGAAGAAAGGTTCTTTTGAAGGCCATCCCAGATTCTCTTTTAATGCGTCCACATTGTCAACTCCGAGAGGTTCTCCGTGTGCGCTTGCCTTTCCTTCCTTGGCAGGGCATCCGAAACCGATTTTGGTCTTAACTGTAATAAGGGACGGTTTAGTCTTTTCTGCCTTTGCAAGTTCAATTGCTTTACCTATTGCATCAGTATCGTTACCATCCTCTACGGTAATGGTCTGGAAGCCGAACGCTTCAAATCTCTTCTGAACATTTTCGGTAAATGCAATATCCGTGCTTCCTTCAATGGAAATGCTGTTAGAATCATATATTACAATAAGTTTGTTCAATCCCAATGTTCCGGCAAGTGACATTGCTTCTGAGGAAATACCTTCCATCATACATCCGTCACCGCCAAGTACATATGTGTAATGGTCAACTACCGGATATCCTTCTTTATTAAATACAGATGCCAGATGTGCCTCTGCTGCTGCCATACCTACAGCCATACCCATACCTGCACCAAGCGGGCCTGTTGTTGCTTCAACGCCAACTGTATGTCTGTATTCAGGATGTCCCGGTGTGAGGGAATCAAGCTGTCTGAAATTCATCAGATCTTCTTTGGTAAGTCCGTATCCGAAAAGATGAAGCAGGGAATACAAAAGTGTTGAACCATGACCTCCCGAAAGAATAAAACGGTCCCTGTTAGCCCATGACGGATTAGCAGGATTATGGCTCATATGTTTTCCCCATAATTCATATCCTACTGCTGCGCAGCCGAGAGGGAGTCCCGGATGTCCGGAATTAGCCTTCTGCACTGCATCTGCTGCCAAAACTCTGATGGCATTTACTGACATATTATCAATATTTGTGCTCATTTTATTATTTACCTTTCTGTCCGTGAAAATAAATTAATCACCGAATACCTTTCTGTAATCTTCAACGAATTTAGCAATTCCCTGGTCTGTCAGAGGATGCTTTACCATCTGCTCGATTACAGAATACGGAACTGTGGCAATATCAGCTCCTGCAAGTGCACAATCCGTTACATGAATCGGATTACGGATACTTGCTGCAATAATCTCTGTTTCAATACCGTGGATTGCAAAAATTTCTGCAACATTGCTGACAAGATCAATTCCCGGTGTAGAAATATCATCAAGTCTTCCAAGGAAAGGAGAAACAAATGCTGCTCCTGCTCTTGCGGCAAGAAGTGCCTGGTTTGCTGAGAAAATTAATGTTACATTAACTTTTATTCCTTCAGATGCAAGAACCTTTGTTGCTTTAAGTCCTTCAACGGTCATAGGAATTTTAACTACCATGTTAGGATGAATTGCTGCAATTTCTCTTCCTTCTGCAATCATTCCCTCTGCGTCCTGGGTAGTAGCCTTAACTTCTCCGCTGATAGGTCCGTCAACTATAGAAGCTATTTCTGCGATAACCTCCTTAAAATCCCTGCCTTCTTTGGCAATAAGGGAAGGATTTGTTGTTACACCACAGATTACACCCATATCATTTGCTTTTTTGATGTCTTCAACCTTAGCTGTGTCAATAAAAAATTTCATTATAATTACCTCCTGGGTTATTAATTTTGACCATAATATGCGTTTTCGCCATGTTTTCTATAATAATGCCTGTCCAAAAGATGTTGCGGAACTCTCTCCGCTCCCGGATTCAGTGCCATTGTATGGTATGCCATTTCTGCCACATTTTCCATAACAGTTGCATTATATACTGCGTTGTCCGGGTCCGTGCCCCACGCAAACGGACCATGATTCCTGACAAGGATACCCGGCGTTGCCATAACATCGCATCCTGTCATTTCCTCAATTATTACTTTGCCTGTATTTTTTTCATATTCACCGTCAATTTCCCGTTCTGTCAGGCTTCTGGTACAATGAATATCATCATAAAAATAATCGGCATGGGTAGTTCCGAACGCCGGAATTTTCATTCCTGCCTGTGCAAATGAAACCGCCCATTTTGAATGTGTATGAACTATTCCGCCTATCTCCGGATAGTTTTCATATAAAACAAGATGTGTCGGTGTATCGGAAGACGGCTTGTAATATCCTTCCACAACCTCACCGCTCAAATCCACAACAACCATATCGGAGAACTTCATATTCTTATATGAAACTCCGCTTGGTTTAATAACCATAAGTCCTTTATCACGGTCAAAGCCGCTTACATTACCCCATGTGTAGATAACAAGGCCCTGCCTGACAAGTTCCAGATTGGCCTCAAGAACCTTCTTCTTTAACTCTTCTAACACAGCAAACCTCCGTTATTTAATAAAATCTTTTTCTTTAAGCGCTATAAGCGTTCCATGTTTTGCATAGGCTTTTTTGCCCTTTTCTCCCTTTTTCTGAATGGCCCCGTCAACAATGGCCCTGACTTTTTCCATTTCCGAACCGGAATCATCGCCTTCAATCTCGCCTATTCTCATGTAGAGTCTGAAAAGAGCTTTTTCTTCTATTCGGTAACCCTTGACCCTGGCATATTCTTTGGCAATGCTTACAAGTTCATTTACCGTGTAATGCCTGATTTCAATGGAATAATCAAACAGCTTAGCAAAAGAAGGATACTCGGAAAAAAGTTTTTTGATGGCAAAATCTTCTCCGGTAAGAATCACAAGCATGGAATCCGTATTGCCAATCATAAATTCATACAGCTCGCTTACCACTTCCTTGCTTAACGCCCCTGCATTTTCGATAATAAGCGTTGAGCCACGCATTTTATCTATATTGGATGCAATTCCTTTTTCATTAAGCATAGTTGCCGTGGTTTTGGCAATTTTAAGGTCCCTCTTTTCGTCATCCGCATGAAGTGCCTTAAACAGGTTAATAGCAAATCCTGTTTTATCCGTATTTCGTTTCCCAAGTATGCATATATTACCGAAAGATGATGTTCCGTCGGCAGTTTCTCTTTTTTTGCTGTTAATTACCTGAGCAACAGAGCCTTCCAGACCGCTTATGAAAAGATGTTTTTTAAGGTATTTTCTCTCCGCCGGCTTAAGGACATAATCGTTTCTTACATCTTCCTCTTCTTCATCCTCTTCAAAATCACCGGCTTCGGATTCATCATCTTCGCCGACTTCCGTAAGCTCTATCTCTTCTTCCTCACCGCTTTCATCAGCGCTTATATATTCTTCTTCGGAAACAGCGGTAGGAACGGCATTCTTCTCTTTCTCTGCCAAATCGGAATTGACCTGTTCAATAAGCATCGCCGTCATTTCATTCATGGCGGTCTCAACCGCTTCCAATTCTGCATCAGACTTAAGGGACTCGTCCTTGTCATCCACCGGTTCGTTTTCGGCTGTTGCCGAAATTTCTTCAGTACCGCTTTCAACCGAATTAAGCCACTCCATAATATCCATCTGGCCGTCTATCGTCTCAACTTCGCCAATTTCCATCTGGGTAGGGTTTTTAAGTATAATCTGCTCCTCAGCCTTAACGGGAACATTTGCTGCCGATTCTGTCGGAGTATCCTTAGACATGTCCTCTGCCGAATCTTCCTCTTCCGGTTCTTCTGTATTATCTTCTGCCTCAGGCTCTATGTCCGCCTCTTCTGCAGGTTCTTCTGCTTCAGGCTCTATGTCCGCCTCTTCTGCTTCTTCCGCCTTAAGTTCTTCGGCCGCTTCTGTCACTGTCTCTTCCGGCTCTTCTGTCACCTCTGTCACCGGTTCTTCTCCCTGAATAACCGTCTCAACCTGTTCAATCGTATATGGATTAAGCGCCTCAGCCTCTCCCTCAGTTACGGATTCAGTCACAAGGTATTTAGGAAGATTATCCTCACCCGATACCGGCTTTTCGGTCGGAGTCTCATCCTCAACCATTACGCTTGAAACCCGTTTCCAATGGTGTGTATTAATACGGAGTTCCTTTGTAGGCTCATCGATAATATCTGCATCGGCCTCTTCTACTGCAAATCCCATTGTATCTTTGGACGAATTGCCGGCCTTTATGATTTCGGGAGCTTCCACTTCAGGAGCGGTAATTACGGGAGCTTCGGATTTTTCCTGCATACCGGCAAGTATTGTCTCCATGCTCTTTGCCAGTGCTTCCTGAATATTCTGTGTATCATATATAGTATAATCTTTCTCAGGCACTGTAATTTCATCTTCTTCTGTCAAAGAAACAGGCTCCGGACTGCTGTTATCCTGAATAACTTCAATATATTCTTCTCCGGCCTTAAGTTCTTCTTCGCTGTCAGTGGATTGAATTTCGCTTTCTGTGGATTCTTTTTCGGTATCTTCCAGTTCATAATCCGGCAGAACCGCTTTATATTCTATTCCTGCTGCCCTGTGTTCTTCTATGCTTCTTAACTTCTTACGCTGCCGTTCCGTTAACGGAGCATGCTTTTCTTTAAGGCGCAGTGCTTTTTCAACATAATCTCCGTCATTAAACCAGAGAATCAAATCGTCACATTCCTGAACACACTCATCTATTCTTCCGGCATCCGCATAGAGCTGTGCCAATTCAAATTCATACTGCTCATCCAGCTCATTCTGCTTATACTCTTCAAGGATTTCTATAAGCCTGTCAGTCTGAACGCCTCTTGCCTTGTTAAGCTTGTACAAAAGAATGTACCTCTCCATATCTCTTGGAGCGGTCTCAACAAACTCCTTGTACAAATCATCGGCTTCCTCCAGATCGTTAATCAGAATAGACAGTTCTGTCAGCTTATAAAGCAGACGCTTGCCGCCAAGATTTCTGTTATATGCATAAACGCAAATATTTCTGGCCTCTTTATATCTGCCTGTCTGCTCATATACTTCCTCTGCAACGGAAAGTTCGGACCATTTTCTGACTTTTCTCCAATCGATTGTATCTGCAACTCCTGCCGCTGCAGCATACTCGCTCTTGGCCTGTAATTTTTGAATTTGTTCAAGTTTTATTCCAAATTCTACTCTGTCCAAACTGTTCACCTCTTAATCTGCTTTTCATAATGTTCAACCATTTGTAATTTTATCACACAGGTATATCAATGTCAAAAATATAAGCAAATAAAATATACTTTTATGACTGCATACTTCCGAAATCAAATGATGCCTGATGATATTCAAGAGGAGCATATTCCATTTCCTCTGTCTGAACCTTACTCCTGTAGTCAACCACAACTGTCTGCTGCTTTCCGGATACCATTTTTTGACCCAGAATGTAATTCACATCAAACATCTTGGTAATTGCCGGGGTCGCACCTCTGGCAGGAACAATTAACTGCACATGGTTGGTCTGCAGCATTTTGAATATAGGTTCCCAGATATACACATCCTTTGCGGCACCGAACGGATTATCAATAAAAATCGTTTTGCCGATGACGGCAGTATCTTTGCCGGCCGCATTAATGCTTGAAATGTAATTGATTATTGCAATAAGGAACTGGATGTAGATACCCTGGGACTGCCCGGTACTTCCTACCGCCTCCTCATACTTAAGATACCTGCTTTGTTCCTTTATATGCTCTCTTTTGTAAAGGCTCATTCGTATACTGTTCATGTCTGAGACGATTACGGAAAAAAGTTTTTTCCAGGAAAGTCTGCCTTTTATGTATTTAAGTTTTTCATCAGGTGAGGAAAAAGTCTCTGCACCGGATACCGTCTCGTGTATGTATACCGACATTCTGTCCTTGTACATTTCCTCCTTGATATAAGGCACCGAAAGTGTAATTATCGGAATCACCTCATTATCCAGAGTGATTTTGGAAAGTTTAGGAAGTCTGTCAAGTTCCGTACGGATATTGCAGCAAATCTGTACGCATCTGTCTTCGAAGCTGGATTTGATTTTTTCCATCTCCTGAATGCTTTTGTCTATTCTGTCCCTTTCAAGGGCAATACACTCATTTGTATCTGATAATCCTTTAATCAGATTTTCAACTTCCTCCCTGCTTTCAGGAATATTTACGCTTGTGCGTATCTCCTCCGCCAGTTCAAAACCATGACAAAGTCCCAGCCTGTCTATAAGATTCTGCTTCTCTTCCTCAAATCCCGTACGAAGCCTGTTATTCTTCTTAAGAATATCTTCGTAATTTTTCTGAACACTTTCACAGTATTCCATACTGAATTCTTTGGTTTCTTCCGGAATGTATTCAGGTTTCGGAAGGGTAAGTCCTGCATTTACAATTACCTTAGTGAGATCCTTTTCCATATACAGAATATCTTTATTGGATTCCTCCACTTCTTTAATCCTGCCTGTTGTTTCCAGAATCTTACTTTTAATTCCTGACATTTCCTGTCTGTGGCTTACTATAAATCCCTGAGGATTGTTAATTTCTTCACGGACAAAGTTTCCGTATTTTTCTTCATACTGTCTCTTTGCATGGGCAACGCTTCCCTCAATTCGGTTTTTCTGTGCACTTTCTGCATCTATTTCAGTATTTTTTTCGGAAATCTTCCGTTCTATTACCGCGCCTTTATCTTTAAGTTTTATAAGGTCTTCCATGCCACAGCCGTTAAGTTTTCCTTCAGAATACAGTTTTCCTGCCTCTTCAAGGCTCATTCCGCCATAGCATATTGCCTGCTCGCACTTTTTCATGGATAACTCATATGTAGCAAGAAGTTTCTCTTTGTCTGCCAGTTCCCCTCCGTTATCGTTCAGAAGTTCCCTGAGGGCTCCCGCGGTTGCATCAACTTCTTCTTCATCCATGGAAGTATACGGTTTTGCATCCTTGGTAATATATCGTTTGTAGTTTTCGGAAAAATCCTTCTTTATATCCTCAAGAAATGCAGCAATTCCTTCAAGGCTTTCACGGCAGGCGTTGTATTTATTTTCCCTGTCCCTCTTTTTCTGAACCAGAATTCCGTAATCCCTGTGGGCATCCGATAACTCTGCGGTGGTTTTCCTGATTCTTTCATAGATTCCGCCAAGGGTTTTATTGCAGCCATCCATCTGCATAAAAAGTTCAATGTCTTTTGAAAGAGCCTGCTTCTTTTCTTTTGCTTCGTTAAGATCCGCCATCCGGTCTTTTAATTTATTTTCCAGTATTTCCATGTCGGATAAGACGGTTTTAATATCCTTATCTGCTTTTTCAATCGCAGAAATTGTTTTATCCCTTCTTGCGGTAAGGTCCGAAAGTGATTCTTTCTGTCCCGCCGTCTTCATGAAAACAATATCCGCCTGCACCATGCTGCAACGGTCGGCTGTTTTGGAAAGTCTCTCCTTAATCTGCTCCTTCTCCTCATTAACTTTATCAAGTTCCGATGAAAGGGCCGATTCTTTCCATATAAATCCCATGTTTTGGTATACTGCCAGCCAGTCCTTGTTCAGGGTAAAAGATTCATCCGTAAGAGCGCTTTTCTTAATAACCGGAATTATGGAAGCGCCGGTATTCATGGTGTTAAGAACCTTATCCGCAGCTATTTCCTCATACGATTCCTGACAAATAATCACATACGGAAGCTCAGGAAACGCTTCAAGAACCTTTACCGCTTCGTCTGCCGGAAGTCCGTTTACATAATCCCTGCCGGATATAACATCATCTTTATATCTTCCCTGAAGATATGTATACACCTGTATAAATTTCTCAGACATTTCAGGAAGCCTTCCATTTCTGAGGCTTTCCTCATACTGCTCCAAATCATTAAGTTTATTCTCAAGACCTACCAGTTCCTTTGTCAGACCTTCAAAAATCTTCTCCATTGCCGGAATAAGATTGGTTCCGGAATTATATGTATTCCTAAGTCTTTCTATAGTCTCTTCGTCCTGCCTTGCCGCTTTTATTTCCTCATCAAGGGAATCTGCTTTTTCCAAAAGGTTTTTCTTTTGCGTATCATATGTGATATTGAGGCCTTTTAATTCGACGAGTTTCTGCCTGAAGGCTTCAATATCGTTCTCTGCTTCCCGGATAGCTTCTTTGCAGGTATTATCGGCATTTATGCTTTCCTCAAGAAAAGCTTCTGCCTGTTCCGCAACAAAAACCTGTGTGCCTTCCATAAGACCTTCCAGTTTTGCATTCTGCTCATCACAGGCACGGGAAAGCTCTGCTTTCAGACCTTCCAGTTCCTTAATTCTGCCGTAAAGATTTTTTTCTTCCAGAGCGACTTTTTCCAGTTCGGCTCCCGCTGCCTCATAAGCTGCTTTTTCCGTCTCAAGCTGGTTTTCCAGCTTGTCAATCCGGGAGGTAACATATCCGGATTTGGTTGCCGCAAGTCTGGCAAGTTTTTGAAGGACATCTTTTTTGTCCATACTGTGATGCTTTATCAGTTCATTTGTTTCATCGTATTTTCTGCGATATTCCAGATAATCAGCATAATTATTTGCAGTTTCTTTGTTATGAAGCTCTTTTTCCCATTGCTCTTTTTCAAGAACGAGCAGAGCCTTTTCGTTTGTGGATTCCTTAATAAGTGCATCAAGTTTGTCTATTTCAATAAGTTCCTCTTCCATTTCGGCAAGATTGACTTTTCTTGCCTCCTCACGGTAGGAATCCTCAAGTTCTTCTATTTTCCTTTGGAGTTCTTCCACCTCAAGGCGTCTGCCCTCAAGCCTCTTACGGCAGGAAAGAAGTGCATCCACAAGCTCCTTTTCACATGTATTTCTTGCATCATAAAGCTCTTTGAAATCTTCAAGTCTGCGGGAAAATTCATTAATCAGGTCTATCTGGATGTCATAATCCCCCATTTCGTTCTTTCTTTTCGCAAGCTCCATCAATTTATCTTTTATGTCAAGAAGAGTCCTTGCCATTTCATCATCATCCGAGGAATCCTTACGGATTCTGTTGTTGTATGATTTCTCGATTATTTCTTCTATAAGCAGGTCCTCTACGACTTTTCTTGTGGTCTTGTAATTATTTTCAAAATAGGTACGGACATGTCCCTCTGTTTTGTTAATACCTCTTATAATCTCCCACTGGCTTTCAAAGAGTCCGTAATTACTGATAAAATTCTGGTAATCACCTTTTCTTTCAAAAATTTTGACCTCTACCCCGTAATCCTTTTTTTCAAGGTCCCTGAGATATGCCTTAAGTCCGTTATATGTAATCCTATCTCCGTCCTTGACAAGAGGAAGGTTTCTGATATCGTTTTCCCCAAACTCCCTGTAAAAAATACAGTAGTTAAAATAATCTATCGTAGCTGTATCGGAGTTATTCCCGTTATCTTCTCCTCCGTCCCTGCCTTTTCTGGCACAGAATCCGGTAGTCATGTACTTCATTCCGTTATGCACATCACAGGAATCCAGCCTCCACTCAATCAGGGAATGTATGGTTGTACTGGCATTTCCGGTCCTGAAAAGTTTTTCAACCGGCTGTTTATCATCAAGGGTACAGTTTGGGATGAGATTCTGCAGAAGAAGAAGCATAAGCACACTTTTGCCTCCGCCGTTAGCCAGGTCATATATTGAGTTCCGGCATGAAAAACGCATTACGAAATCATCATAAAACTGGGTACCGAAATTATATTTTACATTGTTCACTCTGATTCGGTTAATCTGCGGCATCTTCTTTCTCCTTTCCTGCATTCAGTATTTCATACAATCTTCCCTTATTGTCCTCGAAATAGTTCTGGGCAATGGCCCGGAATCTTCCCGTCGGATAATACCTTTCTTCGTTCTCCGTAAAAAGATTCTGGGATATAAGAAAATTAAATGTAAGTTTAACGAATCCCGAACGGGAATTTCTTGCGGCACGGACTCCGTTCCTGTCATCAGAGCTTACATCCGGCATCTCATCCCACAAAAGGGCAATCGCCTTAAAGGAATCTGCCTCAGCTTCCTCCATGACTATCCCCATCCTGTGGTCAATAAGTCCCGCAAGAGACGCATTTACCGCCTTAATCACATCCTCAACCCTTAAGTACTCAAGATATGTACTGTTTGAGGAATCCTTATAAAATTCCGTTATCATGTTGTACATTATGAAATATGTCAGAAAAAGCTCTTTGTTAAGGCGCAGTCCCATTATTTTTTTCAGTTCCTCATTGGAGAAGCCAAAAATTTTATTGTTGGTGCCCGCACTTATAAACAGGGAATTATTATATTCATAAAGTTTAATATCCAGTTTTTTGAGAATCTGCATAAGAATGTCATAAACCTCGGCATTATGACTGTACTCCTCATAAAGCAGGGCGTTGGAGCCCTTCTCATCAACGCTCTCGCCCATAAGCAGTTTTGAAGTTATTTCCAATGCTTTTTCAAGATTTCTGTTTTCCATACAATCCTCCCTAAATTCTCCGGATTATAAAGTCGGATATTTCCGCATAATCCCCAATTGCCAGTTCTTTTGCATCTTCCGAAAATTCCAGTTCTATATGTATTCCCTTATAAGGATAAAAATCAGGCTCTGACATAAATTCCCTTATCATTTCATCCAGAAAAGTCTCCTCTCCAAAGCCCTCTTCCGAAAAAATGTATTCCTTTTTTCCGCAGAAATGCACCAGAAATGCATAATAATCCCCATTTTTAAGGATGTTTTCCCCAAAAATACCGCTTACGGTCTCATGGTACATTCCAAGGGTAATTTCTTTATGTTTTTGAAGAAATTCAAGCATAATGAGAATAAGTGTCCTGGCATTTGATATGAACCTTTTATTGTCTGTCTCATCCTGAAATACGATTTCCTGCTCCGGCTCCTCCACTACTGCCTCCGGCACTTCTTTCATCTCCGGTCTGTAACTTAACATATCATCGATTTTAGAAAAGCCGAAGGTTTTGCGGATGTTCAGGCCGAGAAAAGGATGCACCGCAAATTCCAGGGCTTTAATATTGTCGCCTTTTATCATTCTCTCAAGTGCGGCTTTAAAATCAAAGCAGCTTCTTAACCTGCTCAGTTTATGCCTGCGCACTATCTCATCAGCTTTAATACCAAGATCCGTACATGCCTTAAGAAGTTCACTGTGGTTACTCATTGCCACTTTAAGTTCCGTATCAAGCCTGTATATTTCATTGGCCGTCCGGTAAAATTGTCCGGCATCGCCCGAAATTTTCTCGTTTTCTGCCCGCTTAAGCGCAGCCTCTATAAGCTCTTTATTCTTGTTAAACAGCTTCTGCTCCTCGTCAAACCACCTGATTCCCGTATCAAAGAAATGCTGATATGCCTCCATTCCGGAAAAGACATCCGCAGTCAAAAGCTCAATTACCTGATTCTTACGGTACCAGAGTCTTTCAACTTCCTGATTGATACGCATAACAACCTGTGTACCGCCCCTGAAATCTTCCGACTGAATCATCTTCTCAAGCAGGAGCTGTTCTATGCTTATTTTACTCTCGTCTTTAATTTCTTTGGTATCAAGATAAAACTCTATACCGTCCGAACTTATTGAGTACCATACCGTACCATCCTGAATACGGCTTTCCAATAGTTTCACTCTTGATACTTTTTTAACCTTGTCAACCGGGTCATAATATGTAAAAGAGAACGGCTTTCCGTCATTCTTCA
Source organism: Butyrivibrio sp. (assembly GCA_051880035.1). Classification (GTDB taxonomy): domain Bacteria; phylum Bacillota; class Clostridia; order Lachnospirales; family Lachnospiraceae; genus Eshraghiella. The sequence goes on from JBJENE010000003.1 coordinate 84,945, forward strand.
ATTTGTCAAAAATATAATCCACCAGAACCTTATTGTCCTCAGGCTCCAGCACTATGTCAAAATCCCTTTTCAGACATTCTGTCATAAATTCCGCATACCGGCTGTATGTAACCGCCTGCTCTTTGAAATTATTTTCCTCAATAAAAAAGCGCAGCACAGCCATAAGAATATAACCCATATCCAGATTGTCATATTTTCCATCCATAAACCATGAGAAAGAAATTTCGGACAGTCTGAAAAAAGGGTAATATTTCTTAAGGTTGAGCATACGCTCTCTATGTTCTGCAATTATGTCATTAACTAAAACCTGCTCTTTTGGCATAATATATCGGGTTCCTTTATAAATTTTGTCTTACAGGCTGGTGCGCCCCTCCAGGGCTCTCAAAAGTGTGACTTCATCAATGTATTCCAGGTCTCCGCCTACCGGGACTCCGCTGGCAATACGGCTCACTTTGATTCCCGTAGGTTTAATTAACTTTGACAGGTACATGGCAGTTGCCTCCCCTTCAAGACTGGAATTGGTGGCAATAATCACCTCATCCACATCTTCCTGCAATCGAACCAGCAATTCCTTAATACGGATATCATTGGGACCTATCCCAAGCATCGGGGAAATAGCACCGTGAAGCACATGGTATACTCCATTATATTTACCTGTTTTTTCATATGCAGCAAGATCCCTTGCATTTTCAACCACCATAATTTCCTTGTGGTTACGCTCCTCATTACTGCATATAGGGCACTCCTCCTTGTCGGTAAGTGTACAGCAGGTTTTGCAGTACCGGACATTAGCTTTGGCATCTACAATTGCATTTGCAAGACTCTCGACCCGTTCCTTTGGCATATTAACAATATGAAATGCCAGACGGCCCGCGGTCTTGGAACCTATGCCCGGAAGAGCTGCAAGTTCTTCTATTAATTTACTAATCCGGCTTCCGTAGTAATCCATCAGAATGGAAAACCTCCTCCTAATCCACCTGTAATCTTAGACATGGATTCCTGTGTCTCTTCTTCAACTTTTCTTATGGCCTCATTAGCTGCTGCCATAACAAGATCCTCAAGCATCTCTATATCATCAGGATCAACAACCTCAGGCGACAGTTTAACTTTGGTAATTTCTTTTTTACCTGTCATTGTAATCTCTACTGCACCGCCTCCAGCCGTAGCAGTAAATTCCTTCTCTTCAAGAGCTTTTTGTGATTCTTCCATCTGCCTCTGCATTCTCTGTGCCTGCTTCATCAGATTATTCATATTGCCGGGCATTGCTCCGCCCGGAAATCCTCCGCGTTTTGCCATTTTAGTATTTCCTTTCATTTAAAACTATTCGTCTTCTATTGCAATATTCATTTTAACATACTGTTCCACATCAGTAAAAGAGTCCTCAAATGTGGTATTATTCTCAAGCAGTCTGATTTCAATCTCCACACTTTTACCTATGGTCTGCTCAATTGTGTTTTTGACGGAATTAAGTGCGTTTTCGCTACTGAGAAAGCGTTTCACAAACGGATCCTCCGTAACCATCACAAGCTTATCTTCAATAACCGTCAGTCTGACTGCCTTAAGGTAATTGGCATATATATTTTCCGACTGCCCGATAATCCCCTTCCAGTTCTCCACAACTTTTCTAAGGTCCTCGGACAATGCCTTAATCCTGCCGGGCGCAGGTCTTTTCTGCCCATTACTCTCTTCATCAAAAGACCGGGGCGTCTCTGCTGCCACCGCAGGCCTTATGGCGGTAAGAGCTATTATATCTTCCTTCTCTTTAACAAGCTCCTCAAGACGCTTCAGCCGTTCCGTAACGGAAGTCATGTCTGTCTCCATCTGGGGTCTTGCAAGTTTTATAAGGCTTACTTCAACCATAACTCTTTTCTGGGTAGCAAATTTAAGGCTTGAACTTAACTCTGACAGGATTCGTATATATCTCATTACGGCATCTTCTGATACCATATAGGCCTCTTCTTTCAGATGATTTAAATTCTCTTTGGACATATCAATCATTGATTCTGCTTCGGGAGAAGTCTTAATCATAAGAAGATTTCGCAGATACCATGTAAAATCTGATACAAACTGCGTCAAATCCCTTCCTGCCAGTATCATTTCATCAAGCTGCTTAATCAGGGCAGTAATGTCTTCGTTGATTACATATCTTAACATCCGTGAAAAAACTTCCGTATCCACGGTTCCGAGAACTTCCAGTACATTTTCGTATTTCAGCTCCCTGCCTATATAATATGACATGCACTGGTCCAGAAGACTTAATGCATCTCTCATTGCTCCGTCAGCCATTTTGGCGATGTAATGCAGTGCTTCGTCCTCCACTCTGGCATTCTCCGCAACGGTTAACTCCTTAAGTCTCTCAGTAATGGTATCCACCGAAATTCTTTTAAAATCGTACCGCTGGCATCTGGACATAATCGTAACCGGAATTTTGTTGGCCTCGGTAGTTGCAAGAATAAAAATAACATATGACGGCGGTTCCTCCAGCGTCTTAAGGAGTGCATTAAATGCTCCTATGGAAAGCATATGAACCTCATCAATAATGTAGACCTTGTACCGTCCTTCGGTAGGCCTGTACGCCACTTCCTCACGAATCTGCCTAATGTTATCCACACCATTATTACTTGCCGCATCAATTTCAATCACATTCAGTGAAGAACCGTTGGCAATTGCCTTACATACCTCACACTCTCCACACGGATTACCGTCAACCGGATTAAGGCAGTTTACGGCTTTGGCAAGAATTTTGGCAATGGTTGTTTTACCTGTTCCTCTTGTTCCGCAAAAAAGGTATGCATGTCCTATACGGTCTGTCGCTATTTGGTTTTTCAATGTAGTTACAATATGGTCCTGTCCTTTTACATCTGCAAAATTATCAGGTCTCCACTTTCTGTATAGTGCTGTATATGACACATCTTCCTCCCGGACTAATCACCGAAGCTGATACCAATAAGTTTGGCATCTCTTATAGTGGTACACTGAGGGTCAACAGTTTTTAATTTACCTGCAATTTCCTCCAGCGGCACTTCCGTAATCTCGTTATTTTTCATGGCTACCATGTATCCGAACTGCTTATCGAGAATAAGCTTGGCCGCATGTGCACCAAACATGGTGGAAAGAACTCTGTCATACGGACATGGGCTTCCTCCTCTTTGCATATGTCCCGGAACGGTAATACGCACTTCCTGTCCTGTTCTTTCTTCGATTTCTTTACCTATCTTATATGACACAGATGGGTATGGGCTTTCTGCCAGTTTCTTTTTAAGCTCTTTTTTGGATAAAGCAGCATCTTCTTTGGAAATCGCACCTTCCGCAACCGCAAGAATGGAGAAATTCTTACCCTGCTTTGCTCTTTCGTTCAATTTCTTAATAACTGAATCAATATCGTAAGGAATCTCAGGGAGGAGAATGATATCTGCTCCTGCGGCAATTCCTGCATGAAGAGTTATCCAGCCTACCTTGTGTCCCATAATTTCTACAATAAAAACCCTGCCGTGTGATGATGCGGTTGTATGGATACAGTCAATGGCATTTGTGGCCACATCCACTGCGCTCTGGAATCCGAAAGTAATATCTGTTCCCCACAAATCGTTATCGATTGTCTTAGGAAGGGATACCACATTAAGTCCTTCTTCCCTTAAAAGATTGGCTGTTTTCTGTGTTCCGTTGCCGCCAAGAATAACAAGACAGTCTAACTTTAATTTAGCGTAATTGTCTTTCATGGCTTTAACTTTATCCAAGCCGTTCTCATCGGGAACCCGCATTAATTTAAACGGTTGTCTTGAACTGCCGAGTATCGTTCCGCCTTCGGTAAGAATTCCCGAGAAATCCTTTTCTTTCATTTCACGGTAATTTCCGTAAATAAGGCCCTTGTATCCATCCTCAAAACCGATGATTTTAACATCTTTCCTTGTATTATATAATGACTTTGCCACGCCGCGCATAGCAGCATTAAGGCTCTGACAGTCTCCGCCGCTTGTAAGCATTCCTACTCTGAGCATCCCGTTTTCCTCCTTATAAAATTATAATTTCTAAAAATTCCACATGAAAATATTGTATCACATTCCCGCTTTTTTAACAATACAACACTGCTATGATAAATAATCCATGCATGTTCTGGTCCGGGTATATGGGCGTACCTTTTCATCCGCCACCTTCACATGTTCCGGATGTACGGAATATCCTTTTAATGCTTCCTCACTTTCAAAAGCGGAATCAAGCATAACATCGGCATTGGATGATGCCAGAGGTTCTGTCTCCACCTTAATTGAAATAAGACCCGGTATTCTTCCTCTAAGTCCTTCTAAGCCTTCCTTTATACCTTTTTTTACAATAACCTTTTCATCGGCTGTCAATTCATCCTTTAACTGCCACAAAATTACATGTCTGACCATCGCCATATTCTCCTTTACCGAATACTTTATCCCAGTATACCAGAAAAAATAATGTTTGTTAAGCTTGTACCGGCATTATCTGAGAAAACAATAATGACCTCGATTCCGCTTCGCTTCATCTCGGTCATTATTGCTTTCCTATGAAAAACCTCTAAAATCTGATTTTACGATTTGCCCAATATCCTCATTATTCTTTCCGAGCGGTCTCCGTCTTCATAGCGCATTCTTGCATCTTCAAGCTCCGCTTCGGAATATCCGCCATCAATACGGCTTTTATTCATTCCCTTAAGTCCTTTGGAAAACGCCAGTCCAACCGCGGCAAATTCAGTACTTTTATTATTCATGTTATTGATATTGTTATCCATACTGCCAGACCTCATCTTTCTGCTTTGATGAGATTAGCATGTCATTTTTTTTAAAAATTAGTCCGAATTTCCTGTTGAATAAAAAAAATCCATGCATTCTGCTTCGAACATCTTTCGTGATGCGTTACCTCTCCAGTTAACTCAAACCAGGCGCCCTTGCGTCACATAGAAGGTTCCGCTTAATGCTGCTTCGTTCCCGACCTGACATGGTTCGCGGATTCCTATTGCGCAAGACCCGGCTTTCAACGCCACTTAAAGCGGGCAGCCATCACAAAAAATGTCCTCTGCAGAATATCACCCCTGCTATAGCGGATTTCAGGTACAGGGAGCCGCTACTTCCCCGGCTGCATGGAAATTTAAAACTTATTGAATTCCTGTCACTTTCGCGACAGAGTTTAGTATAACCATTTTAGGAAAACATGTCAAGAAATTCATCTATTCCACATTAAACTCAAGTTCTACATCCACTGAATCATCATCATTACTGCCGAATACTATCACATATTCCCCTTTATCCAGCTTCGTTTCTGAAGGGAATTTTACCGGATGAATTGACCATGTCTGTTTATTGATTTGGGTTACATCCTCAGTGGTGTAGGAATAATCCTTAAGCAGTTCCTTTTCTCCATCGGTTATTTTATATATTTCAAAACTGTCATTAAGGCTGTATTCATCTTCCGTATTGTTAAAAATCTGCAGTACGAGGGACTTACCTGTTACGGAAGAATGCTGGATTCCGAAATACAGCTTGTTATCATAAGAGTAATCCCCATTCTCAAAGAACGCCGTATATGTTGCTTTGTCATAATAAATTGAAAATGTCTTACTCTCTGTATCGGAAACATGGTAACTTAACACAGGAGCCCTCATATAAATTGTATTATCATCTTTAATTTTAAAATTAATCTCTGCGTATGTATTTTGGTATTCTTCCACCGGTACCTGCATGCTGTATCTGTTATTGTCGGCATCAATAGCTTTAATCAGGAATTCATATTCCATAAAATCTTCAAGACGCATCTTGTCCTCTTTACAGCGGATATCATACAATTCTTCCATGGTTATTTTCTTATCATTCACCGATTCGGGATTGGTGTAATCCGTGCCCTCTTCGCAATCGTATATGATACCATTCTTTTCAACACCGGAAGACTGGTTGTACAATTCCATTCCCGTTCCCAGAAAATACCAGTTGACACTTTCGTAATCCATTAATGCAATGGCATCTTCACTCAGTTGCTCACTTTCTGTTAAATAGTTTAACTGTTCTTCCGTCAGGGTATCCAATATCGAATGGTCTGACTCAGAAGTTTGCTTAGCACTTGTTTCTTCTGATGCCGCATTCTTCCCGCATGCAGTGAGCATTAGCGGTATTATCATCAAAATTAAAAGATAAAATTTTTTCATGTGCATACTCTCCTTTGTATTATTTTTTCGCGTAAAAAACGCACAGTAACTTTCAGAGAGTTCTGTGCGTATAATTTCAATATTATTATATTTATTTGCGTAAAAATACTATGCGCAAGCAAATGCCCCTTATACAACTAGAACTCCCATGTATTAATTATATATCTTTTATATTACATTGTCAATAATTTCATTTTCATCTGTTCCAATTCTATAAACCAAGCTTTTTGCTTTCCCTCATTTTTCTGAAAAAGTCCTGCATTATTTCTCTGCACTCATCCAAAAGAACGCCTGTGGTAAGTTCTGCTTTGTGATTGAATCCGTCCATCTGAATCAGATTTACCACCGACCCTGTACAGCCTGCCTTCGGGTTCATTGTCCCCACCACCACGCGGGGAATCCGGGCCTGAATTATCGCCCCGGCACACATGGGACACGGTTCCAGAGTCACATACATTGTGCAGCCCTCAAGTCTCCAGTCTCCGATAACCTTACCGGCCTTCTTAATTGCCATTATTTCAGCATGGGCCAATGTGCTTTTATCCGTATTGCGTCTGTTATAACCTCTTGCAATAATTTTATCTTCAAATACGATTACACATCCTATGGGAACTTCATCTATCTTTGCGGCTTTTTTGGCCTGCTTTATTGCCTCACGCATATATTTCTCATCAGTTGTCATAATTATCTCCGAAATAATTTATCTGTTTCACAACAGTGTAACACACTTTGTTTTTTTGTGCTATAATAAATATATACTGAAACCGAATCGGGAGATTATTGAATGAACCAGGAATATGAAACACCAAGGCTGCAACTTAAAGTACTTAATGAAACCTATGCCACACAGGTTCTGTGGTTCTGCTCTGAAGGACGCAGTACATTTTCCCGCGTAGAGCCTGTTAAACCGGCGGGTTTCTATACAGCCGGCTATCAGGCCGCAATCCTCAGAGGAGAATATAAGTCATGCCTCATGGGCACCTATATCCGTTATTACATGTTTCACGCCGCAGCCCCCGACAGGATTATAGGAACAGTATCGTTTTCCAACATCCAGAAGGAGCCTTACAATTCATGTATCCTCGGATATAAACTCCTGCCTGAATTTCAAGGACAGGGTTATGCTTTTGAAGCACTTGAATGTCTTATTTCTGCTATTTTTTCCGAAAATGACCTTCACCGTATCGAGGCCTTTGTGCTCCCCGATAACCATGCCTCCATAAAGCTCCTGAAGAGACTTAGGTTTCAGTCTGAAGGCATTGCCCGTTCGGTAATTAAGCTTAAAAACGGTTTTACGGATCATCTGCGTTACTCATTAATCAACCCTTCCCATCTTCCATGAGATTTTGGGCAATCAGTTTTCCAGCTCCCTGTACCAGTATCCGAACTGGTTCAGCCCCATATCCGGCCGCATGCTGAATTTAAAATGGCGGAACCCGAACATATTGGCAGTGTTCCTGTCTCTTCTTGTATATATTCCCGGAACTCCTATGAAATATCCGCAGCCGTCTTTTCTGTAAATTTTCCCTGCTATCAGATGCCTGAAATTATAATATCCGTGGTTAAGAAAGCTGTTGTTTCTTAAAGCCCAGTTAGTGTCCGGCATTTTTTCTATGTCATCCGGAGCAATCTCCACACAGTCATACAAGTCATCATCTGAGAAAAGCATTTTTTTATCTCTTCCATCAAAAAATTTTTCCCATATATCCGGCTTATTTTCCCCGACATACTCTTCATTTTCTTCAACTTCCGCCACCTCAAAAACAGGCTCCGGGAAATCATTCCCGACAACAACAGGGGTACGGTTTTTCCATTCCTCTTCTCCCAGAACTTTATCGGGTGCAAATCCCATATCATCCCATTCACTGGCAAAACAGCATTCAAGTCCTTTTGGAGGAGCTATGTATATCCCGCTTATTTTATTAAATTCCACCCCGTTACTTTCTATGTTACACACAGGTCCCGCATATCTGTAAAGTCCGTTTTGGCCATGCAGCTCCATTTCTCCCAGGTATAAGCCGCATATGTTTTCCTTGTCCCTGTAAAAAAGATTTACTCCCAGAAACGGCACACCCTGCTCCGCCTTATTGAGGTTAATCTGCATACGGAAAATTCCCTGACGCACCTCTGCCTTTATGAACCCGGCATTTTCTCCCTTTATTCCGTTTTGGTATCTGTAAAGATACGCAACAATTCTGTTATATTCCAAAAAAACACTCCTCCCTGTATTTTACGGATGTCCTTATTTTCCTTCCTGTAAAATATATGGTAAGAGTGTTTTAAATATTCCTGATATATTAATTGGGGTAATATTATTTGTCCGAAAGCAGATTGGATAATCCGGCAAATTCCTGCAATGTAAAAGTTTCTCCTCTCACGGACGGATTTTTACCCATCTTCTCTATCGCCGCTTCTATATCTTCTTTTGAAAAATTCAGTTCCGGCGAATTTTTCAGGCTGTTGACAAGTGTTTTACGGCGCTGGTTAAAAGAAGCCCTGATAATCTTAAACATAAGACCTTCATCTTTAACTTCAACAGGATTGGTATCATGTTTTATAAGCCTTATTACCGCAGAACCCACATTTGGTCTCGGCATGAAGCATTCCGGAGGTACATTCAGAACAATTTTAGGCTTTGCATAGTACTGTACGACCAGCGAAAGCGCACCATAATCCTTGCTTCCCGGTCCTGTCTGCATTCTGTCTGCCACTTCTTTCTGAACCATGACCGTTATGCTGTCAATAGGAACATGGCTTTCAAAAAGACCCATAATAATCGGGGTTGTAATATAATATGGCAGATTTGCCACAACTTTTATGGGACGGCCGCCGTTTTTTTCGGCTGCCAGCCTGTTAATATCCACTTTAAGGATATCTTCATTAATAACCGTAACATTGTCATACCCGGCAAGAGTTTCATTAAGAATGGGAATAAGTTTGGAATCAATTTCCACCGCTGCCACTTCTCTTGCATTTTCACAGAGAAGCTGTGTCATGGTTCCTATTCCCGGCCCTATTTCAAGGACAAAATCTTCCCCGGTCACTCCCGATTCCCTGACAATTTTTTCCACAATTCCACTGTCAATCAAAAAATTCTGTCCGTATTTCTTTTGAAATGCAAAGCCGTATTTGTTTATGATTTCAAGAGTGTTTGTTCTGTTACTGAGATACATTTGTCACCTCTGTCTCTGCAATCCGTACATTTTAAGTGCATTTGCGGCTGTAGTTTCAACCACCGTATCGTAATCGATTCCTTTAATATCCGCAATTGCCTTGGCGGTTAACGGTATATTAAGTGAGGAATTTCTTTTTCCTCTTAACGGAACCGGTGTAAGATAAGGGCTGTCGGTTTCAAGTACTATTCTGTCAAGGGGTACCTTCTCTACAACTTCTTTTAATTTAGGCGCATTGGTATATGTTACAACACCGCCTATCCCAAGGTAAAATCCCATGTCCAGGTATTTGCGGGCTTCTTCATAGGCATACGAAAAGCAGTGAAGTACTCCGCCGCATTCTTCGGCATGGCAGGCTTTCATTATGGTAAAAGTATCAAGCGCAGCCTCACGGGAATGGATTACAAGCGGTTTTTTAATTTCCTTTGCCGCTTCTATCTGTTTTTCAAAAAATTCCCACTGGGCCTTTTTATTTTCCTTGTCCCAGTGATAATCAAGACCCACTTCTCCGATTGCGACGACTTTGGGATTAGCGGCGGCCTGTTCTTTTAACCACCTGATATCCTCATCCGTAACGCCGTCAATATCACTTGGATGAATTCCAACCGCCGCATACACAAAATCATATTTGCCTGCAAGCTCCATTGAAATCCTGCTGCTTTCCACGGTTGTACCGATATTTACAACATATTCTATACCGTTTTCCGGCAGAGAGGAAATGAGTTCATCCCTGTCTCCGTCAAATTTTGCATCATCATAATGGGCATGTGTTTCAAATATTTTACTCATTAACGAATCTCCGCTCCGTTCGGCATATCCTTTTCCGGATTCAGAAGGGAAAGTCTGCCCTCTGCATCTTCCGCACAAAGAAGCATTCCTTCCGAAAGAACTCCGGCAAGTTTGGCCGGTTTAAGGTTTGTAACTACAACTACTTTTTTGCCTACCATTTCTTCTGCAGAATAGTGCTGTTTGATTCCTGACACAATCTGCTTTACTTCGCTTCCGATTTTTACCTGTGAGCAAAGAAGCTTTTTGGATTTCGGAACTTCCTCGCATTTAAGAATTTCACCTATTCTGAGCTGTACTTTATCGAAATCATCTATTGAAATTTCAGGTTTTTTCTCAACATCTATTCCCGGATGGAGTTTTTCAATATCATCTTCCCCGTTCTTTTCTTTCAGCTCACTAACCTTTGCAAGAACTTCTTCCACATCCAGTCTGGCAAAAAGAATTTCCGGCTTGTCGGTTACCTTATTGCCTGATGGATACAGTCCAAATTCCGTCAGGTCTGAAAGTTCTCTCTTTGGAGCATTAAGCTGCGAAAGAATCTTTTCTGATGTCTCCGGCATATACGGGAACAAAAGAACTGCACCGATTGTAATACCCTCAACCAGGTTATATAAAACAGTTTCAAGACGCTTATTTTTACTCTCATCCTTTGCAAGTGCCCATGGCATTGTCTCATCAATATATTTATTGCATCTCTTGAATATATTGAAAATTTCTGTCATGGCATCGGCAACACGAAGTTTATTCATCTTCTCATCGACTTTTTTAACAGCCTCTAGAATGATATTTTTAAGGTCTTCATCCACAGCCTCATTAACACCTGCATTATTAACCACGCCGCCGAAATACTTATTGGACATGGATATTGTCCTGTTTACAAGATTGCCCAATGTATTGGCAAGCTCTGAATTAAGTCTTTCAACCATAAGGTCCCATGTGATGACACCATCATTTTCAAACGGCATTTCATGAAGTACAAAGAAACGCACTGCATCTACTCCGAAGAATTTTACCAGGTCATCCGCATATATTACATTTCCTTTGGATTTACTCATTTTTCCGTCTCCCTGCAGAAGCCAAGGGTGTCCGAAAACCTGTTTTGGCAAAGGTATATCCAATGCCATAAGCATAATCGGCCAGTAAATGGTATGGAATCTTAATATATCTTTTCCGATAAGATGGAGGTCGGCCGGCCAGTATTTATCATACAGCTCTCCGTTATTTCCGTCGCAGTCATATCCGAGTCCGGTAATATAGTTTGTCAACGCATCAATCCAGACATAAACCACATGTTTCGGGTCAAAATCCACAGGAACGCCCCATTTAAACGAAGTTCTTGAAACACATAAATCCTGAAGGCCTGCCTTTAAGAAATTATTCATCATTTCATTTTTGCGGGATTCAGGCTGTATGAAATCAGGATTATCTTCAATGTACTTAATAAGTCTGTCGGCATACTTGCTCATTTTGAAGAAATATGCCTCTTCTTTGGCCGGTGTGCATTCTCTTCCGCAGTCAGGACATTTTCCGTCCACAAGCTGGGATGGGGTAAAAAATGACTCACACGGGGTACAGTACATTCCTTCATAATGGCCTTTATAGATATCGCCTTTATCATAAAGTTTTTTAAAAATCTTCTGAACCTGTTTCTCGTGGTCTTCATCCGTCGTACGGATAAATTTATCATAAGATGTATTCATCAAATCCCATATACGCTTTATTTCAGCTGCTACATTATCAACGAACTCTTTCGGTGTAATGCCGGCTTCTGCTGCCTTTAATTCAATCTTCTGTCCATGCTCATCTGTTCCTGTCTGGAAACGCACATCATATCCCTGCATTCTTTTGTACCTTGCAATTGAATCGGCCAGTACGATTTCATATGTGTTGCCGATATGCGGTTTACCTGATGTATAGGCAATTGCAGTTGTAATGTAATATGGTTTCTTGTTCATAAGAAAAGTCCTCCTGTTATATATATTATCTATGATTGAAAATATTTTATTGCGGATTTCAGGCTTTATAAGCGGCTTTGCCGTGACAAAAATAAAACCCGTCTCCTGCTATATCTTACAGAAGACGGGGTAAATGCCGTGGTACCACTTCTATTCATTCACTCTTCACAGAGTGAACCTCATTGAGTTCACTAAAACTCTATCGCTGTAACAGGCGACCCTGTCGCAGCCTTGCAGCACTTAATCCGCTGTTCGGTGCGCCACTCCGGAGCCATCTTCAATCCATTATCCGTCATTCCCTCTCAGCATACGGGAACTCTCTGGAGACGGAACCTGAACCTACTCTTTCCTTCATCGTGTTTAAATATCTCTTATAATGCACAGATTAGCATAAAAATATTCAAATTGCAACCGTTAATTATGCGGCAGATTATTTCTTCAAAATGCCTTTTTCAATGTTAGGCACGATAAAATTCCCGTCCGCATATTCCCAAAGTTTTCTTGAGCCCTCCGATGTCTTCCGGTTACGGTTATATACCTGATCCGAATGTACATCATGCTCAACCCAGGATTTGCCTCCTGACGCATGGTTAAGCATCAATGGCTGCAGTTTATCCACTGAATTGGCAAATAAGGCCTCCGGGGTTACCCCTTCCTCGAATTCATCCCACAGACTTCGTACATATTCTGCCTGATCGGACGGAAGCAGATTAAATATCCTCTCTGCTGCTTTCAGTTCTCTTTCTTTCTTGGTTTTATTGCCTTCCGTATCGTATGCGTAAGTATCTCCCGCATCTATTTCAATAAGATCGTGAATGAGAACCATGGACATGGTGCGAAGTACGTCTATTTTTTCGTTTGAATACTCGGAAAGCAGCATAACCATAAGGGCAAGATGCCAGGAATGTTCAGCATCGTTTTCTTTGCGGGAACCATCTGCTATAAATGTCTGCCTGAAAATGTTTTTTTCTTTATCAATCTCTCTTAAAAAATCAAATTGTTTCTGCAATCTTAATTTCTGTTCGTCCATAAGCACCTCTATTTAATAAATTTATCAATCGCTTCATTAAGCTCTTCTATCATTTTATTATCGCCTTCCTCAATGGCGTGCACGATACAGTGCTCCATATGATCCTTAAGAATCACCTTGCCGGTATTGTTGATGGCAGACTTAACGGCAGAAAGCTGTATAAGCACTTCTGAGCAGTCCCTTCCAGACTCCACCATCTTCTTAACGGATTCCAGATGTCCTATTATTCTGGAAAGACGGTTAAGTACTGCTTTGGTATTCTGATGATAGTGACCATGTTTATGTTCGTCCATTATTTTTTCCTTTCAGCATATAAATAATATATCCGGTAGTTTTTTATATTACCACAATCCGAAAGATAATTCCATTACTTTGGTAATTGCTTTTCCCATATGCGCTATGATAAAATATATATAATAATTTTACAGTCAGAGGACCATATGAAAGTTAACAGATACATTACATATATTGCGTTGGGAATACTGATTTTATCACTGATTCCGTTATATTATATAGGTCAGTATGCACATCCCAGCGTTGACGATTATTACTACGGTATTGAAACTTCCCGTGTGTGGAACGATACCGGTTCATTTTATGAAGTTCTTAAAGAATCTTTTCTGAGAACACAGGAGACATATCAGGCATGGCAGGGCAATTTTTCCGCAATTTTTCTTATGCGCCTGCAGCCTGCCATTTTTGGAGAAAATTACTATTTTATAACACCTGTTATTTTTATCACTTCATTTGTGATATCAATGCTTGTGTTTTTCTATTTTTTCCTCAGAAAATGGTGGAATTCCGGAAAAATTACGGCGCTTCTTGCTTCAACGGTTATAACCTTTTGCGCCCTCCAGTTTACCCTGGTTCCGTCAGATTCTTTTTACTGGTATAACGGCTCTGTTTATTATACTTTTTTCTTCAGCCTTATGCTGTTTTTGTTCTTCTTCATAACCATTATGTTAAAAGGAGAACACCGGGCGGCAAGAATTTTAAGCGGTATTTTTGCCGTTATTCTCGGCTTTTTTATAGGCGGCGGCAATTATGCAACAGCCCTTTTTACCGTACTTGTTCTGTGTGTCATTACACTTATTTACATCATAAGAAAAGACCGGTGCAAAATTTTCATGGCTGTCATAACGGTATTTTCTTTGGCCGGACTGATATTAAGTGTAATTGCTCCGGGTAATGAAATCAGACAGGCATCCGTTGGTGAAGGATATGGCGTTGTTAAGGCAATTCTTTATTCTTTTGCTTACGGCGGATACAATATTGCAAGCTCCACCACTGCCCCGGTTCTGGTTATGTGGCTTCTCCTGCTTCCTGTATTTTACCGTATTGCATCCAGAAGCAGCTTTAATTTCCGCCACCCTCTTGCGGTACTTATTTTTACCTTCGGGCTGTTCTGCTCACAGGCTACTCCCGTATTTTATGCCCAGGGAATGAGAATGCCTTACAGGATGATGAACATAATTTGTTTTAGCTACTATATTTTCATGACATTTAATCTTATATACATTATGGGTTGGCTGCACCACCGTTTCCGCAACAACGGTTTACTTTGCGCCGCCTCATCATTTTTTAAAAAGAGCCGTAACAGACTTATCTATGCATCATTCGGAGTTATGGCTTTTATTGTGGGATGCATAGGCCTGTGTTCGGTTTCCGAAAGCGAAGACGGCAGTGCTCAATTTGGGGGAATGCCTTTGTCAGTCAGTGCGGTATATTCAATTATTAATGACGATGCACGGACATATGATGATGAATTGAACGAAAGAGCCGAATATCTTAGTACCACCGAGGAAACGGATGTGGTGGTTAAACCGCTTTCGGTTACACCCGACCCTATTTTTCATACAGATATTACAACGGATTCTGCACATTGGAAAAATGCCCATCTTGCTCTTTTTTATAACAAAGCTTCGGTTACCCTGTCAGATGAATAATATGGCAGGTAAGCCGGTTTTACATACAGATTTAAAGATTATGCAGTAGGAGGCTAATATGAACGAAACAGCTAAAGAAACACACAAAAATCCCAAGACCATACCTTCCGGTTCCTTTAAATTTCTCATTATTATGGGTGTTATTGTAATTCTGGGGGCCCTTACATTTCTCCGTTTTTCCCTGAACACACTTAAAGGCTTTGAAAAAGTAACCGCAAATGTAACTTCCGTTACGGGAGACATTTATGTCAGCTACACATATAACGGAGTCAAGTACAATAATGTACAGGTTAATATGACAAACCCTCCGGAAATCGGACATTCCCTTGTGGTCTATGTAAACCCTGACAGTCCTGATAAGGCAGATTCCAACCAGACTTCCAAAAGCATTTTCATCGTTCTTACGGTATTCGGTTCCGTCTCTTTGGCATGCGGAGTTTTCGGACTCATACTGCGGCGTAAGTTAGTGGGTCCCGAGGACAAGATTATCCTGGGCGGAAAATACATATATGCAGATGTAACACAGGTTGTATACGAAACAGGTATCAAAGACGATAATGGGCGTCATCCTTACATTCTGCACTGCCACTACGAGGATTTTACGGGCAGAAAAAAAGAGGACTATGTAAGTCCTCCGATTTATACTAACCCGCAGCCATATCTTGCCGTTAATAAAAACAAAGTCAAAATATATATTAAAGGCAATAACCTCAAAAAATACAGATTCGACCTGTCACAGTTTGAAAATGTAACGGGTTAGTTAAATTCTTTTATTTGGTTTTCCTGAAAAGTTTAATAATCTTACTGCTGCCGAGTCTGGATGCTCCGAGTTTTAACAACAAGTCCGCATCCTCAAGGGAATTAATTCCGCCGGCAGCTTTAATTTTAACATTCTTACCTACATTCGCCTTAAACAGAGCCACATCCTGCGGAGTTGCTCCCGCTGAAGAAAATCCGGTTGATGTTTTGATATAGTCAGCACCTGATTCGCTGACGACCTTGCACATTTTAAGCTTTTCTTCCTCTGTAAGAAGGCAGGTTTCAATAATTACTTTTAATACCCTTCCGTGACAGGCTTCTTTAACGGCCTTAATCTCTTCAAGCACGGCAGGGTACTTTTTGTCCTTCACCCATCCGATATTAATTACCATATCAATTTCATGGGCGCCGTTCAAAACGGCATCTTCGGTTTCAAACACCTTTGTTCTTGTGGTGCTGTATCCGTTCGGGAATCCCACAACCGTACATATCTTTAATTTGGTATTCTTATCCCTGATATAATCTGCAGCCTGTCTGACATATGAAGCAGGAATGCACACAGAAGCACATCCGTTATCCATTCCTTCATCACATAAAGTCTTAATGTCACTCCATTTTGCTGTCTGCTGAAGCATTGTGTGGTCGCACTTGGCCAAAATTTCTTTGTAATCCATTCCTCATATTCTCCTATCCTGTCTGTCATCCCAATAGACTTTTATATATCCGATATATCGTTTTTAACTCTTTCCATCGCAGATTTAACTTCTCCGATTTCGGTCTCAGACATCTTTTCGGGTGATGCTTTTCTAAGTAACTTACTTAAATAATCCACATCACTTTTTATCTGCTGTTTTTTATATTTATCAATAGTCTTTTTGTTCTCACGAAGTTTAATCTGGGTGTCATTTATAAGCACTTTAGCTTCGTTAATCGTCTCAAACGCTTCCATTCTCGTTCCGTCAGAAGCCTCGTATTCTGCGGCATCCCGCATAGCTCTTTCTATTTCTTCTTCTGACAGGTTGGAACTTGCGGTAATTGTAATTCCCTGCTCCCTGCCTGTATCCAGATCTCTTGCCGATACATTAACAATTCCGTTGGCATCTATATCAAAAGTAACCTCTATCTGCGGGACCCCTGCCGGTGCCTTCCTTATGCCGTTCAGTCGGAATGTTCCAAGAAGCTTATTATCCCTTGCAAACTGACGCTCTCCCTGAAGAACTTTAATCTCAACGGCTGTCTGATAGTTCATGGCAGTAGAAAATACCTGGCTCTTCTTACACGGAATTGTGGAATTGCGCTCAATAAGTCTTGTGGCCACCCCGCCCACCGTCTCTATCGAAAGAGTAAGCGGTGTAACATCCAGAAGAAGAAGCTCTGATGCTTTAGCCGATTCACCTGAGAGTTTACCACCCTGGATGGATGCTCCCAGTGCAACACACTCATCAGGGTTCATATTCTTGCTTGGCTCAATTCCGGTAATCTGCTTTACCTTATCCCTGACTGCCGGAATTCTTGTGGAGCCGCCTACAAGAAGTACTTTTGAAAGCTGGGATTTATCTACCCCCGCATCCTGTAAGGCATTCATAACCGGTCCCGTTGTTCTGTCCACCAGATCTGCCGTTAATTCGTTAAATTTGGCTCTTGTCAGTGTTATGTCCATATGCTTCGGACCCGACTTGGTATTTGCAATAAACGGAAGATTAACATTAACGGACATTGCCGTGGAAAGTTCTTTCTTGGCCTTTTCGGCTTCTTCACGAACACGCTGCAACGCCATTTTATCCTTTGAAAGGTCTATGCCTTCCATACGGCGGAATTCATTCAGAAGATATCCCGTAACCCTTTCGTCAAAATCATCTCCGCCAAGGTGATTGTCTCCCGATGTAGCAAGAACCTCTATTACCTTGTCTCCGATTTCAATTACGGATACATCAAAGGTTCCTCCTCCCATGTCATACACAAGTATCTTCTGGTTATCTCCGTTATCGAGGCCGTAGGCAAGAGCTGCTGCCGTAGGTTCATTAATAATTCGCTCAACCTTAAGTCCTGCAATTCTTCCGGCATCCTTGGTTGCCTGTCTCTGGGCATCGCTGAAATAAGCCGGAACCGTAATAACCGCCTCCGTAACCCGCTCCCCGAGATAATTCTCAGCGTCTTTTTTAAGCTTCATAAGTATAAAAGCGGATATTTCCTGAGGCGTATATTTCTTACGGTCAATATTAACTTTATAATTGGTACCCATCTCCCTCTTAATTGAGGAAATTGTACGCTCCGCATTGGTAACGGCCTGACGCTTGGCCGGTTCTCCTATTAACCGCTCACCTTTCTTAGTGAATGCAACAACCGAAGGAGTTGTTCTTCCTCCCTCCGCATTAACGATGACAGTAGGCTGTCCGCCTTCAATTACAGCAACACAGCTGTTGGTAGTTCCTAAATCGATTCCTATTATTTTACCCATGATTCTCTCCTATTCCTTCTTAAGGAACACTTTCCCTATATTGCTACAATGGTAGCATCGGAATATGAATTTGATATGTCTTATTTCTTTATTTTTTATAAAAAAAGTAAAATTATGATAATTTTTTCTTCTTTTCCGGAAGCTGGGAGACCATAATTGCGGTAAACATAAGTCCTATTCCGATCCACTCTCTGAGCGTAGGTATCTGCTTTAAAATAAGCATTCCTCCCAATAGGGCAAATGCGGATTCCAGACTCATAATCAGTGATGCCGTAACCGGCTCCGTATATTTCTGGCCTATAATCTGAAAAGTATATGCAATTCCGCAGGAGCCAATACCTGCATATAAGATAGGAATCCATGCTTCCTTCACGGCCGCCCCGGACGGTTCTTCAAATATGAGCATCAGTATGCTTGAAATCAGGCCCGTTACCAGAAACTGTATGCAGGACAACCTGACTCCGTCAACTTTCGGCGAAAAGTGGTCCACCAACATTATCTGTACCGAAAAAGCCACGGCACATAATATAAGAAGAATATCACTACGGCTTATGGTAAATCCATCCTTTATGCAAAGGAAATACATTCCCACGACTGCCGCTCCGATACAAAACCAAAGTTTAACAGACGGTTTCTTCTTAAAGAACAGCCCCAATACCGGTACGATAAGAATATACATAGCCGTAATAAATCCGGCCTTTCCGGAATTATCGTCCTCCGCAATAGCCATCTGCTGAAAACAGCATGCCGTACAAAGGGCAAGTCCGCACAAAAGACCGCCTTTAATAAGCGTTTTTTTCTCCTGTGCCGTCATCTTTTTGTATGAGCCTTCTTTTTTCTTAATATAATCAATAATTAAGAAAACGGGAATCAATATTACTCCGCCCAGAACGGATCTGATCCCCTGAAATGTAAACGGGCCTATGGAATCCATTGCGGTACTCTGTGCCACAAAGGCAAAGCCCCATATTGCCGCCGTTATCAGCAGCATGATATTTCCTTTTGTTCTTCCTTTTCTCATTGCTGTTCATCCTTTTAAGTCCCACACACTTTTACATTGTATCATTTTTTTTATAAAAAGAAATACATAAAGCAAAATTTTTTTAAAGATGCTTTTCTAAGACAGAATATAATGATAAAATACAATAAAATCATAAAATACGGAGGTCGTTATGTTAAAGAATAAAACAGTTCTTCTTGGGGTATGCGGAGGAATAGCCGCATATAAGATGGCCAATGTTGCCAGTGCCCTTGTCAAAAAAGGAATCAATGTTCATGTTCTTATGACCAAAAATGCTGCCAATTTTATTAATCCTATTACTTTTGAAACTCTGACTTCAAATAAATGCATTATTGATACATTTGACCGCAACTTTGAATTTAATGTGGAACATGTCTCCCTGGCCAAGGCTGCCGATGCAGTACTTATTGCTCCTGCCACCGCCAATGTTATCGGGAAGTTAGCCTGCGGAATCGCCGATGACATGCTTACCACCACCATTCTTGCATGCAAATGCCCTAAAATAATAGCTCCCGCAATGAATACCAATATGTACGAAAATCCTATCGTACAGGATAATCTGTCAAAGCTTGAGCAATACGGTTTCCGGGTCATCCCTGCCGCAAGCGGTCATCTGGCCTGCGGCGACAGCGGAATAGGAAAGCTTCCTGACGAATCATTGCTGATAGAATATGTCCTTAGGGAAGCTGCTTACGAAAAAGACCTGGCAGGCAGGAACATTCTCGTAACCGCAGGTCCTACAGTTGAAGCCATAGATCCCGTAAGATATATAACCAACCACTCCACCGGCAAAATGGGATATGCTCTTGCCAGGGAAGCTGCCATGAGGGGAGCTGCGGTTACACTTGTATCCGGTCCGGTCTCCCTGACGCCGCCGCCTTTTGTGAAATTCATCCCCGTATCCTCTGCTGCCGATATGTTTGAAGCCGTGAAGGATAATTGTGAAACCCAGGACATCATCATTAAAGCTGCCGCCGTGGCAGACTACACTCCTGTAACAACATCCGATGATAAAATCAAAAAGACAGATGACGATATGAGTATCCCGTTAAAGCGCACCACGGATATTCTTAAATATCTTGGTGAAAATAAAAAGCCGGGCCAGTTTATCTGTGGTTTTTCCATGGAGACATCCAATCTTATCGAAAATTCCAGAGCCAAGCTGTCCAAAAAGAATGCCGATATGATTATTGCCAACAACCTTAAGACAGCGGGAGCAGGCTTCGGAACGGATACAAATGTTGTTACCATTATTACATCCAACGATATAAAAGAACTGGAAATTATGACAAAAGAAGAAGTTGCCGGAGCAATTCTGGACGAAATTGAATCATACATGATTTAATTTCACAATTTTTTTATTAACATGTTTCAATTTGTTCATAATTTATCCATTTTTTATCCATATTGCAAGGATATACTAGAACCATGAAAAAGCTATATCGGGCTTGGATGTCAGTGATGGCATCCGGACATTTTATAGAACTTTTCATTGATCTCCCCCTCTTTTTTATTTTTACAGAGACAACGGTAACCGTTGTCTCTTATTATTTCTGTTTTCTTTTGCTTGACAATTTTTTTTAAATAGAATAGAATGGGCATAACCCTTGAGGGAGTAGTCGGCGCGCAAGCGTGGCATTCCAACAATCCCGACCGGTTTCGGTCTGGTATGCCTAATCCGTTATCGGATTCGCAATTAACCATTGATTATTCATGCGTGGTTGTGTAAATGATGAGACTCATGTGTAGTTTTTGTGCTGCACAAGAGTCTTTTTTTATTATTTTATACTACATAATAAGCGGTCATTCGAACCGCAAATAAACACAAGAGAGGAAAAACCATGGATTTATTCACACTAATTTTTCTTGCAATCGGCTTATCTATGGACGCTTTTGCAGTTTCAATCTGCAAAGGTCTGGCAATGCCCAAACTTTCCTTCCGGCACATGGCGATAGTCGGAGCATGGTTTGGCGGTTTTCAGGCACTAATGCCCTTAATAGGCTATCTTCTTGGCATACAGTTTGCCAAACTGATTAACAACATAGCCCCCTGGGTTGCTTTCGTTCTTCTTGCAATAATAGGCGCCAATATGATAAGGGAATCTTTTTCCAAAGAAGACAAGAAAGAAACCGACGCCCTGGGATTTAAGACGATGCTTATTATGGCCATAGCCACTAGCATTGATGCCCTTGCAGTCGGAATCACATTTGCCTGTGTTCCGGTGAAAATAATAAGTGGTTCACAATTTATTAATACATTGCTCGGTGTATCCGTTATAGGCTCCACGACTTTTCTTCTTTCCATGTTTGGAGTTAAAATCGGTAATGTGTTCGGAGCCCGATATAAAAACAAAGCCGAACTTGCCGGAGGAATTATTCTCATTCTGTTGGGAATTAAAATAATACTGGAACATTTTAATATTATTAAGTTTTAGGAGGAGACATATGCTGGAGAATTTTATCACAGGACTCCCTTTGTGGGGACAAATTATTTTTCTTATTCTGGGTTTTGCATTTCTTATGAAAGGAGCCGACCTTTTTGTAGACGGGTCATCATCATTAGCGGACCGTATGGGTATCCCACAGATTGTAATCGGTCTTACTATTGTAGCCTTCGGTACCAGTGCTCCGGAAGCGGCAATCAGTATTACCGCCGGCATCCAGAAAAGTGCCGATCTGGCAGTAAGTAATGTTCTGGGAAGCAACATTCTCAATATCATGCTTATTCTTGGAATATCATCACTTATAATACCTCTTGCCGTCAAGAAAACCACCTTCAAATATGAGATTCCTTTTGTAGCGGCAATAACTGTCCTTCTTCTTGTTCTCGGATTGGCAGGAAACAATTTAAGCCGTATCGACGGTATTATATTCCTGGTTCTTCTTGCAGGTTTTATGGTTTATCTTGTAATGCTTTCCAAAAAGAACAAGTCTGACGAATCAGAAGAAATTAAAAAACTTCCTGTCTGGAAGATGATTCTTTTCATTATTCTCGGTGCAGCAGGAATTATTCTCGGCAGCGAGTTTACCGTTGACTCAGCCAAGCAGATTGCAGCAAGCATGGGTATGTCCCAAAGAATTATCGGACTTACCATTGTAGCTTTGGGAACATCTCTTCCTGAACTGATTACCTCGGTTACCGCCGCCCGCAAACATAATGCGGACATTGCCATAGGTAATGTTGTGGGAAGCAATATCTTTAACATTCTTTTTGTTCTGGGTGTAACTGCTGCCATAAGCCCTGTTTCCTATGATAATGCATTTATCTGTGACAATATCATGGCGCTCCTTGCAATGATAATTCTTTTCGTATGCATACTTCTTAATAAAGATAAAAAATTAGGACGTACGGGCGGCATTATTCTGCTGGCCTCATACATCCTGTATTTTGTAATATTTATACTTAATCCTTTTGGGATTTCTTTTTCTCTTTAATCATGTAATATAAAGCAGTCAGAAAATATCCTAAAGCACGGACACCGTTGGTAAGAAGATAGCCAACGGTGGCTCCAAGGATCCCTGCCTGTCTCGTACAGATAGGAACCACAATTGCCGCAAATACGGCTGAGGCGATATTAATTACTATGCTGAACTGCTGATGTCTGTATATTATTATCACATTTTCAAACAATGTATAAAACGAAACCATACCTCCGGCAAGCATTAATAATGCATTGGTGGTATTATATCCGTACAGGTCAATTCCGTAAATCAGAGTCAGGGCAAATCCGCCAAAGAAGTACATCACCACCATACTTATTACAGTAATAAGTGAAATTACTCCCACCTGCTTTATCAGAATATTCTTAAATCCTTTCCTGTCCCCCCGGTCATGGAACACTGCCATTTTGGTAATCCATATTCTCATCGTAAAACCGGCAAGCATGTCCACCGCAAATGTAGGCATAAAAAGAGCATTAAAGTGGGTAAGCGCGATTCCGCTGCCCTCCCCCATACCGTTTATCGCGTATTTGGGAGCATTATGAATATATGCATTAAGGAAGGAACTTACGAATAATGAGAAACATGCCACCGTAAGCCCTACCATACTTTTCCATTTAAAAGAAATCTTAAGCGGAGTAAAATATTTCGTCAGCGGCAAATCTATTATCACGACAAGGAGTACGGAAATTACCGCCAGTACAACTGACGAAACCACCACATTCCTGGTTACAATCAGCATTCCCGCATAAGCTATAATCATCGTGAAATCTTTAACGAACTGACTTCTTCCGCTTATGTCAAATCTGAATTTCTGCTGGTATACCCCTTCAAACAGGTCCGCAAAACATTCCGCAATCTTGTATATTGTAAGACTGATGATTACAATCGCATACTCTCCACGGTAACCGCCGAAAATTATCCATCCGACAGTAATAAATATGGCAAGTGCACATGTAAGTATACGATGTCCGAAATACTCGTTAAATCCGTATTGGTTACGCACGTCGGACACCTGGTAATTGCGTACCGCAAATTTACCAACGGTAAGCATCTGTTGGGCAACCATCATTCCAACTGAATAAACTCCACCCGCTACATCTCCCAGAAAGTTGGTAATAACAATCAGGAAGACTAACGACTGGAGTGAGTACACTATCCCGGACAGAACAGTCCACATGAAAGTTCTGCCCGTTAAATTCTGTTCTTTTCCGATAAAGAATTTCTTATACATAAAAATTATTCTGCGCTTGTAGCCTGCTCTTTTGCTGCAAGATATTTGTTAATATATTCAGTCAATGCATCAGCATCTATTCCGTGTACCATGGATGCTTCCTCAAGTGACTCTCCCTGTGCGGAAGGACATCCTACGCAATGCATTCCTGCATCCATTAAAATAGGTATAATATCTGTATCCACCTGAATAATATCATGGATAATCATATCTTTACTAATCTGTGCCATAAAGCTTCCTCCTTAACATTTCAATGCATACTGATTATATAATATTGACTTAATAATAACAAGTCTACTTTTATTTTTTAATTCTTTTTTAACATAATTATGTAGCATTGCATATTTTTAGTGCTTGTCTTATTTTAATTAGTGGTATATAATAAGACCACAACAAGAATTTAGGAGGTAATCTATTATGGCATATGTTATTTCTGATAGCTGCGTAAGCTGTGGCACATGTGCAGGTCAGTGTCCTGTAAGTGCTATTTCTCAGGGAGATGCTCACTATGAAATCGATAAAGATACATGTCTTTCATGTGGTTCATGCGAAGCAGCTTGTCCTGTAGGTGCTATTTCTGCAGAATAATTTATTGTTTTTACATAAGGCAGATGTTTTATAAGCATCTGCCTTATTTTTATCTGAAGCCTTTCTTTCTCCGCGCTTTTCTGTTGACAGACTCCTTTCCCGCTGCGGCCTCTTTATTGTTTTTCTGACAATTTCTGATTGTTTCATCCAGCTTCTTATATCTGTCCTCTTCAGCCTCTTCTTTAACTCTTAAAAGGTAGTCCATTTCTTTAATGACTTTATTGCTGACACGATATGACACTTCTTCCTCGATTACGCCATTATTATCCTGAAGTGCTTTTGTAACTATCCCGGAAATTATGGCTTTAAACTGCTCCATTTTGTCCTTGTTATTCTCTGAATTTCTCTCCTCTACAACTGCCGTATGTACTGTTTCAAGTTCGTTTTTTATTGTGTCCGGTCTGTTTATCATGTTTTTGTCATCTTTCGCATTTGGGGCATCGCATAATTCCGATTTTATTGCTTTAAGCTGGTAACCCTTGTCCCTTAATTCCTTAACTTTAAGGAACAAAAGAATCTGCTCCTCCGTATAGTAGCGATGTCCAAGTTCATTCCGTGCAATAACAAGTCCAAGTTCCTCTTCCCAATATCTTAAAACATGTGCTTCCAGTCCCGTCCTTGATGCCACCTCTGAAATTATATATCTTTTTTCACTCATTTTTATTTCCTCCACCTGCATTTTCCCTTTTATTATACCAGTATTATGAAGCTTTACAGCTTAAATCATACGACGAATTCGGACAAAAAAATACCGCAGCCAACAAAAAGCTACGGTATTTTACATTATTCTTCTTTATCGGATTTAGACGACGGCGCGAGACTTGCGAATTTGGTCAAATCCGGAATCCATGCAAGTTCCACGGTTCCCGTAGGGCCGTTACGCTGCTTGGCAATTATAATTTCCGCAATGCCTTTTCTGTCAGAATCCTTTTTGTAGTAATCATCACGATATATGAACATTACAACATCGGCATCCTGCTCAATGGCTCCGGACTCTCTCAAGTCCGAAAGCATAGGTCTTTTATCAGGACGGCCCTCCACCGCACGGCTAAGCTGTGACAAGGCAATTACAGGTACATTAAGCTCTCTGGCAATTCCCTTAAGTGCCCTTGATATTTCAGAAACCTCCTGCTGGCGGGATTCACTTTTGCCGCCACCGCTCATTAACTGGATGTAATCAATCATAATAAGACCAAGGTTATTATCCCTCTTAAGCTTACGGCACTTGCTCCTAAGCTCTCCTATGGATATTCCCGGTGTGTCATCTATGATAAGTTTGGAATTGCCAACCGCAGACGCTCCTTCTGCAATGTTGCTCCACTCAGCTACAGACAGGTTACCTGTTCTTATATTCTTGGAGTCTACTTTGGATTCCATAGAAATAATACGGTTTACAAGCTGCACCTTTGACATTTCCAGACTGAATATAGCCGTTGTAATATCATGCTTAACAGACACATACTGGGCAATGTTAAGCACAAACGCTGTCTTACCCATGGACGGTCTGGCTGCGACAAGAATAAAATCCGAATTCTGAAGACCCGCGGTTTTATAATCCAGATCGGCAAATCCCGTTGCGATTCCCGTAATTTTGCCACCTGCCTTTGCGGCCGCCTGCATTCTGTCCAAGGCTTCTATTACCACTTCACCGATTGGCTGGAATTCTGCATTCCCTCCGCCCTGGGTAACTGCGGTAATATTTTTTTCAGCCTCAAAAAGAATGTTGTTAATGTCATCTTTGGCTTCATAACATTCTTCCTCGATTTTGGCCGATACCCTGATAAGCTTTCTTAAAACTGATTTATTTTTAACTATTTCCGCATAATGCCTTATATTAGCCGATGTAGGAACCGTTGCAAGTACTTCCCTTAAAAATTCCATCTCGGCTATCTCCTGCGGAGCACCACTCTGTCTTACTTTTTCCTGAACCTGAACCAGATCCGCAGGCTTGCCTTCTCTATTAAGCTGGGCCATTGCCTCAAAAAGAATTCCGTACTGAGCTGAATAGAAATCATCCTTTGTAAGCATGTCCGTTGCAACAATTACCGCTTCCCTGTCCATCAGCATGGAACCGATTACAGATTGTTCCGCCTCTAAACTATGTGGCATTATACGCTTTATAAGCGCTTCATCCATATAAGTTCCTTTCTATGCTTCACTGACTTTAACCGTCAGTTTGGCAGTTACTTCTCTATGAAGCTTTATTGATACAATTGAAGTACCTACTGCTTTAATAGGTTCATCAAGTGAAATTTTCTTCTTATCAACCTCAATGCCATGCTGTTCCTTAAGTGCCACTGCAATTTCCTTAGAAGAAATTGATCCGAAAGCCCTGCCGTCTTTACCGGACTTCAGTGAAACATTCACAGTAAGTTTTTCTATTTTTTCGGCAAGCTTTTTTGCTTCCTCAAGAAGCTCCTTTGCCACTTTTTCCTCATGTGCTTTCTGCAATTTCAAATCATTCAGATTCTGGGAATTAGCTTCTATACCAAGCTTTTTAGGTAAAATATAATTTCTTGCGTATCCGTCGCTTACATCAACGGTTTCTCCCTTTTTACCAAGGGATTTTACATCCTGTAATAAAATAACTTTCATTAGATAGAACCCTCCTGTATCATTTCATCAAGCGTATCTTTAACAAGTTTGATAGCATCTTCTATTGTTGTGTCCTTAAGCTGTGCTCCTGCAATAGTCATATGCCCTCCTCCGCCTAAGCGCTCCATAATAAGCTGTACATTCACCTCATCGATTGAACGGGCACTGATATAAACCTCGTCATTAAAATAAGTAAATACAATTGATGCTTTAATTCCGGAAATATCCAGAAGTTCATTGGCCGCCTGGGCACCTACAATGGTCGGACTCTGAAGTCCCGCACTCGGACATACGGACAGGGCAAAACTGTCATGATATACCTCAGCATGTCTTACAGCCTCAGCTCTTGCCTTATATTCATTCATATCACTTCTTAAGAGTTTTCTTACCCTTACAATATCCGCTCCGTTCCTGCGGATAAACGCAGCAGCTTCAAATGTTCTTGCTCCCGCCTTATTGGTAAAATTGTTAGTATCAATTATGATTCCCGCATAAAGAGTATCTGCTTCGATAGGCTTTATTTTTATGTTATCACAAATATACTGAAGAATCTCCGCAACCATCTCACATGCAGATGAAGCATACGGTTCGATATAGTTAAGGGTTGCTCCCTCTACAGGCTCACTGCCCTGTCTGTGATGGTCAAGAACAACTGTAGTCTTGCATTTTCCGATAAGTTCCGGACATTCGGTATAACTCTTTTTATTTACATCCACAATTACCAGCAATGTATTGGCTGTAACCTTTGCAAGTGCTTCCTCACTGTTTACAAAAAAGTCCTTGTCATAGTCAGGATTATTTTTGTATAAATCAACAATCGGCTGCAGGGATGTGGTAATCTGATTCAATACAATATGGGCTTTCTTGTCATAAACTCTGGCAGCTGCGTAAATACCTATTGCCGCTCCCACAGCATCCACATCACTTATCTTATGTCCCATTATCAGAACGTTGTCAGTAGCCTCTAAAAGCTCTCTGAGCGCATGGGCCTTAACCCTGGCTTTAACCCTGGTGTTCTTCTCAACCGAATTGGTCTTTCCTCCATAATATGTAACCTTACCGCCTTCGCGGACTACAGCCTGATCTCCGCCTCGTCCCAATGCAAGATCAATGGCGGTTCTTGCCATATCATAGTTATTAATGTAGGTTCCGTTCATGGCACCGATACCAATACTTAAGGTTACAGACATTTCATTACCGATGTTTACGGATTTCACATCCTCCAGCACGGAAAAGCGGTCCTCCCTGAGCTGTTCCAGAAATCTGTATCTGAACACAACAAGATATTTATCCTTCTCAAGTTTCTTAACAATACCGTTGCCGGCAGAAATATATTTATTAATCTTACGGTCAACCAATGCTATAAGAAGAGAACGGCGAACCTCGTCAATACTTTCCAACGCTTCATCATAATTATCGATGTAAATAAGACCGGTTACGAAACGCTCATCATGAAGCTCTTTCCTGCATGATGTAATTTCCGTTTCATCAAAAAGATATATGGCATATAATCTCTCGTCCGGATTGGCAACAAACATCATTGTGCCTGTTTTAATGCCTTCCGTCTCAATCGGCTCCAGCATAAGCCTGTAATTTCTGTCATTGAACAGAATGCTTATGTTCTTTGCCTCGCTTATTTTATCTTTAAAATCCAGCTCGGCCGTCTCCGGAAAAACAGTACTGATTCCTTTGTGGCAGTTTTCTTTTCCAAGCAGCTCGGTAAAAGAATTATTAAGCCAGATTATTTTACCGCTTTCATCCAAAAGTCCGTACGGCACAACGAATCTGTCCAACAGTACCTTCTGCATCTGGGCATACTCCGATGCAAATTCTATCAGGCTGTCCGTCATTGCGGATTTCTTGGACAGAAAAGTTATAAGAAGTACCAGTACATATGCAAACAATATGGCAGACATGACAATTCCTGCCCTGATACTTATAAAGTACATTCCCAGATTAACAAATGTAAAAAAAACTAAAGATACAAAGGGCCATATCAGATACGCCTTAAACGGTCCCTTTACTTTACCCCAGGTCGATTTCATAAAAAATTCCTTTCAAAAATATCCCAAAACGGGCCGGATGTTATTACAGATAATGGTATTATATCACGAATATTTATTTTTGACTATAGGTTCAAAAAAAAGGCACCGCATTTTAGCGACGCCTTTTTAGGTTTCTCTATTCCAATTCAAATGCACCTGTGTAGAGCTGGTAATAGGTGCCCTTTTCCCCTATCAGCTTTTCATGATTACCCCGTTCAATAATTCTTCCGTGATCAAGCACCATGATTACATCTGAATTCCGGACGGTTGAGAGACGGTGGGCAATGACAAATACCGTTCTTCCTTTCATCAGTTTATCCATGCCGTCCTGCACCAGAGCTTCCGTACGGGTATCAATGGAAGAAGTTGCTTCGTCCAGAATCATAACCGGAGGATCTGATACTGCGGCACGGGCAATTGATATGAGCTGCCTCTGCCCCTGGGAAAGTCCGCTGCCATCACCTTTAAGAACAGTATTGTACCCTTGTGGCAGCATACGGATAAATCCATCCGCATTGGCAAGTTTTGCCGCAGCAATGCAATCCTCATCGGTTGCATCGGGATTACCATACCGCAGATTTTCCATAACTGTTCCCGTAAAAAGATTTACATCCTGCAATACAACCCCCAGTGAACGGCGAAGGTCGGCTTTCTTTATTTTGTTAATATTAATACCGTCATAACGGATTTTGCCGTCCGCAATATCATAAAATCGGTTAATAAGGTTGGTAATAGTGGTTTTTCCGGCTCCGGTAGCTCCCACAAATGCCACCTTCTGTCCCGGTTCGGCATATAAAGTAATATCATGAAGCACCTGCTTATCGGGAACATATCCGAAATCTACCCCGTCAAGAACCACGCGTCCTTCAATTCTTGTGTAAGTAATTGAACCGTCATGGTGGGGATGTTTCCAAGCCCACATTCCGGTGCGTTCTGTCGTTTCCTCTATCTCGCCGTTTTTTTCTTTGATATTTACAAGTGTTACATATCCCTCATCGGTCTCAGGCTCTTCATCCATAAAAGCAAAAATTCTGGAGGCTCCTGCCAGAGCCGTAACGATTGAATTAAACTGATTTGAAATCTGTGATACCGGATTTGTAAAGTTACGGGAAAGCGTAAGAAAAGAAGCTATCATACCAAGTGTAAGCGTTCCAGTTCCCGTAAGTCCCAAATTCGTTGTATCCGCAATTGCCATATATGCACCGAGAACTGCAATGATAACATATTGAACATATCCAAGCGCATTCATCATAGGCATCATGGAATTCGCATATCCGTTGGCGCTTGCGGCACTCATGGCCCACTCCTTATTTTTTCCCCGCAATTCTTCTTTTGCCTTTTCTTCATGGCAGAAAACTTTTATTACTTTTTGTCCGTTTACCATTTCCTCTACATACCCGTTCACATCGGCAAGGGTCTTTTGCTGCATCATAAAGAAAATTCCGATTTTACCTGTCACGCCTTTTACAATCAGCAGAATTACAAACATTACCGCAACCGCCACCAATGTAAGCCATACACTTATATATAGCATACAGATAAATACCGCAACGATTGTAAATACTGAAGAAATAAGCTGTGCCATTGACTGCGCTATCATCTGACGGAGCGTATCGGTATCATTAGTATAAAGACTCATAATATCTCCGTGGGTACGGGTGTCAAACGCGCGGATAGGAAGGCGCTGCATCTTCTCAAACATTTCATCACGAATCTTCTTAAGCGTTCCCTGTGCGATTGTAACCATCACGCGATTATAGAACAAAGTCGAAAGAACTCCTATAAGATATACTGCTCCTATTACCACAAGCGCCTTTAACAGTTCAGTAAATACAGGAGCAGATTCACCAAGCATAGGAACAATATAATCATCAATCAATGACTGCAAAAACAGTGAAGAGGCGGCCGAAGCAACGGCACTAAGCAATATACAAATAACAACAAAAGCAATCTGACCTTTATAGTCTTTCATATATGAAAGTAATCTGCCAAGAGTTTTCACATCAAACCGGACTTTAGGTATTGCTCCCATAGACGGCATATTTCCCATTTTATCCTTACTCATTTTCACTGTCTCCTTTCTTCTGTGATTCATATACTTCACGATATATATCGCAATTCTTTAATAATTCATTGTGCCTGCCCACAGCCACAACCTTTCCGTCATCCATGACGATAATCTGGCCGGCAGCCTGCACCGAACTTACTCTCTGGGCAATAATTATTTTCGTTGTATCCGGAATATATTCTGCAAATGATTTCTGAATCGAAGCATCTGTTTTGGTGTCAACTGCACTTGTAGAATCATCCAGAATCAGAACCTTCGGCTTTTTCAGCAATGCTCTGGCAATACACAGACGCTGTTTCTGTCCGCCGGAAACATTCGTTCCGCCCTGCTCAATATGGGTATCATATTTCTCGGGAAAAGTCTGAATAAATTCATCGGCGCAGGCCAGTTTACAGGCATATTCAATTTCTTCATCCGTAGCATTTTCATTGCCCCAACGCAAATTTTCTTTAATCGTTCCGGAGAAAAGTTCGTTCTTTTGGAGAACCATTGCAACGGCGTTACGAAGTGTATTAAGGTCATATTTTCTCACATCCACGCCGCCCAGGGTCAGTCTTCCGCCTGTTACATCATAAAGGCGGGGAATCAGTTGAACCAGACTTGATTTGGACGAACCCGTTCCACCGATAATGCCCACGGTTTCACCTGAGGATATTTTCAGATTAATATTATCCAGAACCTTTTTATCTGCTTTCGATGCGTATACAAAATCCACATTTTCAAATGTAATTGCTCCGTTTTTTACTTTTGTCTCCGGATTATCAGGATTTGCAATGTCCGTTTTCTCTTCCAATATTTCTGCGATACGACGTGCTGATGCAATAGAAATGGTCAGCATGGCAAAAATCATTGAAAGCATCATAAGACTCATCAATATCTGAGTTGCATATGAAAACAAAGCCGTCAGATCCCCGGTTGTCATTCCAAAAGCCGCATTATTTTGACTTGCCACAATAGCTTTTGCGCCAATCCAGGAAATGAGTATCATGCATAGATACATAAAAAATTGCATAATCGGAGAGTTGAAGGCAAGTAATCGTTCACCTTTTGCAAAATCCACATATATGCTTTTTGATATCCCCTTAAATTTACCTATTTCATAGTCTTCACGGTTAAACGACTTGACAACCCGGATTCCCCGTACATTTTCCTGTACAACATTATTTAATTTGTCATAAGTATGAAACACGCGATTGAAAATCGGATTTACCTTTTTAATAATCAGTATAAGCAATACAGCCATTACAGGTATTATTGCAAGAAAAATTCCGGCAATCGTTCCATTTATACGGAAGGATACTATCATGGAAAACACCAGCATAACCGGCCCGCGGATTGCCATACGAATTAGCATCTGATACGCATTCTGAATATTAGTTACATCCGTGGTCAGACGGGTAACTATAGACGCCGTGGAAAACTTGTCAATGTTGGAAAATGCAAATGTCTGTACATTATCGTACATATCCTGTCTCAAATTTGCAGAAAATCCCACTGCCGTGCGGGCAGCAATATGCGCGGAAAGTACCCCCGTAACCAGCTGGAAAACAGAAAAAACAAGCAGTACTATTCCATATTTCCACACTGCATTCATATTACCCACATCGATACCGTTATCAATAACCTTTGCCATACAAAGCGGTATCAGAATTTCAAAACCCGCCTCCATAATGGATAAAAGAATTGTGATGATTGAGCCTTTTTTATATTCACGCAGACTCTTACTAAGTGTTTTTATCATATTATTACTCCTTTTATATGTAGTGTGCTACACTTTGTTTTTACATAAAGCCGGAAATTTCCGGCTTTTACTTATTCAAGATTTTTATATATTACATTAAGCATTCTTTTCAGATTTTCCACCTCTTCCTCGGAGAATGAGGTCAACATTTTTCTTTCATTGATAAAAATATTTTTCTCCATATCTTTACTCATTATCCGTGCCTGTTCGGTCAGCTTAACAATCTTATTCCGTCTGTCAGACTCATCTATCCATGTGGCCACATGCCCGTTCTGCTCCATTCTGGAAACAATTCCTACAACAGTGGGGTGTGATACCTCCAAAAAAAGCTCAATTTCCTTCTGGGTTGCCATTCCGCCTTTCTTATTCAGAAATGCAAGCACCCTGCTCTGCGCCAATGTTATGTTGAAGTGTTTCAAATCCGCGTCTGCCCTTAATTTTAACTTATCGTTAATATTTTTTATTAAATAACCAATATCTTTTTCCATTAAAAGGACCCTCTCATCGCAAATATGTAGTACGCTACATATTGTAGCCTATTATTTTTAATCTGTCAATAACATATAATAAGAAGGCAAAAAAATCCCCCTAAGCAGATTCCGGTTATTAACCCTGTCTGCTTAAGGGGAATAAAATCATGGTATGTTGTTAAATTATCCTTTAACAGCTCCAAGTGAAACGCCGCCTACAATATGTTTTGAAAGGATAAGATATACGATAATTACAGGGAAAATTGAAATTGCAATCATCATATATACCTGACCCATATCAAACTTCAGCCAGTCAGCTGAACGCAGCTCTGCGATAAGTATAGGAAGTGTCTTCATGCTTCTCTTCTGCAAAATCTGAACAGGAACGAAGTAATTGTTCCAGCTGCTTACAAAAGTGAATATTGCCTGAACCGCAATAGCCGGTTTCATAAGAGGAAGAACTATTGTATTAAATGTTCTGAACTCGCCTGAACCGTCGATTCTGGCAGCTTCAATAAGTGATAACGGAAGCGCACTTTCCATATACTGCTTCATATAGAAGAATGTTATAGGAGCAGCAATTGAAGGTACAATTAATGGAATATAGTTATCCATGAGTCCCATTGACTGTACAAGCTGTACGAAACCGAGTGTAGTAACCTGTGTAGGAACCATCATAATCATAAGGATGAAAGTAAATATTACTTTCTTACCCTTAAAATCATATGCATGAATTGCAAATGCCGTCATTGTTGAAAAATATGTAGATAACAATGCAGAACATCCTGCAACAATAACACTGTTGAGCATTCCTCGGAATACAGGAATAATACTATTCATCAAATGGTTAAAGTTATTTACAAGATTCTTACCCGGGATTGCTGAGAATCCGCTCTGAATCGCACTATGTGTTCTGGTAGCATTAACAAACAATACATAGAACCAGAAAAGACATAAAATTGATATCAATACCAATACAATATATGCAATAACTCTTCTTGAAGTCATGGATGCACTTTTCTTGATTTTTGCGTCACTACTCATACGAATTATGCCTCCTTACCTTTCTTTCTGTACATTATGAAATATACACTCAAACTAAGCACTGCCGTAATGAAGAACAGAATAACTGATAATGCACCACCCATTCCGTAGTTCTTACTATACAGATGCAGGTTCAAATACATAATAAGAGACATTGTTGAATTTACCGGACCGCCTGTACCGTTTGTAAGAATCTGAGGTACATCGAACATCTGGATACCACCAATCATTGATGTAATGATTACATATATTAAAATTGGTTTCAAAAGAGGTAATGTAATCTTGGTAAATCTCTGCCATGAATTAGCACCGTCAACCTCCGCTGCCTCATACAAAGATACATCTATGCCCATAATACCGGCCATAAGAAGAATAGTGGTATTACCAAACCACATAAGGAAGTTCATTCCTGCAACAAGGCCTCTTGCCGTCCAGACATTTGAAAGGAATCTGACAGGCTCTTCCTTCGTTGCCAATCCAAGCTTAATAAGGATTCCGTTAATGGGACCGTTGTCTGAGAACAATGCAAAGAATAACATTGAGAATGCAGACGCCATAATTAAGTTTGGAAGATAAATAACCGTCTTGAAAAATCTGCTTCCTTTTAAGTTTAATCTTGTATCAGAAAACCACTGTGCCAATAAGAGAGACACTATAATCTGTGGAATAAATCCCATAATCCACATAATCGCGGTATTGCCGGCATACTTTAAAAAGTCACTCTCAAAAAGTGCCTTAAAATTATCTAATCCAACGAAGTTAGGACCAATCTCTGTTAATCCCAGCTTCCAATAGTGTTCAAAAAAACTGTTATAAAATGTTGTTACAAGCGGAATTAAAGTAAAAACAACAAATACAACTGCAAAAGGAATGAGGAAAATATATCCCCACTTATTATATCTTACAACTTTGCTTTTTCCGACTTTTCCGCTAACTGTTTTATTCTGTGATTTTGCCATTTTCCCACTCCTAACAGATATCGAAGTATAAATAGAAACATTTTTGAGTAAAAAACATGCCTGCCCATAAGAGCAGGCATGTAATTATGCTTTAATTATTCTGTTTTAAGGTCAGGATATTTAGCTTTAATCTTCTCATAGAATGTAGCAAGTGCTTCATCATATGTAGCATTTCCGTCGAAGTAGTCCTTCATAGCTGCCTGGAACTCTTCTGTACAACCCTGATCATATGCTGACTGGTTGCTCATGTCGATTGTCTCAACACCTGCGCAGTAGTATGGAAGTGGATTCATTCCAAGGAATGCAGATGTGTAATCTGAATCAGCCATAGCGTCCATAGCCGGCTTATTGTTTACGAAATCGTTAGCATCTTTAACGATGTTTGTCATGATTTCTTCATCACATGTAAGTTTTAACATGATGTCTTTGATTAACTCTTTGTTGTCAGTACCGTCTGCTGCGCAGATCCATGTACCACCCCAGAAGAATCCCTGAGGACCTGTTGTTACAGACCAAGCGTTAGCATTGGTGTACTCATCATTCTCATCCTTCTGAGCAAGTGTGAAGTCTACGAACCAAGCTGGTCCAAAGTAGCAGAATACATCACCGTCTGCTGCGAAGTTTGCTGACCATGCATCAGACCAAAGAGAAGTCTTGTTGTTGTAACCCTTATCTGTGAATTCCTTAGTCTGGTCAACCCAAGCCTTGATGTTAGCATCAATGTTGATCTTGCCATCTACAACCCATTTGCTTGTTACATTGTTAGAGAATACACGGTATGTATCATCATAACCTGATACCATGAAGTATCCAGCTTCTTTCATATCAGCTGCTGTAGCTGCGAATGTATCCCAATCTGCAACTGCCTTCTGAACTTCTGCAGGATCTGAGCTTCCGAGAACATCTTCAGCGATTGCCTTGTTGTAAATTAATACACCAGGGCATCCCTGCCATGAAAGTCCTTTAAGAACGCCCTTAGAATCTGTCATGATATCCTGTGTATATTTGTACTGGTTAGCGATATCTGCATCTGTGATTCCGAGTTCCTTAACATCAACTGCGTAATTTGTGTCAACATACTTAAGTGCGTAGTCAGCTTCAACAAGGAATAAGTCTACTCTGTCATCAGCCTTAGCATCTGCCTGGCCCTTAAGAGCCTCATCAAGTGCGTTCTGATAAGCATTGTCATCATTAGGTGTAATGTTGAACTTAACAGTTACATCACCAATCTTACCTGTTGTGTCATCTACCTTCTCATATCCTGGGTAGAAAGCTTCTACTCTGTTCTTAAACTCTTCGTTCCAGCAACGAATGTTAAGAACTGTACCGCCGTCTGTTACACCGAGTGCCTTTGCTTCTCCGGAAGTGCTGCTCTTCTTACCGCATCCGGCAAAAGCTGCCACTGCCATTGTAGCAACTAAAGCTGTTGCTGCAATTCTCTTGAATTTCTTCATTGAATTTCTCCTCCATTCTACATCGTGTATTCCGATGTACATTTATTTAGCCTCTCTCTAAGAGATTCAACGATTAATAACGCAAAGCATCACTAAATCGTTTTCGTAAATAGATAATACAACATTTTGACATATATTGCAATACTTTTTTGCACTTTTTTATAAATTTTGAACAAATTGTCTGTGCAACCGCTTGCGCAAATTTTACTTTCACACCGTTCAAAATTAGACATTTTTATTTCACAGTCGCAAATTCCATTAATTTTACACTTTTATTACGAAAATGTTTTCGCAAAAAAACAAAAATCAGGCTGTATATCGACATTCCGTATACAGCCCGACAAATATTCATCAGTTAATTTTCTTGATTGTCTTGCCCGGATATAATTCTCCGTCAATCACTATCTGACCTAAGACGGTGGTTTTAGGTTTCTCAATCATATCGATTAATTTCTCGGCAGCCCGGCTTCCGATTTCCTTGGTATTCTGAACCACGGTGGTTAACTCCGGTTCAATATGTCTGGCAATTGTAATTCCGTCAAATCCGGCCGTAGAAATATCCTCCGGTATCCTAAGTCCTCTGCCTCTTATGGCATTCATTCCTCCGAAACAGGCCACATCATCAGGATAAAAAATGCATGTAGGCGGTTCTTTTAAATCCAGAAGTCTGTATGTACTCCGTTCTGCCTCTTCGGTATTTCTGTATTTAATCTGCTGCACATATTCATCCGGTACACGGATTCCGTTTTTCTCCAATGTAATGTAAAATCCGGAAAGTCTGTTCCTGGTAACAGACGAATCTTCTCCGTAAAGATATGCAATCTTAGTATGTCCCATATCGATTGCATACTGGGTAAGGTCCTGCATCCCTTTAATATTATTGGAAAGAATGGTAATTGTATTATTATTGGTATAATCTATCGTCACTACCGGGATTTCGCTTTGCATAAGCTCCAGGACATCAGGTTCATCGAAATTAATACATGCTATGAGGACTCCGTCGAATCCCCTGAACCTGCTGTGTTCCAGATAGCTCATCTTATTATTAATACGGCTTCTTCCGGACACTATGAAGGTAATATCGTAACCTTTGCTCTCTGCCATAACCTTAAAACTGTCCAGCACACTGGAGAAAAAGTCATGTGTAAGTCCGCTCTGGGACTTATCGGCAAACAATACCCCTATATTATAACTTCGATTGGTTTTTAATGCTCTTGCCGAGGAATTAGGAGAATAACCCATCTCCTTGGCCACCCTGCGGATCATTTCCTTCTTGGCTTTGCTCACATCCTTATGGTCATTTAAGGCTTTGCTGACCGTCGATACAGAAACACCGCATGCAGCTGAAATATCTTTAATTGATACCATTCTTCAGTCCTACTCTCTTCCTATCCTATACTTCTATTCATCATCATCCTGTCCGTCAAACATTCTGAATATCTTCCTATATATACCCGTCACGATGTATGACAATAAAGCGAATCCGAACATTCCCCATATCCAGCCTATATATTTAAGTAATGAAGGGAAAAATACAAAAACTCCTATCGGGACTGCCCAGATAAGCCAGATTCCCAATGTCCTGAAAAGATTTACAAACCCTACTATAAATGCGTTGGATATCTGTTTAAGAATAGGATTGTCATACCTTGCAAGCAGCATAAAAACATATGTCATTTCAATAAGTACAATAATTCCGACTATAATGCATATTACGCATACCGCCATATAACTCTTTCCGCCCGTGGTCATTCCAACCCAGAAAAAGTATATTGCCGCCGACAAAATACCCGCACATATAATCCATACCAGAGTAGAGTTGATAAAATTAGAAGCAAATGTTTTAAAAAATGTAGGAATAATCTTTACATCCGGCTCTTCCTTCATTTTATAACATACCCCGCTCATTCCCGTTATGGCTGCACCTATGGTTACCACGGGTATACAACACAGTACAAAACATATATTAAGAAGAACTATACATCCTGCCTTATACAGGAACCGGTTAAGCGGATTATCCACATGAAATATTTTGCTTGCTTTGCTCATTTTGGCCTGCTTTCACTTTCTTTATGCATTTTGACAAAAGAAATCGTTTTCGTATCCCTATAATATAACTAAATCCACAAAAAATCAATATACTTGCACGCATTTTATTGTCCATATACCCATTTTTTTAAGTTTTTCGTGTAAGATTTCGTAAATACCTTGTATTTTAATAGTGTATTTGATATAATGGCTATACATTTTGGGGCGTTTTTTCGAAAACGATTTTGCCCCCGATACAGATATTCGAAAGCCGGATCCGG
This sequence comes from Butyrivibrio sp., assembly GCA_051880035.1. Classification (GTDB taxonomy): domain Bacteria; phylum Bacillota; class Clostridia; order Lachnospirales; family Lachnospiraceae; genus Eshraghiella. Next base: position 124,187 of record JBJENE010000003.1, read on the forward strand.
CTCTCGTTTTGAGGGATACTTTTTAGGAGGACAATGATATGAAGTTTGGTTACTTTGATGATTCCCAGAGGGAATATGTAATCACTACCCCGAAGACTCCGTTGCCTTGGATTAACTACCTGGGCTCCAAAGAGTTTTTCACCCTTATATCCAACACATGCGGTGGATATACCTTTTACAAGGACGCTAAGTTATTAAGATTAACGCGTTACCGTTATAATGATGTTCCTAATGACATCAACGGCAAATATTTCTACATTAAAGATGGTGACACAATCTGGAATCCGGGCTGGAAGCCTGCCAAGACAGATTTGGATTCCTATGAATGCCGTCACGGAATGGGTTACAGTAAATTCAAGTCTTCCAAGAACGGACTTGAAGCTTCTGTTCTCACTTTTGTTCCTATGAGCGACAACTGTGAGGTTACACAGTTAGTTTTAACTAACAATTCATCAGAAGTTAAGGATTTCAAGGTTTTCTCATATGTTGAATGGTGCCTTTGGAATGCAGATGATGATTCCCGTAACTTCCAGCGTAACCTCAGCACAGGTGAAGTTGAGATTGACGGTTCCGCAATATACCACAAGACAGAATACAGAGAGAGAAGAAACCACTACGCAGTTTATTCCGTAAACAGCCCGATTGACGGTTTTGATACAATAAGGGACAGCTTCTTAGGATTATATAACGGCGCAGATACTCCGGATGTTGTTGTTAACGGTGCCTGCACCAATTCGGTTGCCAGCGGATGGTCACCGATTGCCAGCCACCAGTTAAATGTTAAGCTTAATCCTGGCGAAAGCAAATCTTTCGTATTTGTTCTTGCTTATATTGAGAATCCTGTTGAGGAGAAGTGGGAAGCTCCTAATGTAATTAATAAGAAACGCGCTAAAGAACTTCTTTCCAAATACGATACAGACGCAGCAGTTGAAGCTGCATTTAAAGAGTTAAACGACTACTGGACAGAGCTTCTTTCCAAATACACCGTTGATTCTTCCAATGACAAGGTTAACCGTATGGTTAACATCTGGAACCAGTACCAGTGTATGGTAACATTTAACATGAGCCGTTCCGCTTCATATTATGAATCAGGTATCGGCCGTGGAATGGGATTCCGTGATTCATGTCAGGATCTTCTCGGATTCGTTCATCTGATTCCGGAAAGAGCAAGAGACCGTATCATCGATATCGCTTCCACACAGTTTGAAGACGGAAGTGCTTACCATCAGTACCAGCCTCTTACCAAGAAAGGTAATGCTGATATCGGAAGCGGATTTAACGACGATCCGTTATGGCTGATTGCAGGAACAAGCGCATACATTAAAGAAACCGGTGATGTTTCCATTCTTAATGAAATGGTTCCTTTTGACAATGATATGTCAAAGGCAACTCCTCTTATGAACCACTTAAAGCGTTCATTTGATTACATTGTTAATCATAAAGGGCCTCACAATCTTCCGCTCATTGGTCGTGCAGACTGGAACGATTGCCTTAACCTTAACTGTTTCTCAGAGCATCCGGGCGAGTCTTTCCAGACATTCGGTCCTTCCGAAGGCCCTGTTGCAGAATCAGTATTTATTGCCGGCATGTTTGTAAAATACGGCAAGGAATACGCAGACCTTTGCAATCTTCTCGGCGATTCGGCTGAAGCAGAACGCGCTCTGGCAGAAGTTGACAAGATGTATGATGCAGTATTAAAAGACGGTTGGGACGGCGACTGGTTCGTGAGAGCATATGATGCTTACAGCCACAAGGTTGGTTCCAAGGAATGTGAAGAAGGTCAGATTTATATTGAACCTCAGGGATTCTGTGTACTTGCAGGTATCGGTGTTGAAGAAGGTCATGCAAAGAAAGCTCTCGACTCTGTCAAAGAGAAGCTTGATACCAAATATGGTGTAATGATTCTTCAGCCTGCTTATACCAAATATCATGTAGAACTTGGTGAGGTAACTTCTTACCCACCAGGATATAAAGAGAATGCCGGTATTTTCTGCCACAACAACCCTTGGGTATCATGTGCTGAAACAGTTATCGGACGAGGCGACAGAGCTTTTGAGATTTATCAGAAGACATGTCCTGCTTACTGTGAAGAAATCAGTGAAATCCACAGAACAGAGCCTTATGTATATTCTCAGATGATTGCTGGTGCCGATGCTAAATTCCATGGCGAAGCTAAGAACAGCTGGCTTACAGGTACAGCCGCATGGACATTTGTAAATATTTCACAGTATATTCTCGGTGTTGCACCTACACACAACGGACTTTCAATTAACCCTTGTGTTCCTACAGGTTTCGGTGATTTCACCTTAACAAGAAAGTTTCGTGAAGGTACATATAACATTACAGTTAAGAATCCTGATAATGTACAGAAGGGAATCAAATCCCTTATCGTTGACGGAACTGCTGTTGAAGGCTGCGTAGTACCTTATGTAAAAGGCAAAACAGAATACAACGTTGAAGTAATAATGGGATAATTCAATAACATTTAAAGGGACTGTAAATTTTACAGTCCCTTTTTGATGCCGGAATGCCGGTTAGATGAACAAAGCTCCGGCCACAACAGTGCCGGAGCTTCTTATTCGTGTATTAATTAATCAAGTGTATATGGTAACAATGCAATGTGTCTTGCTCTCTTAACAGCTACAGTAATAGCTCTCTGATGCTTTGCACATGTACCTGTGATTCTTCTAGGAAGGATTTTTCCTCTCTCAGAAATATATCTTTTTAACTTATTAACATCCTTGTAATCAATAACATTAGTGCTATCGCTACAGAATACACAAACTTTTTTTCTTCTGCGGCCCATTCTCTTCTTCATTGGAGAATCGCCTTTGCCTTCTCTTGGATTAGACATTTGTCATGACCTCCTTTATAATCTGATTAAAACGGAAGACCCTCATCCTCGACGCCGTCAGGGATGTTCATAAATCCATCGCCTGCTGCAGCGCCCGGTGCAGGTTTTCCGGCTGCAGGAGCAAATCCGCCGTCTCCGGAGGAATTCTTGCTTTCTGCAAATTCCTGTTCTTCTACAATAACATCTGTTGTGTAGACTCTTACGCCATCCTTGTTATTATAGCTTCCCGTCTGAATTCTTCCGGTAACAACTATCTTAGTGCCCTGTTTAAGGTATTTCTCAGCAAACTCTGCAGCTCTGTCAAATGCTACGCATGAGATAAAATCTGCTGTCTGCTCCCCCTCTGCACTACGGCGTCTTCTGTCTACTGCTAATGTATATCTAGCAATTGTTGATGACCTTTCACCCGTAGAATAACGGATATCCGGGTCTCTTGTTAATCTTCCCATTAAGATAACTTTATTCATAACTGCCTCCTATCCTGACACGGTCCATGCCGGTCAACGATTAGTCCTCAACTCTTACACATAAGTATCTGAGAACATTGTCCATGATACGAAGCTGAGCTTCCATTTCAGCCGGGCATGTAGCTTCAGCGTCAAAATGGATGAAATAGTAGAATCCTTCATTCATTTTCTGAATTTCGTAAGCTAATTTCTTCTTACCTGCTTCATCTGTTCCGGTAACTGTTCCTCCGAAACGGGCGATAAGACTATTAACCTTCTCAATGACTGATGCTCTTACATCATCTTCTACCATTGCGTTAACAACGACTGTTAATTCGTACTTATTCATGCGTACTGCACCTCCTTCTGGTCTTGTGGCCCTCAGACACCGTCCGAGAGCAAGGAAATATAAATCTATATATCACGAAGATTTATGATACCATATTTCTTCGGTTATAGCAAGCTTTTTTTGTCTGAAAATAAAGGTTATTCCCGGGGTCTGATTCCTCTGGTATTTTTCTCCACTATTTTTCTGGAAATCATTACCTGATGTCCGCAGCCCATACATTTTAACCTGAAATCAGCTCCTACCCTTAGTATTTCCCATTCATGGCTTCCGCAAGGATGGGGCTTTTTCATTTTGACAATGTCACCAACATTTATTTCCACAGGAACACCTCGAAACTTAATTATATCTTTTATAAGATATTAAAAACGCCTGAGAATATAATCTCAAGCGTTATTCTTAAGGCGAGTGACGGATTTGAACCGACGATCAGGGTGTTGCAGACCCACGCCTTACCACTTGGCTAACTCGCCATGCCTCAACAGCTTTTACAGTATAGCAAATCTGAACTGTCAAGTCAATACCATTTTTTAAAAAAATATCTGAATAAGATACAGCACCAGATTGTTCTCATATAAGAATCTCAGTATCGGATTAGCCTGAATCTGTTCAAACACTGTACCGGCAAATTGTGTATTTCCCAAAACGGTAAGCAGGAGGAAAAGAATCCATACTACGATAAGACCCATCACAAGTCCCAAAATCATTCCCGCTACCCTGTTAACCTGCTTTAGAACAGGAAGTTTGGCAATCAGGTTGAGTATCATGCTTACAATCGTTACCAGAAGCCATATTACAAGAAATACCGCAATATATACTATTCCGGAGAAAATCAGACCTGCCGATGTATCCACTATATAATTATTATACGCCTGATAGCCTTTATCTATGTAACTGTCTGCATCCTCAGAAATTTGTTCCTGCAGTTTAACAGGAAGGTTAAGGTCGGTTACATCTATTTGCTCATCACTGCTTTTAATTATTCCGCTATCAAGGAAAAAAGCCTCTGTTTTGGCACGCACTGAGTCGTCCCATGTTGTTCTTTCTTTAAGAAAACTGTTTACATGGGGTGCAATCAGAAAAGTAAGCACTCCAATCAATATTACGGACACAAGGGAAAAAAGCATTTTAATGAAGCCTCTTCTGAGTCCGATTATCATGAATGCGGCTATTACCGCAGCCACAGCTACAAGAGCCCAGTTCATATTTATGTCTCCTTATTTGAATTTAATTTTATCTATGGTTTTGGCAGTAATAAGGAGAAACTCCTTATCGCCTCCCAGCGAAATCATCTGGGAGATATCATATTCCATTGTCTCGGAATAGAGTTCCCTGCCCTTAGTGTTAATTATACAGCATTTTTTGCCGCTATACATTATGATATTATTTTCGGTAAAGCCATAAAATGCATAATTTTCATCAGGCTTATAGGATAAAATTTTGTCTCCTGAAGTATTATACACTTCCAACTGCCTGTTGTTATTTTCATCGAGAACAATCAGTCCCACTTTGTCGGACGAATAAAAAATCTTTTCTATTTTATTATCTACAGGAACATCTTTTATCAGTTTGGAGTATTCGCCTACTTTAAAAAAGCTTATTACATTTTCACCAAAAGCTACCGCAATATCCCGGCTTATAAATTCCACCTTTGATACCAGCTGGCTTCCGTAAGTATCGTATCCGGCAACAATTCTTTCATTGGCGCTTTGTCCTACCTCACCGAAATTGTATACTACAACGCTTGTGTTAAACTCCATTCCTTTAACGGAAACAAAGGATACCAGGAGCTTTCTTCCGTCGTCGGATACAGACATGCTCACAGGCACTCCGTCACCGGAAATTGTAGATTTGATGTTATAAAGTTTGCCGCCGTCCCTGTCATACATATTAATGTATGTGGCTTCCGTGTCTTTAAGTGATACGACTACAAGTCCCTGTCCCGACACATTCGCCTGGATAATAGGCATCGCAGTGTTAATTACATTGACAAAACCATCCGTGTTAAAAAGATATACTTCGTTCCCGTCAATATCCGCAACCGCCATGTAGGAGCCGCATATATCAATCCCTGTCTTGTTAATCTCGTAGCTTTTGTTCCAGAGCTGGGTTCCGTTATACGAAAATGCGGCAACTCCGTCTTTGCTGCACCGCACATATCCGTCTCCGAACTTAAAATATTCTGAAGCACTGCTGTCTTTTCTTGTTACGGAATTTTCCGTAGTGTAAGTTGCATAGACGCTTTTTCTTTTTACAAGGCAGAACGCAACCACCCCTATAATAACCGCTACCGCAATACAGATTATGATTATTCTGGTACGCCTTCTGTGCCTTATAATACGCTCTTCGAAGTCATCCCTTCGTTCTTTTTCATCAAAATCATCCGAACTGCTTTTATTTTCATTTATATACTGTCTTATTTCTGCCAAAATAATTCTCCTTCGTTCTCCCCGAAGCGTGGAATATTGATTTTACAGGTTCGGAATTTTTAATTCCATTCCTATCAGAAGGTCTCCTGCTGAAGCCATTCCGTTATAATCAAGTATGTTCTGGATATATGTATTCTTTTCTTCACCGTAATATTTCTTACATATTCCGCTTAAGGTATCACCCTGCTGAACAATGTATACCTGATAAGGAGGCTCTGTCTCTACAGGCTTCGTAGTTTCTTCTTTCTTAGTGGTTTCCTCAGGTTTTGTAGTGGTCTCCTCAGGCTTCTTCGTGGTCTCTTCAGGCTTTTTGGTGGTCTCCTCCTGTACAGGTGTGGTGGCCTCTGCTGTGGTAACATCCCCCGGTACTTCGTTTACCGGAGTAGTAACCGATGTAGCCTCTGCGTTAGCTTCCTGAACGGTTGGTTTATTAATGTTCTTCATCTTATCGTAGCTGTTAATACTGTTAAGTCCCACAACAAGAACTACAATAATTAACACCATACTTACGGCATATATAAATGTAAGATGTTTTTTCATATGACTTGATGTGGCCGGCTTCTTTTCCTGAATCGCCTTTCTGTAACGGCCTTCTCCGTCGTCGTTTAGAGGTTTGGTGCCTCTCATATCGGCCATATATGCCTGCATCTTCTCATTCCGTTCATAATAAACCACATATCCGGCAAGCAGCGTGAGTTTACCGCCTACCCTGCCGTACATTTTCTCTTCTCCGTTATCCGGATTAAACATGAAAAATACCGTATCTTCACCACTGAAATTATCATTATGTGCTTTTTCAATGATAAACATATCGCTCTCTGTTATCTTATTAGATACAAGATACCATCCGAGTATTTCCATGTCATTAAAATACTGGCTGATACGGCCTTTAACAACCGGCCATGTCTCTTCCGTAAAGGCAATACGGTCTGAAAATACCGCTGCATTCGGCACCTCAAGTACACCTTTGATAAAAGAATATACCGTGTCCCCATCTTTTTTGGTTTCACCGAGGAGAACGCCGACAACTCCGTCCTCATCCTCATCCACATGTAACTCTTTTATGTAGGAGTACGCATAATCCTCTATAAAAACTTTTCTGGGCTCTCTGTCCTGTCCTATCTGCTTAATATTTTTGGGAAGGGTAATTCCGTTTTTACCATTGCGTTCATAAATTATTTCCACAACATATACCTCCAAGCTTAATTTATCTCATTAAACCACTATAGACTATCACAATATACAAATTGATTTTAT
>JBJENE010000003.1:131618-176478 GCA_051880035.1 Butyrivibrio sp.
TTAATTTATCTCATTAAACCACTATAGACTATCACAATATACAAATTGATTTTATCATTTTCTGTCGTTAAAATCATCTGTTTTTTTGACTTTTTAGGGTTATTCCCACATTATTCCTTTCAATCTGAGTATTATTTTATCCAGGCTGTGTTTTTTTGTCATATTTTCCCGAGAAAAAAATACATAAATCCGGGGATTTTTCCGTACACTCTTATTAGTATCTAAAAATCAAACTAATTATGAAAGGATTCAGTTCCTATGGTTCAAGCCAAATCCGTACTGCCGCTTTCCGGTCATTCATCAGAAAAGATACTTCCCCGGATTTCGTATTTTGATGCGGCACTGCAAAAATCTTCATTTGATCTTAAGGAACAGCTTCTTGTGCTGCTTAAGTCGCATCATCTGTATGACAGGGAATTTGTTCTTCTGTGTATAGGCAGTGACCGTTCCACCGGGGACAGTTTAGGTCCCATCGTAGGATATAAACTGGAAAAATATCATCTTTCCAATGTAACAATTTACGGCACCCTGAACGAACCCGTTCATGCCGCCAATCTTGCCGAAAAGCTTGAGTATATAAATTTGCAGCATAAAAATCCCTTTGTTCTGGCAATTGACGCTTCTCTCGGTACCAAAGAGCATATAGGCTATGTTACATTATGTGACGGTCCTTTAAAACCGGGACTTGGTGTCAATAAAACCCTTCCGAATGTGGGTGACATACACATTACGGGAATCGTAAATTTCTCCGGTATGATGGAATCACTGCTTCTTCAGACCACAAGACTTTCCAAGGTCATGCAGCTTGCAGATATGATAGCCAAAGCCGTACTTTACGGAATAACCGAATATTACAACTGATTTATGGAAAGTAAAAGTGCTGTCCGTTAATATTAACCCGTGACAGCACTTTTGTGTATTATTTATTATCTGATACTTTGTAAACATTAATCGCTTCCGCAACAGAGGCCGCCCTGCCGGTTTCCATAATGGAAAGGAGTGCATCCACTTTCTCGGCCGAAGCAAATTCTTTTCCCATATATGCTTCATATTCCGTAGAAAGCTTAAACGAAAGTTCTTTAAGCTTTTCTTCCAGAGCAGCATTATTGTTTTCCGATTCTTTAAGTCCTGCTTCGATTTCATTAATCTTAGGAAGCTCCCTTCCCTCAATCTCCGAAATTATCTCAAACTTGGTGGAAGCGTCAAAATTCTTAAGTGCCTCCTCCTTATTCGCCGTTATTTTCTCTATGTCCGCGCGTATCTCGTTAAGCTTGGAATCATAATCTTCCAATCCGTACATTTCTTCATTCTTGTCCTTACGGATTGAACGGGCAATTTTCTTAATCTGCTTCTTATTGCCGGCAATTCCGTCCTTAAGCTTGCGGATTTCCTTCAAAGCTTCAAGATGTTTATGTTTTGTTTTATCGTTAATAAGCTTGTATATGAAAAATACTATAAGGATTACAACAAAATATATGAGGGCAAATGAAGCTATTTCGTATTTATCAGGAAGTTTTTCCATCGGAAGCAGAATATATACAGCTCCCGGAAGAAGCAGAAAAGCAGCAATTATCGTAAGTGCGCATACGAAAACTTCTCCTGCTCCTTTTGTAAAATAGAGCATGAAATAGTATGTGCTTCCGCAGAATTTAGGAAGCTTCTCAGCTTTAAGGGATGCCTTGATATTTTTCTTTAACTCTGCATTCTGGGATGTTAAGTCCGATGTCTCCTCGGCAATACGCTCCTTAATGCCTTTCTCTTTGGCTTTCTCACGCTTGCCTTTAATTCTTTTAAGTTTATCTTCATCCTTATCAATTTCGGAATTAAAGCTTTCTTCTACGGCACTTCGTCTTTTCTTAACCGTACTGTCAATATTATCCTGAAGATTCTTTCTGGCAGTCTGAAGTTCTTTCTCAAGCTGCGCTGCCATGGCTTTCCCCTGCCGGAAATCTGTCTGGGCCTTGGCACTTTGTTCCATAAGTTCTTTATACTGCACAAGCTCATTCATTCCGCCTGATAAAATGCTGTTCTCCTCCAAGTTGTATTCCTCCTTATTCACACAAATAGTTTTATCCCATATATATTTTATTATAAAACATTTGTGTGTACGGAACAAGTATTTTATACTTCGATCTTCATATCTCCGTCTTTAATCCATCCTGCTTTGCGCATTCCCTTTGAAATAGCAAATGTGATTATTGCAGGAAGCACAAAATGCATAAGGGCTATCTCTCCCAGGGCAACAAGCGGAGTAACTCCTTCACCTACCATGGTGGCATATGCGGAGAACTGTCCTACAAGTCCTGAAGTTCCCATTCCTGAGCCGACTGCATTACTGTGCATTTTAAAAAGCATGGTCGATACCGGAGCCAGCACTATACTGGAAACGATAGGCGGTATCCATATTTTAGGATTCTTAATGATATTCGGCATCTGAAGCATGGAGGTTCCTATACCCTGTGAAATAAGTCCTCCTACTTTGTTTTCCTTATAACTCATAACCGCAAATCCTACCATCTGACAGCAGCAGCCTATTGTGGCAGCACCTGCCGCAAGTCCGTTAAGTCCCAGCATAACACCTATTGCAGCCGAGCTGATAGGCAGAGTAAGGAAAATACCCATAAGAGTGGATACAATGATTCCTCCGATAATCGGATGCTGCTCAACACTTATGGAAATAAGTCCGCCAAGCCATGTTGTGAAAATTTCAATATACGGTCCTGTCAGAAATGCTATCGCGGAACCTGCCGCAATTGACAAAAGCGGCGTAAGAATAATATCCACAGGCGTCTTTCCAGAGATAAGATGTCCCACTTCAATGGCAACATATGCTGCGATAAAAGCACTCAACGGGTTGCCGGGTTTACCTAAAACAAACGCTCCGGTAAGTTCAAGTGTTTCCGGAGAAAAAGCCGTAGGAAAAGCACCTATCATACCTACAACGGCAGCCGATACGGTTACTAACGGTCCTTCTTTATATTTACTTGCAACGCCTACACCGATACCTGCACCCATAAGCATTTTGGCAACATTGCTGGCATATGTAAGATACCTGCCTATATTGCCCGGAACAAAAGAAGCAACCTGTCCCACAATGGTTCCTATTATGAGCGTAGCAAAAAGGCCCAGTGCCATTCCGCTCAATCCGTCAATAAATACACGGTGTAAATATTTTTTAATTCCTTTCATATAAAAATCTCCTGTCAATCATTGAATATTCAGCTGTCTTGTCAGCTGTAAGCAATATTAGCACACTACCGGTTTTAAATCAAGTATCCCTTTATTTTTAATTCATTTTCGATAGCGTCCAGAATTTCCTCTGATTCCGCCGATACGGTATGGTAATGATATCCGTTGGTCAGAAGATTCAAAGGTTTGGAGCGTGGAAGATTGATTTTACCCATAAAATCCGCTACATCCCTTCTTGTGGAAATGCTCAAATCGGCCGCAATCTGCCCATAAACCTCATGCTCCACAATAACATCCAGAACCTTTCCGCCGTTGTCAACCATAATATTTAATTCATCCTGCATTTCTTCATCCGTATGGCGAACATGAAAAATACGGTTTTTCCTTGCTTTATCCGGTTCAAAAAACAAATACCCCTTGTTGGTAGACAAAATGTTTTTGTCGGTAGCACGCAAAAGAGCTACATCCTGAACAATAATCTGTCTGCTCACATTCAGCATACCGGCAAGTCCGGTTCCCGAAACAGGCTCGCTGCTGTTTTTCAGTATTTCAATTATTTTTTCCCTGCGTTCTCTTCCTTCCATCAATATTTCCTCTTATATTCCCGTTCTTAAAACGTTTTTATTATAGACATATTAGCATATGTTGCTGTCATAAATCCATACGCTTTTTAAAAATATACTAGCCTTACCGGAACAAATGGGATATACTTCTATATAAATCATTATTTCCCGGAGGTCTGTTATGTTCAGAATGTGGTGCAAAATTTTCCATGATAACCATTTAATTAAGGATACTGTTATTGAAAATCCCGATATGACCATTACCCGGACCAAAAAAGTTCTTGACGGTCTTAATGATGCCTGCCGTCATTTTGACCTTTCCGTGCCTCTCTGGCTTGATAAAACAGTTGATGAATTCCGCAGACATGACAAAGCCCACTTCTATCAGGACAACTTTGTGGAAACCATTGATTTTGACTATCTTGAAATCCATGTAATCGAAGAAGATTAATTTCTTAACAAAAATAAGGAAACCAACCACATTACTGTGACCGATTTCCTTATTGTATAATCACATATTATTTATTTGCCCAGTCTTGCAAGAATCTCTTCACGCTCTTTTTCATATCCCGGTTTACCAAGAAGCGCAAACATGTTTTTCTTATAGCTTTCAACTCCCGGCTGGTTAAACGGATTAACGCCAAGAAGATATCCGCTTACGCCGCAGGCAAATTCGAAGAAGTAGAAAAGCTCTCCAAGATAAAACTCATTCTGTTCAGGAATATTAACCATAAAGTTAGGAACCTGTCCGTCGGTATGGGCTACAACCACACCGTTCATTGCACTCTTGTTAACAAAGTCCACACTCTTTCCGGCAAGGTAATTAAGTCCGTCAAGGTCATTGTCTTCAAGTCCGAGGAAAAGCTCATGCTTTGGCTTCTCTACATTAAGGACTGTCTCAAACATGATTCTTGTACCATCCTGAATAAACTGTCCCAAAGAATGCAGATCTGTTGTAAAATCACATGCAGTAGGGAAAATTCCTTTGTTATCCTTGCCTTCACTTTCTCCGAAAAGCTGTTTCCACCATTCAGATACATAATGAAGACTTGGCTCGTAATTGGCTACTATTTCGATTTTCTTTCCTTTTCTTAAAAGGTTGTTTCTTGCTGCAGCATATAATAATGCGTCATTCTCTTCAAAATCTTTTTCAAGTGCAAGCTTTCTTCCTTCTGCCGCACCGTTCATGAGACTGTCAATGTCTGCTCCGCTTGCTGCGATAGGCAAAAGACCTACTGCAGTCAGCACTGAGAATCTTCCTCCTACATCATCAGGAACGACAAATGTTTCATATCCTTCTGCGGTGGCAAGGTTCTTAAGTGCACCCTTAGCCTTATCTGTAGTAGCATAAATTCTCTTAACTGATTCATCATGTCCGTATTTCTTTTCAAGCATTTCCTTGAAAATACGGAATGCGATTGCCGGTTCGGTAGTTGTACCGGACTTGGATATAATATTAACAGAAAAATCTCTGTCTCCTATAACCTCTATAAGCTCTGAAATATATGAGCTGCTGATGTTATTTCCTACATAATAAATCTCAGGAGCCTTTCTCTGATCCTTGGTAATATTGTTATAAAAACCGTGTCTCAGAAATTCAATTGCGGCTCTTGCTCCAAGATAGGAACCTCCGATACCGATTACAAGTAACACATCAGAGTCTGACTGAATCTTTTTAGCTGCATTTTTGATTCTTTCAAACTCTTCTTTATCATAATTTACCGGAAGATCAATCCATCCCAAAAAATCATTGCCTGCTCCGGTTCTGCCAACAAGCTGTTCCTTCGCATCCAATGTAAGTTTCTTCATATAATCCATCTCGTGAGGTGCAATAAACCCTGCAGCCTTAGAGTAATCAAATGTAATTTTTGACATATTTCTATTCTCCTTAGTTCATTCTATTAAATTAAACCAATCTATATTATAGTCAATTGTTTTACATTTATCAACCCAAATATTCCTGTAAAATTTCGTCAATTACCTTCTTTTCTTCGTCAGAAAGCCCCATAAAGCGGTCATTAGTTATTTTTTCCGTAAAAATCGGCTCACTTTCCCTCTCATAATCCATATCTGATTTGTATGAATCCTTTTGGGTCTGTTCGCTTTCCGCCTCCAGAGTGGCTGCTAAGAGATGATTTTCAAAATAATCAACAATATTTACCGTAATCTGTTTTTTCTTTCCCGGAACATCAATCATACGCCTGCTGCCGAGTAAAATGTACATCGCAAGAAATCCGATAAGAAGGTACTCCATGGCGTGGGACTTGTCCGTCAGGGCTCCCAAACCGCCACAGATTACACAGACTCCGCTGCAGAATGAAGAAAGCTTTTCATATGCACGCAGGCTCAGCCCGTGCTTTTTATATTTATTCAGATACTTTCCCGCAAACGCTTCCGTATTATGAATTTCATGTCCTATTTTAAGGTAGTTCTTATATTTGCTTTTCATTTGTCTGAGAAATGTATTTTGGGTGCTATCCATACTTGACGCATCATTTTCCAGTTCATTTACTATATTTCTCAAAGATGTATTTACAAGTATTCCCACCAAAAAAGCGGCTGCTGCCATTACAAAAAAATACATATGAACCCTCCCTGTACAGTTTTAGTACTATAATCATACCCATACAGAAAGGATACATAAAGACTTATCGTGCGGGAATTTCTCCCATCATACGACTAAATCCGACCAAACATATTTTCAAGCAGTGCTACCGAATGGTCAATTGCCTTTCTCTCAAACTCTCCGTAATCCATGGATGCACTGTCGTCCGCTTTATCGGAAATTGCTCGGATAATCAAAAAAGGAATTCCGTTAAGATATGCCGCCTGGGCAATCGCTGCTCCTTCCATTTCCGTACAATATCCCTGAAACAGTGACACAAGTCTCTCTTTTGTGGATTTATCCGTAATAAACTGGTCTCCGCTTATCACTCTTCCCTCAAAAACATTTATCTGCGGAACCGCTTCCCTGCATGACTGTACCGCAAGGTCCCTAAGCTTCTTATCTGCCTCAAATACAGATGTCTTCATTCTCGGAATCACTCCCGGCTTGTATCCGAAACCGGTTGCATCCATGTCATGTTGAAGTGCATCGGTGGAAATTACCACATCTCCTATGTTAATTTCATTTTTTAATGAGCCGGCCACGCCTGTGTTAATGACACAATCCACATGAAAAAATGTTGCAAGAATCTGGGTGCATATCGCAGCATTTACTTTGCCGATACCGCTTCTTACCACAACGGTTTCTTTATCCTGTAACTTACCCTTATAAAATTTCATTTCCGCCATTTCAGTTGTTGCCACATTTGTCATTTTCTTAACAATCTGGCTTATTTCTTCATCCATAGCACCTATAATTCCTACCATTTTCTGACCTCCAAAGATTTTATGGAATGATTATACCACTTTTATTTTACATATGCTATAATAATAAAATAAGTTAAAATCCAATGATTTTCCAAGGAGGTTAATATGTATAGTTATAAAACACAAGGAACCTGTTCACAGGAGATTTTGTTTGACATTGAAGGCGATATTATTAAATCGGTTGAATTTATAGGTGGATGCTCAGGTAATACACAGGGTGTTGCCCGTCTCGTTGAAGGTATGAAGGTTGAAGATGCCATTGCCAGGATGGAGGGAATCAGATGCGGTGCCAGACCTACCTCATGTCCTGATCAGCTGGCTAAAGCATTTAAGAAATATTTAGCTTCACAAAATTAATCTATCGAGGTTATTAATATGAAAAAAATTGTACTTACAGGCGGTGGAACCGCAGGACATGTAACACCTAACATTGCACTTTTACCTTTCTTGAAGGAAGAAGGTTATGAAGTATCATACATCGGTTCATATAACGGTATCGAAAAGAAACTCATGGAAGATTTAGGCATAGCCTACTATGGCATATCATCCGGCAAGCTCCGCCGTTATTTTGACCTGAAGAATTTTACCGACCCTTTCCGTGTAATCAAGGGCTTCTCACAGGCCAAGAAACTCATTAAGCAGATTCAGCCCGATATTGTATTCTCTAAGGGCGGTTTTGTTGCCGTTCCTGTTGTGAAGGCTGCGGATAAATGTAACATCCCGGTTATTATCCATGAGTCAGACATGACTCCCGGACTTGCAAATAAGCTTTGCCAGAAGCATGCCATAAAAGTATGCTGCAACTTTCCTGAAACAGCCAAAATGATTCCTAACAGAAAAGGAGTCCTCACAGGATGCCCTATCCGTAAAGAACTTTTAATGGGTGATAAGGCCGCAGGTCTTTGCTTTTGCGGTTTCAACACCGAAAAACCTGTCCTTATGATAATCGGAGGCAGCCTTGGAGCGCTTCATATCAACGAAGCCGTCCGCAGGATTCTTCCGAATCTTCTTGAGCGTTATCAGATTATTCATATATGCGGTAAAGGCAAGGTTGACAAATCTTTCGAGGAAACCACCGGTTACCGTCAGTTTGAATATGTCAATGCCGAGCTTAAGGATTTGTTTGCCGCCGCCGATATTGTAATATCCCGTGCCGGTGCCAATGTTATCTGTGAATTACTTGCACTTAAGAAACCTAATCTCCTAATTCCGCTTCCTGCCGATGCAAGCCGCGGAGACCAGATTCTTAATGCAGTTTCTTTCAAGAAACAGGGGTACAGTGAAGTTCTTGAGGAATCGGAGATGAATGACAATTCTTTGTTAGAGGCAATTAATGATTTGTACGACAACAGGGAAAAATATATCATTTCAATGGAAAAAAGCAATCTCAACGATGCCGTTAAATCAATCGTTGAACTTATTAAGAAATACAGCAAATAGTAAGGATGTAATAATCCCCCGAGCCGCTTGAGGTTTCGGGGGATTTTTTCATTAATTAATAAAACTTTTTAATCGTCTCTGCATTTTCTTTAAGCTCTTCATCAGAAGGTTTTCCTTCCTTCCATGAGAGGCCGATACCATCCTCGTCCCATCTCGGAATAACATGAATATGCAGGTGGAACACCGTCTGTCCCGCTGCCGTTCCGTTATTTTGAAGAATATTTATTCCGTCGCATCCAAGTGCCTTCTTTAATGCTCTTCCGGTTTTGGCAGCCAGTGCCATTGCTTTACCCATTGTATCATCATCTGCGCTCAGCGCATCCTCATAATGATTCTTAGGAAGAACAAGTGCATGTCCCTTAGCCGCAGGGGCAATATCAAGAATTACCCTGAACTCATCATCTTCATACAAAGTATTTGTCGGAAAAACTCCGTTAGCCAGCTTACAAAAGATACAATCTTCTTTCATCATGTCGAATAATCTCCTTTTTTGCGATAATTTTTTTGATGGTTATATTTGAAAATAAATAATACATATGCTATTCTTTATTCCATACGGGAGGAATTAATTAATGTATACTGAGGCGGATATAAATAATATTAATCAAAAATATCTTCAGAAAGGCTGCCATGATATTCGAAATATTATTTCCATTATCAACGGCAACTATCAGCTGGTCGAACTTTTACATAATGAGCTTTCGTCCGATCCTCGGTGGATGCAGCTTGGAAATGACATTACATATCTCATTCATACAATGAACTCCATCGGAAGCTTCCGCCATGCCTCAACTATTTATCCAAAAGACTGTTCTCTTTCGGAATTTCTTAAAGATTTCATCGCAGGTCTGTCGGCAAACCCGGTTTATACATCTCTTGACATTAATATTAACATATCTTCAGATATGGCGCATGCCGTAATAGACACGGATAAAATAAATTATGTGCTCTATTCACTGATTGATAATATAGCTGATATCAATCCCTGCTCCTCATTATCAATAACCGCATATTCAGACAATGCCTGCTCTTATATTCACATATCCGATAACCACCAAGGCCTCTCCTCAGAGATAGAAGCCGAATTGTTTGAACCGTTTAATACCAACAAATCCGGTCATCCGGGTCTGTCTCTTGCAACATCATACAGAATACTCCTTGCCCATAACGGACAGCTTGCGTATTCGGGAAATTCCCAGAACGGCAGTACCTTTACACTCATCCTGCCTGTACCGGGCAATACTATATGAAAACAAAACTTTCATCCAGCATTCTGAGAGTCTTAAAATTACCCTTAGCCGTCATTTCTCCCGACATAAATGCTCTCTGGAAAGTCATTCTTCCACCCATAATATCTTCAAGAACTTTAAGGTTAAGTTTTCCGATTACATCTGCATGCTCAATTTGTCCGAAATAGCAGTCCATGTTATCTTTATTGACATCAATAATCATGGAATCTTCTTTTCCCTCAAGCTTTAAAAGATATGTTGCAGAAAAGTCCGGCTGGGGAACAAAATGTTCCTTGAACATCCTGATGTAAAAATCATCTCCACCCTTTTCCTCTTCTTCAAGCATGCTTTTAAACATCCCTGCAAGTTCTTCAATATCTTCTTTCTGCTTTTTGACATAAGTATCATTGGCAGCATACTTGGATAACTGCTCAAATTCCTGAGGTGTCAGGTTGATAGTATCGCTTATGATATTCTGTTTTATTGCTTTATTACTTGACGGAAACATAACAAATTTCTGCGAAACGGCACGGTATACTTCTTCTGCTTTTTTCTCAACCAACTCCATATATCCTGTATTGAGTTCAAAATCGGAAGTATCTTCCACATAAGCACTAAGACCGTTACATACCTTGCCTCCAAGTACCTCCCACGCATTGGTAAGTTCAAGTACTGCTTCCCTTTCTCCGTATGCCTTTGACATAACTATAGGGAACATATATGTTCCTGATATCTTGGATTTGTCTCCGTACAGCCAGCACGCATCCAGAAATGTATGCATGTATCCTCCTACACCAAACCATTCCACGGTAGACGCAAGAATAATCGCATCCGCATCCTTAAGTGACTGGGGAAGAGTCATTATGGCATTCTTCATCTCATACAGGTTAAATCTTTCAACCTGAACACGAAGTTCTTCAAGAACAGCGGTCATTCTATTCAAAACCACAATTGTAGGGTCATCAATCATTCCTCTTCCGCCATAATAAATGTTAATCTTCATGTGTATATGCCTCTCTTTCTATATAACAGCATCGCAAGTACAAAACCGCCTATCAGTCCTCCGATATGTGCCGAAAGACTTATTCCTTCACTGGTAAATCCAATATAAATACTGAAAAGAATATATATTATTACTCTTGCCAGTGTAAATTTGTTATTTCTTCCTTTACTGATTATCAATATCCAAAGTATAGCTCCCAGAACACCAAAAATGGCTCCCGATGCTCCTACACAAGGAGTGAGCATTTTCCCAATGGAATAATAATAACTCTGAGAAATTATGCCGCCTATCAGTCCGCTGCCAAGGTATATTATAAGATATCTCACGTGCCCTACAACAGATTCCAGACTTTCCCCCAGAAAATAAAGCACAAACATATTACTGATAAGGTGTCTTATTCCGGCATGTAAAAACATGGATGTGAAAAGACGGTAGTATTCATGATTATTGACAAGACTGTACGGGTTAACGGCACCCTTGGAATACAGATAGATTCCGTTACCCATATCTCCCTTGGTTGCCAATACAATGTAAACAATAACATTAATAAGAATAATAAGATTATTAACCGATAAAAATTTATTGCTCACAGGTTCTTTCCGATATTCAAGAAGCTGTCTGACATTCAGAAACTCACCGGGCTGGTCGTCAAAGATTTCCACCCTTTGCATGCTCTCATTGTATATCCAGTGTCTGTGGTCATCACTAAGAGCACATCTGGTCTGATAAGCATCATCGGAAAAAGCCACAAAAAGGATTTCATCGGTTCCATACCTCATCCCTAGGTCCTGCTCAATTCCAACTAACTGCCAGCCGTCAAAAAGGCATCCTTTCTTACAATTGAAAATACCGACTATATGGTTCCTGCCCTGTGTATATATGGTATATGCATTAAGTCCGAGAACCCCGGTATCTATTTTTCTGTATCCCTCAGCCACCAATAAGGAAGCAAATTTCATGGCATCCATAAGTTTCCCTCTTTTCAAAAACTTATATCTGTAGATTACCATTTATTATTACACAAGTCAAACAAATACACACTCTGTATTACCAAGCCGGATTATATCATTGCTGTGCAGCTCACACATCTGGAAACATATTAACGGCCTGTTATTAACATATGTACCGTTTCTGGAGTTAAGATCCTTTATATAATATCCTTCCCCCTCTTTGGTTATTCTGGCATGCATACGGCTTATCCCTTCCTCAGCCACCACGCAGTCCGCCTTTTCCAATGAACTTCCGATTGTTATCACATTCATATTAAGCTCATATTTTTTAAATGTTCCCTGTTCCTCCCATTTAAGATAATGACTTATATTTCTCTCACCATTTCCGAGAACCACAGTGAGATTATCCTGCTCTTTCTCCTTTGGCGGGACAAATATCCTGACATTTTTCTGTTCAAAAGGCAGTACATTGTCGACCTGAATTATTTTGGTAAAATTAGATTTATTTTTGGTATACCACCGGTATCCTGCATACAATATTCCGCCTGTTATAACAGCGCCAAAAAGGCATCCTGTCCCCTCCATTTTCCCTATTCTAAGTGCCGGTACGAAAATTCCTGCCAGAAAGGCAATAAACATTATTAAGATAACACCTGCCACTCCGTAAAAAGAATAAATTTTTACCTTGTCCCGGACTTCTTTTTCTTCCTTAACCGTTTCGGGAATAACCTCAGGTACAACCTTTTTTTCTTCTATTATATGGTACGGATACTCATTTTCATCTTCTGCTTCTTCTGTTTCAAACAGAGTGTGCATATCGATATTTCCCACACAGATTCTTTTATATATTCCGTATGCAAGAGTCACCGCCTCGTTATCCTTATGGCTTACCCGCTTTATAATGTATTCAAAAAGTTCTTTTATTGAATCCTGCAGGTTTCTTTCTCCTCCCGAAAAGAAGCAGTATTTTAATTCCTTTCCGTCCCTGCTTAGAAAAATGTATTCCGGCTTAAGCAAAATGCAGTTTAAATCAAGTAGATATTCCTGTGTAGACTCCGTTATATTTTTCAGGGAAGAGATAAGACTTCTCATCTCTTTTCTCCCAATCTCTTTATTCTCAAAAAACACATCCATGCTGATAAGTGAAGATATATCATATGTGAAAAAAGAACAATTATTTATTCTTTTATCCGTAACCCTCAGAAGACCTTTAATATCATTTTCAATTACCATTTTCATCTGAAACATATCCGTATCGTCTTCCTGTTTTATTTTTATGTAACTGGTTCCTGTTTCCCTGACAAATGTACTTTCCATGTCAACCTCCTATTAATTGTATTATTTTTCCTCCCGAACGAACAATATGGGCATTGTCATTTAATTCAAGAACATCCCGTATATCTGTCTGGCTGAGCTCCGATTGCTTTCCAAGTCTTTTGTATGAGAAATATTCATTCACACATTTCTCAATCAGGTCTTTATTTTTTTCCGTAAATTCGTCATCTTCAAAAATTAATGGCGAAGCCACTACCTGATTTAAATCGATTTTCCGGTCATCAATATCATAATAAAAGTTTTCCGTTTCATAATATCTTACAGCCCCAAGAATTTTACTTACATCACTTAACAACCCGTCATGAAGGTATATATCAAGCATGATTATCCCTGCTATAATCAGAAAAAACCATGAAAAAATAAATGCACCTTCCACCGTAAAACTTCCTTTTAACCTCATAAGCACACCTCCGCTATTGACATTGCCAGATATGCCACCAGAACACAGGGAAGAAACGGAATTTTCTCCTTGAAATTTTTCTTTTTGATAAGTGAGTATACTATTCCCGCAAATGCAGCCACAATTAATGAAAAAAACAAAAGCCGCATATTATCCAACAATCCTACATATGCACCTACACACATAAAAACCAGGCAGTCCCCGTAACCTATTCCTTCCTTGGTAAAAAATGCATACAAAAACAAAAGTGCACCT
This sequence comes from Butyrivibrio sp., assembly GCA_051880035.1. Taxonomy (GTDB): domain Bacteria; phylum Bacillota; class Clostridia; order Lachnospirales; family Lachnospiraceae; genus Eshraghiella. The sequence continues at coordinate 145,355 of JBJENE010000003.1, forward strand.
ATTCCCATTCCTCCTACCATGGAAGCAGCCGACTGATAATAAAACAAAATATTAAAAACTGCTGCCAGAATTAAAAAACATATCTGTCTGACAACCGATATTGTTTTCGTTCTGATGTCCGATAAAGCTTCCACCGTAAGCATTGTAATTACAACTCCCTGTATCATTCTTTTTCACCTCGCTCCTTACATCTTGAACACAGCGGATATTTCTGCTGCGCTATTGATTTTTCAATTGTATATACATTATTATGCAGATTTACACAGGACATGGTTGCATGATACCTTGTCCCATATTTTGTAACATAAACCTTATGGGTATCTTCTTTGATATCTTTACAACATAAACTGCATTCATAATATTTTCCGCCATTATTATTACGAAGATTTTCAACTTCACCTAAAGTTGTGGTTGTTACATCTTTAACAAGATATTTACAGGTCCTGTATGTATGATAAACGGTTCCCGACTGTGTCACATATACAACATCTTCCGAATTGATATTGGTATTTTCCTCATCCCCGGTCCATAAATGACACCTGGCACGGACAATGAATGAAAGATTGCCAAGACCAAAAATGTCAAACGGAACCAAAACCCTGTACTGTATTCCCATATCCAGAATGCCGTCTTTAAGATATCCCAATGTTGTGTGAAGCCCTTTACTACCACCCTGAATATAGGAATTATCCAGATATTCTTTTCCGATTTCATCAATTACTTTATTTTTTATGTATGTCATTTCCAATAACTGGGTAGTCAAATCATATGTTCCCGAAACAGTATCTATATACGCCGCATATCCCGACACTTTCATTGTCTGGTTATACAAAGCCTTCTGAATTACAGTCTGCAGCTGTATTGTCTGAATCAGGAACAGAAGTGCCGTAAGAGCCAGAACAAATAATGGAATAATTACGGCAGCTTCCACTGTAAGACTTCCCCTTAGTTGCACATCTTTACTATGACAGGCGGCATAGGACGCTCCTTTCTCCCATACATTCACATTGGTATCCGGGGAAGAATCCTTATGATCGGGGACATTATTCTGACAATATTTAACTTTCCCACTTATGAAAGAAAAGAGCATCCTATACCGCCTCCTCATCTTATTAATAACTGTAAACTGCCGTTTCCGTATAAGGGATCTCAAGGCCCTCCACCTTATATGCCGCCTCAATTTCAAGTCCGTATATATAATTTCTAAACCTGAAATCCTTTCTGCCTTTTTGTATCATATATAGCTCAATCAAATCCATGGTATACGCAGCTTTTTTTCCGTCATTTCCAAGCATCATAAGGAATCTTAAATATGTTTCATAATTCATGCCGTTTTTACTTCCCTTTTCCGCTTTGATATTATGGGACAAAAGATTGTCCAAGGTCAGCTGCCATGTTTCTTCTGTTTTAAGAAGTTCTATTTTCTCACCTTTTAAAAGCAGTTTTACATCCGAAAGCCCCTCGGCAAATGACCACAAATACATCAGCGTATACTGTATAATTTTAATAACCGGCTCCACCCTGTAGGCTCCTGCCATTGAAGACGCCAAAAGATATGCCTCCTGTTTCTTGTCTGAATCCGTCATGAGATAAAGCATATTTATTCCGCTTCTCAATGCCGCAATGGAAAGCACTGCTTTTGTGAGATTTTCTTTATCTGACTCACCGCCATATAATATGTACTCAATCTCATAATCCAGTGTTCTATCACTGTCTTTATCAGTAAATGAAGAAAAATTGTCCATCACATATTCGTTATAAACAACCTTTTTGCCTGTTATCGTAGCAATATTGCTAGCTTTCTGGTATTCCGATACACTGCCTGTATCGCACACCGACGAGGCCATATCCTCATATTCTTCAAACTTTTTTTCCGAAATTTTCATATCACTTGGCACCACAAGTGACAATATTCCCGTCTCCAGAAATTCTTCCAGGGAATCAAGAATTTTGGAATCCTCTCCCGGTGTATATTCAAGATTTTTATATTCAAAATCCATTCCCTCAAATGTATAATCATTAAGCAAATTTCTTAAATTATCTATTTTTTCGAGAATTATTTCTTTATCCTCATCATAGTCAAACTCCTGCATTTCCACTGCCATCTGCTTAATTATACCGTAATCCTGTGTAATGCTGCTTTTTATGAGTTCTGCATCACATATATCCTGTGCCATTATTTCTTTATATTCTTTAAGGCATTTAACTTCGTCCGCAATTTCCGACATGGATTCTTCACTCAGTATTTCTTCTTTTTCTCCTATGAATTTATCCAGATAATTAATGTCATTATTAAGCTTTTCATTCTGGCCTTCTATTTTTATCAGCGTTTTGTCTGCCTTATCCATCACTTCAAGTGTACTGTCAATCAGACTTTGAAATTTGTCCATTGTGCTTTTAAGTGAAGTTTTGTCGTTATTTTCAACACACCTACGGGCAAAATCCAATGTATCCTGCGGATTGGATGCAATTACTTTAACTTTTTCGTACACTGACGAATTATTAATATGAAGATTCTCCATTGATATTTCAAAAGGGCAAAACCGCTTAACGGAATAAGGGGATACTTTCACATGATTAAAATCGATTCCGTCCTCCGGAACAATTACTCCATCTATATATCCGATTAACTCTATTGCTGATTCATTTATTCTTTTTACCTGTTTTGTACATTCCACAATGGAATTATTTATTTCTTCCACAGCCGTAGCTTCTTCATTCTTATCCCCGATTCCCAGATAATCAGCAACAAGATCTATAGGCTTTGCATATTTTTCATAATCCACCGCCATATCCTGCCACAAGAGCCCTCCCGCATCCGTTGCCTTAATCATTCTTTTAACGGTGACTCCCGTAAGATTTATTCCTAGCAAATCTGTTATATTTGGATAATTTATTTTTTTATTGGAATCTATGTTGTATTCCATATATTCCGATAATTTTCCCGCAATACTTTCATTTCTGGCAAAATCGCCTCCCATACTTCCGTCAAATAACAATATCCCGAATTTGGAAAACAATTCAGAATCATATGCCGCAAATACGGAATCAAGTGCCATTGAAGCCGCTAACTTTACACGTACTTTGGCCCCTTGTACCCTCGCAGATGTTATGGTTGCCGTAATTACAGAAACTACCAGCAAAAAAATCATTGCTGCAAAAAGTGAAATACTTCCGTTATACTTTTTTCCCAATTGTTTTCCTCCTTCCGGGATTTCCCCATTTTAATTACACGACAGGTCAGATTTGTTTTACATTTTTGGTTATTGTGTTAAAGATTGTTTTAACGATGGATGTAAGCTGTGTTTTGAAAATAAGAACTAAAGAGATAAGAACCACGATAATAAGAATAATTTCGACCACTCCCATTCCATCTTCATCTTTAAAAAAATCTGTCAATCCTCTCATTTTCCTCACCTCCTAAAATGACATGAATGCGGGGACAATTATAATAACCAGCACTACAAATAACATCATAATCATCGGAAACAGGAGTTTGGTTCCTGCCTCCTCTCCTGTTTTAAGTGCAAGTGCTTTTCGTTCCATAAATGCCTCCGTCGCTTCACTCTTTAAAATCTCATTAAATCCCTCACCCCCTTTCCTGATATTTTGTGCCATAAGATTTCCCAGCTTTATATAACAGTGAATCTTACATTTTCTTCCGAAATCAGTATATACTTCCTGTTCGGAGACTCCGGAATTAAGTCTGTTTACAGCCTCTCTTATTTCTTCATACGCATAACGCACGGAATTTTTTGCTGTTTTCCGGACATTACGGTAATCAGACGCAATTTTAGAAAATGCTGCCGCTGTGCTCATTCCTGCTCCCATAAGAAGCGAAAGCTTTGCGACAATTTCCGAATAATCAAGACGCATCTGCAGTTCTTTTTTCTTCTCCTCTTTTTTCCGTAGAGCATACTTTTTGTAATACCAGATAAAAGCTGCCGCCGCTCCGATTAAAATTATGATGCCTATCCGGCTGCCCTTTTTCTCAACAAATTTTACTTCTACTCCGCCTACGGTTTCGGGAAGAGAAATGTAATCAGACTGAGGATCTTTGGCATCTGCTTCCTTCACTGCCTCTTCAACCATAATCGCAAACTTCTCTTCCTCCGTATATTCCGGCGGAAAAACGATTACCGGAATATCATATGTCTGGGAATATTCTTCATATGTCAGGGTTACATGTATTATGCACTCCGTTCCCGTTTCGGCACATTCTTTGTTGCTTAACTCACCGAAACAGTTAATTAAGGAATAATCTTCCGGTGTATATTCTGCCTTCATTCCGAACTCTCCGATTTCCTCAACAAAAACCAGATTGGTTCTTACGTTTTCAAGAGATTCATTATTACCTTTCATTTGTCCGTATATCACTTCAAATGCACTGTCAAAATAAATCTGCAGATCTTCATCCGGAATTCTTTTACCGCTTACAGGTATCTCAACCTGACAGGAGCCGTCAAAAGCTTCAACTGTCAGCGAATAAGAAGTTTCATCTCCGTAATCCGGTCTTTTCAGTTTATTTATTACTGCCGAATTTTCACCCGTGCCGCAATAAATTATTGCCGCAATGACTGCTGCCGCCCCCGCCGCATACAGAATAATCCTGCTTTTACCTGCCTTCATCAGATTTCTCCTCCCCTGTCAGACTTTAATATCAACAATTTTATCCGCAATAACTTTAGCTGCAAAATATATAATCAGGCAGAATGTCATTATAATAATTCCGTAAATATTTCCGTAAAGTTTCTCAATCATCCCTGCGGAAGTTATCCTCATATACAGAATAATTCCCACCGGAACAAGGTTCATAATATTCTGTTCCAGCCTTTTTGCACTGACAGCAGTATTTATTTCTCTTTTTACTTCGATTTTCTCGCTGATTGTATCAGATGTATTTTTGATTATCTGAATAAGATTTCCTCCGTTTCTCTTGGCATAATACAGCACCTGTGCAAAACCGGTTATCTCCTCAACACGGCATTCCTTTGCGAAATTTGAGAAGGCCTCTTCGATTGAAACATTTAGGTTTAACTGGTTGATTATTACCAGAAATCCTTTATATATCTCTGTCTTTCTGCCATACATAAGCTCAAGTTCACCAACCGCTTCCCTGAAAGCATTTTCAATCGAGTACCCTGCTATAAGTGCGGACACTACAGCCTGCATGCCATCTTTAAACTCTACGGCCAGTTTTTCCCTGCGTTTGTTTTCAAATTCCTTTATCCTTTTCCTGACATAGAAAAACAGGTACGGAAAGAAAACCAGTCCGGCCAAAACATTATTATAAAAAAGAAATCCTATTGCCAGTAATATTCCTACTCCTTCAATCACCGAGCGCAGTATCCAGCCCCGCCGCCCTGAGTTTTTCTTTGTTCCTGAAAATATTTCCCGTAGTTTTAAGGCTTCCGATAATTTTGCCCTCTGCATCAGTTCCGTCCTCCTTGAATTCGTAAAGATGATTCAGTTGAATTACGCCATCCTTTATTCCCAGTATTTCACTGATACTTAATACTCTTCTTGTCCGGTCTCTCAGCCTGCCCAGATGAACGATAACATCCAGAGCAGAAGCGATCTGGCTTCTTATTGCCATAACCGGCATGTCCATTCCCATAAGAACCATGGTCTCCAATCTGAGAAGCATCTCTTCCGGTCCGTTTGAATGTCCTGTGGACAGAGATCCTGAATGTCCTGTATTCATTGCCTGAAGCATATCAACTGCCTCACCGCCCCTTACTTCACCCACAATAATTCTGTCCGGGCGCATCCTTAAGGCAGAGCGGATTAAATCTCTTATTGTAACTTCATTTTTGCCCTCAATATTTGCATTTCTTGCCTCAAGTCTCACGAGATTATCAATATTCATTAACTTTAACTCTGCGGAATCTTCAATTGTAATTACTCTTTCATCTCCGGGAATATAATTAGACAGAGCATTTAAGAATGTGGTTTTACCTGAACCGGTACCTCCACTGATAAAAAGATTGTATTTTGAGATAACAAGATTTTTAAGAAAACCGGCTGCTTCTTCGGAAATCGAACCCATTTCAATCATTTTGTCCATTGAAAAAGGAGTTCTGTAAAATTTCCGGATTGTGATAATCGGTCCTTCTATTGCAACAGGATTCATTACAATATTAACTCTTGAACCGTCTGCCAGTCTTGTATCACTTATTGGCACCGATTCATTTACTATCTTATTAGATACTGCCGCAATGCGCTGGACTATGTCATTTAACCTTTCCGGATTATCGAAACATTTGTCCCAGCGTTTAATTATCCCTTCCTTTTCAACAAAAATATTCTTCCATCCGTTTACCATTATTTCCGTTACGGAATCGTCATCGATGAGCTCCTGGAGTATATCCATACGCTTCATATCATTGAATAGTTTCTGCCTGTAAGTTACTTTTGTATCTGCACTGAGCGCATGGCTTCTGCCGTAAATTTTTATCACATCATCAATTATTTCAAAAATCTCGTTTTCTTCTGTCTCTTTGGAAGGATCTATCCTTTCCATAACCTGCTGTTTTATTATGTTAAATTCAGCATTCATCCAATACCCTCCCTGCAATACTTCTCCACTCGATATCCGATATTAGATTTAGGGATATCTCGTACCCCGCAAAAGCATCATTGTAAGGTATGGTTATTTTGGAAATATTGTTTTTAATTTCACTCCTGCCACTCATTTCCAGATATTTTTCAAATTCCATTACTTTACTTCTTCCGGCATAGTCAAAAGGTTCCGGCATAATTATCCTGTCACTTATTTCCAACAACTTCCAAGGTCTGTTAAACACCGTTCCCACATCAATAATAATATAACGGTAATTACCTCCCTTAAGAAGCATACATATGAAATCAACAAACTCCTCATCCGTAAGATCCGATATATCATCTGCACAAATCGCAGGTGCCAGATAATCGAACCCGCTTAAACTGTCCGTACAGGATATAACTTTTCCGTACGAATTTTCTTTTCCGATTTTGTAAAAATACAATGCCTCAGATAATCCACCGCGCTTGTCTGACAGAATTTTTTCAAGTCCGGCAAACTGCTCAAGATTGATGTACAAAGTACTTCCCCTTTTCGCCGCTTCTGCCGCCAACACCAAAGAGCATGTGGTTTTAAAGCATTTGGATTCCGGAGAATATACAGAAAATATTGCAGCTTCATCTCCCGCAGTAAGCTTCTTTGAAAAACAGGAAAAATGGGCTACCACATCCTTAAGCAGATGCTCCGCCGACTGATATCTGTACACCTTATTCTCTTCTTCACAATTATCCTCCGACAGCTCAATACGCATTCCCGCAGAAACCGATTTAATTGCATCCCAATCCGTATCTTCACCTGCCAGCAAAAGCTCAATCTCATAACTGTCTGCACAGGAAACCAATGCTTCTTCGGAAGTAAATGCCATTGCCCTGTACGGAATAACATGTCTGCTGTTAATATATTCGGTCAGTCTGAGTACATACTTCTCATCCTCATCCAAAATACAGCATACTTTCTCTTTCACATAATTCCTCCTTTCGTAATCAGTATTACCATGTAACTGAGTAGAATGGGAATCATGAACCGTATTGTTGTTTTCCCGGGTCTTATTTTCTTACCTTCTCCAACTCTCAATGCCAACTCTGTGATCAATTTTATAATTCCTATCAGCCCTGCTATGAAAATTGTAAGAATAATATATTTAATTCCCTGGTACAGACCAAGAAACCCACTTATAAGACACATCATTTTAATATCACCCGCACCAAGACCTCTGAATAAATATATAACCATTAATCCGCTCCACGGTATTACTACACCGGCTGCCGCCCCCGCAATTCCCGGTAACCCGTTGTGCCAAAACACAATCGGAAGCATTCCGGCATATCCCAAAAGGACAAGTAAATTGGGGATTCTTCGATAATACATATCATATACAAAGGCTGTTCCCACGATGATATTTAAAAATATCGTTGCAATTATTTCCACCTCTCTTTCGTTCTACAGGCCATACCTCATACTGCAAAGCCGGTAAACTGACATATTAAATTGTTCGCAGTGAAAAATCTGATTATTTCCGGAAAACAGATAAAAAATTGAGATACACAATGAACTTTGTGTACCTCAAAGGATAGACGATTATTTTGTTTTCGTCAATAGAATTTCCGATTAATTTTTGAAAGAGTTTTTTATTACAGTTTTTGAAAATATTTTATAAATTTCAGCCGGCTTTTTCTATTCCGGTATTGTTATTTTTCGGAAAAAGGATTTCAGCCTTAAACACATTATCATGTATATCTGTTACAAACACACCGTTGTATTTCATAACATTTTCCCGGATTATGGACAATCCCAACCCCATATGCGGAGCTTTGGATGAATTGGCAGAAGCTTTTTTATACTTGTCAGCCTGAAAATTATTTTCAAAACAAATTACACAGAATCCGTTTACCTCTCCGATTATTATATTAATAAATTTATTGTCGGTAACACTTTTGTTGGCTTCTATTGCATTTTCCCAAAGGTTTGAGAAAATTGCGGTCATATCAATATCACTCATATAGTCGAATGTGATATCCTGTATATCCGTATCCACCTTGATTCCGGAATCTTCGGCAATCTTAATGTTGTAACTCATAATTGCGCTGAGTATAGGATTACTGCACTTAAAATAGCTGAATATTCCATCCATTTTATCTGTAATATTTTTTCCGTACTCTTCTGCACTCTGAACATTTACTGTTTCCATGACACTGATGTGCTTTTTGATGTCATGAATTACCTTTCTGGATTCTTCATACTGCCTGCTTAACTCCATATAGTGTTCATATTGAATCTGATTCTGTTTCTTGATATTCTCAAGCTCATATTTGGATTTATAAATATCAGAAACACTGTTAATAACATAAATAAGCAGAACATCCACGGCAAAGAATCCCAGAATTGTTGCAATAATTAATATACCGTCCTTGTCATTTTCGGTTTTTAGAACCAAGTTGTGAACCACAAAAATCGCAAGTACACAGAATGCAAGCTGGACTATGCACTCAGTAAATTTAATTGCAAGCGGATGTATTTTGGTAAATACAACACCAAGTATCCGGCCTATCAGGCATACTTCTGCCATATAAATGACATAACATATTGACATATAATTTTCATTTGACAACATTTCCTGAAGTCTTGCTCCGTTAATCATCATAAGAACAAAGACTGTAACAATATCGCAGAAAAACGTGAACAGCAAAAACACGGCATTATAAATACATGCCGTCAATGTCTTATATTTATACAAAAGGAAATATACGGCGTATGTGGTCAGTACCATCCATGCCATATTCAGAACAGGGATATTTAACTGCTGAATTAAATAACTTGTGGATACCTTCAGAATAAACGCAAATATGTATATGAATTTCCGGGAATATTTATGTTCGTATACCTTTCCCATCCATAGAAAAGTAACCAAATCGACCACTACTCCGGTCAGAATTTCAAGAATGCTTTCAATCATTATTATACTCCTCTTAAGATTCCGGCAAGATTAGTTGACAAATGTTTAACAAACTCTGTCTTCTTTTTCTGTGCCAATGGGCAAAATTTATCATTAATCATAATTATGTCAAATTTATTGTCAATACGCTGTACACATCTTAAATTAACAATACAGCTTCTGTGTGTCATAAAAAAAATATCTTTATCAAGCTTGTCATATATTTCAGTTATGGTTTCTTTAACATCATATTCCCTTAATCTTGTACAAAGGGTAACTGTCCTTCTGTCCTTCACAAGGAAATACACAATATCGCTTTGATTGATAAGCTGTTCGACTCCGTTGGCCGTAACAAGTATCTTTTTATCCCCGGAGCTGTTAATCAACTTAAGAAAATCATCAAGAATCTCTTTTACCTTTTCCTCCGATATGGGTTTATCCAGATACTGGAATGCATGTACTTTATATGCGGCTCTTAAGTACTGGACATAATTTGTAACAAACACAATGGGAACATTCATATCATATTTTCTGATATTCTCAGCAGTAACTATTCCGTTATCGCCTTCCATTTCAATGTCAAGAAAAATGATATCAAAATGCTGTCCGCTTTTCCACAACTCAGTACCGCTCAAATATTTGCTTACCTTATATTCAAAGCCTTTCTTGTCAAAATATTTCACAATAAAGCTTTCTATAATATCCATACAATGTTTTTCATCATCACACAATGCAACATGAAACATTTTTAAGCCCTCCGACATATATCTGCAAATACTCTACCATATATGACATTTTTTAACAAGTACACATCATATATGCTGTATATGCCGGTTTTTAAGCATTCCCAGAAAAACAAGCATTCCTTCAATATTAACGGATACTGTAATGCCGCACAACAATATATCACACCCTGTTATTGCAGATACCACTGCAGCCACCAGATATACTGCCAGAATAATTTTTACCTTCAGGCGTATTTTTCTTTGTTGTTTTAATGACAGTCTTTTATTGGGATTATCCACCGGAGCCGCCCAAAAAATAACCACACCGAATACTGCCGCCGTAATGCCAAAAACATCCCGCAAAATCGGATTGCTCTGCATATAAAAAATAAGTACGACCGATACCGTAAGTATGCACGATGAAATAACCGCACATTTTAATCTTGTATCAAGATGATATCCTCCGGCAAACACCCTTATGGGAACAAATAATGCCATAAACAGTATGCATTCCGGAAAATGACCGCTTACCGCTCCTATAATAAGTGCCCCTATGTAAAATGCGCTTTTTAACAGCATTAATTCCAATCCATACCGTATTATTTCGTATTCATCTTCATCGGGAGAAGTATTTTTGCATATAAAAACCATTATTCTATCAAGTAATTTATCCATTCTCTTTTCCTATAGAAAAACAGAACCGCTGCTACCCAAAGGACGACGATTCTGTTATTTCTCTGCATAAGTATACAATATGCCGTTACAAAAGGCTTACAATATTACTCTGCCCTCTCTATATTTAAAATACTCCTCATAGAAGCCGTCATGCGGCTTTGCCGGCTCGAAGCGTTGCTCAATAAAATTACTTTTCCTGTTTCTTTAATGCTTCCGGCTGCTTGGGCTCATAAAGAAAATATGGGCATCCTCTGCTTCCTTCTTTAACAGCCTCTTTCTTAGCACTAACTGATAATGCGGTTGCGATAATTTTTCCAAATTTGTCAGCTTTCATAAAACCACCTCTTTTCTCTCAGTTATATCCTGAACTTACATCACAAAAAAATTAAAATCAACACTTTTGGAATGAATGTCCGTTTTTGTGGATTGAACGCATTTGGGTTCACTATAATTAACAAAACATTAAATAAAAGTACAATTTCCTTAAATTTCAATTTTTAAAGAATATTTTACCATTTTGTTGAATACAATTTGTAGAATATGAGAATACTGAATCATTATAGAAAGGACTGACAGCATGAAAAAAAACAAACAGTGTATGACATATGAAGAAAAATACCTGATTTCAGAATTACAGCAGACAAGAAATGCTTTAGCTGCCGCCTATTCCAATTTTGAGAATGTAACAGACCCCGACCTTATTGACTGTTGTATATATCAGGTAAATTCGGCCCAGAAAAGATATAAATTTCTGTTAGAACGGGCCAGAGAAGCCAACCTTCAGATTTTATGCGAAATTTCCTCAACCGATACCGGCCTTAGTACATCAATGGCTAAATTCAACGGAACCGATTTTATTACAGAATACTAACCCCAAAAACGGGGATTCACACTGTGAATCCCCTGTTCTGACCGGTATATACGCTTTCATTTAATGATGATTTGGAATAGGTCAATCCTGCATACACCGGCTGTGTATTTTCCATAACCGGTCCTGCATTATCTTTTTTACTTACTTCCTCAAATGAAGCTTTCAGTTTATGAAGAATTGCCAAAACACGGTCTAAATCTTTTGTATCCAGCGTTGTATCGGCCGTTATCAGCATATGATTAACAAATATATATACCTGCATAAGCTCTCTTGAAATTTCATATTTCATATCAAGTGAAGACATAAGCTGGTTGACAAATGTTTTTGACTTCTTAAGACTCGCCCTGAAGTCCGCCATATTTCCTTTGTCATGGCACTCCAACGCCTCCTCAAGATATTTTATGGCAATCTCATATGTAAGAACCACTAACCCGGTCCCGGTAGACTGGGCTATTTTTATACCATAGGTGTTTAATTCTTCCCTTGTCATATTTCTCCTTCTTTACTGTAAGAGCTGAAGTACCGTCTGAGGTCTTTCATTCGCCTGTGCCAGAATTGATGTTGCCGCCTGGGTAATAACATTTTGTGATGTATACTCTGTCATTTCCTCAGCCATATCACAATCTTCAATTCTTGAAAGAGCCGATGTGATATTTTCGTTATATGAACCAAGACCTTCTTCCGTTGTCTCAAGACGATTCTGGTATGCTCCGAGTTTTGAACGGATTGATGATACCTGGGATATAGCTTCATCAAGTCTGGCAATTGATATGCCTGCCGCATAATCACTTCCGATGTTAAGATTATCAAGCCCAAGTGTGTGTGCATTAATCTGCGGAATATCAATTCCTATCTGCTGGTTTTCATTGGCACCTACCTGGATGTTCATAATTCCCAAATCTGTTACTTTAAATGTACACTGGGCTATTGTAGCATCTCCCGGCACCTCAAATCTCATTTCAAAATCATTGATATCTTTTACGGTAACTACTGTTCCGTCCGTTACCACGGATGCTGTTGACGAAAAACCGTTTCCAAGTGAAATCTCACAATCTTTTCCCGCTGTCCTGTTTTCTTTGCCGAGACCAAAAAGAGCTGCTGTTTCGGTTTCGTCAAAAATTATTGAAATTTCTTCGTTTTCGCCATACCCTCTTGAAAACAAATCCACGCTTCCGGTTGCCGGGTCGCCTTCAATATCAAGACCTGCAAAGTTACATGCATCCATAATTTTATCATACACATCAGTAAAAGTATCGCCTTCGGAAATGTCAATAATCGATCCGTTAATCTTAACGCTTCCTGCCTGCTGTGCACTGACTGTGCCGGAAAATGCAGTTATTGACATTGTCGCCCGCTCTGCCTGTGAAGTTACGGAGAATGAGTACTCGCCTGTCTTCATTGTAAGCGACATATTAAACATTTCCACTCCGTCCACATTTGCGTATGCTTTCCTTCCCAGCGTTCCGTCCAGAAGAGGCATGGTATTATATTCTGTATCGGTTGATACACGATTAATTTCTTCCTTAAGCTGGTCAATTTCATTCTGTATTGCTGCACGGTCTCCGTCACTGTAAGTTCCGTCGGCTGCCTGTACGGCAAGCTCTCTTGCTCGCTGCAGCATATTTTCAATCTCTCCTAATGCACTTTCGGCCGTCTGTACTACAGAAATACCATCCGAAGTATTACGGCTGGCCTGTTCAACCGCCTTAATCTGGGTATGCATTTTCTTGGAGATAGCCATTCCTGCGGCATCATCCTCCGCATGGTTTATTTTTAATCCCGAAGACAATCTTTCAATTGCTATGTCTACGGCATTCTGGGCTTTTCCCAACTGGTTGTTCGCTATTATTGCTGAAATATTACAATTAACTCTCATTATTTCACCGCTTTCCGTGTACTTATTTCAATTCATCTGTATTTTATATCGGCATTCTGTTTCTTTTACTTAGTAAGATTAAATATAAAAATTTTGGCTGCCCCGAAAATTCTTTCCGTTGAGACTTTTTCATTATATTCGGTCTTTATCTCAGGCCTTTCATCTGCTTCATTAATATGAATTCCTACATTACTGAAACCGTTTTGCATAAGCCTGTCTTTTATCAGGTTTGATTTTTCTTCCAGCTCTTTGGTCTGGCTTCCGCTTCCCGCCAGAATCTGGGCATGCAGGCTTTCTTTTGATACTTTTCCGAATACGGTTATTTCATTCTGCAACCCATCACTTATTTTAATTGAAAAACTTCCTTCATCATTTCCTTTTTCAACTACTTTAAGGTTAATTATTCCTGCTGTTCCGTCTTTTTCATACGGAATGTAGAAATTATTTTTGCGGCTTAACTCTGCTAACAGATTCATTCTGTTTCCCAGCTGCCTTAATTCTTCCATTTCCATGTAGGAACCGGTATTTCCCACCGCACTGTTTACCAGCTCTTTTGCTCTTGACGCCAGCTCCTCATATTCCTTTACCGCAGTTTCCCTGCCATCTAACGCTTCAAAAATTTCTTCTTCCAAAGACTCTTCTGTTATATCCTTATAATCTGAAAAAGTCTTTACCGGATTCTTCATAAAAGCGCCTGCCGCTGCCAGATTATTAAATGTAGAAGGAATCTCATTTTCTGCAATAAGCTTTACGGCCGCCTCTTCCATTTGCGTCAGGGCTTTGGTATCATCTAAGATTCTCTCATATGCCGCATCATCTTCCGAAATACGGCTTTCCTCAGCCCGGTTTGCAAATTCTTCAACCGACATGTCATCAAAACCGTCTTCTGTATCCTGTAAAAATTCCGGTGTGATTTTTCCGGAAATTTTACCAAAAAGGTTTTTATAATATGTTACTTTATCTTTTACCTCTCCAAATCCGGTATTGTCATCCACTGTCAGATTTATGTTTGCATCAAGCCTTGTCATATATGCCGTAAGAAGATTTCCCATTGTAAGCTCTAACCCTTGATTTACAAGTGCTCCGGCGGCATTCATTCCGTCTTTTTGAAAACGGGTTACAAGACTGTAAATTCCTATAAATTTTTCTCTTTCCTCTGCCGTGATTTTTCCGTTTTTATCCATACGGTACAGAAATTCACTGTACTTTTCGGCCTCCGGACGGACAGAGAGTGAAAGTCCGTTAAAATATTCGTTAAGTTCCTCAACACTTGTCTCTAACGGATTAATTCCTTCCCTTATCATATTCAGGACTTTCTCAGGCTGCATATTCTCAAAAAGTACCTGTGCAGAATAGTCTATGCTTTTAACCTTATCCATATTGGAAGCACTAATTTCCATATTATTATAGGCAAGTATTCTGACTGCCCTGCGGTTGGCTTCGTTATTCTCATATCCCATTCCTGAAAGTACATCATCAGTACTGGCTTTTACCGCCTTTTGGACGGAATCTCCCAAATCACCTCGGATTTCGGTACTCATCGCTTCATATGCATAACCCGCTGCTTTAATTGTGGCAAAAGCTGCTGTTCCATGATACAAAAGATTATTCACGGTAGGGGTTTCCTCTGCCGCCACAACGCTTCCTATAACAGCACAATGAACGGATTTCAGTCTGTCCATTGCCATAAGAGCCATACTTACCTGCTCGGTCTCCACGAGCGTAACAGTTTTTTTGTTATCGGTAACCTGAGAATTAAAATAATCGGTTTCAAATTGTTTTAATTGTTCCACCAATTCAGAAATTTCAGTTGTATTAACCGAAATTCCGCTTTGTTCCATTGCTCTTGCAGCACCAAGTGTCATCATGAGCCTTACTTCCTGAATTTCCCTGTAAGCTTTTATATACTCCAGGTCGGTCTCATCCGGCTGCAAAACTTCTCCTTTTTCCAGGGTCTTTGCCAATCCGTCTATTGTGTATTCCCTGTCCGATTTGACGAATGCCATGATATTTTCGGGCATAGCACTCTCCAAGGTTTCAACTGCCGAAACAGCTTCCTCCCACGGAAGAGCTTCACCGCTCATGAGTGCGCCCTCTGCACCTATTCCTTCAGTCATCGCTGCCGCAATGCGGTCAATCAGAACATCCAAATCCATATCCTCCGGAATTTCTTCCAAAGATTCCAACCGTCTGAAATTTGTTCCCGTAACCTCTATATCATTTTCTATCATCCATTTTCCCTGTTGCAGCGATTTATCGGTTATGGAGATATTTTCATTCTCAAGAATTTTCTGTACCTGAGGCATAAGTTCTGCCCATTCGGTATCAGAAAGCTGATTACTTTTTACCGATGTTCCTGCATATGCCGCCACATATATATTACGGATTGACGGTTCCAGTCCGTTCTGCATCATATATACTTTCATGCCTTCCGTCACCGGACCTGTCCTGTCTGCCATTTCAACCGCATCCATTGCCTCGGATATATTGGCATCCGTAAGTTTTACGCCATTAATATTAAAATGTTCTGCAATCTTATACATTGCAGCTCCCTGCCCAAGTGTTTTTTCTATATCTTCCGTATCAATATCCGTGGTCGGCTGAAAATCGTCACAATACATGGCAAGTTTAATCTGTATCTGCTCCACCACCGTTACCAGCTTTTCCGCCTCAGTATTATTGACATCTACTCCCTCTCCGTCCATTTTTACCACGGTTCCCGTATCCATCTTATTAAATATGGCACTGAGATTTTCTTTAAGAACCGCCGCCTGTTCTTTTACAGACTCAAATGAACCGTCATTGCTTCCGAGAATTGTACTTTTGTGAGAATCGGCCGCTCCGGGAATTTGTTCTGCCTCACCAAAACAGACCGCATCCGTAAGTGCTTTTCCCGCCACGGAAGACATTTCTTTGTCCGTCACATTTTCGGTATTGTATTGATTATTTATATATCCTTCAATCCGCATAAAAACATCCTTTTCAATAAAATGTAAAAAAAATACCTGTGTATGAATTAACAATCCTATACACAGGTATATTTCGGCAAAGAAAACCGATTATTTTATCTTTTTGATATTAAATTTCAAAATAGCTGTTGCATAAGGTGCCAACGGCAACGGAATTGAATATGGCAGTCCGTCACATTCGGATTTCTCAGCCGTATATACTGTACCCGATTCCATTTTCTCGTTAAGAAGCAATGTATAATTGCCCGGACACGGAACTCCTACGCGGTAATCCGGTCTTTCCATAGGTGTAAAATTGCATATAAACACCAGACTGTCTCTTCCGCTAGGTGTCTTTCTCATAAAGCTGTAGATACTTCTGTAATTATCATCAGCATTAATCCACTGAAATCCTTCCGTATACTGATCTAACTCACTGCACGCTTTATATCTGTTATAAATATTAAGAAGCGCCTTAACATATTCCTGAAGTTCCTGATGCTCCGGTTCGTTAAGCAGATGCCAGTCAAGCGCCTTTTTCTCGCTCCACTCGGACCACTGTCCAAAATCCTGGCCCATAAATAAAAGCTTTTTACCCGGATGTCCTATCATATATGTATATCCTGCCTTAAGATTGGCAAACTTGTCACTATGGTATCCCGGCATTTTATTAATCATCGAACACTTCAAATGCACCACTTCGTCATGGGATAAAACAAGAATATAATTTTCGCTGTACGCATAGCTGGTACTGAATGTCATTTTATGATGATTATCCTTACGGAAGTACGGATCCAGTTTCATATAATCAAGGAAATCATGCATCCATCCCATATTCCACTTAAATGAAAATCCCAATCCGCCTCTGTCAGCTCCTGATGTCACTCCCGGCCACGCAGTAGATTCCTCGGCAATTGTTATTGCCCTTGGATTGCGTTTATTCATTATATTATTGAAATGTCTGAAAAATTCCATTGCCTCAAGATTACCGTTGCCGCCATATTTATTCGGAACCCACTGTCCGTTCTCACGGCCGTAATCAAGATAGAGCATGGACGCAACCGCATCAACCCTGAGTCCGTCAACATGGAACTTTTCTACCCAGAAGAGTCCGTTGGCAATGAGGAAATTGGAAACCTCGTTCTTGCCGTAATCAAATACCTTGGTTCCCCAGTCAGGATGCTCTCCTTTCCTTGGGTCTGCATATTCATATACACAGCTTCCGTCAAATTCTGCAAGCCCGTGGGCGTCTCTTGGAAAATGTGCAGGAACCCAGTCCAGAATTACACCAATTCCTTTTTTGTGCATGTAATTCACAAAATACATAAAATCCTGAGGAGTTCCGTATCTTGATGTCGGCGCATAATATCCTGTCACCTGATATCCCCATGAGCCGTCAAACGGATATTCCGCAATACCCATCAACTCCACATGTGTATATCCCATTTCTTTAACATAATCTGCCAGTTCTTTTGCAATTTCCCTATAATTATAAAATCCGTCCTCTGTTCCGTCATCTTTCTTTTTCCATGAACCAAGATGTACTTCATAAATCGCCATCGGTTCTTTCCATGAAAGTTTTTTGTTCATGGACTTAATCCATCTGTCATCACTCCACTTAAATCCGCTCAAATCGGTAACTATGGAAGCGGTGTTCGGTCTTACTTCCGCATAATTGGCATACGGATCGGCCTTATACAACGGCCTTTTGTCCTTTGAAATGATGAGATATTTGTATTTGTCCCCTACCGCTGCTTCTTCCGTAAAAAGCTCATAAATTCCCGAGTCCCCGAGTCTCGTCATTTCGTATCTCTCGCCATTCCAGCCGTTAAAATCACCTACAACAAAAACTTTCTCTGCATTAGGAGCCCATACCGCAAAATAAATTCCACTCCTTCCGTTCTTCTCAGCCGGATGTGCACCAAGCTTGTCGTAGATTTCATAATGAGTTCCCTGACCGAACAAATATCGGTCTGCCTCTGTAATAAAAACCTTGTCCTTTGTCATAATTCTCTCCAATACAATTTAATATATAAATTCTATCACATTTTTTTGCATATTTCTATAATGATGTGCTATAATCTCGTTATATGATTAAATAATAGTGAAGAAAGGATTTGAACCATCCATGATATATAAATTATTCGGAGAATCAGCCTACATAAATGAGATTGCTTTTGTAAGCATAATTATTGCATTTCTTGCAACATGCCTTGTAATTAATCTGTGCAAAAATATTCTTCCAAGAGACCAGGGACGGGCATTCGCCATTAACGGTCAGAAATCCCAGGGAAAGCCGAGAGGCGCCGGTATTATCTTTGTTCTGGTTTTTGCAGCCTGCTCGCTTTTGTTTATTCCGTATTCCAACGAAATGCTCATATATATAATACTCGTAATTGCGGCAATGTTAAGCGGTTATCTGGATGACCGTTCCAATTCTCCGTGGGGCGAGTACAAGAAGGCTGCCATTGACCTTGCTCTGGCAATTATCTGTGCATTAACCTTTGTAAATTATAACGGAACTCATATTCAGTTGTTTTTCAGTGATTCACTTGGCTTTACAATGCCTGTTGTACCGTTTGTTATTCTTGCGGTAATTCTGATATGGACCAGTATAAATGTAACCAATTGTTCAGATGGTGTGGATGGTTTGTGCGGAACACTTTCCATAATTTCCTTAATTTCCATCTACGGAATCTGCAAGATTAAAGGTATTGATTCCTCAGTCAAGCATATGATTCTTATATTTGTTGTATGCCTTCTCGGTTATTTATGGTATAACGCCTCACCAAGCCGTCTTCTTATGGGAGATGCCGGCTCGAGAGCGATTGGCTTTTTCATGGCAGTCATGATTCTGAAGACGGGAAGTCCTTTTCTTTTCATTCCGATTGCCATTGTTCTTATTGTAGATGGCGGATTGGGACTTGTTAAAGTATTCCTTCTCCGTTTCCTTAAGATTAAGATTCTGGCCAACACCAGAACTCCGCTTCATGACCATATGCGTAAGAATAAAGGCTGGTCTGACACTCAGGTAGTATTTCGTTTTGCGATTCTTCAGATTATTATTTCACTCGTCGTTTTATTTGCCGGAAAATAATTATTCTCACGGCGGCCGGTTTTTCCGGCCGCTTTTTTATTTTACCAGTACGGAAAAAGTAACACTTCCGCTGTAATCACCGGCTTTGTCAATCTCCACTGCCGGAGTCAGCCTGTAATATACAACACCGGAATCTGCCGTATTAGCCAGATACTCCCCGTTCTTAAGAGAAACAAATTCACCGTTATATGTTCCCGAGACTTCTGCTGCCACAGGATATACGGTTTGTTCATCTCCTGTTCTTTTTACTTCAATCCGCTCGTCTGTATCAAGTATGATATATTTCCTGCCTTTTGTATCCTTGTTGCCGTTATTATATACATCAATTCTTATTTCATATGCTTCACAAAGCGTACATGAAGACGGAACCGATACTTCAAAACTCATTACATATATTTTGCAGGATGCCGTATTTCCATCCTTGGTACTTGCCGTAATTGTTGCTACTCCGGTATTTTTGCCGGTTACAAGTCCGTTTGCGTCAACTGTAGCCACACTTTCATCACTGCTTACCCAGGTAACGGTTTTATCTGCCGCATTTTCCGGTTCTACCGTAGCCGTTAATAAAACACTGTCATCGGAATTCTGTTCAAGTACAGCCTCGTCCTGATTAAGACTGATTCCCGTTGATACTATTTTCGCCCATACGGCAGTAAATTCATTATCTTTAAACAACTCTTCATCATATCCTTTAAGTGTGCCTGAATATATTTTCCCGCCCGATGACTTCCATCCTTTAAAAATATATCCTTCCCTTACAGGTACCGGCATCGTAAATTTATGTGTTCCCCATCTGTTTCCCGTAAAAGTACCGGAAAAATTCATAAACACCCCTCCGTTTAAGTCAAAGGTATACTTAAACGAAGCCGAAACAAAATATCTGTAACTGTTCTGTGCAATTTGCTCTGCCGTAATTGTTGTATCAAGGCCTCCCATATTGGCCAGGTCTCCGTTGGCCTGCCTGAATACCGGAATTATCCACTCGGTATCGGATGAAATTTTATGGGTTTCTTCCGTAGAAAACCAGCCACCTTCATCCACCAGCTCCATATTCTTGTTAAACTCCGCACAATATACATAAAATTCTTCGGGAAATGAAAAAGCTACCGTCTGTCCGGGAGTCACTTTTATCAGTCTCACATATGCAAGTCTCGACCTGTTATACCAGCAAAAACTTTTTTCCATTGTATTCCCCACCAATTCGGCATTGTTGGTTATGTAAGCCGAATAGTTTTCTATATCATTAATATCGAATATCCTGCCTGGATTCGTTGTTTTAATAATTTCTCCCGCATTAACATTCCAATACTGGCCGTAAAGATCTTCCCGATACACATTTTTTCCCTCCCAATATGCTCCTGCCATTGTCTGCAAAGGAATCAAAGTTGTAATTAAAGCCACTGCTGCCATAATTTTTATCTTATTTTTCAATCTGTTACCTCAATCAGGTTTTTAACCTGTACTTTAAAAACAATTCCGGCGCAATAATCCCCCGCTTCTGTGTTTTCCGTAACATTAAGCGGACTCATGGATACACTGCCCAATGTATTTACTGTGCTGTTTTCTCCGTCCGAAAACTGTCCGACCAGATAACCGTTTTCATTTATCCTGCCCATTCTGGTGGACAAAGTTGTCTCCAGGGTTGCTACCGGCTTACCATTTGGAACATTCTGTCTTTCAAGAACAACCACACCTTCACTGTTACATCCGGATGACACCGTTACCTCCACACTCTGGTCCGGTCTTAAATTCATATAATCAGCCCCTATTTGAAAAGAACTTTCTGTAGTCGAAGGAGCTATTACCGCAGGTATTGTAATTATAAAAGAGGTATTATCAACCGTGTATCTGACCGGCACCTCCACTGTTCCCCCATCTGTTGTAATTGTAATATCAGCCGCATAAACCGCTTTGCTCATTGAAAAAAATATAATTGTACCCAGTACGAAAACCAAAACTTTTTTGAACATATTTAAACCTCCCGCTTAACTGATAATTTAATTTCCTGAACCACGGAGTTAAATTCCGTGGTTTTATCAAGTGCAAATGCCCTTGCCATAATTTTTAGCCGGTAGCTTCCCGTAACCAGCCGGTCATAAAAATCAACCTCCGTCATACCGCCCGGAGAAAGCATATCCGTATCCGCCACATATTCATCTCCGACATATATTTCATACATCATAAGACATTGATTGGCTGCCGGATTATATAACTTCAGACTATGGTACTCATCATTCATATATATATCCGAAAATCCCGGAACGCTTATATACAAATCCCTGAATTCATTTTCCTGTATATCGGGTATGACGGATTCCGGTTCGATTGTCTCAGCTATGGTAATTATATCATCCGGATAATCTTTCTCTGTCGCACTCCGTTCCAGAGCTGACGGCATTATGCTGTATAACAAAATCCCGATTAAAACTACAGTAATAGGAATGATAAAAACAAACCACCGAAACCTTATTACCGCCGCATACTGCTCCGGTCCGATAATTCTTCCGCCTTTTATTTTGGACAGCCTTTTTGCAGCCAGACATCCGGCATCTTTATAACCATTGCATTTTCTTATTTTTTTGAAACGGACAAATCCTGTTACACATTCGTCCCCGATTGTCTTTACAAGGCTTTCCAGTGTACGCAGGGAAATATCCTTTTTTCCTTTGCTGCCTATTAATGAACACCTCCTGAAAATAAACTTTAAAATAATTCTGTGAATAATCCGAAACGGTATCGATACTTATAGAATGCGGGGAGTCCCGCCTTTTTCGAATGTAAAAATAAAATAACGCCAAATCTCCGGTAAGTCAAGGGATTTGACGCAATTTATTTTTTATTAATTTGTTTAAGAAAATTTAATCTATTTCAGTGTCATATTATAGATTTCTCTTTTGGGAATCCCTCTGTCTTTGGCTGCCAGCTTCATTGCCTCTTTTTTATCAATTCCCTGATTCATATAATATTCCATATGCTCCTCAACCGTAAGTGAAAGCCAAAAAGCTTTTGATTTATCCTCAAGTACCTTAGGATCCAGACCTTCAATTACAAGCACATATTCTCCCTTAGGCTCATTGCTTCCGTAATACTCAAATGCCCCCTTAATATCGGATCTGAACACTGTCTCATGTTTTTTGGTAAGTTCTTTACAAACCGCAATTTTTCTATCCATACCAAGCCTGTTTCCAAGCTCATCCAGTGTCTTTAAAAGGCGGTGCGGAGCTTCATATATGATAATAGTTCTTGTTTCATGCTCCAGCTCCTTTAAAACGGCCTCTTTTTCCTTTTTGTCTGACGGAAGAAATGCCTCAAAAACAAATCTTCTCGTAGGAAGTCCGGAAATAATCAAGGCATTAATACATGCTGCCGGACCGGGAATGGAAATAACTTCAATCCCTGCTGCCACTGCCTGTTTTACCAGCTCTTCACCCGGGTCTGAAATACCCGGTGTTCCTGCATCCGTAATTAATGCCACAGTCTGTCCGCTTAGCATTTTATTTACCAGAATCTCTGCTTTTTCTATTTTGTTATATTCATGATAGCTGGTCATAGGTGTCTTGATTTCAAAATGGTTCAGCAGCTTTATGCTGTTTCTTGTATCCTCTGCCGCAATACAGTCTGCTTCTTTCATTATCCTTATGGCTCTTACCGGCATATCTTCCAGATTCCCGATAGGTGTTGCACACAAATACAAAATTCCTTTTTGGGATTTTTCCATTACAGCACCTCCTGCTCCGTATATAAATCAATTACTTCTTCTGAATAGACTCCCTGACTGCTATAGATAACAAGCGGCTTCTCTACGGTAAGCTGTGGTCTTCCGCCTCTTACCCCTTCAATAAGAACCATATTTGCTTCACTTTCCAAAAAAGGATGCACCATTCTCATTTTTTTCGGCTCGATATGATATTTTCTCATTTCTTCAAAAATTTCCGGAAGACGGCTCGGTCTGTGTACCATATAAAATCTTCCTCCCGGTTTTAAAACCTTTGCGGCTTCCCGCACAACGTCATCAAGTGTACAAAGAATTTCATGCCTTGCAATGGCTTTATGACTGTCCGGATTGGTAAGTCCGTGGTTCTCATTCATGTACGGAGGATTGGTGGTAACAACATCAAAAGAAGCCCCGCCGAAAATTTTGGAGGCTTCCTTAATGTCACCCTGCACGATTTCCACATCATCTTCAATCTTATTATAGGCTACACTTCTTTGTGCCATATCTACATTTATTTCCTGTATTTCAAGACCGGTAAAATGTCTGCCGGCAGTTCTTCCTTTCAATAAGATAGGAATGACGCCGTTACCGGTTCCCAGATCAAGAACACTCTCACCGGGCTGTATTCTGGCAAATCCGCATAAAAGAACGGCATCCATGCCAAAACAGAATATCTTTGTATTCTGAATCAGTTTGTATCCCTTTCTTTGAAGATTGTCCAGTCTTTCATCTTGTTTTAACTCAATTGTCATCCAGTTTAGACATTCCTTCCTTGCGCTCCAGTTCCTCCAATGCCCGAACTTCAGCATCGGAAATATCATCTTTGAAGCTGTGTCGTTTCTTTTTCGGTTTAAACTTAAGCTCTGAAACCTTATAATCCTTAATATCTTTCTCGTCTTTATCAATATTGATTATAACCCTTACAAGCTGTCTGAGTACATTTACACTATGTACTTCCCCGGAAAATCCGTCTACTGTAGTAACTTTGTCTCCCACCTCAGGAAGCTTGCTGTTAAG
The DNA here is from genome assembly GCA_051880035.1 of Butyrivibrio sp. Taxonomy (GTDB): domain Bacteria; phylum Bacillota; class Clostridia; order Lachnospirales; family Lachnospiraceae; genus Eshraghiella. Next base: position 169,773 of record JBJENE010000003.1, read on the forward strand.
ATATTCATAAGTTTCTTCTTCATTTTTAAGACAGCACATGAGTCTGCCGCACACACCGGAAATTTTGGTAGGATTCAAAGACAGATTCTGTTCCTTTGCCATTTTGATTGAAACAGGGGCAAACTCCGAAAGATATGATTTACAGCACAATTCTCTTCCGCAGATTCCCAGGCCTCCCAGAATCTTAGTCTCGTCCCTTACACCAATCTGGCGCAGTTCTATCCTTGTACGGAATACCGCTGCAAGGTCCTTAACAAGCTCTCTGAAGTCTATCCTTCCGTCTGCTGTAAAATAAAACAATACTTTGTTATTGTCAAAAGTATATTCCGCATCGATTAATTTCATCTCAAGACCATGCTTTTTAATCTTCTCAAGACAGATATTAAATGCCTCTTTCTCTTTGGCACGGTTCTGGATTTCCCTTTCGTCATCTTCTTTTGTTGCAATTCTGATAACTTCTTTAAGAGGAAGAACAACCTTTTCCTCCTCGATTTCCCTGATACCGAGAACAACACTTCCGTACTCTACACCTCTTGCAGTTTCAACGATAACATGCTGTCCTTTTTCAATATTAAGATTTAACGGGTCAAAATAATATACCTTTCCCGCCTGTCTGAATCTTACGCCTATTACTTTTATCATTTTAATTCTCCTTAATATTCAATAACATTAATTCTATTGCCAAGTCAAAATTTACATTCGCTCTAAGCCTTGTTTTGGCAATTTCACAACCATCAAGAATATTCTCCAGACCTTCATAAGAACTTTTACTTGCCTGCTTTCTGATGGCATTGATTTCATCCGAAAAAATAAGATTATTGGGGTCCCTGGTTACTTTGAAGAGGAGTACATCCCTATACCACATTTCAAGAATGTCTATATAATCATTAATGTTTATTTTAAATTCGGAAACCCGCTTTACGGCATCAAGTAAATCCGGAATATCATAAGTATATATATTCTTTACAAGATTTATTGCTTCATCTTTAATCTTTCCGAATTCATCAAAGCTTACAAGCTTGACTGCCCTGCCGATTCTTCCCTGGGCAAACGATGCACAGACTTTCGCCTCATATTCCGGTATCTTATAGTTGCTGATAAGATATTCCATAATGGTACTTTCCCTTAATGGTTTAAGGTTAAAAATTATGCATCTTGAAATAATTGTCGGCAGAAAAATTTCCACATTATTTGTAAGAAAAATAATAACACTGTATTCAGGCGGCTCCTCAATTGTCTTAAGAATGGCGTTCTGGGCCTGAGGGGTCATTTTCTCCGCCTCATCAATGATATAAACCTTATATCTGCCGTTATAAGGTTTTATTTGTATATCCTCCACAAGAGCTGTTCTTACATCATCCACACCGATACTTGCCGGCTTTTCATGTTTTACATATATACAATCGGGATTATTCCCGCTTTCAAGCTGCTTGCAAAAATGACATTCCCCACAGCCCTCTTCCCCGCCTTTTTCACACAGAAGGGCCTGCGCAAAAGCTTTTGCAATCATATTTTTGCCTGAACCGTCTTCACCGTTGAGAATGTAGGCATGACTGACTTTGTCCATTTTAACGGCATTTTTAAGCTGGTCTGTTATATTTTCATGACCAAGAATTTTACTGTACAAGGACATATCCACATCCTCCTTCCCAATATTATGTAATAATATCCAAAAGCAATCCTCTTATTTCCCCTACTTTGTTAAGAACCGTAAGATTATCTTTCTCTTCCTTGACAAGCTCTTTCGCGAGATCATCAAGATTTTTATCCACCAATCTCACAATTCCGTAAACTCTGTGCCGTCCCCTGCGGTCCAAAAAATTTTCTCTTGAAAACTCATGGGAGCGGTTCACGATTTCATTCATAAAATCTTTTACCAGCGAACGATATTTTTTCATATCGCTTATATCCATATGCTTTGCAATCTTTTCTCCCTGGGTAGTAATTTCATCCATAAGGGAGCTTAATTTTTCCTGCAGATCCTTTTCTTCAATATTGCTTACAAGCATAAATTTAAAAGTATTATCTTTTTCATTGGCGGCAGACTTAATTTCTATAGGTGCCGATCCTGTTATATCATTAACCTTAATGGACATATCTGCTCCTCCTTATGAATCCGATTTATATAATACCACATTTATGTCAATATGCCTAGTTCTGCAATTTGGTAATATCACCTGTAATTTCTTTTACACAGTCCTCAAGTATAATATTACGATACCTTTTGGTTATTCCTGCCTCAATAAGCTTGTCCTCCGAAAAATCTTCCTCATCGGCAAGATACCGGCGACACATTTCCGCATACTTTGGAATTTCCTGTCTTTCCTCTCTTTCCAAAGCTCTGCGGATTCTAATCCCGTCGTCTATTTCAATATATATCGGATAAACTTTATCTTTTCCGTAGTATCCGGCAAATTTTTCATATGCCTCAAGCGTTCCGATAATAAGGTAATTTTCATTGCCTGACATATCAATCTGCCCGTCATCCGCAGTAAAATATTTCCATATTCCGTATACTGTGCTGTATTCCCTTAATTCTATTATTTTTCCGTTTTTTTCGAATTCCTTAACCCGGCTTTCATCCGTAAAAAAATATTCTTTTCCTTCGGTCTCTCCCTTGCGCATCGGTCTGGTGGTATACATTACCACAGTCTTGAGCCCAAGCTCTTTATTCCTGCAAAGTTCGGAAAAAACCGTATCTTTTCCGGATGAACTTTTTCCCATAATAACAAAAATTCTGGACATTATTTCTCTCCTATAACAGAAATTTTTCCGGATTCGTCCGTCCCATGAATCTCAATATCTGCATCACGGTACCTTATAATTGTCTCTATCAGTGACGCATTAATTCGTTCTCCGGGAACCACCCATGGTATTCCCGGCGGGTAAATGTATAATGGTTCGGCGGCAATAAGCCCTTCCGACTCCTCAAGCAAAACCTTGTATTTGCTGCATTTTTCCGCTTCTCCCGGTGTCATTACTTTTTCCATCAGGGGCTCCTGCTCAAAGGATTTCTTCCCGGCAGGTTTTAACTTTTTATCTATCTCATTAAGGGCTGCAAAAAGTCTGTCAAATCCCTCTTCATCATCACAACATGAGGTCAGGGCAATTGCATATTCCTTTGAAGCCATCTCAAGCTCTATCTTATATTTATCCAGAAGAATCTGCTTCAATTCCCTGCCGGAAATGTCCGCCCTGTCGGTACAAATAACAATTTTACCAAAGTCTGTGGCATAATTTCCGTATACGCCCCGGCTTACAGCCTTTTCATCAGGTTCGTATAGGTATAAATTGGATAATTCTTTGCACCGTTTTCTAAACCCGTTAACAAGTACGCCATATGCCTCAAATTCAGTTTTTCCTTTATTTTCAATATAATCAAGGCACAGTTCCATAGAAGCCATAAGAATATATGACGGACTGCTGCTTACATATATATCAGTATATTTTTTAACTTTGGCAAAATCTACCAGACTGCTATTAATACATAATAATGCCGTCTGTGTAAGCGCCGGAAGTGTCTTATGTAAACTCATTATTACAATGTCTGCACCAAGCTCAATTGGATTTTCCGGAAAAAAATCATGCATTCCGAAATGCGCACCATGGGCACAGTCAACAATTAACGGTACTCCGAATCCGTGGGCAATTAAAGCAATTTCTTTAATATCCGAAACAACTCCTTCGTAAGTCGGTGAAGTGACATAAACAGCCTTAATGTCCCTGTTTTCTTTAAGTGCTTTTTCCACATCAAACGGAGAAACGGGTAAAGTTATCCCGGTTTTTTTATCATATTGTGGATAAATATATTCCGCATTAATTTCTCTGAGGAAAACTCCGTTATATGCCGATTTATGACTGTTTCTTGTCATGAGAATTTTCTCTCCGGGCATAACGGTTGCGGAAATTGCTGACAAAACCCCTGCGGTACTTCCGTTTGGAAGCAAAATTGCAGTTTGGGCCCTGTAAAATTTTGCAAACCGTTCCTCTAATTCCTTAATGATTCCTTCCGGACAATGCAAATCATCAAATCCGGTTATCTCTGTTATATCATATTTGTAGGCATTAATATCCCACTCAAGCTTTCTTTTATGCCCGGGCATATGAAAAGGATAAATATCCGAATTTCCGTTTTGTTTTAATTTTTCAGTAAGTATGCCCATTTTTACTCCTAGCTGTACTTATCAATAAGACTGTTAATCTGGTCCATATGCGTCTGTACGCTGTCTTCCAGTTTTTTCTTTCTATGGAAAAAAATTATCTTATTATAATCTCTTGCCTCTGCCGCCTCATACTCTGCCCTGGCTTCAGGCTCCTTTAAATCTCTGTCGGAAAATTCCAATGTCCGCATTCCGTCAAGATAACCCAGTTCCATCCTGACTTTGGCGCCTTCTTTTGAAAAATCCAGTGTACCGTCCCAAAAATCTCCGATACTGTTAGATGGCTTAATAAAAATGAATTCTGCATCAGGATATTTTTCATAAGGAATCTTCGTTCCGACAGATAAACCCACCACAATAAAATGTCTGATTCCATCCACGTACAACGGTTCAATGGGAAGATTATCCCGGATGCCTCCGTCCCGGTACATTTTATTTTCAATTTGTACCGGCTCATACACCAGGGGGAGTGCCGAAGATGCCAAAAGGATATTTTTAATTTCTTCTGAGGTTCTGTAATTCAGGGAAAAATATTTTATCTTTCCTTTACCCATGCCGTATTCATCATATTCGGTAGCAGACACCATCAGTCTTCGCTCACTTTTTCTGATTATTTCCAAATCAACATAATTATCAAGAATATTCAGTAATCCTTCTCTTGAAACAAGCCCTTCCTTAAAATCTATCATTTCCGGAGATATTTCCAGAAACTGTTCATAAGAAATTCCGCTCCATACACTTTCCGCCATCTTTATGTCATTACACTCAAAAAGAACCAGATTCAGAGCCCCGACACTGGCGCCTGAAACCGCAGTAATATAGTTATCCAATCCTTTCTCAAAAAGTGCACGGAACACACCTATCTGGTATGCTCCTTTTCCTCCTCCGCCTGCCAGCACAAGGCCCCAGTTATTCTGCGAAAAATCCTTCAATATTACACCTCTTTTATTTTTCAGCTAAATATCTTCCCATTAAAACACCCATTACTGATGCCATCATAAGTCCTCTGGTCCATCCGCTGGAATCACCCAGACAATACAAACCTTTAACATTCGTCTCCAGCTTCTCATTCATTTTAACTTTATTACTGTAGAATTTAAGCTCCGGAGAGTATAAAAGCGTCTCCGTTCCGGCAAATCCCGGCACAACATGATCTACAGCCTGGATAAAATTAATTATATTGGTCATTGCCCTGTAAGGCATTGCCGCAGTAATATCTCCCGCAACCGCATCCGCAAGACTCGGTTTTACATTGGCATGTGCAAGCTCTTTCGGCCATGTTCTTTTTCCGTCCAGAATATCTCCGTACCTTTGCACCAGAATTCTTCCCGAACCCAGCATGTTGGTCAGCTCACCGACTTTTCTCGCATACTCAATAGGCTGATTAAACGGTTCCGTAAAATTATGTGAAACAAGTATTGCCAGATTGGTATTATCCGATTTCAGTTCCTTATATGAATGACCGTTTACAACAGCCAAATCGTTGTCGTAATTCTCCTGACTTACAAATCCTCCCGGATTCTGGCAAAATGTTCTTACTTTGTTTTTCCATGGTTTCGGATATCCTATTAATTTGGACTCGTATAAAACTTTATTGACATCCTCCATAATTTCATTGCGGACTTCCACACGAACTCCGATATCTACAGTTCCCGGTTTATGTGAAATATCATACTTGGCACATAACTTTTCCAGCCAGTCTGCACCTCTTCTTCCTGTAGCTATTATTATATGCTCCGCATACATATTTTGTGACTCTGCACCGGTATTTGTTTTGGATATGGTAATTCCTTTACATTCTGAATTATCAAGAATAATATCATTGCATTCATATCCAAAAAGAATTTCAACACCGTTATTTATGAGATACTGTTCTATTGCATAATATATTTCCTGTGCTTTTTCTGTTCCAAGATGTCTTATCGGACAATCCACAAGCTTAAGACCTGCCTGAATGGCACGCTTTCTTATCTCCTTAACCTTATCTCCCTGATTAATACCTTCTACCTTCGTATCAGCACCGAATTCAAGATAAATGCTGTCAGCATATTTAATCGTTTCCTGTGCCAGATCCGCTCCTATTAAGTCAGGTAAATCTCCGCCAACTTCGTAACTTAAAGACAATTTCCCGTCAGAAAATGCTCCGGCTCCTGAAAATCCGGTCGTAATATTACATGGTTTACAGTTAACACATTTTTGAGTTGATGACTTAGGGCATCTTCTGTTCTCCACAGCACTACCTTTTTCAACAATACAAATCTTTTTGGAACTTCCCTTCCTTATCATTTCGATTGCAGTAAAAATTCCTGCCGGTCCTGCCCCCACAATTATGACATCATATTTCATACAGACACCTTCTTCCGTTATATTTTATGCATCTTTATTATTATGCTTTAATTCTTTTTTATCATAACACGCATTTTTGTATAATGCAAAAAAAACTGCATCACTGCAGTTTTCCAAAAGAAAAGTGCCCAGAACCGGAATCGAACCAGTGACACGCGGATTTTCAGTCCGCTGCTCTACCGACTGAGCTATCTGGGCAT
>JBJENE010000004.1:0-75401 GCA_051880035.1 Butyrivibrio sp.
CATCATAGCGCCGTAACGGAATCTTGCCATTTCATTTTTGGCAAGTACGTCCTCCTCCGTGCCGGTATACTGGCAACGGATACAGTAATACTCTTTCTTGTCTTTGTCATAGAACATATCGATGTCCAGGTCTCTCATAAAACATGACGGACATCTGAAATTTAATCTGCCCTTTCCAGCTTGAGCCATGTCGTAAATACCTCCTTGTCTGACAATTTACCGGTATATCCTAATGTAAACATCGGAGAGAAAGCATATCCTTCACGGACATATCCGGTCTTATCCTTACCTTCTGCCGTCATTGATACCTTTGTCATAATCGGAGGTACAATGGCTTCAACCGAAGAAGCGTCGGAAAGTTTTTCTTCCCTGCACTTGTATTCATAATCAAGTGTCTTTGTCTCAGTACCTTTACATGCAAGCTTAACGCTTGTCATATCCTCTGTGTATTCTGTTGTACCGTAGCATGCAACCATGTATTCGTTAATGTCTACAACAGCATCCGGATTACTCATGCTAAGAACATGACGCTCAATTTTTATATCACTGCTTCCTTCAGTAAAAATAATCTTTGTCTGAAGTGAAACGGTCAGGTCTGAAAATTCAATATCAACCGGGTCAAGTGTCAGGATTCTGTCATTGCCTTCCTGTGAAAAATGTGCCTTGGTTCTGCACTGGCAAAGGTCAACCTCTTCACCTTTATATGTAAGTTTGGCACTTCTTACCGTTCCTTCTCCCGCATAATGTGTGAAATATCCGGCGCGGTACTTCTCCTGAATAAGGAAAGGATAAGATGCATCCTGTACATGTGCGGTTCCGATACCTACCGGCCATTCAAGCTTGGCTGCATATGGTCTCAAGTCAACAATTGCGCCGCCCTGATCCATATTCACACAGGCTCTCATGTAAGGATCGCAGTACCAGAAAAGCTGCTTGTCTGAGCCGTAAAGAATGTCTTTCCATAATGCACATTCAGGCTCTGTATATGATTTCTTCTCTCTGTAGTAATCAGCAAACTCTGACATTGTCATATCAGTAAGTTTACCTTCTTTCTTAAGCTGTCCGTAATAAGCACATCCGTCTTCATAGGACTTCTTAAGTAATTCGTAAGGAGCTTCCCAGCGTCCCATCTTATTCATCCAGCCCGGTCCTACAAACATCATGTTGTAAGCATATCCGTTATTGTATTTCTCCAATGAACGGTACTGGTCGATAAGATTATATAAATATGGGTATTCCCATGTCTCACTGTCATAAATCATTCCCCTTAATACATTCTGGGGATGTGTTCCGAAATTGGAACCGTTACCGTCATAACATGCAATTAAATCTCTTGAAAGGTGAGGTATTGCAACAATGCCGCTGTCCTCAGCTTCGTTGGCTGCCGGTGCGTGGGTGTTCTGCTTGGATGGAATCCAAGGCGCCCAAGGACCACCGTCCATGAAAGTATACCATGAATTATTGCAGGTATGATATGCTTTAGGTCCTTCTTCCCAACATGTGGCTACTGCACATTTTACGGAAGGATATTTTTCTTTTATGTAATTAATCAAATCTGCGTCCATATAATATGAACCGGTTGATTCAGGATAAAATCCGAAAACGTCATAAAACTTTCTGAAAACATCATCTACAATTGATTTCTTATCTTTCCATGAAAACATCCAGATACAGAAATCTTTTGTTTTGTATTTGTCTCTGAATTCCTTACACGGAAGTCCGAGAAGTGTTAATCCGATTTCATCCCCGTAAGTCTCATGATGCTCTTTTGCAATCGCAATCGCTTCTTCATTAAAGAGACTTGCGTATGTCATCTGAATTGTTGTCTTAAGTCCATTCTTATGAGCACATTCCTGCTGTGTCTTGAAAATATCCAAAGATTCAGTCAAAAGGCTCTTTCTGCTTATATCTTCTTCTTTTCCCTGTCCTGTAACCTTCTCGGCATACTCAGGAACCATCTCTGGACGATGAATAATATTAACAACAAACTTATCCATTTTCTTTCTCCTAAACAGTTCTTTTTTGGTATAGGTCTTATAAGGCCTTTATATTTGCGCAATCGGTTGTTCTATGTATTGAGTGTAACATTGTGTCTTTTTGTTGTCAATGTACATTTTTTATATCTTTTAGATATTTTTTTGTGCATATTGCACAATTAAAATTTGTACAATCATATATTCACATTTAACACTGCCTTGTTTTTTTGCGCAAATATGCATTTTACAAGGTATTTTTGTCCTCGCAATTTATTTAAAACTTTCTTCAAAACCCTTGTATTTACTGGATTTTTGCTTGTATAACCCTGTCCGGACACACTGCGCAACTTTAATACATTGTCGTGAAAAAATCAGAGTCTTTGGATTATATTTCCAAAGACTCTTTTGTGGAGGGAAACAATGTTTTTTTATTGCATTTGCCCGGTAAGGCACTGATTATCAATGTTTAATAAGTGTGGATTCCTTCAATATAATGTCATATCCCAGAAGAGTTTTCTGAGGTACTTCCTTTCCGTCTATGTAATCAACCAGAGTACGGCAGGCTTCTCTTCCCAGTGCCACCGCATCGAAAGCCAGGGTGCTTACCGACGGAGAATAGGATTCAAGGAAAACACTGTTGTAAAATGATGCAACCATTATATCATCAGGAACCGAAATGTTTTCTTTTTTGAGTTTGTTAAGTGCATGCATGCATATGGAATCATCCATGCAAACAATACAGTCCACATCTTTGGAAAGAAGCTCTTCCACTACTTTCTCGGTTCTGACCTGGTTTTCCACATCAAGATATATGTTATCTTTCTTAATAGGAATGCCGGCATCTTCATAGGCCTGCATAAATCCATTAAGACGCTTCTTGGTAACTATATGTGTATGATTGCCTCCGATAAGCCCCATGTTCTTAATTCCCTTAAGAATAAGAAGGGATGTAAGCTCCCTGCATGCAGCCTTGTGATCATTATCAATCTGGAGAATTCCTTTTATTTCGGACTGCCCGATGGTAATGACGGGTATTTTCATTTCCATAAGATACTGTGCCGCAGCGTCATTTTCAACTGTACGGCTTAGTATTACGCCGTCTATTTTATTATTGGTAACGGCTCTTTCAAGCTGTCCTATATCGGAACCGTTAACCATGGATACAAGTATATCATACTGTAATGCGGAAGCGGTCTCACTGACTCCCCAGAGACAGTTATTAAAGAACGGAAGCTCCGCAAGTGTACAATCTCCCGGCATTACCCAGCCTATATTAAAAGTACGGGACTGGGCAAGACTTTTTGCAATGGCATTAGGAGTAAAATTATGCTTATTGATATATTCGATTACCCTCTGCCTTGTCTGCTCCCCGATTCTTCCCTTGCCGGATATCGCTCTTGACACCGTAGTCTTGGATACCCCCAGTGCTTCGGCCACATCACCTATGGTCATTTTACCGTTTTGTTCAGATTCCTCATTATTCAAGCGTACATTCATATTGTTAGTTCTCCTGCCAAAATCACTGCATCATACCATGTAGTCTATAATAAACAAAAATGTTTTGCTTTACCTTATTTAACCAATGTGCTATAATAAATGCGCAATCGGTTGTTCTAGTAGTATCTTACCAACATTTTTACAATAGGTCAATGCTTTTTTTGTATTTTTTTGGAGATTTTTCACATGAAAACTAACAAAATATTTTTTGGTGCGGCATATTATGATGAATACATGCCTTACGACCGTATAGATACGGACATGCAGATGATGAAAAAGGCCGGTATGAACACCATCAGAATAGCCGAATCTACATGGAGTACCATGGAACCCCACGACGGAGTTTTTGATTTTACCCATCTTACGAGAATGCTTGACAAAGCAGAGGAATATGGGATGCAGGTTATAATAGGAACTCCCACATATGCAATCCCTGCGTGGCTGGTGCGAAAATATCCCGATGTTCTTGCCGTTACCGAAAAAGGAAGAGGTCTTTACGGTCACAGACAGAATATGGACATTACACACCCGGGTTATCTTTTTCACGCCGAAAGGATTATTCGCAGGCTTATGGAGCAGACTGCACACAGAAAATGTGTAATCGGTTTCCAGATTGACAACGAGACCAGATCCTATGATACATCAGGTCCCAATGTACAGGAGGCCTTTAAGGACTATCTCAAAGAACAATTTGAAGATATTGATGAATTTAACCTGGCTTTCGGCCTGGACTACTGGAGCAACAGAATTAATTCCTGGGACGACTTCCCGGATGTGCGCGGCACAATTAACGGCAGCCTGAAAGGAGAATTCCGTAAATTCCAGCGAAAACTTGTTACGGATTTTCTTAATTGGCAGATTGATATTGTTAATGAATATAAAAGGGACGATCAGTTTATTACGCATAATTTCGATTACGGCTGGAACGGTTACTCTTTTGGAATGCAGCCGGAGGTCAACCAATATGAAGCTTCCGCCAAAATGACTGTTGCAGGTACCGACATATATCACCCAGGCGCCGCTTCTCTTACGGGAGCTGAAATCGCATTTGGCGGTTCACTTATGCGAAGCCTCAAAAAAGATAATTATCTCGTTATGGAAACTCAGGCTCAGGGAAATACGGGATGGCTTCCTTATCCGGGACAGTTAAGATTACAGGCATACAGCCATATTGCATCAGGCGCCAACAGTGTAATGTACTGGCACTGGCATTCCATCCACAACGCAATCGAAAGCTACTGGAAAGGCGTTTTAAGCCACAATCTTAAGGAAAATGCCACATACCGGGAAGCTTCCGTTATCGGCAGCGAATTTAATAAAATCGGAACCCGCATCAATAATCTTACCAAAAGAAATGATGTGGCAATTATGGTTGACAACGATTCACTTACGGGTCTTAATGAATTTCCGATTAATGAGAATTTTCATTATAATGATGTGTTACGCTGGATTTTTGATGCATTATACAGAATCAATGCGGAATGCGATTTTATTCCGCAGAATGCCACAAGTGAAGAACTTTCGGCCTACAAGCTGATAATCGTACCTGCAATGTACAGCTCATCCGATTCTGTGGGCAGACGGCTTTCTGACTATGTCGGAAACGGCGGTTCACTTATAATGACATTTAAGAGTATGTTTTCCGATAAACATCTTAAAATCCATTGTGATGACCAGCCTTACGGCATGACCGAATGTTTCGGAATGACATATGACCAGTTTACATGCGATTCTCCAAATTTATGTAATACATGCTTTAATGCAGATAATACAAGGGTTACAAATTTTATGGAGTTACTGGTTCCCGATACCGCATCTGTTCTGGCTTCCTACGACAATCCGGCATATAAAGGTTACGCCGCAGTCACCATGAACGGATACCGGAAAGGAACCGCTTCATATATAGGATGCCATTTTGACGGACAAAGTCTTGAAAAACTGCTTTTGTTCCTTTGTAAGGATGCAGGCATAGAGCTTTCGGGACTGAATTTTCCTGTAATCCGCAAGAAAGGCATCAATTCCTTCGGGAAAGAAATTATTTTTTACTTTAACTACGCAGATACCCCATGCACCGTAAATATCACGGCGGACGGAGAAGATATTTTTTCCGGTAAGGCCGTATCAAACGGTGACTGCATTACCATAGGACCATGGGATTTATTTATTATGGAGGTATAGAAAATGAAAAAGTTAGGTGTAGTAATCATCGCCGCCCTGCTTCTTTTAACAGGCTGCGGCAGCAAAGAAAAATCAATAAAGACAGTTGATGTAAAACTGTCTGAAAGCGAACCGGGAGTATTCGTGGAAGCCATTGGGGGGCTGTCCGATGATTTTATTCTCGGCTGTGACATATCGACCATTATTTCAGAAGAACAAAGTGGTGTGGTATATTATAACAATGAAGGCAAAGAACAGGATATGCTCCTTACTCTTGCCGAAAACGGAGTTAATACTGTAAGAATCCGTGTATGGAATGACCCTTTTGATGAAAAAGGCAACGGATACGGCGGAGGTAACTGTGATGTGGACACTGCGGTAGAAATAGGACGCCGTGCCACCAAATACGGAATGGGAAGTATCATTGATTTCCATTATTCAGATTTCTGGGCCGACCCTTCCAAGCAGATGTGTCCAAAGGCATGGACCGACATGACCGTGGACGAGAAAGCCGACGCTCTTTACGATTATACATATGAGTCACTGGAAAAAATTCTTTCCGAGGGAATCAAGGTTACAATGGTTCAGGTGGGTAACGAAACCACAACGGGAATGTCCGGTGAAACCAAATGGAGTGACATTTCAGTGCTTATGAACGCAGGAAGCAAAGCAATCAGGGAATTATCCGAAAAATACAACCAGGACATTCTTATTGCCGTTCATTTTACAAATCCGGAAACTGTAGGCGCATATTCAAAATTTGCAAGAATGATGGACAAATATTCCATAGATTATGATGTTTTTGCCTCATCATACTACCCTATGTGGCACGGAACCTTAGAAAACCTTACCGAGGTTTTATCCGAGGTTGCATCCGAATATTCCAAGAAAGTAATGGTAGCAGAAATTTCATATCCTTATACATTTGATGACGGCGACGGTTTTTCCAATTCAATAGGTTCGGATACCAACTGTGCTTTTCCTTATTCCATAACCGTACAGGGCCAGGCAGATGCAATCCGTGACTGTGCGGCTGCGGTAGCCAATGTAGGTGAAGCAGGTATAGGAATTTGTTACTGGGAACCTGCATGGATTCCGGTTCCGGGTGCCAACGCAGACGAGCGTTCAATACTTTGGCAGAAATACGGTTCCGGATGGGCATCAAGTTTTTCATCTGAATACGACCCTGATGATGCCGGAAAATACTACGGCGGTTCATCATGGGATAATCAGGCATTGTTTGACTGCCAGGGACACCCTCTTGCATCTTTAAGCACATTCCGTTTCCTTAAGACGGGAGCGCAGACCGAACTTGCAATTGACAGTGTTCCAAATCCTGCAATTACCGTAAGAATCGGTAACGAAGTGGAGCTTCCAGAAACTGTTCCTGCCAAAATGAATGACGGTTCAGAAAAGGAGCTTCCCGTAACCTGGAAAGACTCAGGAAATTCTTTTGATTCAATAGGTACATTTACCGTAGAAGGAATTGCATCTGACGGCGAAAAAGAGTATAATATAATATGTACAGTTAAGATTGTAGAATTAAATTACATAGAAAATTACAGTTTCGAAGAAGACGATTTATCCATGTGGTCTATTGAGAAAGAACCGGATACTACTACTGAGCTTTTTGTAATAGATAAGACAGCAGATGCCGTTACCGGAACCAAATCGGTTCACTTCTACTCTTCCGCAGGCGGTGTGGACTTTACCGTTGAACAGGAAGTAAAAGACCTCAAACCCGGAACATATAAATTTTCTATTGTTATGCACGGCGGCGATGCAGATGAGCAGGACATAGAAATTTACGCCATTGCAGACGGGGTTACATATACTGCTCCCGTTACAATTACGAACTGGTCTGAATATAAATATCCTGTAATTGACAACATTGTATCTACAGACGGTATTATTACTGTAGGCGCCAGAGTCAAATCCAATACCGGTTCCTGGGGAAACCTGGATGACTTTATTCTGGCTCCGTCACAGAAATAAAGGAGTGAATCGAATGAAGAAACTGTCCACAAGAATTTTTTTACTCATGGCTGTAATAGGTGCAATTGCACTGACTGCCATAGCTTACTCGGCAGCCAATATTTCCAAAATCAACAGCTACTATGCAGAACTGTCCGATGAGTATCTTTACGAGGAGAATTTAATTACCTCTATGAGAAACAGTTTTAACAGGATGGAAAATGCATGTAACCGTCATGTTATGACTGAAGAAGAAGCCAAGTACAAAGAGTATTCTGAAGAAATCAGCACACTTAACGACGAAATTCTTGCACTTATTTCAGAATACCAGAGATGCTCCAATTCTGAGGCAATCAACAAAATCCTTACAGATGTGCGTACTACATATGTTGCATATCACAAAAGTGTAACCTCTGTTATCACATTAAGTGCGGACGGTCAGAAGACTGCTGCCAGACATACAATCGGAAGCACTAACGCCAACAAATTGGACAACATCACCGAATCACTTGATGAGCTGTGGGATCTTACGGAAGCAGATGTTAATGCATCCAAAGACCTTATGAAGGACACGATTGATTTTTCATACAAAATTGCAGCTGTTTCAATTGCAGCCATCGTTCTGGTAATTGTTGCAGGCATTGTTATTTCCATAAGACTTATAAGCCCTATTAAGAAATCATCCAAGGCAATCCAGCATATTACTGCCAAGATTCGCCGTAGCGAGGGTGATTTAAGCGAACGAATCAATACCAAGGCTTCAACCAAAAGTGAAATCGGAATTCTCGTTACAGGTATTAACGGTTTTATAGAAATACTTCAGAATGTAATTTCCAAGATAGCTGTTGCAGCTAAGAACATCGAGGATTCAAGTAATTCCATTTCCACAAGGGTTGATAAGGCCGGTCTTGGGGTCAATGAAGCAATTGATACAATGAACTATCTGGTAAGCCAGATGGATGTTATTGCTTCAGGAATAGAGACTGTTAACGGCAGTATAGAGAATGTTAAGGTGTCCATTTCCGAAATTGCCAACAATGCCGGGGACGGTGCGGACTACGCCACAAACATTAAGAGCCGTGCTACCACAATTAAGGAACAGGCTGCAGTCAATAAAGAGAAAGCTACCAACATTATTTCCGAAATCTCTACAGAGGTTGCCAAGTCCGTTGAAAACAGTAAAGAAATCAACACGATTTCCGAACTTACCTCTGCAATTCTGGGAATCAGCAGCAAGACCAATCTTCTTGCACTTAATGCTTCAATCGAAGCTGCAAGAGCCGGAGAAGTCGGACGAGGCTTTGCGGTTGTTGCCGAAGAGATTCGTGTTCTTGCCGAAAACAGCAAGGAAATAGCTAACCACATTCAGGAAATCAGCAGCAATGTAGTCGGAAATGTAAGCGAACTGAGTAATAATTCAACAAGGCTTCTTGAATATATTGACAGTGATGTTCTTGCAGATTATGAAGAAATGGCAAACATCGGTGACCAGTACTTTAATGATGCGGTTAAGATAGATGAATTGATGTTAAGTTTCAAAGAAGCCACAGGTCTTCTTAATGAATCAATAGGAGCTATTGCAGATACCGTTAACAATATTATGGAATCTACCAAAGAAAGCGCAATTAAGGCGTCTGCCGCAGCCAACGAATCTTCAAGACTGGATACGGACTTCGGAAACATCCGTCAGGCCTCCGCAGAGAATCTTGCAACAGTGGAAAGCCTGCAGACCGAAATCAGCAGATTCAAAAATTTCTGATGCAGCATTGAACATAATAATTTATAATATTTAAAAGCCGTTCCGGTATACTTACAGATGCCGGAACGGTTTTTCATTCTGCATTCATTATTTCTTTAACAAACCGTGAAGGTTCTGTTTTCTTATTGTAACGCTCCTTGGTATAGAGGATTTTAAGTTCCTTCCCCGCCCTGGTCATTGCCACATAGAACATCCGCCGTTCCTCTTCTATTTCAGGCTCAAGGGCAGACTTCTTATGGGGCGTAATCCCTTCATTGGCATCAATAATAAAAACCGTGTCATACTCCAGCCCCTTGGAGCCGTGCATTGTGGTAAGACATACTGCATCCTCCTGTGTCTTTTTCCCTGTATAGCTTTCTTTAAGCTCTGTGGAATACTCTTCCATATACTTAAACCATGAATCAAAATCCGGATATTTTTCTGCACTTTCCATTATCTCATCTGCAAGATTAAAAAGTTCCTGCCTATCAATATTATGCTTTTCTCCGTATTCGGTAAGATAATCATCATATCCCACACCTTTTCTCAGATAATTAATCATGGCATACGGCGGCATGTCCTGCATTATTTTCAAATCGGCCTTCATCTTATCAAGACGTTCAAGCATCCAGGGCTTATCTTCGTAATATTTTTCAAGTGTATTAAATGATACTTCTTCATCTGTCAGATAATCTCTGCCTATGTACCTTAAAGGCTTATTCATAACTCTTATAAAATCCCTTCGGTTCAGGTTATTACATGCTAATGACGCATACGCCAGAATATCCTTTGTAATCCAATGTTCAAAAATATTGGGAATGACACCTTTAAGAACAAAAGGAATATTATTTTCAATAAGTCTTCTGACTAACGGCTCCACCACAGAGTTGGTACGGAATAAAACCGCAAAATCCGAATATCGTTTTTCTTCGTGATAATCTCCGGGATTTTTAATCGCTTTAAGGCATTCCGTAACATATTCATATTCCTCTCCCATTGTATTAAATTCCCGTATTTCGACCTGATTTCCGGGAGGATTAACCGTATTAATATTTTTGGCAAACCTGACTTTATTATGCCCGATAACTCTTTTGGCCGACTCCACAATATTGGAGGTGGATCTGTAATTGGTATCAAGAAGCACCTTATGGGCATCGGGATAATCCTTTTCAAAATTAAGCATTATTTCAGGCTTGGAGCCTCTGAACCCATATATACTCTGGTCGTCGTCTCCAACGATAAAAAGATTGTTCTGCGGCGCCGCAAGGAGCCTTACAACCTCATACTGTATCTTATTAATATCCTGAAATTCATCAACAAGAATATACCTGTATTTATTCTGCCACGATGCAAGAATATCTTTCCGGCTTACTAAAAGCTCATGGCAGTACAAAAGCATATCATCAAAATCAATCAGCCGCCGGCGTTTTAACTCATTTGAATAATACTTGTAAATTTTACGGAATTCCGTCTCCGGACAGTTGGCTGAATAATAAGCGTCCACATCTATCCCCTCGGTTTTGACCCTGCTTATTTCCCCCGATATATTTTCCAGAAACTCATCAATATCCTCCGGCGTCATATCACACTTATCAACTGCCCTCATAATGATTTCACGCCTCATATCGTCTTTAATTATATTATTTACAGAATAATTATATGCTGCCTTCAATATATTAAAAAAAACAGCATGGAATGTTCCGAATGTAATTGGCATCCTGCTGCCGGCAAGCCTGTAAAAACGCTCCTGCATCTCAGTAGCCGCTGCCTTGGAAAAAGTGATGACAAGTATATGCGCCGGATTAACCCTGCATTCCTCAACAAGATATTTAATTCTATTGGTAAGTACGGTGGTCTTGCCGGAACCCGGCCCTGCAATGACAATCATGGGACCTTCCCGGTGCCTGACTGCCTTATTCTGAGATTCATTGAACTTCATGAAAAGAAAACCCGCCTTTAAATGGGATTAATAATAGTGTATTGCAATTATACACCATTTCAAGGCGTTATTCTATATTATTTTGACATGGAAATTATTAAATTTATCTAATCTGTATTATCCTCCGAATTATCTGTCCGGTCATCTTCGTTCAGGCTGGCAATATAACTGTAAAAGCCTGCATCCATTGCCGGAACAAGATTTCTTGCTCCACATTCGCTGCACAGATAATCTTTCTGAAAACTCTCGACCATATTTTCATTTCCACATAGTTTGCAATATGCTTTTTTCACTGTATATTTCTCCGGATTTTCTGAAATATTACATACATAAAGAATTATATTTCATGGCTGGCATTCTTTAGTGATATATCACTATATTACCATTTGATTAGTGATTTGTCACTAACTTTATTTCTATGCATGAGATATGATTAAATTACTTTCGCTTATACAGGAGGGATGGGGGATATGCAGGGAATCTATCCCGCTGTAGTTAACAGAATCAGACAATTGTGTAAAGAGAAAAAAATAACACCAAATGCACTGAGTTACGCTTCCGGCATCTCTCAATCCACCGTCAAAAGCATACTTAACGGCGAGAGCTGCAATCCAGGAATTGTAACAATTAAAAAACTCTGTGACGGCTTCGGTATTACCATCACAGAGTTCTTTGACACGGAAGAATTCCGCAATCTGGAGCAAGAGCTTCACTAATTTTTTAATTGTTCAAATCACCGTTAGCAGGATTGTCAAGAACTTTTCCGTATTCGTCGAATCTTGAGCCATGACATGCACAATCCCATGAATGTTCGGCAGAATTCCATTTCAGTGCACATCCAAGGTGCGGACAGCGTTTTTTGGATATGGTAAGAATATTTTTCACTGCCTCGAATCCGTTTACAAAAAGACGGGGTTTCAGAATATTTCTTCCCGGATTATACACCCATGACCAATCATTTTGCTGTCCCGTAACCATATCCGAAAGTATCATTGCGGCTACCATCGACTGGGTCATTCCCCACTTATTAAAACCACTCGCCACATACCAGTCAGGTGTATTAGGTGAATACTGTCCAATATATGGTACATCATCCAGGCTCATGCAGTCCTGGGTGGCCCATGCAGATTTTATTACGGCAGCCGGATAATGAATTTTGGCAAAATTGCATAATTCGTCCCAGTTGCCTCCTTTTTTACCTGTTCTGTGTGCTCCTCCGCCCAATAGAAGCAGGTTATCGTAATTTCTGAAGGACAGTCCTTTTCTGTCATCATCCACATACATTCCGGACACATCTTCTGCATTTTCAAGAGCAATTACATATGAGCGGTGCTGATACAATTTCAGAAAATAGCAGCCATGATTATTGATAAAAGGAAAATGAGTCGTAATGATTATTTTTCCGGCGTATATTTTCCCATAATCCGTAACCGCCGTATTTTCTGATAATTCACGGACAAAAGTATTTTCATATATGTTTAAGTTCTCTGCAATGGCAGAAATAAACTGCAGCGGGTTAAACTGGGCCTGATCCGGAAATTTAACGGCTCCCACAGTCTTAACGGGAACGGAAATATCCCTGCACAGCTTTGCGGCATAACCTATTTTACGCAGTGCATCCATTTCTTTTTCAAGCTTGCGCATATTATTAACAGAATACACATAATTATCTTTTCTACAATATCCGCAATCAATTTTTTTGCACAGGGATGCATATTCGTTAAATGCCCGCCTGTTTGCCTGCAAATAAATCTCGGCTGCCGACAGCCCCATGCTGTTTAGTATTTTATGATATATAAGTCCATGCTGAAATGTAATTTTGGCGGTGGTATTACCGGTCGTCTTGCTGCATATCCTTTCTTTATCCACCAGCAGGTATTTCACGCCTTCCCGGTGCAGAAAATATGCAGTAAGAATCCCCGTAATCCCACCGCCAATTATTAGCACATCTGTTTTGATGTCATTTTTTAGCTGTGAAAACTTTGGAAGCTCTGATGTGGTCTGCCATATTGAATCCATGTACATACTCCTTTATAAGAAATTAAAATACAGCAGAAATATTATGTCTCATTCTTATAAAAATATGTATGTTTTACTTTTCAAAATACGATTTATAGCAGACTTTATATTGTCCTTGCGGAAACAGATAGTTATACAAATCAATAAAATAATCATCCGTCATGCTTGCAATATAGTCCGTAACGATATCATCAGCCGATTCATTATCTCCATATTGCTTATCTGTATATTTTCCGGCATAGAAGGCTGTCTGATGTCTGATGTAATTAATATGATGTGTATATACCGGTGAATCCTCATTACCTGCTTTATAATCATTTCTAAGCCTGTAATAAAGCTCCTCGAACATCGGATTAATCGTATCCTTATATATGTCTTCCACTCTGGAATTTCCGTAAATCAGTTCATAATTACTTGCCTTGGCATTGGAGAAATCGGCGAAAACATCTTCGTCCATTTTAAGGTAATTTTGTCCATAACTGTTTTCAATAATATTTACAACCATGTTATTAATTATTTCAGCATTGGTAGCACCTATTGTATCCTTATGGTATTCCTTCCGGCTCTCCAGAATGTTAAGTTTCTCCGCATCCTGACGGTCCTTGCCAAGGTAAGCGATAATATCGCTGACTCTCACAACACAGGCTTCAAGCGTTGCAGGAACAAGCCTCTTATTGGCTGCCGGCTCCAGATAGCATTCCTCCATCCTGTTGTCAAAGGTTTCAAAATCAGAATACGGTGATGGTTTGTATTCCTTTAATTCCATCTCACCATTATGACATATTATGCCATCCAGAGTCTGAAGGCTTAAATTAAGCGGAAAAATCGTATCAAGAACCCTTGCACTATGAATATTATGGGCAAAATGTCTTCCGGTTTCTTTAAAATATATTTTATCAAGCTGTCTTTCCCCGGCATGTCCAAACGGTGTATGCCCTATATCATGTCCCAGAGAAACGGCCTCAATCAAATCTATATTCAGTCCCAGCACATTTCCAATGTTTCTGGCTATTCTGGAAACAAGCTGCACATGCTGCATACGTCTTGTAATATCATCATTTTTGTACAGGGAAAAAACCTGTGTCTTATCCGCATACCTGCCATAGTAAGGCATATGCATGATTTTCTCAATATCACGGACAAATGCCGGTCTCCAAAGGTTGGCCCTGTCATGATTCATATTCCTCCGCACAACATTTTCATCAGAAAATGCATATGGATTAACCAGGTGTTTTTCCCTGTCATTAATAATCTGTGCCTGAAGCTCTTTGGACAGACTGCGGTATTTTCCCATTTTATGTTCTCCTTTTGAAAAATATTATATATAATTATATAATATTTGTGGCATTATGCCAAATAATATAAATATACATCTTCAAGATTTATATCATTCTCTTCCAAAACCGCCTCTTTGGACAATTCATCCCCCACAATTCTCAGAACAAATCCATCCTTGGTACGGTTGACATTTCCGGCTTTATACTTTTGTTGCAATAAGGAAAGTTCTTTATATTCGCAGCTTATTTTACCAACCTTTCCTTCCATGCTCATAAGGATTTCTTCAGTAGTCCCCACATCTATTAAAGTGCCCTTTTTAAGCATCATAATACAGTCGGCTATGCACTCTATATCACTTACAACATGTGTTGCAAAAAGAATTATTCTTTCCCCTGAAAGTTCGGCTATGTAATTTCTTATTTTAATCCGTTCATTGGG
Organism: Butyrivibrio sp.; assembly: GCA_051880035.1. Taxonomy (GTDB): domain Bacteria; phylum Bacillota; class Clostridia; order Lachnospirales; family Lachnospiraceae; genus Eshraghiella. The sequence goes on from JBJENE010000004.1 coordinate 15,017, forward strand.
ATCAAGTCCTGCCGTAGGTTCATCCAGAATCAACAGCTTGGGATTTCCGAGAAGTGCCTGTGCAAGTAAAAGTCTTTGTTTCATCCCCCCGGAAAAGCCGGCGGCTTTACCGTATCTTACATCCCATAAATTAACTACATGAAGAAGTTTTTCTATTTCTTCCGAAGCCTTTTTGGACGGAATTCCTTTAATGGCGGCTACATATTTCAAAAATGCGATAGCTGAATATCCTTCGTACATATTCTGCTGTTGCGGCATATATCCTACGAGTTTTCTGAAATCACTGCCCATTTCAAGTATTTCTTTTCCATCACACAAAATACTGCCACTTTCTCTTTTTACATTATCAGTTATCAGATTTATCATCGTACTTTTTCCTGCACCATTAGGTCCAAGTATTCCGTAAATTCCATTTCTGAATGTAACATTGAGATTATTTAACGCCTTAACTTCACCATATGTTTTGGTAAGATTTTTTATCTGTATTTCCATATCACTTTTCTCCCAATATCATTAATATTATAAACGGAAGAACAAAGGCTCCTGTAGATGCCGCCACTGTCAGAATATGACTCTTCAGTTTTTCGGCAATAAATCTGATTCCAAATGTTATTCCCACTACAAATACAAGTTTTATCACTGTTCTGAAAATCAAATATGTCCTGATACTTATACTGCCTGCAACATAACAAAGATGCCTTAGATTATTCGCCGGTATATCTAAAAATTCACTTCCGTAGGAACTTATTATGCTGTAATACCATGAAGTATGTACCGCAAAGAAAATAATTATTGCTATACCTATTGAGATAATCATTTTAATTCTGCATATTTTTTTCTTTCCAACTAACGATACATTCTGTATGACATTCATTCCTGAAGAGTATTCAATAGTCCAAATCGAGAAAACAGAAACAATGATAATAATCACCGTTTCCATAGCCAGCTTAGCCTCAGTTCCCATATCTTTTCCCGTAAGAATATTATACCCTTTATCATATATGATATATCCATCATCAAGTGTTTTTATATACTCAAAATCCGCAGCCAGACGATTATATCCATCGATGTACTTTTCTGATAAGTCATCATCCACTTCTGCCATTCCGGAGGATAATTCCGTAATCCGATTATTAATATATGTTTCCTTCTCCGGCGTATATTCTCCTATAACTTCATTTATAGCCATTACATAGTATACATCACTTTCATTTTCATACACTCCTGTTGCCGGTGCATAGTCCCATATTATAAACAATGCAGCAGCTATCAGTATAAGGAGAACTTTATTATGTATAAATGTTTTGTACAATTCATTGAACCAGATATTAGTGCTTTTAATTCTGTTCCATATATTTATTCTTTGCACAAAACTTTCAAAAACAGTAAATATCCTGCTTTTGCTTTTTATACCTTTTTTCAAAACAAATGTTAATGCAGAAATTATGGCAGAAATAATCAAAACAGCTAACCCAAGAATTACGGCAAGTATTCTGTAATTAACAGGGTTTGAAAAAATTCTCAGATTCTTGTAATTGGAAAAAAAGTGACCCGTATTCAAAAAAGCATATATATTAAGGTTTTTAAGTACCATGAACCTGCTGCTGTCTTTTATGGCATAATACAATACTACTTCAACCGCAATTATCCCGACAAAAGTTAAATATACCGGTATTGATGAATCAAATATATTCATAATCATAGTAATAATCATGGCAAAAAGAAAGTATACTGCCATTTTGGCCGGAATAAAATATATAAGAAATTCCGCAACAGTTATTTCCAGTTCTGTGGTATCAAATCCTGCAACTGACTGGATAAGTCTTCCGGTATCTCCAAATCCATATATTCCATATGCCATTAGATATGTAGGCAAATACAGTAGAACCATTATGCATGCTCCGCATAATACCATGCTTACAAGTTTGGCGGCTATTAGTTTAATCCGCCCTCCTGCATAGGACTTGAGAAGATAAAGAGATTTATTTTCCTTCTCTTTAAGAAAAATAATGCTACCGGTAAAAAAAAGCATCATTATTCCGATTATATCAACAAATATATTATCGGAAATCATATTCACGCCTCGGGAAGGTCCTATCTCAAGCTCATTTTCCTCAAGCCCTTCAAAAGCTTTTGCTGTCTTAATAATGTTTTTTTTACCAAATGAGTCCTTATTTTTGAAAATAGCTATTGCTGAGTACTTTTTTGCACTATTCTGAATAGATTCCAGATATTCCGAATACTCCGCACATTGTCTTACTTCATCCAATACCACATTATATTCAATCATTTGCTTCAAATAATCAGTATCTTCGATTGCCATATCCACATTCTGAAATCCCATAAGATATTCCGTGGCTTCTTCGGCATTCATATCCGCCACCTCATCATATATGCGATTATATGCTTCAATACTGCATCCTGATTTATCTGCACCGTTATTTTCATTGGTATACAAAATGACAATGTTCAGAAGCACAAATACGGACCAAACCAGAATTAATGTTTTATTTGTGATTGTTTTAACAAACTCATTTATAATTATTCTCATTTATCTTCAATCCTTAATATCCATGCTCATTAAGCCGGTTTACAAGTTCGTCTTTAATTTTATACACTCCGGCTTCCTCAAGTTCCTTGGCAAATGTATTCCATTCATTTTCAAAATCGGAAGCAGTTATAAGCACCCTGTCTTTCTTACTGCATATTTCATATGTATTTTTCAATTCCTTCTTTATTGCTGATAAATCAATCTCATATAACGAAATCCCTCTTTTCTTATATAGAGAAAATTTTCTGGCTGCACTTTCGATTTTGGAAACTTCTGAATAATTATCGGCATTATAATCCAACGCCAGATAACAACCCATAACAAGAGGTTTGAGAGAATATTTCGGTGTCCCTCCGCTTTCAAGGTACAGACATCCGTCTTCTATGTAATGTTCTCCATAAATCAGGGTATTGGCATAATCGCTATTTGTATACAGAAGTGATAGAAGCTCAAAAGCATCTTCCTTATATTTGCTTTGTGAACTTATTCCGTATCCCATACTAAAAAGGTTTTCGGCAATTATTCCGTACTCATACACCACATCCGAATCAGCTTCATACGGATTACCATTCATTATATATGCAAAATAATCATCTTTATATTGTGGTGTTGTTTGGGAATCAAGAATTTCATATATGCCTTCGCTATACATTTTATTTTGGGTAAAATATTCATCCTTTATAACATCAAACTCATTAGCCGCATATACCGTTGCATCATTCTCCGATATAAAACATCCTCCAAGTAAATCATAATCCGGGAAAGACATTTCGCCCTGCACATATGAATATATTTTCATATCAGACTTACCGTATTCATTGTACAACTCATAAAGCATCGAAAAACTTCCGTCAAATTCATTCAGTACATCTAAAGAAACACATTCAGGATTAAATGCTATATATTTCTCTTCGCATTCGCCGATTATACTGTTAGGAACAATGTAAATGCTATCATCAATTCTGTTGCATTCCCATATTGTTTCATTGAATAATTCATACAGTTCTCTTCCCGGATTGTCTGCGAACATATCATCTATCGGTTCAAATATCCCTTCACGAATCAGTTGCAGGCCTGTTGATGTCATATCTATACCATTATTCATTTCTGCACAGATTATATCTGCACTATTTTCATTCAGATAGTCTTTCAGTTCTTCATAATAATCAGATGAACTTAAATAAACAATTTTCAGTTTGTACTTATATCCATCCCTATACAATTTTTGATTAAACATTTCCAGATTTGAAGAACAATCTTCCAAGTCAGGAGCAACCCAGACCAATTCCGTCTGTGAAGATAAATCCATTGTTTCAGGTTCTGTTCTACTCTCTATATTATTCCTGCCGCAACCTGATATGAAACTCAGAATTAATACGCACATACAGATTATCTTAATCCTCTTCATAAGCAAATATCTCCTTGATTTTATTTAAGTCCCCGTTAACAAAGTCTTCTTTACTTATCACACAAATCCTACTATGGCTACCCTCAACATATTTTTTTAACCATAAATTTTCATTACAATAAGCATATATATTATACTCATCGTATGTAAAAAGCTCATATACTTTTTGATTATTTATATCATATCTGTATAATGTTAAATCATCGCTACTCTTATTATATTTTGTAAAAATAATATCCTCTTCATACAAAAATACATCACTGGCTGTATAATCAGATATTTCATATATTTCCCCTGTCTCAACATCCAAAATATGCGTTCCTGTTAAATCATCAAAATACCATATAAAATATTTTCCACACATCCAATGATATGAATCTCCTTCAAAAGTATATATTTCTTTCATATCCATTGTATCCAGAGATATCGAATAAAGAGAATTATTAATGTCTCCTTCTATATCCTCCCAATAAGTTAATGAAATATATACATTATCTTCATAGATACCCATACAATAAGAGGTTGCATTTTTATAACATATCAAATCTTTCTGCATATATTTACCTGTGGATATATTATATATACCAATTCCCAATGTAGAATCTGTTTTCACCGGATTCATATAGTCAGAATAGTCCAAATAATTCCAATATTGAAAAACAATATAATTACCTCTCAATTCGGCTTGTGTCACAAATTGAACATCTTCAAATTCGGCAACTATCTCACGGTCAGTTCCATCCCTGTTCTGTCTGTATATATATCCACAATCCAGCTTGCGGTCGCCTTCAAACTCACCTATGATATAAATATGTTCGTCATCTATTAACTTTGCACTTAATTTTCCATCTAAATATGCAGCGCAACCGGTGTCGGAAGGGTCATGCTTACAGTTAGGTTCACTACATACCACTGCATGTTCACCACTTTGTGCATCATAGAATTCCAGTAATCCGGCTTCATTTATCACCAGATACCCTTCATCCGAAAAAGTATCTATAAAATCAACAGCTACCGAATAATAGTCCCCCTCGCTCCTTTTATTATTTTTATTATGGAAAATTATGAAAAGTGTTATTGCCACAAGTAGTAATAAGACTACCGGCCCTACAATGATAAAAATCTTTTTTTTCAATTTATTTCCTCCTATCGTATCTGTTAATCATATCGAAATCGGATATACAATACTGTATCCGTTCATCGATATGAATTTTATCCCTCAATTAACGCAAAAAAGGAAAAACCCTGCTCCTGCAAAGTCTTTCCTTAATATTAAATACATATAAGTAATCTGAGTATTCCATAACCCCACCCCTTATCATACAGTTCAATTATTAACTCCTCTGATGAGATTATATCATACAGCATTTTAATTGTATATACTAAATTATTTAAAAAGTCCTTTTTTCTTTTTTTTGTCCTCTCGGCGGTTGCCGTTATTCATAGTTGCATCAAAAGCAATGAGGGCCTGCCGCTGTTCTTCCGTAAGTTTATCCGGAACCTGGACAACAAATGTAACATAGTGATCCCCTCTTATCTGGCTGTTTCTTATTGAAGGGACACCTTTTCCTTTGAGACGCACTCTTGTATCCGTCTGGGTTCCCGGTTTAATGTCGTATTCAACCTCTCCGTCAACGGTCTTTATGCGTATGGTATTTCCGAGAGCGGCATCCGCAAAGCTTATCGGAACCGTCGTATATATATTGGTATCCTGCCGCTGGAAAATAGGAGATCTTGCAACATTTACTTCAACAAGTAAGTCTCCTCTTTCGCCACCGTTTTCTCCCGGTTCTCCTTTGCCTCTTATACGGATGCTCTGTCCGTCATCAATACCCGCAGGAATTGACACCTGAATAGTCTTTCTGCTGGTAACAAAGCCTGTTCCGTAGCAATTCGGACATTTATCTTTAATAATTTTACCTTTACCATTACAATCAGGACATGTCTGGACATTTCTGACCATGCCGAACAAAGACTGTTGTGTATATACAACCTGGCCTTTTCCTCCGCACTTACCACAGGTAGACGGAGAGCTTCCCGGTTTGGCACCTGTTCCGTTACACGTCTGGCAAGGGTCCTTAAGATCCAATGTAATTTCTTTTTCGCAGCCAAAAACAGCTTCCTCAAATGTGATTCTTACTCTGGCGCGGACATTTGCTCCTTTCATAGGGCCGTTACTACGGCTTCTGCTTCTTCCTCCGCCGAATAAATCGCCGAAAATATCGCCGAAAATGTCGCCCATATCACTAAAGTCAAATCCGCCTCCGCCACCGGCTCCTCCGCCGTTTTCAAAAGCGGCATGACCGAACTGGTCGTACTGTTTACGCTTCTGAGGGTCGCTTAATATGGCATACGCTTCAGAAGCCTCCTTAAATTTAGCTTCTGCTTCAGTATCCCCCGGGTTAATGTCGGGATGATATTTTTTTGCCAATGCACGGTATGCCTTTTTAAGTGCTGCATCATCTGCATCCCTTGGCACACCTAAGACTTCATAATAGTCTCTTTTCTCTGCCATGATTCAATCCTCCGTTTGGGCGGATTTATTAAAAACACCTTAAGAGTGAGGAATATTTCTATTCCCCACTCCCAATGTCTTTACAAATCCATTTTATTAATTATATTAAACTTCTCTGTAATCTCCGTCAACCACATTATCTTCCTGGGTATATCCGGCATCCTGTGCTGTCTGTGCACCGCCCATATCAGGGCCGCCTGCCTGTGCACCCTGATTCTGTTCATAGAGCTTTGCAAAAAGTGCCTGTGCACCGGTCATAAGTTTTTCTGTACCTGCTTTAAGCTCATCTGTATCTGCTTCTGAAATGTTATCAGGTGTAGTTCTGTCCACAACAGCTTTAAGTGCATTTAAATCAGCCTCTACAGATTCTTTTTCGCTTGCACTTATCTTATCTCCTACTTCATCAAGAGCCTTCTGGGTCTGGAAGATAAGGGAATCAGCTTCATTACGGGCATCAATGCCTTCCTTACGCTTCTTATCCTGAGCTTCAAATTCAGCTGCTTCCTTAACAGCCTTTTCAATATCGGCATCAGACATGTTAGAGCCTGATGTAATTGTGATATGCTGTTCTTTACCTGTTCCCAAATCTTTTGCTGATACATTAACGATACCGTTGGCATCAATATCAAATGTTACTTCAATCTGTGGAACACCTCTTCTTGCAGGAGGAATTCCGTCAAGTCTGAACTGACCAAGTGACTTGTTATCCTTTGCGAACTGTCTCTCACCCTGAAGGACATTGATATCTACGGCTGTCTGGTTATCTGCTGCAGTAGAGAATACCTGGCTCTTCTTGGTAGGAATTGTTGTATTTCTTTCAATGAGTCTTGTTGCAATACCACCCATTGTTTCAATTGAAAGTGAAAGCGGTGTTACATCAAGAAGAAGGATGTCGCCTGCACCTGCATCTCCGGCTAACTTACCACCCTGGATTGAAGCACCTACGGCTACACATTCATCAGGATTCAGGGATTTGTTAGGCTCTTTTCCTGTAAGCTGTTTTACTTTTTCCTGAACACAAGGTACACGGGTTGAACCACCTACAAGGAGTACCTTTGAAATTTCTGAATAATTTAATCCTGCATCTTTCATGGCATTCTGAACAGGTACTGCTGTTCTTTCAACCAGATCATGAACAAGTTCTTCGAATTTAGCTCTTGAAAGGTTCATATCAAAATGCTTTGGTTCTCCGTCTACCGCAGTGATGAACGGAAGGTTGATATTGGTTGTTGTAGCTGATGAAAGCTCTTTCTTAGCTTTCTCTGCTGCTTCTTTTAATCTCTGTAATGCCATCTTATCTTTTGAAAGATCCACGCCTTCCTGATTCTGGAATTCGCGTACCATCCAGTTAATGATTGCCTGGTCAAAATCATCACCACCGAGATGTGTATCACCGTTTGTAGAAAGAACTTCTATAACGCCGTCACCAATTTCGATAATAGATACATCGAATGTACCGCCACCAAGGTCATATACCATAACCTTCTGTTCACTTTCATTATCAAGTCCGTAAGCAAGAGCTGCCGCTGTAGGCTCGTTGATAATACGCTTTACATCAAGTCCTGCAATACGGCCGGCATCTTTGGTTGCCTGACGCTGTGCATCATTAAAATATGCAGGAACGGTAATAACGGCTTCAGTTACACTTTCTCCGAGATAGCTTTCAGCATCTGCTTTCAGTTTCTGAAGAATCATTGCTGAGATTTCCTGCGGAGTATATTTCTTATCATCAATTGTTACTTTGTAATCTGAACCCATATGTCTCTTGATTGAGGCAATTGTCTTATCTGCATTGGTTACTGCCTGACGCTTTGCCGGTTCACCTACAAGTCTTTCTCCGTTCTTTGTAAAAGCCACAACCGAAGGTGTTGTTCTTATTCCTTCTGTGTTAGCAATTACTACAGGCTTTCCGCCTTCCATTACAGCTACACAGCTGTTAGTTGTTCCTAAGTCAATTCCAATAATCTTTCCCATAGTTATTATCTCCTTTACTATTATAATCTCATTAATATTAGTTAGCTACTTTAACCATACTGTGTCTTACAACAGTTTCTTTGTAGATGTAACCTTTCTGAAGCACTTCGGCAATCTGGTTATCACCGAAATTCTCATCCTCCACATGCATCACTGCATTATGGAAATTAGGGTCAAATTCTTTACCCTCTGCTTCAATTTCCTTTACACCTGCATCTTCAAGCATCTTGCGAAGCTGTCGGTATATTTTATCCATTCCCTCGGCAACAGGTGTTCCCTTGGCATCCTCAGGAATTGCCATAAGGCCTCTTTCAAAATTATCTACCACAGGGAGAAGCTTTTCTATAATATCCCTTGCACCGATTTCATACATGGCTGATTTCTCTTTTTCGGTACGCTTTCTGAAATTATCAAATTCCGCCATTGTTCTTTTATATCTGTCGGTAAGCTCCTCAATCTGCTGGTCCCTTTTATCTTTTTTATCTTTTTTCTTGAAAAAGCCCTTCTTATCTTCCTTATCGGCTTCATCAGAACTTTCATCCTGACTTTCATCCGGTTCACCGCAGTTTGGTGTATCGTCTTCCGGTACGGTTTCGGTTGCTTCTGTCTGTTCTTCAACAGTCTCGTTTATGTTTTCTTCCAAATCCATATCTTCCTGCTTATTATCCAATATATTCGCCACCCTTCTAATTCTTAAACGCATCATCAAGCTGCGTCTTAATATTTTTGATTGTCTCAACAACCTTTTCATAATCCATTCGTTTTGGACCTATGATACCGATTGTTCCTTTGGCTCCGTCTTTCAATTCATATGTTGCCGTAACGACACTGCAGTCCTTCATGCTTTCAACCGGTGTCTCTTCACCGATATAGACCTTGATTTCGCCGTTGCCATCCTTTTCCAGGGAGTCATTAACAAGATTCATAAGTGTCTGCTTTTCTTCCAATGTATAGATTAACTCACTTGCCTTGGAATTATCACTCAATTCCGGATACTTGAAAATATTTGTCGCTCCGCTGGTATATATCTGAAGGTCTTCCTCGCCTGCCGCTGCCGCTGCAATGGCATCAAGTATATCCCTTATCAGCATACCGTATTCACCCGCCTGGGAAGTCAGCTTTGAAATAATCGAAAGATTGATTTCCTCAAGGGTCAGCCCGCTTACCGAACTGTTTAACATTACATTAAGTTTAAGACAGGTCTCCGTATTAAGCTCTGACGGGTTCTCTATAATAGTATTCTTAATTGTATTGCCTTCAAGAACCACCACTGCAAGTATCTTGCCTTTCTCCAGCGGAGAAATCTGAATAAACTTAATTGTTCTTCCCTGCTTCTTAGGTGCTGCCACCATGGTGGCATAATTGGTATTGATTGCAAGCGTCTTGGCAACATTCTTAAGCATATCCTCAACACGGTCAACTTTTTCCAAAAGAATGCTTTCCTTCTTATCGAGTTCGCTTTCCCTTTTGTCAAGCTCTTCCTGCTTCTCCTTCATCATGTTATCCACATAAAAGCGGTATCCTGCATCCGAAGGAATTCTTCCTGCTGATGTATGAGGCTGGACAATATAACCCATCTCCTCCAAATCAGCCATCTCATTACGGATTGTGGCAGAACTCAGATTAAGGTCTGTATACTTTGATATGGTTCTTGAACCTACAGGTTCACCGGTTTCAAGGTAATTCTGAATAACTGCTTTAAGAATTTTGATTTTGCGTTCATCCATTTCCACCACAACACCTCCTTAAACATTACGGCTGCTAACCGTTTTTTTGAATTATTAGCACTCAATCGTTAAGAGTGCTAACATTTCAACTATCATTAAGATAGCACCACATATTTCTTTTGTCAACACCAAAATTAAAAATTTTTTATGCTGACGGAAACAAAATAACCTGAATATAATATATGATGCAACTTAACCGTAGTAAAGCTGCATCATATAAGCAGAAAAGTTCTTCCTGACTATTCTTTTACATTCCTGACATATCCAATAATCATCTATTGTTTTCCGGGCTTTTTGCTCGTAGTCGCGGCCCCGGAGCTACGATGAATTTTGGGGGTTCCGGACTTTTTGCTCGTAGTCGAAACCCCCGGAGCTACGATGAATTTTTGGATTTTCGGGCTTTTTGCTCGTAAAATTCCAGCCAAGGCTACGATTAAAAACCGCAATCCGGACTTTTTGCTCGTAGTCGCAACCCCGGGACTACGATGAATTTTTGGATTTCCAGGCTTTTTGCTCGTAGTCGAAACCCCGGGGCTACGATGAATTTTTGGATTTCCGGGCTTTTTGCTCGTAGTCGAACCCCCGGGACTACGATGAATTTTTGGATTTCCAGGCTTTTTGCTCGTAAAATTTCCCCCAAGGCTACGATTAAAAACCGCAATCCGGGCTTTTTGCTCGTAGTCGAAACCCCGGGACTACAATGAATTTTTGGATTTCCGGACTTTTTGCTCGTAAAATCTCCCCCAAGGCTACGATTAAAAACCGCAATCCGGACTTTTTGCTCGTAATCCGTCCCCCGGCAGCGTGAAACAATCCACGGCAGCATAACACACACCCCGGCAGCGTAATCGCGGTCCGGGGATTCCGTGTCATCAAAAATCTTCCTTCTATATTTATAAATACTTGTCTGTTTCAAGAATTCTTTTGGCATTCTCTATTCGCTCCGCTGACGGAGGCTCAATTCCGTCAAGTGCATAAGGAATTCCCAAAAGCTCCCATTTATGCACTCCAAACACATGATAAGGAAGCACTTCGACTTTCTTGACATTGGACAGCTTTGCGATAAAATCCCTAAGACTGTACAACTGTTCATCCCTGTCGCTGAAAGATTTGTTCTCCGTATCAGATACATTTTCTTCCTTATTATTGCTTACAAGCACATGGCGTATCCACACCGGTTTGCCGATTTCGGAAAGATATTCTGCCATTTCAAGTATTTTGCCGTTATCATGTCCTGTAAGAATTTTATGCCCCATTGGATCCATATTTTTAATATCCAGAAGAACCAAATCGGTGTACTTCATAAGTTCCGTAAACTTGTCAAAAAACGGTCCGTCCTTGGTAAAAAGTATACCGCTTGTGTCAAGACATGTGTTAATTCCCTGCATATGTGCCTTACTAAAAAGCTCCGTAAGAAAATCAATCTGCATAAGCGGTTCACCTCCGCTAACCGTAATTCCTCCGTCGCTGCCCCAGTATGTGCGGTAACGCATTGCTTTCTGTAAAAGTTCGTCGGCACTGTATTTTGTTCCTTTGCTCATTTCCCAGGTGTCCGGATTATGGCAGAAACGGCATCTCATAGGGCATCCTGTTAAGAAAATAACATATCTTATTCCGGGACCGTCCACGGAGCCGAAACTCTCAAGTGAATGAACATATCCTTCCATTATATTTCCTCCCATAAGGTCATATACGCATTTTGGGCATCCCGCACTGCGTGATGCCCAAGTATTAATATTATTTCCGTAAAATTACATTCTGTTATGGCATGTTCTGGAAATTACATCAAGCTGCTGCTCTCTTGTAAGGTCGATAAACTTTACGGCATATCCTGAAACACGGATTGTAAAGTTAGCATATTCTTCTTTCTCCGGATGTTCCATTGCATCAATAAGCTTATCTGTTCCGAATACATTTACATTGAGGTGATGTGCTCCCTGTTCAAAATATCCGTCAAGTACCTGAACAAGCTTTTCTGTTCTTTCCTTATCATCATGTCCCAACGCATCCGGATGCATTGTCTGTGTATTTGAAATACCGTCCAAAGCATATTCATATGGAAGCTTTGCAACCGAATTAAGGGAAGCAAGAAGTCCGTTCTGCTCTGCACCGTAGCTTGGGTTCGCACCCGGAGCAAACGGTTCTCCGGCCTTTCTTCCGTCAGGAAGGGCACCTGTTGCCTTTCCGTATACTACATTTGATGTAATTGTAAGGATTGAGGTTGTAGGCTCTGAATCACGGTAGGTAGGATATTTTTCAAGCTTACCCATAAATGTCTTTAAAAGCCATACTGCTATTTCATCGGCTCTTTCATCATCATTACCGTATTTAGGGAAATCTCCCTCAACCTGATAATCCACAACAAGACCTTTTTCATTACGAACAGTCTTAACTTTGGCATATTTTATTGCGCTGAGTGAATCAACCACATGTGAAAAGCCTGCAATACCTGTTGCAAATGTACGCCTTACATTGGTGTCGATAAGTGCCATCTCGGCTGCTTCGTAATAGTACTTGTCATGCATATAATGAATAAGATTCAATGTATTTACATATAATCCGGCAAGCCAGTCCATCATCTTGTCATATTTTTCCATAACTTCATCATAATCAAGATACTCTGATGTAATCGGCTGATATGCAGGTCCCACCTGGTCTCCGGACTTCATGTCAATACCGCCGTTAATTGCATAATTAAGACATTTGGCAAGGTTGGCTCTTGCTCCGAAGAACTGCATTTCCTTTCCTGTCTGGGTTGCAGACACACAACAGCAGATTGAATAATCATCACCCCATACAGGTCTCATTACATCATCATTCTCATACTGGATTGAACTTGTTGTAACTGAAATATATGCTGCATACTTTTTGAAGTTGTCAGGCAGTCTCTTTGAATAAAGCACCGTAAGGTTAGGTTCCGGTGAAGGACCCATATTCTCCAGTGTATGAAGGAAACGGAAATCTGTCTTGGTAACCATTGATCTGCCGTCCTGTCCGAGACCAGCCACCTCCAATGTAGCCCATACCGGGTCCCCGGAGAAAAGTTCATTGTAGGATTTAATTCTTGCGAATTTAACCATTCTGCATTTAAGGGTTAAATGGTCGATAAGTTCCTGCGCCTCTGATTCGGTAAGAATACCTGCCTTAATATCCCTCTCAATATATATGTCAAGGAATGTAGAAACCCTGCCCACGCTCATTGCGGCACCGTTCTGGGTTTTGATTGCGGCAAGATATCCGAAGTACAGCCACTGTACTGCTTCTTTGGCATTGGCTGCAGGAGCTGAAATATCAAATCCGTATAAAGCGGCCATTTCTTTCATTCCCTTTAAGGCCTTAATCTGCTCTGCAATTTCTTCACGGAGTCTTATTACCTTTTCGGTCATGGTTCCGTTACCACATTCATTAAGATCTTTCTGCTTCTGTTCAATTAAAAAGTCGATTCCGTAAAGGGCTACTCTTCTGTAATCGCCCACAATACGGCCTCTTCCGTAAGTATCAGGAAGTCCTGTCATTATTTTGTTCTTACGGGCCTTTCTCATCTCAGGTGTGTATGCATCAAAAACAGCCTGATTGTGTGTTTTATGATACACATTGAAAATTTTATGAAGTTCCGGATCCGGCTCGTATCCGTACATTTCACATGATTCTTCTGCCATCTTTATTCCGCCGTAAGGCATAAAAGCTCTTTTAAGCGGCTTGTCGGTCTGAAGTCCCACAACCTTCTCCAGATCCTTATATTCATCACATATATATCCGGGAGCATGAGATGTAAGGGATGATACGATATGTGTATCCATATCGAGAACGCCTCCCTTTGCACGCTCCTCTTTCTGAAGTTCCTTTACTCTGCCCCAAAGCTTATCCGTAGCTTCCGTAGGTGCTGCAAGGAACGATTCGTCGCCATCATACTGTGTATAATTTTCCTGGATAAAATTACGCACATTTATCTCTTCTTTCCAGATTTTTCCTGAAAAGCCATTCCACTGTTCTCTGTCAGACATTAATAATTCCTCCTGTTTTCTTATCGTACTGCGTCAGTATATCATTTATAATTAAAGAAAACAACTGAAAAAAATCGTCAAAGCAGGAAAATTTAGGTAAGTAAGTAAATTTTCTCCGATTTGACGATTAATTTGTATTTCATTTATATTTTATTTAATTTTATTAAGGATTCACAAAGTTCAATTCTGCATTACCCATATCGCAATTAACATAAATTCTGTAACTTTCATCAATGTCAACTCCGCCGATTCTGTTTATTCCTGCGTGTCCCATATCACTGTCGACATCATATTTATAGCAGTCCGAACTATAGTATGTGGTTACTTCTGCATTTCCCATGTTGCAGTCCACCTCAATATCACACCCAAGATATCCTGTCAGTTCCACATTTCCCATGTCTGCATTTGCGGTTATTTTTCCACCGTCATAGGTGATTCCGTTAAATATTATATTGCCCATATCCGCATCCAGTTCCATGTTGCAGACTGATGCATTATTTATTTCAACATCTCCCATATCAGCATCTACATAAATATAATCCACTTTGACCGGTATATTTATTTTGACTGCCCCCATATTTGCATCGATATCAATTTTATTAATTATTTTATCCGTATCGGGAACATATATTTTTACATAATAATCATCCAGTCCGCCAAATAATGAAAAATCGAAATTGAATAATGTCTTTTCATCCTTCTGCGTAATATAAAGCACACCGTTTTTTATTTCATAATCATATTTGCTGTTAACACTTATTAATTCAACTGCATAGGTATCTCCCTCTATAATATCAATTTCACCAAAATTGATATCGGCTTTTATTGTGTCAAATTCCTCTGTTTCAATATACTCCCGATGTACATCTTTTTTACCCGAATATTTTATATTAAGAACATGGGGAATTTCAATATTGGTATCAGCTCCTGCCGCAATTCCCACGCCAACCAGTGCCGTTCCGCATATAAGCAGCGCACCTGCAATTATTCCAAAAATAATATAAAACTTTTTCATTATTTTTTCTCCTTTCGTGATGATTTTGAAGAAATATATTTAATAAGCTTTATTATAAGCCTGATTAATAAAACCGATAAAAGAATGGCTCCTATACCTACTGCTCCAAAAAGGAATCCTGTTCCTATTGTAAGTATTCCGTTGGCAGGATTACTAAACAGCATTGCTATTCCGCCTATTACGGTAACCGTGCCGGCCACAAGTCCTGCTGCCGCAACACATATCAGTGCTGCCATTACCGCGATAACTGCTATAATCAATCCGAGTGCCACAAAAAACAGGGCAAGCCACAAAGGAGAACCCACTATTGCAATGAAAATAATCCAGCCTATAGGCAATCCTTTTTTCTTAGTGGTTGTTACCTCCGGTTCCAAAGCCGTCTTTCCTTTATACTCTGCTATAATTTTCTTTGCAAGGTCTTCAGGGCTTCCAAGTTCTTTCAGAACCTCATATTCCTTTTCAGCTCCTGCTTCTGCAAAATATTCCGTGTAATACTGCATTACATTACTGTATTCATCCTCCGGCAGTTCAACACATAACCTGCCGCTGAGAATTTCCAAATATTTGAATCTGTTCATATATTCTCATTCCTCCGCTTTTATTGTCCCAGTAAAATATGGTCAAGTTTTTCTTTGTAATCATTCCATTCTGTCAGATAATATTCCAGTCTCTTCCGGCCCAGGTCCGTAATTGCGTAATACCTTCTGTTCCTGCCCTGATAAGCCTTGTCATATGTTCTAAGGCAATTATCTTTCTGCAGCCTCCTAAGCACCGGATAAAGGGTAGATTCCGATATATCTACGATTTCTTTAACATTCTGTGTAAGAATATATCCATAGGTATCTTCCTTGTTAAGAATCGCCAGTACACAGGCATCCAACAAGGCTGACCCAAGTTGAAAAATCATATCCCAGCCTCCTTTTTTAATATAATATTATATGTTGTATAATATTGATTGGCTATATAATATTATATCGTATTATAATTGTCAATAGTTTTTTTATCAGACGTAAAAAAAGCCCCTGATTCCTAACTTTCGATTTGTTAGAAACCGGAGCTTTCTTTTTAACTCATTATATTCTGCTCATTTATTTGTGAGTAATGTAATTCTGGGCAACTAAAAGTTCGGCACTGAGAACCGCTCCTCCTGCTGCACCTCTTATCGTATTGTGTGAAAGTCCTACAAACTTCCAGTCAAATACGGAATCTTCTCTGAGGCGTCCGAATGAAACTCCGAAGCCGTTTTCATAATCAACATCAAGAGCAACCTGAGGTCTGTTATCCTCTTCAAGATACTGGATGAACTGCTTAGGTGCGCTAGGAAGATTAAGTTCCTGAGGAAGACCCTTGAAATTAGTCCAACGGTCAATTATTTCTTCCTTGGTAGGTTTCTTTTCAAAGTTTACGAAAACTGCTGCAGTATGTCCGTTAAGTACAGGAACACGGATACACTGTGTTGTAATTACAGGAAGTGCTGCCTTCTCAATCTTGCCGTCAACAAGCTTACCCATAAGTCTTAAAGGCTCCTGCTCGCTCTTTTCTTCTTCTCCTGCAATGTACGGAATAATATTTCCTTCCATTTCAGGCCAGTCCTTAAATGTCTTGCCGGCACCTGAAATAGCCTGATATGTAGTAGCAACCACAAGCTTAGGACCGAATTCCTTCAAAGCAAAGATTGCCGGAGTATAACTCTGGATTGAACAGTTAGGCTTAACCGCTACAAATCCCCTCGTAGTTCCGAGTCTCTTCTTCTGGTATTCAATCAGGGCAAAATGCTCAGGATTAATCTCAGGAACGACCATAGGAACATCTTCTGTCCAACGGTGTGCACTGTTGTTAGACACAACAGGAGTCTCTGTCTTTGCATAATCTTCTTCTATTTTTTTAATTTCTTCCTTGGACATGTCAACGGCACTAAATACAAAATCTACCTGTGACGCAACTTTTTCCACATCAAGAACATTGTAAACAATCATGTCTTCAACAGACTTTGGCATAGGTGTAGTCATTTTCCATCTGTCACCTACAGCCTCTTTATAAGTCTTTCCGGCTGATCGTGGACTTGCTGCAATTGCCACAACCTCAAACCATGGATGATTCTCAAGTAATGAAATAAATCTCTGACCAACCATTCCTGTACCGCCAAGGATACCAACTCTTAACTTCTTTTCCATTTCAATATCTCCTAAACTTTTACTAATTTTTCTGATATACGCCGAACTCAAAGCCTTTGGCCCTGATTCCGTCAATCATATCAGACAGCATCTTCTGATTAGTGGAGGATGCTCCGCTTAACAGATATATTGCTCCTCCATGTACCTTATTCAATGCATTCTGCAGGGCATTCTTTACATCCGGCTGGTTATTGGCATCCCAATCGGCATATGCAAAACTCCAGAAAACAGTTCTGTAACCGAGATTCTGTGCCACTGCAATTGACTGTTCACTGAAATATCCTGACGGTGCTCTGAAAAGATACATTTCATATCCGTAAGTTTCGTAAGCGTAATTGTACAACAGATTAAGTTCGCTTGTCAATTCCTTTGGTGACAATTCGGATATATTTGCGCAGCTTGCAGTATAATTGCCGAGAATATGTCCTTCATTAATCATTCTTTCAATAAGTTCAGGATTCTTTTTCATATATGAAAGAGTAACAAAAAAGACAGCCTTGACATTCTTTGCTTTCAGTGTGTCAAGAATTTTACCTGTGTTACCGTTTTCGGAAACTTCATTAAAGGTCAGCCAGACAAAACTGCTCTCCGGCTGTATAAAATCAACGGCGAGCTGTCCCACAAGATTTGTGTAATATCCCAACAGCGGTCTGTTCTTATCATCGGTATCATTACCCACACCAAAAGTAACCGGTTCGGATGAATAATCTCCGTAAGATGATATCTCAGGTCCCTTTTCCGTATTCATATAAGGGCTGTAATCCGTGATTTCCAATGCCCCGATAGGAATTTCCCCTTTATTAACCACATGCACGACAAATTCTTCCACCGAATAATTTTCATATATGTCTTTGGCAATAACTTCAAAACGGTAATCTCCGTTGGCAGCAAGTGAAACTGAATCGGTTATTTTTTTATTTTTGTCTGACTTGGTCATGTCATCGGAAAATCCGTATTCGAATTCCGAATCGTCGGTTACCGACTTAACTACATCCTGTATGTTCAATCCGCCCGGTTCTTCAAAGTAAAATTCATTACTTTTAAGAATAATTTCCGGAGCCGTCATATCGGATATCTGCACCGTGAATTTTTTAACTGTTTCATTATATGTAACCGATGCCTCGTATTCTCCGATTGTATTATAATCCACATCGGATAAATCCAGTTCCATCTGTTCAAGCACTTTTTTGGATGCCCTGACATAATCGGAAACATCAGTGCTTGGTTCATCTCCTACAGAAAAAGTAAATTTATCCGAAATCAATGTTATTGTATCATAATTGCACCCCGTAAAAATTACCGCAACGGGAAGAACACACAATGCGCAAAGCATTGCTCTTTTAATAGTTTTGTTCCATAAAAGCAAAAATCCGTTACCCATTAACATTTCCCGCCTTTCCGTTTTATCTTATGTCACCGTATATATAATCCACATACAGCGATACCACATCCACATCCGTCTGCCCATAAAGCATTCTGGAGCCTACAACATCCTCCAGTTCGTTAAAAACAATCCGATTGTTATGAAAAATAAAATCTATTCCGCAGTGTCCGATTTCCAGAGAGTCTGTTATTTTCTTAACAATGTCTGTTTCCTCTCCTGACAATCTGTACGGCTTTGCCTTTCCTCCGAGACAGAAGTTACTTCTGAAATCCTTATCCGAGGTTCTAAGCATTGCCGCCACAATCCTGTTACCTACGATATATACTCTCAAGTCCCTGCCAAGATCCGATGCAGGCTTCTGCAAAAGAATTTTACGGCCGCCAAGCTTTTCTCTCTGCATACGATCTTCTCTTTCATTATTAATCATAAAGACCTCCGTGCCGCCATGGCCGTCAGCGGTCTTCATTATATATGGATATTCCTGCATTGCGCATGCTCCGTCACAGGTTGGCATTACATTTATTCCAAGCTGCTTAACATATTCAATTGCAAGAAGTTTATCATTCCCAAGAAGTGTTACAAATGAATTGTTA
Source organism: Butyrivibrio sp. (assembly GCA_051880035.1). GTDB lineage: Bacteria > Bacillota > Clostridia > Lachnospirales > Lachnospiraceae > Eshraghiella. The sequence goes on from JBJENE010000004.1 coordinate 34,362, forward strand.
TATACTTTTATACCAAGCAGCTCAAGCTGTCTGGCAAAAACATAATCCCTTGTACGGTTAATTACCGCATCCGGAAAAGGCAGGGACTCACCATTGCAAAAAAATTCGTTTTTGTCATTTGTAATCAGAAACCGGAACTGTTCTGCAATAACCAGACTCAGCTTAATACCTTTTTCCCTGCATTTATCAAAATACATCCGTATATATTCTTTGTTTCTGAGTGCATCTTCAGAATGGTACACAAGCCACCAGTTCATCTTCTCACCTGTTCCTCAATATAAGAAATTATATGTTCTGCCACATTAATTCCCGTGCAGTCATAAAGATTCTTAAAATGTGCATTAGAGTTGGCTTCGCATAATACCGGCTCATCATCCTCTCCGAAAAGAATATCTATTCCGCCAAAATCCAACCCCAGTATGCCACAGACTTCCAAAGCCATTCTGCACTGTTCCGGGTCAGGTTCATAGGGTTTCATGCTGCCTCCGTTGGTTATGTTGGCTCTGAAGTCATTATCATTATATCTGTACATTGCAGCCACAACCTTATTTCCCACAACCTGAATCCTTATATCCCGTCCGTATGAAGACTTAATATATTCCTGAACGATAAACGGTCTTGTTCCGATATTTTGGATTATCTCTTCAAATTCATCTGTGTCTGCCGCAAGATAAACCTGCTTTCCAAAAGACCCCAGGCACTCTTTAATAACACACGGAAATCCTATATCCCCGGCAATATATTTCATATATGCGGATTTCTCAAGCCCGCAGGGAGTAAATATCTTGGGAGATATATATGTACGCGGCATTTTAATGCCGTGACCGGAAAGAGCAAGAAAGGTCTCGGATTTATCATCACACAACGCGATACTTTCTGCTGAATTAAAAAGCCTCATTCCCATGCTTTCAAGAACTTTTGCAAGCTTAATATCCTTATCCCAGAAAAGCACAAAATCAATGGTATCCGCCATATCCCTTATATCGTATCCATGTTCACAAAGCAACTGCCAGAGTCTTGTATTGGTATACTTAACCAGCCGGCATCCGGACTTTGCTGCTGCATCCGTAAGCATTTTGAACAGTTCATTAAATTTATCATTATTCACATATTCATTAACAACAAGCCAGCCATTCATGCGGTTACTCCTTTTTTCTGTGACTCAGTGCTTTTATCCATTGTAACACATTGATGTAAAAAAAACATCCTCAAACCGAAAACAGTTTTTGGTAGTTCATGGAATAAATCGGACAGATCCGAAATATTTTACTGATAAAAAAAGGATAATTGAAATCTCAACTATCCTTACAAAATAAGCTGCCGACGGGAATCGGACCCGTGACCTCCGCCTTACCAAGGCGACGCTCTACCGACTGAGCCACGGCAGCATTCCTATATTAAAGACAGACATGCCGTCTCAAACATCAAGGATTATATCATACCGTTTTCAAAAAGTAAAGTATTTTATAACAAATCAATTTTACTGCGCATACGCTGTATGGCATTGTCGATTGCTTTAGGTTTTTTATCTAACTGGACAGCTATTTCATTATAGCTGTATCCTTCCAGATAAAGTTCCATAACCTGACGCTCCATGGTACTTAAGCTTTCCATTATTTTGGCAATTGTATGCTTCATCTGGTCTTTTTCTATTACAAGAGCCTCCGGGTTAACCTCTTCCCCCGCCTCCAGAACATCGGACCAGCATGCATGCTCGCCGCCGTTTTCATCCGAAACGGGAGCATCAAATGAAATATAATTGTTAAGCGGTGTGTTTTTCATACGGTTATAGGCGGTTACTGCCGTCCGTATCTGCCTGCCGATACAAAGTGATGCAAAAGACATGAAAACCACCTTTTTGGAAGGATTATAGTCCCTTATAGCCTTATAAAGCCCTATCATGCCTTCCTGGAGGAGGTCGTCACTGTCCGCACCTGCAAGGAAATAAGACCTTGCCTTCATACGGACAAGGTTTTTATATTTTTCCACAAGAAAATCAGCGGCATTGTTATCTCCTTCATGATACCTTGCCACCAGTTCCTCATCAGACATTTTTTCGTAAGCTTCTTTTACCATATTCCCTCTCAGATTCAAAATTTATTCGTTACCTTGTTATCAGTTCATTCTCTGCCTTACGATTTCATAGGCAAGAACTCCTGCTGCCACCGAAGCATTAAGGGAATCAATATTTCCCTTCATCGGAATTGATGCAACAAAATCACATTTTTCTTTGACAAGACGGCTTACTCCTTCTCCTTCATTGCCTATAACAAGGCCTATCGGTCCTTTCAGGTCCAGTTCGTACATAACCTGTCCGCCCATATCGGCACAGACAAACCAGAGTCCCTTTTCTTTAAGTTCATCTATGGTATTTCCTATATTGGTGACTTTGGCAACCGGAGTGTAATTAAGTGCCCCCGCAGAGGTTTTTAAAACCGTGGCGGTAAGCCCTGCGGCACGGCGCTTGGGAATTATTACTCCGTGTGCTCCGCAAAGGTTGGCAGTTCTTATAATTGCCCCAAGATTATGCGGGTCCTCGATTCCGTCAAGTATAAAGATAAAAGGAGGCTCACCTTTTTCGGATGCTGCATTTAAAATATCTTCAACCTGTGCATATTCATATGCCGCGGCATTGGCAATCACTCCCTGATGGTGGCCTGTATGAGACATGCGGTCAAGCTGTTCTTTACTTACATAATTAATAATTGTATTTGCTTTTTTGGCTTCCCTGATTACGGTCATGACAGGTCCGTCTTTACAACCGTCAAGTATATACAGTTTATCAATTGTTTTGCCTGACCTGAAAGCCTCTATTACGGCATTCCGTCCCTCTATTGTAAATTCAGTGTATTTCATAGCTTTCCTCCAACTGCATCAAAACCCATCCTGACAAGTTCCATAATACGGTCAAATTTCTGTTCAAGATACAAATATCCTATTAATGCTTCAAAGCCCGTGGCACGGCGGTAATCACCGGACGTTGCATTTTTGGCTTTTGTATAGGAATGGGCATTTCTGCCTCTTTTGTAAACAGAAAGCTCCTCCTCGGAAAGGGAATCCATTATCTTTTCTATCATGGCAGACTGGGTTCCGGCCTTGGCGTATCTGCTGGCATCCGCATTAAGCTTATTAACGGGCGCATTGCCCTTATAAACCAATCCTGTACGGATTATCAGCTCATACACACAATCGCCTATATAAGCCAATGTAAGCGGTGAATAATCCGACACATTAACATCGGGTAAACCGAATGTGTTTTTCATGGATTCAAACATGTATAACCTCCGATTTCTATTTAACGACTTCCCAGACCGTACCTTCCCTGGTATCTTTAATTCTGATTCCTTTTTCGGCAAGTTCATCCCTTATGGCATCTGCTTTGGCAAAGTCTTTTTCTTTCTTTGCCGCTTTTCTTTCTTCTATCTTTTCAAGAACATATTTTTCAAGTTCCGTATCTACCGAAGAATCTCCTTCATCGCTTCCCTGCATTCTTGTAAGATTAAGGGATAAAACATAATCAAAGCTCTTTACAAGTTCCAGCTTTGTTTTATCGTTAAGGTTGCTTCTTAAAACATCATACACAACCGTAATTGCTGAGGAAGTATTAATATCATTGGAAAGTGCCGCCTCAAATAATGCTCTGTAAGAATCAAAACCTTCTTTATCGATTTCACCTTCATCTTTAAGTTCACCGATTTTTTTAACCAGCTTATTGTAAGCCGTTGCCATATTATCCATTACCTCATAGGAAAACTCAAGCGGTTTCCTGTAATGTGACTGAAGGCAGAAAAGTCTGTACACAAGCGGATCATATCCTTTTTCCTCCAGAAGTGATACAGTAAGGAATTCTCCTTTTGATTTACTCATTTTACCTGATTTGTCATTAAGATGATGTACATGGAACCAGTAGTTGCACCATTTATGTCCCAGATATGATTCACTTTGCGCAATTTCATTGGTATGGTGAGGGAAAATATTGTCCACGCCTCCGCAATGAATATCCATATACTCGCCTAAATGCTTCATGCTGATGCAGGAGCATTCGATATGCCATCCCGGATATCCCACGCCCCATGGGCTGTCCCATTTAAGCTCCTGATTATCAAATTTTGACTTCGTAAACCATAATACAAAATCTGCTTTGTTCTTTTTGTTGGTATCCTCACTTACATCATCACGCACACCTACCATCAGTTCTTTTTCACTCTGGCTTGAAAATACATAATAGTCCTTAAGCTTTGAGGTATCAAAATATACATTGCCGCCTGCAATATATGCATAACCTTTTTTCAGAAGGCTGTCCACCATATTTATGAATTCCGAAATGCAGTTTGTAGCCGGTTCAACCACATCAGGGCGTTTAATGTTAAGTTTTTCACAATCTGAAAAGAATGCGTCGGTATAGAACTTCGCAATTTCCATTACGGTTTTATGCTCTCTTTTGGCACCTTTAAGCATTTTGTCCTCGCCTGTGTCCGCATCACTTGTAAGATGGCCCACATCCGTGATATTCATTACACGTTTTACATCATACCCCACATAGCGGAGAGTCTTTTCCAGGACATCTTCCATTATATAACTTCTGAGATTGCCTATATGGGCAAAATGGTATACGGTAGGGCCGCAGGTATACATTGCGACCTTTCCGTCTTCGTTTGGAATGAATTTCTCTACTTTTCTGGTTAATGTATTAAATAAACTTACTTTATTTTCCATGATGAATCTCCTACTTTTTCTATAATTTTATTAATTGCGGTTTTAAGTTCTTCATTTTCCCGTTTCAGGTTATTTATATCATTGAGAACAGGGTCAGGCAGGTGAACCTGGTCAAGATCGGTATTCGGCAGACTTAAATTCTGGCATTTTACAACTCTTCCCGGTATTCCCACCACGGTGGAATTAGGCGGAACTTCTTCAAGCACCACGGAACCAGCTCCTATTTTGGAGCCCGCTCCTATCGTAAATGAACCAAGTACTTTGGCTCCGGAGCTTATCATTACATTATCCTCAATTGTCGGATGCCTTTTTCCATGCTCCTTACCTGTACCGCCAAGTGTTACGCCCTGATACAGTGTTACATTATCTCCGATTACCGTAGTCTCCCCGATGACAACGCCGTGTCCGTGGTCGATAAAAAATCCTTTTCCGATTACGGCTCCCGGATGTATCTCAATTCCGTATTTTCTTGCCGCATGCTGGGATATTTTTCTTGCCCTGTAATAATGACCTTTATTGTACAGTCTGTGGGCCTTACGGTATTTCCATATAGCCCAGAAACACGGGTATAAAAAAACTTCCCAGTCTGATTTAATGGCAGGGTCTCTGTCTTTAATTACTTCTTTTTCTTCTTTAACATAGTCCCAGAACCTCATAATACCTCCAATAAACAACAAAGCGGAATTATTCCTCTTCCAGAGACGAATAATTCCGCGGTTCCACTCTGATAAATCTGCCATACGGCAGAAACTCTCAAAAGCCTATAACGGTGCCGGCCGTAACAGGATACTGATTTCCCCTGTTATACTCAGGAATGCACTTCACAACCAATCCGTAAAGTCTGCTTTCAGCCGCCGGCAGACCCTCTCTGTTACTTCAACGGATGCTACTCTCTTCCATCATCGTAATCTTATATTAGAATATTCATAAAAATGTATTTTGTCAACTTCCTTTTAAAAATTATTTTCTGCAGCCGCTGCATCCTTCGCAGCCTCTGTTCATATTCATTACATCTGCATATACATAATTTTCTACAGTGGTAAGAAGTGAAACGGCCTGGGCGGCAATTCCTTCCCCGCTTCCGGTAAATCCAAGCCCTTCCTCAGTGGTGGCCTTCACGCTGACACTGCTTACAGGAATCTTAAGGGCCTTGGCAATATTCTCACGCATCGTCTCAATGTAAGGTGCCATCTTTGGTCTCTGCGCAATAATGGTACTGTCTATATTTTCAATGATAAAATGTGCATCCGACAGAATATCTCCCACCTTCTCAAGTAAAATAAGGCTTGATATCCCTTTGTACTTCTCATCACTGTCCGGAAAATGCTTTCCGATATCTCCGAGAGCCGCAGCTCCCAAAAGGGAATCCATTATTGCATGAAGCAGTACATCCGCATCGGAGTGACCTAAAAGTCCTTTTTCATATGGTATTTCAACTCCTCCGATTATCATTTTACGGTTATCGGTTACGCGATGAACATCATATCCCGTTCCTATTCTCATATATATGCCTCCATGAGCGTTTTTTTGTTTAACAGGAAATTCGGAGGAATTTTCTGTTAAACAATATAAAACCCTTAATGCGTAAACACTAAGGGTTCTGTCAGTAGCGGAGAAGGGAATCGAACCCCTGACACCATGGGTATGAACCATGTGCTCTAGCCATCTGAGCTACTCCGCCATATATAATGTTTTGAAGAAGATGGGACCTACAGGGCTCGAACCTGTGACCCTCTGCTTGTAAGGCAGATGCTCTCCCAGCTGAGCTAAGATCCCAAAGTCTTGCAGGTCGCTTTTCGCAACCCGCTTTGCCATTATATTATTATTAACACCTAAATGTCAATATCTTTTTTTATTTTTTTGTTATTTTTATTTGATAATGTCATCAACAGCTTCCACATCCCATATTATTATGCTTCTGCCGCCGTCAGCCGTACAGGTCTGGATTGATAAAAGTCCTGCCTCATTAATGTACTCAGCCTTTTCGATTGTATACTCATCAGAAAGATATACATAATTAACCATTATACCGTCGGATACACTGTAAAAGCGTAACAGGTTTGAATCATCCGATTCCACACAGGTAAGTATATAAGGGCTTCCCGGATATACCACATAATTATCCAGTTCCCTTTCATCTTCCATTACAAACCACTGGAAAATTCTTGGCTTCAGTTCCGTATACACCTGAACGGATTTTTCAAGATCTTTTCTGGTAATAATATATTCGCTGCCCACACAGGTAATCGAATCCATCTCTTCTTCAAACCAGGTAATCTCCTGCATCTCAATACTCAATCGTGCATATCCTATATAATCATCGGAACTGATTCTGACAATCAGTGTATCATCGTCCGCTTCCATGCTTTTAAGAAGGATTTTGTATACCTCATCGGAAGCATCATATACCGATACCTCATTCTCCGTTTCAGCCGTGTATCTGTATACATTACAATCTCCTTCTACAGTATAAAATATACTTTCTCCTCCGTCTGTCACAATCATTGTCTCAGGAGTAAACGAAAGCTCATGATATTCGTATTTCTCAGCTTTGACATCAATGACACAGAAAACCGACTGTTTCCTGTCATATATATACGGAACTTTGTCCTCTGTCAAAGTCATTACCGTTTCTTCGGAAAAAACAGTTTCTTTTATTTCGGTTTCATTTTTGTCCTTACCTTTTGAAATATCGTATGATATTACCATGGAATCATTTTTACCGGAATAAAGTACAAGAATATTATTATCGCCGTACGGGGTCGAGCAGATTATATCGTACCCTTCAACGGTTACCGTATCCGTAAAGTCATAAAGAGGGGTTTCTTCATCAAGCAGGACTCCGGCAATAATCTTATCAAAAATTGTCGGGTCGTCATTATTGTTAGCATCGTCCGTCTGTGACTGGTCGACGGGCTTGGTCCCGCTGTCACAACCGACAAAAAGCAAAGCCACCATAATAACCGGTAATAACCATTTAATCTTTTTCATTGCGCTCTTCCTTTCCCCCGGTGCAGTTTACCTGCCCTTAAATGTTCTGCCGCCCATTTTCCTGATAAAAGTAACAGAAACAGCCAGAAAAACACCAAGGAGCAATCCAAGTCCCAGGGTAAAATACAAAACAGTTGCTTCCACAAAAGTAAATAAATAGCAGATTATGCCCATAAATATGCAAATTGCAGGATACAGACGGCTGTTTAATTTCCTGTTACTGCCGTAAGGCTTCATCATATAATAAAGGAACAGATGAAAAGCAGTAAAGAAACAGCTTAACAAAAGAATTCCCACGCAGAGACACACCATGGTTACAGGATTGGCTTTTTCTTTTAAAATCATACCTATAATTCCATAGGACAACGAAAGCCCTGCTGCCGGAATAATGTCAATAAGAATCATGTATCTGAGCCTGATAAGGAAATTTTCCGCCACTACATCATTATCCCGATACGCCGCATCATGCATTAATCCCGCATCCCAATGATAAAACAAGGCCTTGCAGTTTCTGTACCCGGTCGACATAAAATACATAACCGGCACCAGAACAGGCATTGAATAAGAAATTACCTTGTATATCTGCTCTCCGTATCCAAGCATACATCCCAGTTCGGCTCCGATAAATACCGCAGCAATTATGAAAAGGCGGTGCATAATTCCTTTAACGAAGAATTTTTTGTTACGGTAAAAAAACATCCTGTTGGTATATTCATGTACAGACTTCTTTGAAGACACCAAAGTCCTGACCTTATATTCTTCCGGTTCCAAATCGGGAGGTGCCTGTTCTCCTGATTTCATGACATCTTCAGGCTCAATCGAACTGTATTTATATACCTTTGAAGTAATACGGACAAATCCGTTAAAATTCCATACATAATACAGGAATAAAGCTCCTGCAATCAAAATTACTATAAACCATACTTCATTAAATATCAGATTGCAGGCATCCGGAACATATCCTCTCATATACGGAACAAAATAAGCAAAAAACAGCGATAAAAGCATTATGGCAATATTAAGTCCCGGTATACCGGTAATTGTCTTTCCTGTTGCTCTGTTAAGAAGTATCTGTATGGTCTCACCCATATATCTTGAGAGAACAATTATAATGGTAAGGTATAATGCCCTGAAAAAATTCATTCCCATTATAACAAAAACAGGCCACAAAATCACAATCTCATACAGGCTTCGGGTAAAAAGTCTTGCACGGAAATAATCCTTCGGATCGGCCTTAAGCCCCCTTAACATGATATATGACTCATCATCCGGATTAAAAATTACCGAACGGGTAATTGACCCGCAAAAACATGATAACACTATACCAAAATACACAAAACAGTTATCAACATCAAAGCCGTTAGGCCCGATAGCCATGTATCTGACAAACAGCATTCTTGGTATCATAAAAAATACTGCCACATATGCAGTTTTCTTGATTATTTCAAGCAGCATTCTTATAATAATTCCTGCCGCCACTGCAAATCTGACTTTTTTAATAGACGAATATGTCTTATCTGTTATTTTATTACCTATGATCGGAAGTCTGCCGAGTCCGTACAAAAGCATATTTGCATCCGAAAGACATCTTCCTCTTATACATTCAAAAAATGTATTTTTCATAAGGTCCTCCTAAGCTTTATTACAATGATATTATACATCCCTGCGCTCCTTCATCTGTTCCCACAGGTTAATGGGATACCCGGTCAGAACACCCTTTTTAAGAAGAACAACCTCGTCGCAGATTTCCCCGGCAGCATCCGTATTGTCTGTTGCAATCAGAGTAATAAAATGTCCCTTATTCTCCCAAAGAAACTCCTTAAGAATACTTTCAGTATACTTCTTCCCTTCAAACGGTTCATCAATAAGTATAATCCATGGATCTGTTATGAGTAATATTATAAGCTGTAACCTGAACTTCTGTTCATCGGTATAATCATGAATCAGTTTGCCTGCAGTCTCTTTATCCAACCCTGCAGCCGGTAAATACTCTTCTGCGGACTTTTCTTCTGCGGAATGCAAATCAAGACAGTATTTTATATATTCTGCACCTGTCATAAAATCAGGCAGTACCGGATTTGCAAAAATTTCTCCTATATATCTGTAATCAGGCTTAAAGCTTTCTCTCAGGTCATCGATTTCCACTTTCCCGCCATCCGGCACAATTTCTCCCGAAATACACTTAAGAAGTGTTGTTTTACCGGCATCTTTAATACCGGAAATGCAATAAACCTTTCCGCTTTCAAATGTATATCCTGCTCCGTTAAGTATTGTTACTTCGTCAAAGCTTTTTCTTATATCTCTAATCTTTAGTTTCAAAACAATTCCTCCACATAATCCGTGCAATGCAAAAAACAGATGCACAACCATTAATATTTTATCATTATCCCCGCTTTTTGTAAATGTGAAACTGATTTGCATTTTTTGGGTATAACTTGAGACCGGTTCGGGCCGGGTGCAGACTTCTCTGCGTGGTGGGGCGGGGAGCAATTTATTGTTGAGTTTTGGTCCTGTACTGTGATATAATTCCTTCCATGTAATGTAAAGGAGGACCATTATGAAACAGTTTTTCAAAAAATGGTGGCATATCCTGTTTGGATTATACCTTTTTATTTATTTTCCGTGCTTTCAGTATCTGGAAGCTACAGTTACAACCGAATATAATCTTATTCATTGCCGTTTAGATGATTTAATTCCTTTTTGTGAATATTTTATAATTCCGTATTATTTCTGGTTTGTTCTTGTAGCCGTTGCCTGTGCGTATTTTTTCTTCCGCTCACAGCAGGAAAGCGTCCGCATGAGCTGCTATCTTATAATAGGAATGACTATTGCGGTAATTACTTTTTTTGTATTTCCAAGCGGTCTTGGCGATATAAGGCCAACAGAATTTGAGCGGGACAACTTCTGTACCGATCTGGTTAAAATACTTTATTCAATGGACACCTCCACAAATGTGCTTCCGAGCCTTCATGTATACAATACTCTTGTGGTTGCGGTTGCGGTATTTAAATCAAAAACATTCGGAAAACACCATACAACAGCTAAGATCATTATTTCGATTATTGCGGTTCTGATATGTGCTTCCACAGTATTTTTAAAACAGCATTCAATATATGATGTTATCGCAGGATTTGGCCTTGCCGCTGTTTTGTATCCTTTTATATATGTAATCGGACCGATTCCAAAAATCTGTTCACAAAAGGCTGATTGATAAGCAGAAAAAATCCGTCATCAGAAAGACTTTTTAAAGTTGCTGATGACGGATTAATTTTTAGTTGAAGCCGAAAATTTTCTGTGTTACCCGGTATCCGATTACGGAAAGCTTTCTTCCGAATTTGCCCGGAAGATTCATCCATATTCCCATTGCGGAATGGCGTACCGTTTTATATGCCGACGGCGCATTTTTCTTGAAATATTTCCACAAATCTCTCTTTTTACGGAGATTTTCCTCTGTATCAGAAAGTATACACATAATAGATGAAACGGCCATCATTATATCAAGATAATTCTTCATATATACTTTGCATTTCTTATGGTGAATTATATCCTCGTTATAAGAATCGATAAGAAGTCTGTTAACCAGGAGCTGCTGGTCAAGTCTTTTTATCATAACATTTTCATGTACGGACTGGTCATCCCTTCCGATAAAATACCAGTAAAAATTCACATCAAGATAATACATCACTTCAACATACGGCAATGGCTGGAACACAAAAAGATTGTCCACATAAAATGTATGTTTCGGAAGTTTTAAGCCGCATTCCTTAAGCAGTTCGGTACGATATATGATAGAATGCATGAGTATGTACTGTGTATGACGGAAATGCCCTATATCATCCCAGGTAAAATACCTGTCCATCGGAAGTACATTGGCATACCTCATCACTTTTTTGCGTCTTGTATTCTGCTTATCATATACATAATTGGAAATAAGCATATCAAGCCGTTTTGACTCAAGAACTGCCTTTTTCATAACCGTAAGCAGTTTAAAATATGCTTCTTTTCCTACCCTGTCATCACTGTCAACAACCTTGAAGAACTCTCCCGTGGCATTTTTAAGACCTGTGTTGACGGCTTCTCCGTGACCGCCGTTTTCCTGATGTATCACCTTACATATGGTAGGATATTTCTGAACATATTCCTCTGCAATCTGAGCCGTAGCATCCGTGGAACCGTCGTCTACAATAATAATTTCCACATCTTCGCCGCCTATGACAAGAGACTCAAGGCATCTTTTCATATAGGCTTCCGAATTATAACACGGTACTGCTATTGTTAATATTTTTCTCATATTTGGTTTAATCCCTCCGTATCAGAATAGCATTTTGCAGTATTATTATTCTATTGTCTGCCGTCATGTGTTTCATCAGAATTAACCACAGGACAGGCTTCTCTTTTTACTTTCATGTCTATAAGCTTAAGGAGAATAAATGTTACGGCAAGCTCAACCACCGTAATAAGCATGTATGTGCCTATGTCCAGTCCTATTCCCGCTTCCGGGGCAAAATTCGTTATCAGAACCGAAAGCAGATTGGCACCCAGATGAAACAGAATCGGGGCAACAATTGTCCTAAACCGCTCATATACAAATGCAACAATTATTCCGATTAAAAAAGCATATACAAACTGGACTATGTTTGCGTGAACAAGTCCGAAAATTAATGCCGAAATAAGCATGGCGGGTACTGTTTTAAGGTTCTCCCGCAGTCTTTTATATATAAGACCTCTGAAAAGAAGCTCCTCAACAACCGGTGCTATTATTACAGTTGAGAGAATCTGTATAAATATTCCGCCGGAATATATCCTTTCAGATACCTCGTTGTATGTTTTAAATAAATCGACTGCCACTTCCTTATTGAGCATAAATTCCGCAACAGTCTTAAAAATACTCTGAAGTACCTCTATAAAGACCGGCACAAAATGGTTAAATCCCATCGCTGCCGCACAACCCACAATCGGAACAACAATCAGCCACATACGGTTATAAGGACCATATTGGATTCTCACAGGTGCTTTCTTAACATCACTTCGCATCAGAATATAGTACAATGGTATTAAGATTATGCCTCTGGCTATCAGAATATAGAGATTGTACTGATATATGAAATTCGTAAGAAGGTTTTCCAGTTCTGCAGTATCCGTTGCCGAAACAGAATAACCGTTTCCCATGAGATAAAACATATATCCGAACATTATAACGAATTCCAGAATAAACTCTGCCGCCAAAAGCATAAGTAACGGATATATGACTCTCCATATCAACATAAAAGGATTATTTTTTTTCTGCAAACCGGCCTCCCTACGCCTGTGTTAAAGGCTCCAAATCAATTTCTATATCTGCATCCACCGCCACTCCTGTATCGGCCGCCTTTGCTATTGAAGGCATAATAGGCAGCTTTGCGATAACTTTTGTATTAAGGTCTTTTGCAAGTTCATCTATTCCGCTTTCGCCAAAAATCTTAAGTATACTTCCGCAATCGGTACATTTAAAATAGCTGTAGTTTTCCACAAGACCCAGAACCGGAATGTTCATTTTGGATGCCATATTGCAGGCTTTCATTACAATCATTCTGACAAGTTCCTGCGGAGATGTAACAATAACTATGCCGTCAACCGGAATTGACTGGTATACCGTAAGAGGAACATCACCTGTTCCCGGAGGCATATCGATGAGAAGATAATCAAGCTCTCCCCAGAACACATCCGTCCAGAACTGTTTGATTACTCCGGCAAGTACCGGGCCCCTGAGAACTACTGCTTCTTCTTCTCTGTCCAAAAGAAGATTCATGGAGATAATCTTTATTCCCTCTTTGGATTCAGGAGGATAAATTCCCCTTTCATCTCCGTAAAGCTGTCCTTTGACTCCAAACATCTTTGGGATTGACGGACCGGTTATATCTCCGTCCATGATGCCTACTTTATATCCTGCATTTGCAAGTTTTCTTGCGAGTAAAGAAGTGACCGTGGACTTTCCGACACCGCCTTTACCGCTTACAATTCCGATAACTTTTTTAATTCTGCTGTGGGCATTTAACTGTTCTTTCTGTATTCCCGCACCGTTACGATGAGCACAATTTTCACAGCTTTCCTCTGTACATCCTGTATTTGAACACTGTTTTTCAGCCATTTTTATTCCTCCGATTTAAAAAGCGCTTTTTTTATTATAAATCCAAACATAATTTCATGCAAGCAATATAATTGGGATTCACTGTACGCATATATTAATCCGCCTGTATTCGCCCGGCGTCAGTCCCGTAATTTTCTTGAAGGTTTTCCAGAAGTAATTGTCGTTCTCAAAACCGCACCAGTCAGCTATTTTGGTTATTTCATGACATGAATTGGCCAAAAGTTCTTTGGCTGCATCAATCCTTACACGTAATATATACTCAACCGGTCTCATTCCGCAGCATTTTTTAAAAATTCTGCAAAGATGCTGTGGCGAAATATTTACAAGAGAACAAAGTTCCTGCATCTGTATATTATGCATATAGTGGTATTGTATATAATCCTTGAGCCTGATAAATTTTGCATAATATCTGTCACCGGTTTTCTCAACGGTCTCATTGGCACTCTTTATAAGCCCCGCCTGTCTTGCAAATTCGGCAAGAAATACACCTACATACGCCGATGCGAAAATATTACCGTCAGTTTTGTTTTCTACAAGCTCAGAATGCATTTTTTCAAGAATTAAATCAAGTTTTGAAATATCATTAAGCCTGTATATTTTACCGCCTTTAATTCCCAGTTTCTCATATAAAGACCCAAGCCCGTCTCCTCTCGGAACCATCCATCTTATATCCCACACATTACCCAAAGGGTAATATTCATGCGGAACCCCCGCCGGTACGAAAAAGCCGCTGCCCTCGGGTATACGCAGTTTCTTTCCATAAATCACAAGCATACCGTCTCCTGCGGAATTGTAAAAAAACTGGTCAAATTCGTGCCCCGCAGGCTTTGCTATAGGCGGTTGAAGTTCATGAAGTCCTATGCTGTGCAGGAAAAAAGGAAGCTCATTAACCTTACCTGTATCCGGATAAACAAAATACCACATATTTCTCTCCAAATGTTAAAATTGTTCAATTTTGATAATATCATTCATTGTTGTTTTTATCAATATATTTTAAGATAATTCATATCAAATATTCATATATTTCAAAAAGGAGAAAATACAATGAAAAGATTTCTAAGCTTCATACCGGTTCTTATCTTTGCCTTCTGTTCTCTTACGGCATGTAAAGATAAAGAACCGGAAAAAACTGTTGGAGAAGAAACAACAGCAGTACAGGAAACACCTGTAAGTGTAAATGAATTTGAATTTGACACATCCGGTGTTACTGCAGAAAAACAGATAACCGTAGACGGCAATAAAGCCCTCACTGCAGAAAATACAACATATGACGGACTTGGCATGGTTTCTGCAAACAACTCATCCCGTTTATTAACCGACTACAGGAGAGAACATCCCGACATATATAACGAATTAATTGAGTACATGTTCGGAAGTGAAGGACTCAATCTCTCAATTATTAAAATTGAGATGGGCGCGGATGTAAATTCTTCATCAGGTACAGAACCTGCCGTAAAGCGTTATGAAGATGAGGAGGCAGATGTTACAAGAGGTGCCGGCTACCAGCTTGCAGCAGATGCGCAAAAATGCAATCCTGATTTATATGTAGACCTGCTTAACTGGGGTATTCCTAACTGGATACCAAATGCCTCAGACCCTTACGCAGCAACATATAAATGGTACAAGGAAACCATAGATGCCCTCTATGATACATACGGATTAAAGGTTACTCATGTTACCGCTACCAGAAACGAAAGAGATATTGACACGGAATGGGTTAAATATCTTGCTGACAAACTTGAAAATGAGACGGACGAAAGATATGACTATGGGGAAATTAAAATTGTTGCAGGTGAAGAAGTATGTACCTGGGGAATCGCAGATGAAATGCTTAAGGACGAAGACCTTCTTAATGCCGTAGATGTAATAACATCCCATTACACATCTTTCACATCCTCAAATGTAAAACTTCTTCAGGAAGAATACGGCAAAGAAGTGTGGTTTTCAGAAGGTTCATCCCCAATGGGAAATTCTAAGGAAATCTACAAATATGACGGCAACGGAAGCGGTATTTCCGGAATCAACGGAATGCTTGATATTGCCACAAGAATTACACAGGCAATGACTGAAGGCATGACAATGTATGAATTCCAGCCTACAATCAGCGCTTATTACAGCGGAGTAACTTACTTCCCTAAACAGCTCATCACAGCCAACGAGCCTTGGTCAGGTGCCTACACACTTGATACCGGATACTATATGTCACTTCATTTCAGCAGATTTATTAAGAAAGGCTGGAATTACATTGATGATGCCTGCTTCGGCGACGGAAGCGCAGGCGGCGACGGTCATGCAATCGTAAATTCAACATACAACTACATTACCTGCATGGATCCGGAATCAAAAGATTACTCCATGGTTCTCGTCAACAATTCCGAGAAAACAATTAAGTACGATATTACAGTTAAAAATGCAGGTTCTGAAGATTCGGTGCTTTACGCATGGGAAACAAGAGGTCCTGACAGTGATGATGATGACTACTTTGCCAATTACTTTAAACTTCTGGGAGCTGTAAAGGCATCAGAAGATTCCGAACAGAATAAAGTTTATACCGTTGTACTTAAACCTTACTCAATTATGACTCTTTCCACACTTAATGTTGAGCAGGTAGAATACAAAGACAGATCCGATGAAAGCAAACTTCTCGAACTTCCATACTCAGATGATTTTGAGTATGCGGATTTTGACTCATCTTATCTTGAGGCGCACGGATACGCTCCAAGATACGCAACCGACCTTGGTGGTGCATTTGAAGTAGTAAGCACCGACAACGGCAATGTTCTGATGCAGAAAATCACATACGATAACAAACCTGTCGAATGGGGTTCCTCATCATCACCTATAACCAACCTTGGCGATGACAGATGGCAGAATTATACCGCTTCCGTTGATGTTCTTTTCACCGATAAAGTAACGGACGACACCAAAGCCAACTATACCGGAATCGGTGTAAGATATATTCTCGCAGACAGTAACCAGAGCGGTTACTGGTGCAAGCTTTATGACAGCGGCAAATGGGAATTAATGAGAGACAATTCATCAGTAGAATCCGGAACAATCAGTGATTTTGATTCTACCGAATGGCATAACATTCAGATTACAGCCATCGAAAATGTTATTTCCTGCAGTCTTGACGGAGTGGAATTAACAACCTGGACAGATGAAAAAGGAGTAATCAACTCCGGAAGAATTGCCCTTTACAGTTCCTTCGAGAACAACTGTTTTGACAACCTTAAGGCAGAAAAAGCCGGCGATGGCGAATATTACATAACAAGACTTGACAACCTTAACGAAGCAATAACATATTCCGCAGGAAGTACCGATGAAAACGGCGAGGGATGGTTCTTTGACAACATGTGTACTTACAAAAACTTTAACAGAACACTCTCAACAGGCGAGGACGGCGATACCGTATCAGTTAAGTTTACCGGAACCGAAGTTGCCATTATCGGACCATCCAAGGAAGCAACCATAAAAGTGGAAATTGATGGTACAACCGTTGAAGAAAATTATGTATGTCCGAAAGGCTCTCAAAGAAAAGCATGCTACCGTATAAGCGGACTTGAAGACGGCGAACATACCATAACAGTAACGGTTGTCTCAGGAACATTTAATGTGGATGCAGTGGAATACCGTTAATTTTTCCTGTTGACATGTAAAAATTATAATGGCATCATTATTATAAGCTTATTTACACGGAGTTTTTATAATGATTTACCTTTTTACGGAATACGACAAAATAACTGACGAGCTTATTCCCGTTCTTCTTGATAAACTGCCTGAAAAGAGGCGCCACAAGGCAATGCGGTTCCGCCACACCGGTGGTAAGCTGTCCTGCATCGTTGGATATCTTCTCTTTTTGTACGGCTTTAGAAATTATTTTAAATTGGACGGAACTCCCGAATTTTCCAGGGAGACCAACGGCAAGCCATATCTTGCCGCCTATCCTGACATTCATTTTAATATAAGCCACTGCGACGGTGCCGCAGCATGTATCCTCGGAGATATGCCTGTGGGAATTGATATTCAGGACAAAAAAGAGCTTAAAATGAACCATGCCATGAGGGTATGTTCCAAAGAAGAAATCCAGAAAATCACCGATTCCAGCGAACCTGATTTGGAGTTTTGTCGTATATGGTCAGTAAAAGAAAGTCTTTCCAAACTGACGGGTGACGGTGTATTCAGGGACATCAGACATGTGACTCCCGGTAACACCCATATGAGTACCGTATTTATCGAACCCAATAAATTCATGACAGCATCCAGTAAAAACCGTCATGACGATTTTTCGGTACACCACATAAGACTTGAGGATTTACTGAATTTATAAAAAGCGCATATAACTTTTCATACGGGAGGATTCAATATTCTCCCGTATTTTTAGTTCTGCTTATCGGAAATTTTTCAAGATAATTTGTGAGATTTCGGAACAAAAGTTGTGTATATAGATGAAAAGATAAAAATTCGGAAAGGAGGTTTTGATATGGAAGATGCCGCAATAGTACAGTTGTATTGGGACCGAGACCAAAAGGCAATATCCGAAACAGCAACCAAATACGGCAGCTACTGCACTTCCATTGCAAAAAATATCCTTGGCAATAATGAAGATGCAGAAGAATGTGTCAATGATACATACATGAGTGCCTGGAACTCTATGCCGCCTCACAGACCTAATATGCTGTCTGCTTTCCTTGGTAAAATCACAAGGAACTTATCTTTTAACAGATATAAACATAACAAAGCAGACAAACGGGGCGGAAATGAGATTGTGACGGTATTAGACGAATTAAGCGAATGTGTCTCCGGTAAGGATAACATTGAGCAGGAAATTGAATACAAAGAACTGGTACAATCCATTGATTCTTTTCTGGACACGCTATCAGCAGAAAAAAGAAGCATATTCATATGCAGATATTGGTACACCGACAGCATTTCAGAAATTGCAAAGCAATTTAACATGCGGGAAAACACAGTATCAATGACACTTAACCGTATCCGATTAAAATTACAAAAATATCTGACCGAAAGGGGTTGTGAGATATGACAGGTGAAAAGTTATATGAAGCAATCGGTGAAATAAGCGACAACAAGATAAAAGAAGCAAAGCAATTTAAAAAAAATGGCAAAAGAGTCCGGCTCAAATGGGTTGCCATAGCAGCTTGTCTATGCCTCGCAGTGCTCGGCTTCTTTGTTATCCACCGCCCGGGAACTTCTGAGGAATCCAATCTTAAGGTAAATAAGATAAAAATCACTGCCAAGATGGATTATGATGCCCGTTTTTCCGACTACAGTAATCTATCTTCAACTGAATGGAAAACGGTGATGGATGCATTTGAAAGCTACATCGGATTAAGCTATGAGGAATTTATGCAAAAAATACCTGCTGCCTATCACAATACGGCTTTCTATTCCATCGATACTCCTACCGTCCCAAAAAGCAAGGAGTACCTCCCTCACGACTATGTCTTTGAGTTCCAAAATGAAGCCGGCGGAAGCTTTAAAATCGCAATCTGCCCTACTGAAGAACCGATTAGAGACTGCTATTTCGTATCAAATAATCCTAAGAAATCAAGGCTAAACGGAACTACAGTTGTAATTTACGGTATTCATGACAGCTTCATGGTACAGTTTGAATATTCCGGAATATATTATGACATTGAAACGGAAGACATCACGCTCAAAGAACTGGAAAACCTGCTGATTGGAATAACAGACTGATAGGAAAAGACGGCTCTGTTCCTAATTGCGGACAGAGTCGTCATTTTATTCTGATTATATAAATATATTATTTATCATCCGGTTCTCATTACGCTGACGCATTGGCATTTATTGTATCTATAACCTTTCTAATTCCCATCCATACAGTTAAATCAGTAAATACCTCAACAACACTTCCGTAATCTGTAAATGGAGATTCCTGAAGGACAGAAAAATCCTTCATCATTCCATTATGGACTATATATTCCACTATCTGATTGACAAAGTAAATCTGTCTGCTATCAAGACTTGTATTGGTTAGATATTCTGAGAACGCCTCTTTCGCTGCATTCATATCAAGACCCACGATTTCACGAACAAATTCGCCAAGTGGCTTTGTTCCAAATTCAGCTGTTCCAAATTCATGTTCATAAATCGTGAATAAACATCAGATAAGTAATCTGCTCAATTACTTCAAGTGGATTTACCAAACCACCTGCAGCAAAAACATCCCATAAACTATCAATTTTATTTTTTAATTCACCTGTAATCATTCGTTTTCTCCAATCAACTAATTATTCCATAAATACTTGGTATATCGTCCACCACCAATTTTGGTAATCTGACCTGATTCAACTAAAGCAGCAAGCGCTCTTTGGACAGTTACCTGACTGACATCAGGACACTTTTCCAAAATTTCAGTTTTGGTAATAGGTCCTAAAGTTGTTCTGATTATTTCTCTTACTCTGTCCGGCTTTGACAAGCCATCTGTTGTAAGCAAACTTACTCTGGAAGAAAAATCTCTGTATGCCGCTACGACAATTCCAAGCATATATTTTACAAAAGGTTCATAATCATTTTCATTCTCATGCCATCTTTTAGAACTAAGTTGCAGACATTCGTAGTATGATTCTTTTGTATTCTCTATCAGTTTCTCGATACTGATGTACTTCCCAACAATGTATCCTGCTCTATAAAGCAACAGCAATGTTAAAAGCCTACTCATTCGACCATTTCCATCATTAAACGGATGCACACATAAAAAATCCAAGATAAACATCGGAATCAAAATTAGGGAATCAATCCGTTCCGTTTCCAAAGCCTTATCAAACGCCTTACATAGTTCTTCAATTGCTTCGGGAGTCTTCCATGCCGGCACCGGTCTAAATCCAACGAACTTATTTCCAAAAGAATCCTCTTCCTCAATAACATTGTCAGCAGCTTTGTATCTGCCCCCAACATCAAAACCTTCGAACTTATACAAGTCTCTATGCAATTGCAAAATTATTGAAGGCTTGGGCGGAATATAATCATGGTTCTCATGTATTGTATTCAAAACATCCCTATAGCCTGCAATCTCTCGCTCATTACGAGTTTTCGGTCTGGTTGTATCCTTTACCAATGCCTTTAAACGTTCATCCGATGTGTATATACCTTCAATTTTATTGGAAGCCTCTGTACTTTGAATCTTGGCAATTTCAACAAGTCGTGTTAAAGTATCCGCTTTCGCTTCAATAAATAAAGTTTGTTCTCCCTTAAATTCATGTATTTGCGTTAAATAAGACACAATTTCAGGTGTAAGTAATTTCTTCCATTTTTCACGATAATCATACTCTCTCACTTAATCACGTCACCTCATCAAAAATCAATTTATTCATTTTAATAAAAATGATATAGTTAAATTGTATTCTATAATTTCATCATTGTCAATTTAATTTTATCATTTATACAATTTTGATAAAATTAAATTATTTTTGATTAAATTAGAACACTTAAGTATAAGTACCTCTATGTGCCTCCAATATGAAATATTTGCAAATTTATTATATTAAAAAACGCAGGATTTCATTTAATTCCTGCGCAATTAATAAACACCGCATCTCTAGGCATTTATATTCCTTTGAGAAAAAGTGAAAGCACACTAAAAAGGGCTCATAGTTGCCGGGAGAAAGATTTTTGATGCCGTCAGTTCTTGGACTGCGTATTATGCAGTCCTAGCACTGCTACGGCATCAACTTAAGCGCAAGCGCTCTTTCTAACGGCAACTATGAGCCCGCTTTCTTTACATTCTCTCCGGCGCTTCCATGCCAAGAACATCGATACAGGTAAGGAGAACATCCTTGGTAAGATTGATAAGTGCCAGATATCCTTTCTTTTTGGCCTCCAAAGGCTCTGAAAGAATCTTTGTTTCATGATAAAAATGATTAAATGCATTTGAAAGATCATACACAAATTTACAGATTTTGTGAGGAGCCGTTTCATTAAATGCTGTTTCCATAATATCACTTAATTTACTTAATTCAAGCATAAGTGAAGTTTCGCTTTCGGAATCCGGATTATTAACCTTAAGTCCGTCAAGGTTTCCGCCCTCGGCCTCGTATTTTTTGAGGATGGATTTGATACGGACAATTGTATAAAGTATATACGGACCGGTATCACCTTCAAATGATGTGAAACGGTCTATATCGAAAATGTAATCCTTTGATGCCTGATTTGACAAATCTCCGTATTTTAGGGCAGCCAGGCCTACTATTCCGGCAGTTTTTCTGGCTTCTGCCTCATCCACCGTACGGTTCTCCATGATTTTATCATAAACCGCATCCTCAATTTCCTTGATAAGGTATTCAAGACGAAGGACACCGCCCTGTCTTGTTTTGAAAGGTTTTCCGTCTTTGCCGTTCATGGTTCCGAAGCCTATGAATTTAAGTTCGGTTTCAGGTCTTACGATGCCTGCCTTTCTCGCCACACGGAAGAACTGTGTATAGTGAAGGTCCTGTCTTTTATCCGCAAAATAGATATATGATTTAGGTGCGTATAATTTTTCCCTTTCAATCAGGGTTGCAAGGTCTGAAGTCTCATAATTGGCTGCGCCGTCTGACTTCTGTACGATACACGGAGGGAGTTCTTTTGAATCGCCCTCTTCGCTTATATCCACAACAATGGCTCCCTGGCTTTCGTAAGCAATTCCCGAATCTACCAGGTCTTTTACCATATCAGGTATATAAGGCTGCGCATCGCTTTCACCTTTCCAAAGGTCAAAATGGACATTCAGATTGTCATAGTTTTTCTTAAGGTCGGCAACAGAGACATTAATAATATGGCGCCATAATGCCTGATATCCCTTATGACCGCTTTGAAGCATATAAGTTGCCTGCTGGGCAGCTTTTTTAAACTCAGGGTCCTCTTTGGACTTACCGCTTGCCGTAGGATATATTTCTTCCAGTTCCGAAATTGTGAACGGAGCTTCTTTTGGATATTCTCCATCGAAATTCTCATCAAAATAAGGAAGGTCAGGTTTTCTCTCCTTAAGTTCCACTATAATGAGGCCCATCTGAAGTCCCCAATCGCCAAGATGAACATCTCCGATTGTCCGGTAACCTGCAAACTGACAGATTCTTTTTACGCTTTCTCCGATTACTGCAGACCTTAAATGGCCAATATGTAATGGTTTGGCAACATTGGCTCCGCCATAATCAAGAAAAATAATTTCATCTTTTGGTTCACATTCGCAACCGAATTTCTCTTCGGACGCCATTCCTCTTATATATCCGCCGATAAACTCATCGCTCATTACAATATTAATGAATCCCGGTTTAACGCACTCTATTGACTTAAATTCGCTTTTTGACTGCAAAAGGGCAACTACCTCTTCACCGATTACAAAAGGGGCTTTATGGTACTCTTTTGCGGCTGCCATGGCACCGTTACACTGATACTGGCACAAATCCGGGCGGTTAGAGATAACTGCCTTACCGTATCCGGCATCGTATCCGCAGGCTGCAAAAGCATCACTTATAATTGATGATATCTGTTCTAATATTTTTTTCATATAATGGGTCACCTCAATATTAATTGAAGATTATATTGTGGCAATATCTACCGGAGTCGGATGCTGCGTCGTAAGGCTTTCTAAACTTGTTAAAAGTGCATTGGCCGTATCCATTGATGTAAGTACATTGACACCTGTTTCAATAGCATGTCTTCTGATAATAAAACCGTCATGACTTCTTTCGATACCATTGGATGGAATATCAATTACAAGATCAATTTTATGATCAAGAATCAAATCAAGAAGCGTAGGAGCCTCCTGCTCCACCTTATTAACCTGAACGGTATCCACGCCGTTATCTCTCAGGTATCTGGCAGTTCCTCTTGTGGCATAAATTGTATATCCCAGAGCCTTAAAGCGTTTGGCTACGGATACTGCCTCTTCTTTTTCGTTATCGCTTACAGTCATAATCATCTGTTTATGCTTAGGTAAATCTACCCCTGCACCAACAAACGCCTTATAAAGTGCCTCATTAAATTCCCTGGCAATACCAAGACATTCTCCCGTAGACTTCATTTCAGGTCCCAGGCTGATATCGGCACCGCGGATTTTCTCAAATGAGAATACCGGCATTTTAATTGCAATATAATCTGCTTTTTTCTGTAATCCCGGAGTATATCCAAGTCCTTTTATTGTATTGCCGATAATAACCTGTGTCGCAAGTTTTACAATCGGAATTCCGGTAACCTTACTGATATACGGAACCGTTCTGGAAGATCTTGGATTAACTTCAATTACATAGACCTGATTATTATACACGATAAACTGAATATTAATCAATCCCTTAACATGCAAAGACCTTGCTAATTTTTCGGTATAATCCTCAAGCATGTTAATAATATGTTCATCCAGGCTCTGTGCAGGATATACGGAAATACTGTCACCGGAATGAATTCCTGCTCTTTCTATATGCTCCATGATTCCGGGAATCAGTATATCTTCTCCGTCACAGACCGCATCAACTTCTATTTCTTTACCCATAAGGTATTTGTCAACAAGAATCGGATGTTCCTGTACCTGACGGTTAATTATTTCCATGAACTCCTTAATGTCCTCGTCAGAGATGGCAATCTGCATACCCTGACCTCCAAGAACATATGAAGGTCTTACAAGTACAGGATAGCCAAGTTCATTGGCAGCCTTGATGGCCTCTTCTGTAGTGAAAACGGTTTTGCCTGCTGCCCTTGGTATTCCACACTCTTCCAGTATTTCATCGAAAAGCTCCCTGTCTTCCGCAGCGTCCACATCTTTGGCACTTGTTCCGAGGATAGGAACTCCCATTTCCATAAGACTCTTGGTAAGCTTAATTGCAGTCTGTCCGCCAAACTGTACTACCGCTCCGTCCGGGTGTTCCAGTTCCACAATACTTTCCACATCTTCAGGTGTAAGCGGTTCAAAATAAAGTTTGTCCGCAATATCAAAATCAGTACTTACCGTTTCAGGGTTGTTGTTGATAATTATCGTTTCATATCCTTCTGCCTTAAATGCCCATGTGCTGTGAACCGAGCAGTAATCAAATTCGATACCTTGCCCGATTCTTATCGGCCCTGAGCCAAGCACAAGAACTTTTTTCTCAGGCTTTGTTTCTATTACTTCATTAACCGAATCATAGCATGAGTAATAATACGGAGTAGAAGCCTCAAATTCTGCCGCACATGTATCTACCATCTTAAATGCGGCATGAATTCCGTATTCATCTCTGAGCGCCTTGATTTCCTTCTCGGTTCTGCCGGTAAGTTTACCGATGACTGCATCAGGGAATTCGATTCTTTTTGCTTCGGCAAGAAGTTCTTTTGTAAGCGGCTCATTTGCAAGCCTTTTTTCCATTTCCACTATAATGTCAAACTTATCAATAAACCAGTGGTCTATCATTGTAATGTCATGTATGGTATCATAGCTTATACCTCTTCTTAAGGCTTCGGCAATTACATACATTCTCTTGTCATCCACATTGTGAAGAAGTTCGATTATATCTTCATCCGTACATGCTGAATAATCATCATTTATAAGCGAATCCACATGCTGTTCAAGGGAGCGGATTGCTTTCATGAGCGCGCCCTCAAAATTGGTGCAAATGCTCATTACCTCTCCGGTAGCTTTCATCTGTGTTGTAAGCTTTCTTGACGCGGTAATGAATTTATCAAACGGAAGTCTTGGAATCTTAACTACACAATAATCCAGTGCCGGTTCAAAGCTGGCAAATGTCTTATGGGTAATTGCATTCGGAATTTCATCAAGATGATATCCAAGAGCTATTTTGGCTGCCACTTTGGCAATAGGGTATCCTGTTGCTTTGGAAGCAAGGGCAGAAGAACGGCTTACTCGCGGATTTACCTCAATAACACAATATTCAAAGCTTGTAGGGTGGAGTGCAAACTGAACATTACATCCTCCGGTAATCTTAAGCTCATCGATAATATTAAGGGCTGATGAACGAAGCATCTGATATTCTTTATCAGAAAGGGTCTGGGAAGGTGCAACAACTATACTGTCTCCCGTATGAACACCTACCGGGTCAATATTTTCCATATTACATACGGTTATACATGTGCCGTTGGCATCACGCATTACCTCATATTCTATTTCTTTCCAGCCTGCAATACAACGCTCTACAAGAACCTGTCCCACACGGCTGAGTCTTAAACCGTTGGAAAGAATATCCACCAGTTCTTCTTCATTATGGGCAATTCCTCCTCCGCTTCCTCCGAGAGTGTATGCCGGACGAAGTACCACAGGGTATCCGATTGTATTTGTAAAAGCAATACCATCTTCTACATTCTCGACTACAAGAGACGGAGCGCAAGGCTCTCCTATTTTCTCCATGGTTGTCTTAAATTCAAGACGGTCCTCTGCCTTTTTAATGGTTTCTGCAGTTGTTCCGATTAATTTTACACCGTGCTCCTCTAAGAAACCTGTCTCTGCAATTTCCATTGCCAGATTAAGTCCGGCCTGTCCTCCAAGTGTAGGGAGAATGCTGTCCGGTTTTTCCTTAAGGATAATCTGTTCCAGTGATTTTACCGTAAGCGGCTCAATATACACCTCATCCGCAATGTCTTTATCCGTCATGATTGTGGCAGGATTGGAGTTTACAAGAACAACTTCCAAGCCCTCTTCCTTAAGGGAGCGGCATGCCTGGGTTCCGGCATAGTCAAATTCCGCAGCCTGTCCGATTACTATAGGTCCCGAACCGATTACTAACACTTTTTTAATGTCTTTATTTCTTGGCATAATTAATCCCTGCCTTTCTTCATCATATCCATGAATCTGTCAAAAAGGAAATCCGAATCCTTAGGTCCTGCGCAGGCTTCCGGATGGAACTGTACGGTAAAAATATTTTTACCTACATATGAAAGTCCTTCGTTGGTACCGTCGTTAACATTGACAAATGCCGGTACTGCCACATCAGGGTTCAATGTGTCCATATCAACCACATAACCGTGATTCTGGGAAGATATATATACTTTTCCGGTTGAAAGGTCTTTTACCGGATGATTGGCACCTCTGTGTCCGTATTTCATCTTATGGGTATCGGCTCCTGTTGCAAGTGCCATCAACTGATGTCCCAGACAAATCGCAAAAACAGGGATATCCGAATCATAAATCTTTTTGAGTTCTGCAATTATCTGCGTGCACTCCTTAGGGTCTCCCGGTCCGTTTGAAAGCATAATTCCGTCCGGTGCGGATGCAATGATTTCATCCGCTTTTGTGTCTGCAGGATAAACCGTTACATGGCAGCCTCTTTTATTAAGGGAACGGGCGATATTGCTTTTGGCACCAAAATCCATAAGGGCAACCTTAAATCCGTCTCCCGGCAGGATTTCCTTCTCGGAACATGTTACCTTTTCAACAACTTTTCCTGTTCTGTATTCTTTTAACTTTGGAATAATTTCATTAAGATTATAATTTTCGTTGGTGGTAATCATTCCGTTCATTGTTCCCTTTTCCCTGAGGATCTTGGTCAATGCTCTTGTATCTATTCCTGAGATACCCGGAATGTCATTTGATTTAAGAAAATTCTGAATTGTGTCTTCGCTACGGAAATTGCTCGGCATCCGTGAAAGCTCTCTGACAATAAAACCGTCCGGCCAAGGTTTTTTTGACTCCTTATCGGCATTACATATGCCATAATTACCAATAAGAGGATAAGTCATTACTACCGCCTGTCCTGCATATGAAGGGTCAGTCAACACCTCCAGATATCCTGTCATGGAAGTATTAAAGACAATTTCGCTGATTATTTCTTTTTCGGCACCAATGCTTTTTCCCTCAAAAACATTTCCATCTTCAAGTATCAAAAATGCTTTCATTGTTTTCCTTGTCCTTTCGTATTAAATTTTTACCTAAATTGAAAGCATTTTATCACAATTTTCATGCCATTTCAACCCTTTAAAAAAGATTGGCAAAAATACTTAATAATAGTAAACCAAACAGCATTTTTTTCATATAATAATTGTAAATCTGTTTAGGATTATTTATATGGACAATTCATTAATCAACGCCATTGACACCGGCACTCTCCGTGTGGATGTCACCTCGCCGGAAGGAAGACCATTGGAAAATGTTTCGGTGGAAATATCATACTCCGGCGACCCGGATAACACTATTGAAACTCTTTTCACGGATTCGATAGGCCGCACCGAACCTGTTACTCTCCCGGCGCCACCCCTGGAATTCAGTGAAACACCGTCCGTGGAGCAGCCTTACTCCGATTACAACATAGTTATTCGTGCTCCCGAGTATCCGCCTATTTCCATTAACGGAATCAATCTTTTTCCAACCAGATTATCAATACAGCCTGTAAGATTTCCTTTCCCGCCAATGGACCCCATGGGCAGGATTATTACAATCGGTCCTAACACACTCTTTGGAGATTATCCGCCTAAAATACCTGAAAGTGAAATAAAACCAATCAGAAATACGGGAGAAATCGTTCTGGACCGTGTGGTAGTACCTGAATTTGTAGTAGTGCACAACGGAGTCCCTTCCGATTCTTCCGCAGCCAACTATACGGTAAGATTTGCCGACTACATAAAAAATGTAGTAAGCAGCGAAATCTACCCAACCTGGCCTGAGGAGACCATAAGGGCCAATGTTATTGCAATTGTGTCTTTTACGCTTAACAGAGTTTTTACGGAATGGTACAGAAACAAGGGATATGATTTTACAATTACCTCATCAACCGCTTACGACCAGAAGTGGATTTACGGAAGAAATATTTTTGATAATATTTCGGCTATCGTTGATGATGTGTTTGCCAACTATGTATCACGCCCTAATATCAAACAGCCGATACTTACACAATACTGCGACGGCAAGAGAACAACCTGTGACGGTCTGAGCCAGTGGGGCTCAAAATACCTTGGGGACGACAATTATACGGCACTGGAAATTCTGAGAACATATTTCGGAGAAGAAATATATATAAATACAGCCGAGGAAGTATCCGGCATTCCAATGTCGTGGCCGGGATATGTTCTGGAAATCGGCTCATACGGCCCGCCGGTAAGCGTCATTCAGGAACAGCTGGATTTTATACGGTCTGTTTACACCAACATTCCTCCCGTGGTGGTGGATGGTATCTATGGTGAGGAAACAGAGGCCGCAGTAAAGAAATTCCAGCAGGTTTTTGATTTACCTCAAAGCGGAACCGTAAATTTTCCAACCTGGTACAGAATATCCAAAATGTATGTTGCCCTGGCAGGCCTTGCAGAACCTAATTAAAGAATGTTATAACTAAAAAAGCTCCGGTCACAAATGTGACCGGAGTTCCCAATTTAAAGCTGTATTTTGTCCGTATATTATTTCATTATGGTTTATTCTTCTTCAGTCTCGTCTTCTGTAGTCTCATCTTCTGCAGTCTCATCTTCTGCAGTCTCGTCTTTAGAATCATCCTTATTGCCGGCATCTGTCTTACTCTCTTCTTTGGATAAGTCAGGCAGATCCTCTGAAAATTCCCAATCATATGATTCTTCATTTGCGACAACGACTGAGTCATAGAGTGTCTTTCCGTCAACATAACCGATAAGAGTATAATACTGATCTTCAACTTCAATTGTTCCGAGTGTGCTCAGATAAGAATTATATCCAAATTCGCCCTCGCTATCATATCTGATATTATCTATTTCAACAGGCACATAAATATCAGTAGGATCAAAATCTCCGTCAGTACTTGATACCTTTGCAGAGAAAACCATAACCATTACATTCTGGGTATAGCTTGAGTCCTTAGGGATTGCAAGCATTGCACCCACATAGCTTATGTCGGAAATCGTTGCATAATAATCTTTCCATTCATAATCATCAATGATTTCTTCTCTTGCTGCTTCCTTAAGTTCTGTAAGGTCGCTTTCGGAAAGGTCTGAAATGGTTGAAATATAATATGCAATACCCTCAACAGTATATTCCTTGGAAGTTTCTGTGAATCTGTATCCTTTGCTGAGAGCATATTCGGCATCATCTTCACTGACGGTAAGTGTAATTACATCACCGTTTTTCAGTCCGCTGTTCTTATCAAATGAAAAGCTGCAGTATCTTACATAATCAATAGATGAATTATTATTGTAGTATGCATATCCGTCAGGTGCTGTTCCTGAAAATTCCACGGTAATGTCATCAAACGGATTAACATCCTGAATAGGTTCAAGTCCTTCAACTGTGTATTCTAACTTACAGTTAGTGAAACGGACTTTATTCTTCTTCATTAATTCCTCATCATATGTAATTGTAACAACTACTTCATCCCCGTTAGAAAGCTCTTCTTCCGGTTCTACTTCGATTTCTATACTTTCATAGAAGTCTTTGAGTGTATTGTAATATGTCTTTTTATTATAGAGACGGGTCATTTCTTCCGAATCATCCGGATCGTATCCCTGAACAGTTACAACTTTCTTAATAAGTTCACTATAATCCAGTTCAACATCTGCTCTTCCCGCAGTGTCATAACCTTCAAAGGTTACTTCAACATATTTACCTACATCAATCTTGCTCTTCTGGTATTTAACTACACATACAACAGCAATAATTGCTCCGACAACTACAAGTGCGGCTGCAATGATGATAATCAGAAGTTTAACATTAAAAGGCTTTTTAGGCTTTGGCTGTTCAACATTCTGTCCCGGTCCGTACATTGGCTGGGCTGTTCCATACACCGGCTGGGCTGCTCCCTGTGGCTGCTGTGGTGTTCCATACACCGGCTGGGCTGCTTCCGGTACAGGCTGTGGTGTTACTACAGGCTCCGGCTGTGGTGCTGCTGCCGGTGTCGGCTGTGATTCCATTGGTGTTCCGCATTTGGTACAAAATCTTCCGCCTTCGGATATTTCTGCACCGCAATTTCTACAAAAAGGCATTTCTTAATCCTCCCTTGAGTTCTTTTGTTATGAGCATCATTTTATACATTTTATTCCAATTCGTCAAGTCGTGATGAATGTATTATATCTGAATCTTCTTAATCTTTGCTCAGTTTTTACAGCATTATCAAGTTTTTTATACGCACCGACCTGAACTTTATATAAAGGGTCGTTATAAATGATAAATGCAGGAAATCCTTCTGAGGTAAGAGAACTGAGAAGTCTTTCCGCATTTTCCTTAACCCTGAATGCTCCTACCTGGACTCTGTAGAGTTTTTCGCATACGCATGCCGGTTCTTTTTCCTCTTCCCACATTATAGGTGTTTTGCGTTCTTCGCTAAGTCCCCTGTATGGGTCCGTTTCTTCATATTCACTGTAGTAACCAGTATTTTCATCAGGTTCTGTCTGCATAACCTTTGCAGAAACCTCTTCGCCATATCCTATGCCCTCAATTATTCCGTCCGCTATTGCTCTGGCAATTTCCTGAAACTGTGAGTCAAATTTCTCATTATCTGCCGAATTGTTAATAAATCCGGTTTCAATAAGTACAGCAGGCATTTTGGTTCTTTTAAGTACCACAAGATTAGGTCTTTCCACAACTCCAAGGTCTTTAAATCCCAAATCTACAAGATTATTCTGGATAGCATTGGCAAGTCTTTCTTTGGCTCCGCCTTTGCTGTAAATAAGTGTCTGTACTCCTGTTGCCTTTTCCGGTGTTTCGCTGGAATTTCTATGGAATGATACAAAATAATCTGCTCCTGCCTCATTTCCTTCGGTAGCTTTCTTAAAAGGAGTCTCATAAATATCGTTTGTTCTTGTGTAGACTACATTTATTCCTCTCTGTTCAAGAATGTCTCCTACCGCCTTCGCAAGCGCAAGATTATCATCCTTTTCCTGTCTGCCGTTATATACGGCTCCCGGGTCACTTCCCCCGTGACCTGCATCTAAAGCAATAAGCATATTATACCATCCTTCGCAACGCTCTATGGCAGTTGCATAAAAACTATGGTATAAGATATGCCCGATAAAAAGAAAAGTTGCATAAAATTAATTATGCAACGCTCTTTAATATCTTATTATAAAATATGCTCCGGCAGGTTTATGACCATGCACGAAGTGCCCAGATTGCAAGTGCCAGCACAACAAGGCTGATTGCCATCTTGACAACAAACTTCATCATTATATTTTTCTTTTCTTCAGGAGTATAATCACCATTGTTTTTTGTTTTTTTTGCCATACTTTACTTTGCTTTCCTCTCGTATTTTATAAATTCATATAATAAGTCAAAATATGTTCTTTCATCACTTGTATCGGTGATTTTCCATTCTTCGTCTTTATCCAGATTAGGGAAATAAGCATCTGCCTGATACGAATAATCAATCTTCGTAATATGTGCAGTATCGCAAAGCGGCAGCATCTGACGGTATATTGACTCTCCGCCTATTACATATATATCCTCTGAAGCATAATCTGAGGCAGCTTCAATGGCTTCATCTATACTGTGTACTACCACGGCTCCTTCTGCTTTGTAATTACTGTCTCCTGTAATCACTATATTAAGTCTGTTTTTGAGTGGTCTTTTACCCGGAAAGCTCTCAAGAGTCTTACGCCCCATGATTACAGCCTTTCCTGTAGTGGTTTCACGAAACCATTTCTGGTCTTCCGGTATCCTTACAAGCAGTTCGTTCCGATATCCTATGGCCCAGTTTCTGTCAACAGCTGCAATTAAATTCATATCTTTTCTCCAATCTATATTGCCACAGGTATATTTTCAACCTGAGGTCCCGTAATATAATTTTCCAGTGAAACATCATTCCTGGTAAACTGATAAAAATCCTTAACATCCGGATTAAGCTTAAACACAGGAGCATCGTAAACCGGCCTTGAAATCAGTTCTTTAACAATAGGAATATGTCTGTCATAAATATGTGCATCGGCAATTACATGAACAAGTTCTCCCACATACATGTCGCATACCTGGGCAAGCATATGAACAAGCACGGCATACTGAACCACATTCCAGTTATTGGCAGTAAGCACATCCTGGGAACGCTGATTTAAGATGGCATTAAGCGTTAATTTGTCTTCTCCTTTACGCTGCGTAACATTAAATGTCATACTGTAGGCACATGGATAAAGATTCATTTCATGCAGATCCTGATGGACATAAATGTTTGTCATGATTCTTCTGCTGAACGGATTGTTTTTGAGGTCATAAATGACACGGTCCACCTGATCCATCATGCCTTCTTTATATTGGTGCTTAACACCCATCTGGTATCCGTATGCTTTGCCTATGGAGCCTGTCTCATCAGCCCAGGCATCCCATATATGGCTGTGAAGATCATTTACATTGTTGGACTTTAACTGCCATATCCATAAAAGCTCATCCGTTGCACTCTTTAAGGCAGTCTTACGAAGTGTTATGATTGGAAATTCCTTACGGAGGTCATATCTGTTAACAACACCGAACTTCTTAATGGTGTATGCCAGGCTTCCGTCCTCCCAGTGAGGGCGCACCTTTTCACCTTCGGTACTTACTCCGTTTTCAAGAATATCCTTGCACATATCAATAAAAACTTTATCTGCGTAGCTCATATATTTCTCCCTTATCTGACTTTTTCGTATATTTCAACAGGAACATATGCCTTAACTTCTATTCCGGTCGAAATGTATTCTTCACTGAGAAGCTGTCCGTATTTGCGGATTAAGGCAATCTTGGCGGCTTCCTCATAGGAAAATATCTTTTCAAGGTATATTTTACTCTCACGAAGAACAGTTTCCACCGTATCCTTAAGTTCATCTATTCCGATTCCTTCTCTGGCGGAAATATTGACCGTATGCCCTGCCCTGAAATCTCTTAATACCGGAATTACTTCCAGCTTGTCTATTTTGTTAAATGCGGTAATTATCGGTTTATCTCCGACTCCCAGCTTCTCTAAGGTATCATATACTACATGCATCTGGGCATCCATATCCGGATTTGAAGCGTCCACAACATGAATAATTATATCGGAATACACTGCTTCTTCAAGTGTGCTTCTGAACGCTTCCACAAGCTGATGAGGCAGTTTGCTTATAAATCCTACGGTATCAGTCATAAGCACCTGCTGCCCGCTGTCAAGCTTCAGATTTCTGGTAGTAGGATCAAGTGTGGCAAACAGCTTATCCTCCTCCATAACTCCTGCATCCGTAAGCGTATTGAGAAGAGTGGACTTGCCGGCATTAGTATATCCCACAATGGCAACCACCGGAATTCCTGTACGGCTTCTCTGATTTCTTGTCAGTTCCCTGTGGGTAACAACATCCTCCAGCTCCCTTTTAAGCTGGGCCATACGCTGCTGTATAAGACGCCTGTCCATCTCAAGCTTTGTCTCTCCGGGACCCCTGGTACCGATACCTCCTCCAAGACGGGAAAGGGAATTTCTGAGTCCCACAAGTCTTGACGCCCTGTATTTAAGCTGCGCCAGTTCAACCTGAATCTTACCTTCATTGGTATTGGCTCTTGATGCAAAAATATCAAGTATTACCAATGTCCTGTCCATAACCTTTATTTCAAGTTCTTCCAAAAGATTGGCCATCTGTGCCGACGAAAGTTCATCATCACAGATAACTCCTGTGGCATCGTATTCAAAAACAGCCTGCCTGAGTTCTTCTATTTTACCTTTGCCGATATATGTTTTGGGATTAACAGCTTCACGATTCTGAATAATTCGTGCAACAGAAAGGGCACCCGCAGTGGATGCCAGTTCTTCTAATTCATTTAATGATTCTTCTACCCGTTCATGTTCTGACAGCCTGACCGCCACCAGTATTACTCTTTCCTGTATCTGTCTGGTATCAATCATATTATTCTCCATTTCAGCGGGACATCAGGAATTCATATTCCTTCATTGCATTCGGATCATTTGGATACTTTGAAAGATATGAAGCAAAAAGTTCCTCAGCCTTTTCAAAATCTCTAAGGTATTCATAGCATACCGCCTGATTATATAAAAGCTCCTGTTCGCATTCTGAATTCTTCATGCTTAAACCTGTCTCAATATACACGAGAGCACTATCGTATTTGCCGCAATGTATAAGGTATGCGCCATACTGGTTATAAATTCCCGCATCATTCGGGTGCTTTCCGAGATACTCCTCATACAGGCTGTCGGCTTCCGCATAATTCTCCAGTGCTTCATATGTCATGGCAAGGTAATATGCCGCTTCCTTATCTCCGCTGTTATATGCATCCAGAAGTGCATCCTCTGCCTTCTCGTATTCTCCGAGATTATAGTATGCCTTACCTGATAATAATTTATCCTCACTGTCCATATCAAGAAGTCTCTTAAGATATGACTCTCCTCTGTCAATATATCCTGCTTCAACGAAATTATTGTACATATTACAATATGTCTCAAAACATTCATCTTCTATATCAAGAGAACTTTCATAATCAAGTGCGGCATTATTCTCGTCTTTAAGCTTAATATATGCCGTTCCCCTGAGATAATAGAGTTCTGCCTTATCCGCTTTACCTGCATCGGATATGAGTTTGGTGTAGCTGTTCACGGCACCCTCATAATCCTTAAGATGATACTGGCAGGATGCATAATATTTCAACGCATCCATATATATTTCATCATGACTCGATGACACATCCATAGCCTTCTTCATCTGTTCCATGGATGAATTGTAATCCTTCTGTCTGAAATAGATAATTCCTTTACCGCGATATGCATCAACACATTCGTCATCATAAGAAATTGCGCTGTCAAAACTGTTAAGAGCCCCTTCATAATCAAGAGTCTCTATCTGTGCCATACCAAGATACACCAGATAGTCTGCATTATCAGGGTCTGACTTGACAGCCTTTTCAAAATATTCCTCAGCCTCTGAGAATCTGGAATCGTTAAAACATTTGATTCCCTCGTCACAATAAGAATTTCCGTCTTTGCCGCAACCGGTAAAAAGACATGCCGATAAAGCACCTGCAAGTGCCAGATTTATAATAAAATATTTCTTCATTACTTACTCCAAACCATAACATTCATTGATACGGTATCATCATATCGTACAGAGTAATTGTATCATAGAAACATTATTCATACAATCCCATATTTCTCCACTATGCGGTTTATTTTTCTGCCGAAAGGTTTTTCAAGGGCCAGTAAAAATATAATATTTGATACTGCATATATTATTGTATAAGGAACCGCCGTTCCTATGGCTGTAAGATAGAATCCGAAAGACCACTCTCCCAATGTCCACAACACGGTGTATATATCCATAAGGAGCGAAAATAAAACTCCCGAGGCGGCACCCCATAACAATGTGATTACCGGACTTTTCTTTAACTGTTTTGCAAAAACACCCGAAACAACTCCTATTCCTCCCCACACCAGAATCTGAAACGGGGTCCACGGTCCCTGCCCAAAATAGAAGTTGGATATCAGCGCTGTAAGTGCCCCGCAGAAAAATCCCCCATCCATTCCCATATACATTCCGGCAATTATTACTATTGCGGTTACCGGTTTAAATCCCGGAACCGGGGCAAAAACAAACCTGCCGGCAACAGATACGGCAGTCAGCACACCTATAACGGTAAGTTTTCTGATGCTGATTTTTTTCTTTTCAAAAATAATAAACAGAACGGCACAGAGTATTACCACACTCCACACCATTATCAATGCGGTTGTCTTCATTCTATGCCAAGTACCTCCAATGCCTCCTGTACCGTAATCACCGAGTCATCTTTATCCGAGAAAATCCTTGCCACAGGTGTGGTATAAAATGAATTTCCTTTAAAAAATTTCTCCGGCGTACCACATGCCGATATCCTGCCTCCGAACAAAAGACCTATCCTGTCCGCCGTTTCGGCAGCAAAACTCATATCATGGGTAATGATAAGAATGGTAACACCCTCGGCCTTTAATTCTTTAAGCCTTGCCACAAGGTTATGTTTTTCATACCCGTCAAGGTATTTTGCCGGCTCGTCAAGGATAAGAAGAGAAGGGGTTTGGGCCATGATAAGATCAAGTGCAAGTTTTTGCTTTTCACCACCGCTTAAATCATACGGATGCATCTGCTCCCCGTCCTTTTCATATGAATCCTCTGTAAAATGGCATGTCACATCCTGAAACAGTATGGCACAGTTCTCATAAGGCGATTTGATTCTCTTACCGAAAGCCTTTATTGTTCCGCTGTACGGTCTGTAATAACCTGCAGCAAGAAGGGCCGCTGTGGTTTTGCCTGAGCCGTTTTCTCCGGCAAGCGCAAATATTTCGCCTTTCATAATTTGCAGATTCAGCGAGGAAAGTATTAATCCTGAAAATTTATCGTATCCAAAAGAGACATTGCTAAACTCCAGCGCCGTGCAGGAAGTCTCTTTTCCTGTATCACCCGATTTCCCTGCATTTAAAGTCCCCTCGTATTTGGCAAGCATTTTTCTGCCTTCCGATACGGTAAACGGCAGCTCGTTTTCTTTATAAAAGACTCTTGCCGGCTCAGGAAGAAAATATCTGTATTTATTATCACTTACCAGAGATTGGGCTGTTTTTTTGGGTGTATCAGATATGATATGTCCATTTTCAATAAAACATACACGGTCCGCCGTTGCAAACAAATCATCCATTATGTGGCTTGCCATAATCACGGTAATTCCAAGTCTCAAATTCAGATCCTTAACGATATTCAGAATTCTGTCCGCCATAACCGGGTCAAGCATGGCAAGGGGCTCATCTAAGAGCAGAACTTTAGGATTGTCCGTCATGACAACCGCCAGATTAAGTAACTGTTTCTCTCCTCCCGACAGGGTTGATGTATCCCTTTCAATCCATCGGCTGATTCCAAAATAACCCGCCACTTCTCCGATTTTTTTCCATATTTCGGAATCAGGCAGTCCTTTTGCCGAAAGAACCGATGCAAGTTCTGACAATACTTTGTCGTGAACCGTCTGGTTGTCCGGATTCTGCACAAGCATACCGGCTTTATCCGGCATCATTTCATAAAGCATTTTAAGAAATGTGGTTTTGCCGCTCTTATTGGCGCCGCAGACAAGGACAAATTCCCCGGATTCGATTGTGATATCCACATCCTTCAGAACCGTTTTCCCGGCATAACCATATGTTTTTTTCTCCACATGAATCTTATCAGACATAACTGCTCCTTTCCGATGTATATTAACGGCATTCCGGCAAGAACGGCCATAAACACCAATCTGTATTTTTCAGGGAAAAAATACATTCCCTGAAGGATAATTACTACCCCAAGCATCACTGCATCTTCTAATCCAAACCGGTATACCGAAAAAATCCTTTTTGCTTTGTCATATTCCCTTGCTTCCATTAATCCTGCCGTCTCCATGCAGTTTTCCAACGCCCAGGTAAAAACGGCGGATAAAATTTTCATAAGTGATTCCTTATTTCCCCCGGTTTTATTATTGATGCGGGCTCCCATGCTGACTTTCCTGAATCTGTCAATATATCGGGGAACCATATTCATGATTAACGCTGTCAGAAGTCCTGTTTTGGGCATTCTTCTGAAAACAGCCATTATTTTATCCCCGGTCATCATTTCGGAGAAAATACCGAACCATAAAATTACCACTGCAAACATTAATCCTGTAGCTGCTCCGTATTTCAGGGCCTCAAGGGTTACGGGATTTTTATTGATAAAGAAAAGCTCTGTAGCTCCTTCATGGGAGAAAACTCCATTGACAAGAGCCATAATAATTACCGATATGACAAGCACCAAAACCTGCTTTACGGCTTTAACCCGCTTCGTAATAAGAAACAGAATAAAGCCCGCCAACCATGATACAAGGCTCATTCCCGGGTTTATTAAAAACATGTTGGGAATAAGGACTCCGGCAAAAAACACAAACAACACTACAGGATGAAGATTTTCAAATTTTCTCATTGCTCATCCTCCCCTGTTGAATATACCCATATAACATAATCGCCGTCAGTAAGGTTTACACTGCCGCATGAGACGCCGGGGAATTCCCCGTTAACCGAATACTTCCATCCGGACATGCTTCCGTAATCAAATTCTTCTATCCCATCAATGCTTTTTACATAGATATTTCCCAATAATTCACTTCCGCTGTATTCAAGGGATATGTTTTCTCCTGCAGCCAGCTTTTTAAGCTGCATAAAAGCAGATTCATTCTCTGCCACAAGAATTTCCTTTTTGGCAACAATACACCCTTTGGGTCCAATTATTTCCACATATGTAACGGTATTTCCGGTTTCAAGACTGCTGTAATATTCATCTTTACTTTCTATTTTGGCCAGGAAAGCTGCTGTCGCCAGAGCCCATGCGAAAACGGTAATAACAAGGAATTTTTTTATGTTAATTTTTTTTCTGATGATGAGAAAAAGAACGGATACAACCCATACAGTCCCTATAGCTGCCAGAATTATTATTTTAATCTGTGTACCGGTTAGGGATTGCGAAACGGATTCGCCCGGTTTAATTCCGGTCTGTGCCGATAAGTCTTCATCCGCCTTAAGTTCCTTTGTAAAGTCAAAAAACCATCCGCCGTTTTCCTCAAATATTTCAAGTCCGATAAGTGAATAAAGTACCTGTATGGTTGCCGCAGGATTTGACTCCCCATCAGGTATATGGGCGAAACCTCCGTCATCCCTTTGGTATTCCATTATCGCATCAAAGACATTGTTATCATTTTTGATAAATCTAACATCTGATTTATAATCAATATTGAGTGCACAAAGTGCCATAAGCACCTGGGCACTGCTTTCAACTGTTTCTGTTCCGAAGCTTTGAAAACCTCCGCTGTCCCTCTGTATCCGGGAGAGGAAATTTAACGCAGACTCAATATTTTCACTGTATTCCTCATAATAAGGCGAAAGTGCCTGAAGCGCCATTGCGGTTACATCAGAATCCCCGGTATTTCCGGCAATTGCAAAGCCTCCGTCGGGAAGCTGCATGGAAATAAGCTCCTTAACAGTTTCCAAGGCTTTGGAGTCTGTATCATAATCCCTGCTGTTCATTAAGATAAGTCCGTAAATCAAACTCATTATTCCGGACTTACCAGTCTGCTCGTCAATAACCTTTTCAATCCACGCCTCATCCGCATCCAGACAAGCTTTGACAAGTCCTATGCGCAGGTAATCCGTAGGTTTTAATACAGGATTTTCATTCAGGTACTCATCAAGCGCATTAAGATATTGCCCGTAATCCACAGTTTTGCCATCTCTTTTAAGGCATATTAAAAGCCAGTCTCCGGATGTACCTGCATACGGCACAAGGCCAAAGCTTTGGAGCTCGTCATAGTCCGAAGCGTTGGCCCTTGATAATTCATAATTCCAGATTGTTGTTATTGTTTCATTATCCTTGGTTTCTGCACCATATGTCCTTTCGGGGTGTATGTTAATCACCCCGGGAAAAAGAAGTATGGTCAGTAAAAAAACTAATATTTTTTTCATATTTTTCTTGTTGCTTTATTGGATACACTTGCAATAAACACTGATGCAACTGCTATCATAATAAACATTCCCAATAATGTTCCGTCACCTGTTTCCACATCTTTTTGTATTGTTATTTTCATATCAGGTGCCCATCTGATAACCATTGGTGCCCTGTATGCTCCATCGCTGTATTTTTCGATGGAAACCTTGTGTTCGCCATTGGTAAGATATTCCTCCGGAATAAGAATTTCTCCGTTTTCATCGGTTATATATTCCGTATATTCATCTCCGTTATACCATTTTATTGTTGCACCGGTTACAGGGTTAACAACAACTGTTGCATTCCAGTTTTCATCATATATGGTGTCCTTACTTGTTACTTTAAGTATTCCCTCATCAATTTTGGTTACATCGGCTACAGGATTCTGCATTCCAACACCATATGCGTCAGAATAGTATATTACAACATTATCTCCGTCATTAAGTGTTACCGAACTGATTCCCACAGGAGATTCTTCTCCGTTTACAAGAAACATCCATCCGTCATATCCGCCGAACTGCATTTCGTTATCTCCGTTAATTCCGGAAATATATTTTCCGCCATATGAGGAATCCACCATGTTAATTATAAGACTGTCATCTGTTTCATCAATAAACGCAAGTACATCCTCAAGACATGTCTTGTCCGTCTCCACCGTATCATAATAATAGTTTTCTGAAACGCCTTCAATCTGAATTGTTACACTTATGGTATCATCCGCAGCCAGAGCCTTCTCTGTTCCGGTAAATACCCCCATTGCGCATGACAGCGCAAAAGCGCAGCCCAATGCCATTCCGATAAATTTTCTTTTTTTCATTTTGCTTTCCTCCCTATATAGTCAAGTCTTTTTTCCCTTAAAATAAGGGATTTGTTTAAAT
>JBJENE010000005.1:0-7198 GCA_051880035.1 Butyrivibrio sp.
AAGCGGGTGATGGGAATCGAACCCACGTATCCAGCTTGGAAGGCTGGTGTTCTACCATTGAACTACACCCGCACAAAGTCGGGGTGACAGGATTCGAACCTGCGACCTCTTGATCCCAAATCAAGCGCTCTAGCCAAGCTGAGCCACACCCCGGTGTATCTCTTATTCCGTTTTTGAGGCATCTTTGCCAGACGCAAGTGTTATTATACGGTAGACTTTTGGTAAAGTCAATACTTTTTTTGTTTTTTTTGATTTTTTTTATTTGTTACAAAAATATATACTTTTCAGTCTAAATACCTGATTGTAAAATCCGGTTCGCCGCTGTCATTTATATGTGCAATTACATAGCTCGGAGCATGTCCGGGCTGTCTGGGAGAAGTAAGGCTTCCCGGGTTAATCGCACGCACTCCGTGAGAAAAAGTGTCCGAC
The DNA here is from genome assembly GCA_051880035.1 of Butyrivibrio sp. Classification (GTDB taxonomy): domain Bacteria; phylum Bacillota; class Clostridia; order Lachnospirales; family Lachnospiraceae; genus Eshraghiella. Next base: position 430 of record JBJENE010000005.1, read on the forward strand.
GGAACATGGGTATGACCGTACATTACAATGTCGCATTCCAGACTTTTGGCGTATTCGGCTACAGTATCAGGACCGCTGTAAACATTAAAAAGGTGGCCGTGGGTAATCAGGGTCCGGTGTCTTCCAAGCATAATAATGCTCTCGGCCGGAGCAAAGGAACGGAAATCGTTATTGCCTCTTACCATAAAGCAGGCAAGGCCTGAGATTTCCTCTATATATTCATCAAGCTTTCCAAAATCCCCAAGATGAACCATAAAATCCAGGTTTTTTTCGCGTTCAAGCACTTCTAAGAGGTTGTGGTCCCTGCCGTGGGTGTCACTTACTATCAAAACCTTCATGATATTATTTTTCTTTCTTCAAGGATTTTTTTCATTGCCATAAGAGCCTTGCCTCTGTGGCTTATTGAATTTTTAACTTCAGGGGACATCTGGCCCGTAGTCATACCATACTCAGGAACGTATACAATCGGATCGTAGCCAAAACCGTTATCTCCCGCAGGAGCCTCCGCAATTACGCCCTCTATTGTACCCCTTGTGGTAACCACTTCTCCGTCAGGGAACGCAGCGGCAATTACACAGACAAATCTGGCACTTCTGGCGTCGCCTTCAACACCTTCAAGTCTGTCAATAATTGTTTTGTTTTTGATTTCGTACGAAGTGTCCTCGCCAAGGTATCTGGCTGAATAGATTCCGGGCTCCTTATTGAGGGCGTCTACTTCAAGGCCTGAATCATCCGCAAGAACTATCTGTCCGGTTGCCTCCATTATGGCTTTGGCCTTAATGATGGCGTTTTCTTCGAATGTAGTTCCGTCCTCAACAATATCAATATCTATTCCCGCTTCTTTCATGGAAAGAATCTCTTCCCCGATGTCACCGAGAATTGCTTTAATCTCTCTCATTTTATTCTGATTTCCGGTAGCAAAAATCATTGTTCATCTTCTCCTTCAATATAATCTTTGGTATACATTTTAAGACACACATTACAATTCTGCGTCTCCTCAACCCTCTCCCATATGCTGCCGTGAAGGCTTATATATCCTTCGCCGTCGGAAATATCAACCGTAGAAGTTGACGAATCCGCACGGTATTCAATAGCTATCGGAAGTACGGAATTCGGAGTACTGATATATACAATAACCGCATATTTGCTGCCTGACATAAGAAGTATTTCTTTATCGGTTTTGACCGTATAATATCCGGCATTTGAAAAAGAACCTTTTGCAATAAGCTCCCTGTCGGCAAAAGAAGATGTATCTTCAAAATTGTTTACGAAGTATACCTCATACTCCGTATTTTCACCTGTTGCATAAAATCCAACCGCTTCAAGTGTTTCATCGCCTTCTGCTTCGTATATGTTGGAAAAGTATGCGTATTCCCTGTTATATCCCAGTTGGCCTATCCATCCGCATTTGTCTGTCTGATATATATTGTCATAATTATCAGTGTTTTCTACTTTGGTATATACGAGGTTACGCACACCTATGTTGCTGTCATAGTAGGATACATAGAAATATCCTTTTTCCCCAAACTCTTCTCCCCAGCTGTTCATACATATAAATGCACCATCGCCTTCAGGCTGCGTGGCAAAATTAGACGCCGGATATCCGTCATCCCATCCTATTATAACCACATCATGGTTGGCTTTTTCAGTTCCTATATAGCAATATGCGCTTGTATCTGCATTATATGCCGCAGAGCTGTTTCCGTAAGAATCAGAAAGTGACATGTACAATGAGCTCTGTACACCTCCGTACAGAAAAACCGCTTTTTTGATTCCGTCATAATTCTTACTTGATATTATCTGCATTTCCTGCACATGATATGCAGCTTCCAGACCGTCCGGAGAAATTCCGTCCCCATACGGGTCATCACTTTCCCTTACAGGTCCCATCCAGGATGCAAGATATGCCATTGACATATTGTATGTTCCGCCCTGACTCTGGTCAAGGTTGTAACCATTGTGACAGCTCATATGATCTTCCGAAAAATCCTCACGGTTCTCCGGCATCATTGTAGATTCAAGAGCAGTAAGTGACGCAAAAGCCCAGCATGTTCCCAGGTCCTTCTGATTCTTCACTCTTGATATTTTGTTGCTGTCCCTGTAACTATAATAATAAGGATAGATTTTTTCATCAGGCTTCTGATTGGTAAATTCAGCAGACAGATTTCTGTAATCCCACTCAAACTGATACGAAAGAAAAGTACTTATATATGAAGCAGGAATAAAAATTTCACCATCCACAATTTGGGCCTTGGATTTTACACTGATTTCTTTTCCGCCGGAAACAACTATATCGGCTCCGGCTGTAATAATAAGCTGTTTATCTGCTTTTTCAACTACAACCGTACTTGTATACTGGCGGTTTACGGCGCAGGAAAACAAAGGTGTAAGAAGTCTGCAGTTAATCATAACTTCCATATCATCATTCATAAAAATGTCTGATTTATCCACTTCCGTCATTTTACCGTCAACATATACGGAAATCTTCTCTTCATTAACCTTGTCCGAGATGAGTGAGTTCCACTCATTAGCCCGAACCATGGTAGTCATTCCCGGAACAATTTTAACATCATATAATGATGACATGTATTTAATTCCCAAAACAAGAGCTATTACCAAAACTAATATAAGGTAAATTTTCTTTCTTTTTTTCATGTGCATTCCCCACATATGCTATTTCTTTACAGGTGGCTTTGGTCCTATATACTGATAGTAGAATGTTTTTATCATTCCGTTATATATCTTACGATTTTTATCGGCCTTCCTGCCAAAATATTTTTCCGTATCTTCATATGAAGTAATAAGATAAGCCGACCATGTGTCAAGCTGCTTAAACCTGTTGCCGAATTCACTGTATATACCCGGAAGATTTTCTTTTTCCTCCAGTCTCTCGCCGTAAGGAGGATTGGTAATGATAAAACCGTAACTTCCCTTGTGGGATAATTCGGATACCGGTCTCTGTTGAAAATGAATCCATTTGTCAACACCGGCTCTTTTCGCATTCTCTTTTGCGATTTTAATTACTTCGCCGTCAATATCATATCCCTGCAAATCAGGATTTATATCGTCATTAATCATATCCCTTGCATCACTTACCGCATCATACCAAAGCTGTCTGTCTATGAAATTAGTCCACTTCTCCGCGGTAAAAGTACGATTCATTCCCGGTGCAATATTGGCCGCAATCATGGCAGCTTCTATAAGAAATGTGCCGCTTCCGCAGAACGGGTCCACAAGAATCCTGTTCCCTTTCCAAGGGGTAAGAAGTATAAGCGCCGCCGCCAGGGTTTCGGAAATAGGAGCCTTTCCTGCCTGTGTCCTATAACCTCTTTTATGTAATGAATCCCCGGTTGTATCAAGACACACCGAAACCTCATCCTTATTAATAAACACCCTTACCGGATAATCCGCACCGTTCTCTTCAAACCAGTCTGTATTATAATACGGCTTCATTCTTTCCACCATGGCTTTTTTTACAATGGACTGGATATCGGACGGGCTGTAAAGCCTGCTGTTCACCGTATTGGCCTTAGCCACCCAGAATCTGCCGTCACGGGGAATAAACTCCTCCCATGGACATGCCTTTACATTTTCAAAAAGTTCATCATATGTTAATGCCTTAAATTTGCCCACGCATATCAAAACTCTCTCTGCGGTCCGCAGAAAAATATTTGCACGGCACACCGCATCCGCATCTCCAATAAAGGTCACGCGTCCGTCTTCAACTTTTTCAATATCATATCCCATATCATAAACTTCACGCTTCAGAACAGCTTCAAGTCCGAAATGGCACGGCAAAACTATAGGAAATGTTTTCATCTGTGTTCTTATTCCTCACTCTCTGATGTATATAATAATTCTATTCCGCCACCGGTGTCAATGAGTTTATTCTCTCACAATATGTTTGCCATGATATCCTTTTATTCCGCCTACAAGCACTTTTACCACATATCCCCTGTCAAAAAGTTCCTTCGCAGCCAGCATGCCCGTTCCTCCCGTTTCACAATAAAGGACGAGAATAAGATCTCTTGGCATTTTATTATATTCTCTTTCAAGTTTTTCAAACGGAATACAGATGGCATTTTCGATATGTCCCTGATTAAATTTTTCATAATCGCGGACATCTATTATCAAAGCCCGCTTGTCGTTGATGTATTTTTCTATTTCCTGAGCAGAGATTGTTTCAAATCGAAGCATTTTTCCCCCAATATACCCTCATCCAAAGACTATAATACAGTATATTCTTCTCCTTCCTGTCCCGATACAGATATTATTATCTGATATTCAAAAAAATATTTGACTTTTTTCAAAAAAAGGTGTTGCATTTTTCGACAATTTCCCCTATAATAACAAATGTAGGAAATGTACGGATTTGTTTCCTACAAACCCCTTATTAATTATTTATACTCCCCTCATTAAATAGGCAACGGTTCCCCCCGTTGCCTATTTTCCCGTTTAAAATGAAAAACAGGGTATCTGTCATTATCACAGATACCCTGTTAGTTTCTGTTATGTAAATCTGTTAATTGGCTGATTCAAGATACCAAAGCTGGCAAGCACCGCCCCAATATGTCCACTGGGCAATGTTTCCGCCTGCTGCCGTACTCCAGCCATACACATCCAGGCATGAATTTCCGGATGTAATTCCGGTTTTAATTGCATACACTCCGGATGATACCTCAACCACTTTAAATTTCTGGTTTGCGGTTCCTTTATATGAATACTGAAGTATATTGGCACCGTCCGCCGTACTCTTTCCCGCAACATCCACAACTTTAGAGTATCCGGAAGCTCCGGTGTATATATAATAGTATCCGTCTCCCGCCGAAACAAGTTTGAACTTCTGTGCGCTGCCTCCGTTATAATACCACTGCTGGATATTAGCATTATTTGATGAAGAACCATTGGCCACATCAAGATACTTTCCGCTGTAATAGCTCTTTATATAATATGTTCCGTCCAATGTACTGCTTGAGGAACTGCTGCTTCCTGAGGATGTGGTACTATTGACACCACGTATATCATTGAATACATAAAGTGACTTCATTGCCTGACCGTTTGCATCAAACAATGTCATATTATCCCATGAAGAACCACGGTCTGTTGTTGAGTAATAATTTACGGAAGAACTATATAATTTCTCATAATTTCCGGAAGAAGATGATGCCCATCCTGATCCATATGTTCCCCATGTGGAACTGCTTACGGCAATCCATTCAGGAGCCCAGTAGAATGCTCCAAGTCCATATCCTGACTTTGTAGCATTAATAGATGCAACCGCCTCGAAAACTTCCTTCAAAGCCTGCGCCTGTCCGCTAACGCTTACACTGTAATTGGTATAATTCATGGATGATGAACCGGATATATTATTTCCTTCTGAATCATTATTGGTATATGTATAAGGATAAGCTGTCTCTGCAACCAGAACCTTCTTATTATATGTAGTAGCAATATATTTGAGTGTATCGGCAAGGTCACTTGTTGAACCATGCCACATCGGGTAAAATGAAGTAGCAAATACATCATAATCAACGCCCTGTGTATTAAGACATTCGGCATACCATTTACCGTGTTCAAGAAGATCTGTAAAATGAACAACTTTTAAAATTGACTTTCCGTATGCTTTATTTATGTCATCTACTGCGTAACATCCCTGCTGCATAAGTGCAGCCACACCTGAGCTCAGATCCCATGTACCGTCATATAATCCGCCGACGCCGGCCATTGAACCGTTGGTTTCATTACCAATCTGAACCATTCCTACATCTACGCCGTAGTCCAAAAGTTCTTTAACAGAATCATAAGTAAAATTGTATACTGCATCCTTTTTGTATGCCAGGCTGTAATTTGCCCATGCTTTAGGAGCAAACTGTTTGGCAGGGTCTGCCCAGAAATCCGAATAGTGGAAGTCGATAAATACCTTCATTCCTGCATCCGTAGCTCTTTTACCAAGTACTTTTGCATTATACAGGTCGCAGTTACCGGCTCCGTATCCCTTATAAGGTGATGATGAATCATATGGATTGTTCCATACACGGATTCTTACATAATTAACTCCTGCACCTGCCAGAATATCAAAGATATCGCCTGAAGTTCCGTCCAGATACTTATAGGACGCACCACTATTTTCCAACGCAATAACCTCTGAAATATCTACACCTCTTGCAAACCCACTTGGCATATTAGACACAGTGGAAACCCCTGAAACAGATGTTGCAGCTTCTGCTTTTTCAACATTGCCAAAACTGCCGCCGGTAATACACATTGAAAGTGCCATTGCCGCTGTTAATACTCCCGCAAGCATTTTTTTAAGTATTCCCTTTGTCATGCCCTTCTCCTTTCTTTGCGCAACTATTTGCGCATTTTCCGCACATTTATTTGTTCTGTAATTTGAGTATACAAAGGAAATATTTTGTTGTCAATGTCTTATTTTTATATTGTATTACAAACTTTTTTGTGCATTTTTACTAAATTATTGCTTTTATATGTATCATATATATTCCTCAGAGTACCCGTTTATCTTGCGCAACTATTTGCGCAACTGTTCTTTTAAACAGCATATTTTGTCCATATTCATTTTCCGCTCCCCACTTGTAAAGAAAAAGACACCAACCTGAAACACAGATTAGTAAATATGCCCGAAAGGGCGCAGGTTTGCGAAGTATAAAACGCAAGAAAACAAGCGGATGCGAAGCAGACATTTGTTTCTTGCGTCTTTAACGAGCAAACGGCCTGCAAAAGCAGGTCATAAGTGCCCTTGAAGGGCATG
>JBJENE010000005.1:7298-21205 GCA_051880035.1 Butyrivibrio sp.
CTTTAACGAGCAAACGGCCTGCAAAAGCAGGTCATAAGTGCCCTTGAAGGGCATGAATAAAAAGATACAAACACCCTATGAAAACAGATTAGTAAATATGCCCGAAAGGGCATGGTTTGCGAAGTATAAAACGCAAGAAAACAAGCGGATGCGAAGCAGATATTTGTTTTTGCGTCTTTAACGAGCAAACGGCCTGCAAAAGCAGACCGGAAGCGCCCTTGAAGGGCATGGTGTCAGAAGAAGTAAACAACCTATGAAAACAGATTAGTAAATATGCCCGAAAGGGCACGGTTTGCGAAGTATAAAACGCAAGAAAACAAGCGGATGCGAAGCAGACATTTGTTTCTTGCGTCTTTAACGAGCAAACGGCCTGCAAAAGCAGGCCATAAGTGCCCTTGAAGGGCATGGATAAAAAGATACAAACAACCTATGAAAACAGATTAGTAAATATGCCCGAAAGGGCGCAGGTTTGCGAAGAATAAAGCGCAAGGAAACAAGCGGATGCAAAGCAGACATTTGTTTCTTGCGTCTTTAACGAGCAAACGGCCTGCAAAAGCAGGTCGGAAGCGCCCTTGAGGGGCATGGTGTCAGAAGATATAAATAACCTGTTTGAAAGATTTTTGATGCCGTGGGTTCTTGGGCTGCGTTCTCCCGCAGCCCTAGCACCCTTACGAGCATCAACTAAACGCAAGTGCTCTTTCAAACAGGTTATTTATATATTTTTATTTTATCATGCTTCATATCATACCCTGACATAACCATTGTAATTATACTTATAAGGAACGGTACATAATATGTAGAGACACGATATAATACCATGCTTGAGCCCGCCATTATCTTACCGAATACCACCGCAAAAAGCAATGAAAATACAACTTCCAGTGAACCCACACCGCCGGATGTAGGAATAACGCCCATAAGAAGCTGCATAAGCGCCGTAACCGTAAGCGCCTGGGATATAGTAACATTACCGAGGCTTCCCCCTGCCGCATAAATCGCAATAACGGGAATTACATACCAGCAGCTCATTTTTATTATATTAAGTACGCTCATTTTAAGCCAAAGGCTTGGAGTTTTGATAATCTTTAAGGTGCCTTCCCGCAGTTTATTTACCTGATACTTTATCTTTTCCCTGACCGGAACAGCCTTTTCTTTTTTGAGGATTTTATCCAGAAGCTTATATACGAGCTTATGGAATTTCTCCGAAGCACACAGAAGGAACAGGAAAACAACAATTACCAGATTAAGTCCGACCCCTATGTATATGTAACCGAATGTGGATGAAAAGTTCTTTACCACAAACCGGTTGTTGAACAAAAGCATGACCAGTGCATAGGCAACTATTATAAGCTTATGAAATACATACGGCATTGTAGTTATACCGAATGCGGTTCCTGCATCCATTCCCTTACGGTTGAGATACAGTGTCTGCCCCGGCTTAATTCCTGCTCCGAATGTTGTAACATTATAAAAAATACTCATGTAAGCAAGAATCATCTGCCTGCCGAAATTCATGTAATATTTCTCTCTTTTGAAAATAAGCATATAAATTGTGGCATCAATTACATAATACATATTTCCGAGTAAAATCATCAAAAATAGCATCCACGGTTTCGTATTTGAAAGCTGGCATGCAATATCCCCGATGGAATCCTTAAAAATATACCAGAGAATAAATCCCATAAGTGCAATAATAAACAGATAAGCTACTGTCCTGATTATCACTTTTTTCTTATTGTTCATCAGTTTCTCCTATAAGTAATGGGTAGGGTTTCCATGCATCCTGTATCCGGCAGAATATAAACATCCGTATACACAAAAGACCTGCCATATATGACAGGTCCTATAAGCGCGCCAGAGAGGATTCGAACCCCCGACACCATGGTCCGTAGCCATGTGCTCTATCCAGCTGAGCTACCAGCGCATACATTGCAGAATCACCGCAACACAATGATTCTACAATGTTAAATTTCACTTGTCAAGCATTATTTATAAAATTTCATCAAGAGAATTTGGAAAGCATCTCCTGCTTAATCCTGTACAACTCCATTGACAAATCTACATAATGTTCATGCGGATTTTCAAATCTCTGCTCTTCAGGCCATACGGTTGTGGCAAGCTGTGTCTTAACTTTTTCCTGGATTTCCTTGAGGGTTGGGAGTTTGTATACCAGTTCTCCGTTCTTAAAAATCTGCTTCTGGAGCTTTTCACAGGTAAAGTTTGTAAATTTTCTTCTCTTCCAAGGCTTCTTCTCATCCATATAAGGGTAAGGCTTTGTCGGATCAATTTCTTCATCTGCAAGAGTAATTACATCCGCAATACCATGTCCCGTTTCTTTATCGTATATTCTCCAGAGAGTCTTGAATCCCGGATTGGTAATTTTTTCAACATTCTCGGAAATTTTAATCTTTGGTTCAAAAGAGCCGTCGTCCGACATAACAGCTGCAAGCTTGTACACTCCGCCAAAGACAGGCTCGGACTTGGCAGTAATCATTCTTTCGCCAACACCGTATGAATCAATTCTTGCACCCTGCTCATTTAATGAAGTAATAAGATATTCGTCGATACTGTTGGAAACAACGATTTTACAGTCCTCGCATCCTGCCGCATCAAGTATTTTTCTGACTTTTTTTGTCAGATAAGCAAGATCTCCGCTGTCAATTCTTACGCCCTTAAGCCTTTTTCCCATTGGCTCAAGCACTTCTTTTGCAACTTTTATTGCATTTTGAATACCGCTTTCAAGAACATTATAGGTATCAATAAGTAATGTACAGCTGTCAGGATATATTTCTGCGTAAGTCTTAAATGCCTCATACTCAGTATCAAAAAACTGGACAAACGAATGTGCCATTGTTCCCACTGCAGGGACGCCAAACATTTCATCGGAAATAACCGTTGCAGTAGCACCTACGCCTCCGATGTAACAAGCTCTTGCGCCGTAAATTGCCGCATCACCGCCCTGGGCTCTTCTCGCTCCGAATTCCATAACGGAAGCCTTTCCTGCTGCCCTTACAATTCGGTTGGCTTTGGTTGCAATAAGTGACTGGTGATTAATTGTCAAAAGAAGCATTGTTTCAAGGAGCTGTGCATCTATTAACGGCGCAACAACAGTAACCAAAGGTGTATTCGGATATACTATTGTTCCTTCCGGAACCGCATATATATCTCCTTTGAACTTGAAATTTCTAAGGTATTCAAGAAATTTTTCATCGAAAAGATTTTTGCTCCTTAAATAATCAATATCAGCATCCGTAAATGAAAGTCCCTGAACATATTCCACAAGCTGCTCAAGTCCGGCCGCAATGACAAATCCGCCTTCATCCGGATTTTTTCTGTAAAACATATCAAAAACAACTGTTTTATCTTTCATTCCTTTTACAAAATAACCGTTGCTCATTGTGAGTTCATAAAAGTCCATAAGCATAGTAAGATTACGACGGTCTTTAAATATCTGGTTCATTTATTCTCATTCCTTTGTTTTTTATTTTATTTTTTATATGGTAATCCTATTTTAAAACAATGTCAAACAATACTTTTCGTTACAGAAAGCTCAAAAGCTCATTCATAAAATCCTGTTCGATGCTTATCAGTTCGTATACCAGATCCTTTATTTCCGAATCCGCATCCTTATATTTATTAAAAAAACGGCTGATGGATTTAATTCCCATATTGCAGCCGTCTATAAGAATTTCGGCAACCCGGTCGCTTCCACTGTCAATAATAAGTTTTACTTCTGTTCCAAGCCATGCTGCCGCCCTGCTTATTTTGCCGGGGTCCTCTTCATCTTTTCCCGCTTCATTAAGTTTCTGATGGCATTCGTCACCTATTGAAATATGTTTTTTATTATAATCTTCAACAAGCTTTTTCAACCTTGCATTACTGATATACGGAAGAATCTGTTCCATGCTGTCAGTTGCATATTTACATCCGGTATTGCATTCTTTCAATAACTTAATGCTGTCCTCATTCATAAAAACTCCTCCTTAAAAATTTATTAAATATAGTTTTAATATGAGAGTTTTTTATGAAATTATGCATTTTTAACAGATTCTTGGCAATCCTTCTCCTATCAGTTCGGTAACCGTACGCACTCCGCCAAGTGCAGTATTAAGGCACACTCCGCTTCCGTTTGTTACCTTTCCTATGATTGCTGCATTCTCACCGTATCTGCTTTTCCTTATAACAGCAAGAGCATCCTCTGCCTCATCTTTTGGAAGGATTGCAACCATTTTTCCTTCGTTCCCCATGTGCAGAATATTAAGACCCAGAATTTTGGTAAAAGCCTTTACATTATCTGCAACCGGAATGTCCTTTTCATTAAGCTCAATTGCGCATTTTCCGGCATCCGCCAGTTCGTTAAGCACAGTTCCAAGCCCTCCTCTTGTAACATCACGCATGGCATGAACATGGATTCCTGCTTTTAACAGCCCCGTAACCATTTCATTAAGAGGTGCATTGTCGCTTTCGATGGTATTTAAAAGACCCATCCTGCAGCTTAAAACCGTTGCATGATGTTCTCCCAGACTTCCCGATAAAATAACAGCATCTCCCGGTTTACATAATGTGCCGGATATGTTTATATTTTCATCAACAAAACCTACTCCTGCCGTGTTTATATACAGACCGCCGTTTCCCTCTATTACTTTGGTATCTCCGGCCACTATAATTACTCCTGCTTCTTTTGCTGTTGCCGCCATGGAATCTGCTATTTTTTCAAGAAGTTCGGTTTCCGTTCCTTCTTCTATTATAAATCCGCAGGTAATATATTGGGGAACAGCTCCGCGCATAAGAAGGTCGTTTACGGTACCGCATATGCACAGTCTTCCGATATCTCCTCCCGGATATATTAAAGGTGTTACCACAAAGCTGTCAGTAGTCATGGCTATCTTTTTATTGCCCGGTATGACTGCACAGTCTTCCATTTCATTCAATACCGGATTGGAAAATTTATTTGCAAAAATCTTATCAATCAGCTCTTTGGTGCTTCTGCCGCCACCGCCGTGTGACATTGTTATTTTCATAATCAACCTCTTTTATTAATAAAATAATTAAAACAGCTGCCTTCCTGGGACACCATGCAGGCTCCTTTCGGCGTGTCAGGTGTACATACTTTGCCGTAAAGCGGACAATCCGTAGGAGAAATTTTTCCTGTTATTACATCAGGACAGGAACATCCTTTGTCATAAAGGAAATCTTCTGTAAGGCTTCTGCTTCCGGCATCATATTCTTTAAACTCATCCTTTAGTATCATTCCTGATTCAGGTATTATTCCAAGACCTCTCCACGCAGCATCACAGGGTTGGAAAAACCTGTGTACCTTGTCATAGGCATTCTTATTTCCTTCGGCGGTAACTACCCTTGGATACATATTTACCACTTCCGGTCTGTTATGAAGCCTTACAAGCGCACATAATGCCGCAAGAAGCTCTTCGCCTTCAAATCCTGCCACAACAAACGGTACTCCGTATTTATGTGCAAGGGGTACAAAAGGTTCGCTTCCTATTACCGCCGCCACATGTCCCGGCGCCAGAAAACCGGAAATCCCCGAAGATGTCTCGCAGACTCTTTCTATTACAGCAGGCATTGTTTTTAATGCCGTAAGAAGTCTGATGTTTTTAATTCCGGCTTTTATCATTTCTTCCATAAGAATTGCATATACCGGAGTAGTCGTTTCAAATCCCACCGCCGCAAAAACGAATTGGATATCCGGCTCTTTTCTTGCATATCCGAGTATATCCAAAGGGGAGTATATCATTCTTACCCTGCCGCCGTCTGCCATAGCCTCCATGAGATTGCTTTGGCTTCCTCTGACGCGTATCATATCTGCAAATGTGACTACACAGGTTCCCGGTTCTTTTGACAACTCAACAAGTCTGTCAATATATGATGCAACTGTCACACACACAGGGCAACCCGGTCCGGAAATCAGTTTTATCTTAGGAGACAGCATATTTACAATACCATTTTCCGAAATTGCTGCAGTATGTGTACCACACACCTCCATGAATGTAAGCTGTTCTCCGTCATATTCTGATAATTCTTTTTTGATATCTGAAAGATTCTGCATTAAATTTCCTCCAGTTCCTTAAAAAGAGCCGTCATTTCCTCTGCTTCCTGCTGTTTTATGGTCTGGATTATCATCCCGGCATGCACAAGAACATAATCTCCCGGTTTAACACTTACTATTCCGGCATGCGCCTTTATAATATTACCGTCATAATCTACTTTGGCATATCCGTCTTCAACAGATATTACTTTGCCCGGTGCAGCTACACACATAATTCCCACTCCTTTGCTACAAGCCATAGTTGTCCTAAAGCTATTCCTCCGTCATTAGGCGGAACCTGGCTGTTAATATATACATGATATCCTTCATTTTCAAGTAATTCCATACTTCTATCCAATAGAATTCTGTTCATAAAAACTCCGCCTGACAATACCACATTCCGGCTCTTACAGCCCCTTGCCGCCTCCAGAATCATCCCGGCTACAGCCTCATGGAATCCGGCAGCAATACAGGATGTTTCGATTCCATTATTTATGGCATCCTTAATCTGAACGAAAAGGCTGTCAACCATGAACTCATTACCGTCAAGAGGTAAGGATAATGGATACGGATTATTATTCATATATTCTTTAGCCTTGTTTTCCAGGGCAGTTGCACTGTCCCCTTCAAATCTGTTACACATGCTGACGCCTAACATTGCACTTACCGCATCAAAAAGTCTGCCCATGCTGGAGGTTTTTACCGTATTAATATGCTGTTCTACAGCCTTTCTGACTATGTTAAATTCTTCTTCCGAAGATGTCAACCCTGAATGCACCAGATATGACCAAAGCAGCAGTTTTCCGTTTACGGCGGCCTCATCGCCACCTGCCACCTCTACATTCTGTAAATGAAATTTCCTGTAAACTTTTCTGTCAGTAACCTCAAAGACTTCTCCGCCCCAGACATTTCCATCCGTTCCGTATCCTGTTCCGTCCAGTGCTATCCCTGTGAAATTGTCATCCAGTCCCCATTCGGCAGCCACGGATGCAATGTGTGCAAGATGATGCTGTACGGTTACAGGTTCGCCAAGCTTTGACGCTTCTTTGGAAGAAAAATATAACGGATGCATATCTGCAACAATTTTCTGCGGGACAAAATCATACAATTCCCACATATGTTCTCTGTTTTCCCGGTATGCTTTCATCACAAGCGGATTTATCAGGTCTCCGAAATGCTGGCTGAAAATAACTTTTTCCCCGCATGCAACGGCAAAAGATGCTTTCAGATCCCCTCCTGCCGCAAACATATTTTCAAATCCGGCATCCTTTATTGTGACAGGTAAAGGAACATAACCTCGCCCACGGCGTACCATCTGAATCCGGCCTTTAACAACCCTTACAATGGAATCATCCAGAGGAACCCTGATCTCCCTGTTATGATTGAGAACGCAAAAGCTCTTTTCCTTTGCCAGATTTTCCATAGTATCGTCTTTGATAATTATAGGTTCTCCGGAAATATTTCCGCTTGTCATAACAAGGACCTTAAAGTATTTCATAAGCATCATCTGTATCGGATCGGCAGGGAGCATTGCTCCGATGCTGTTACTTTCTTTGCATGCGGATGGTGCAGGATCTTTTATTTTATCCACAAGCACAATAGGCCTTGCAGGGCCGGCAAGAAGTTCCTCCTCTTTCGGGGAAATTCTGCAATATTCTTTTGCAGTATCCACACAGGCAAACATAAGTGCAAACGGTTTGGCTTCACGAAGTTTGATTTCACGAAGTTTACGGACTGCCGACTCATTTTCCGCATCGCATACGAAATGGTATCCGCCGATATTTTTAACAGCCACCACTTCTCCGGCTTTTAAATCATTTACACACCTTTCAATTGCCGAATCTGATGTTTTATTATAAAAAAGCTTTGGTCCGCAATCGTGACATGCAACAGTCTGGGCATAACATCGTCTGTCATCAGTGGTCTCATACTCCTTCCTGCAGTCCTTACAAAGAGCAAATTCACTCATAACCGTATTCTGCCTGTCATAAGGAATTTTATCAATTATACTGTAGCGGGGGCCGCAGTCGGTACAGCTTATAAACGGATGCCCAAAGCGCCTGTTTTGTACATCAAAAAGCTCTTTCCCGCAGTTTGCGCAGATTCCTATATCCGCAGGGATACAAGGAAGCTCTTTTTCGCTTCGTTCATTGCTTTCAATTATACTGAAGTTACCGGCGTACTCTTCCGGCAGCTCTTTAATTTCTTCAATTTCAAGTCTGTCAACTCTTGCACCCTCCGGTAAAAATGCCAAAAGGCGCCGGGCAAATTCGTCCGGCGCACTATTTTCTCCGTGAATGCAAATCTCAACAATACCACCTGTATTTTGGACATATCCTGTAAGCCCCAGGCTTATTGCAAGCCGCAATACATACGGTCTGAAGCCCACACCCTGGACAAGCCCATATACGGTAATCCGTTTAGTCATATTTTCACACTCTTTTATTTCATTTCAATACATTTCTTAGGGCACTTTGATGCACATAATCCGCAGCCCACACATGTTTCCTTATTAAGCTCCCACTTTTTCTCTGCTCTGTCAACAGTCAGAGCGCCTACAGGACAGTTTTTGGCGCAGAGGGTACAAAATACACATACCGAAGTATCTGCCTGAGGCTTTCCTCCGGCCGCTTTCTTTGTCTCCTCTTCCGGCTTGGTAAACACATCCGTAACCTTCTTTTCTGCAGGCTCGGTATATTTCTGTTCCATATGAAGGCATTTTTTGGCACAGCTGTCTACGCAATGAGAACACTGGACACAGGACATTCTTTCGATTGTCCAGGTCTTCTTCTCCCTGTCAACCGTAATGGCATTAGCAGGACATCTTTTGGCACAGAGACCGCAAAGAACACAGTCTTCAATATCAATTACAACCCTTCCTCTGTATCGTTCAGGATACTCTTTTGCTTCAAAAGGATATTTTTCTGTGGCCGGCTTTGAAAAAAGATTTTTAAATGCTATCTTGGAAAAATTCATAAATGCCATATCCACACCTACCTTTCCGTACAGCTTACACATGGGTCTATTGTCAGAATCAGAATCGGAACATCTGCATACTGGCAGCCCTGAAGTGTCTTAATAAGCGGTTCAAGGTTTGTAAATGTCGGAGTTCTCACTCTGCACCTGTCAAGGAACATGGAGCCGTTAGCTTTAACATAATATATTGCCTCGCCTCTAGGCTGCTCAACACGGTTAAATGCTTCTCCGTTCGGAGTTCCCTTAACCTGAATTGCAATGTCTCCCTGCGGTATTTTATCAACCGCCTGTCTTATTATATCAAAAGACTGGAATATCTCTTTAATTCTTACTTCACATCTTCCGTAGCAATCGCAATCATTACTTGTAATAATGTCAAAGTCAATATTTCCGTATGCTTCATAACCGAGTTTTCTTGTATCTACGGCAATTCCGCTGGCTCTCATCATCGGACCTACGGCTCCTAAGTCAATAGCCTCCTGCTTTGTAAGAATACCTACGCCCTTCAGTCTGGAACCTACGGTATAATCATTTAAGAACACATTTACAAGCGATTTCATGTCTTTTTCCATGCTGTCGAAAGTCTCTACAAAGGATTTTAACATACTGCTGTCCATATCCTTAAGAACACCACCGATTTTATTTACGGAAAAAATAACACGACCACCCGTAGATGCCTCAAACATATCAAGAATTTTTTCCCTCATACGCCAGCTCTGCATGAAAAGACTTTCAAAACCGAAAGCATCGGCCAACAGTCCCAGCCATAACATGTGGCTGTGAAGTCTTGACATCTCACACCATATTGTTCTCAGGTATTTTGCCCTGTCAGGAATCTCCACATCAAAAATGCGTTCCAGAGCTTCACAGTAGCTCATACCGTGCATAAAACTGCATATTCCACAGATTCTTTCTATTACATATTGATAATCATTAAAATCCTTTTTCTCTATCAGCTTCTCCAATCCTCTGTGAACAAATCCGATTGAAGGAATCGCCTCCACTACCCTTTCATCTTCCAATACCAGGTCAAGATGAATCGGTTCAGGTAATACGGGATGCTGCGGTCCAAAAGGGACAACACTTCTTTTTGCCATTTCTGCTCCTTACCGTCCGGAATTACCGGACCTTAAAACTTTATTTAAAAGGTGTTTCCTGATTAAGTCTGAATAACTTGTTATGGTAATCCAGGTTAATATACTTGATTCTGACCCCGAATAATTCTGTCATCTCATTCTCATAAAGCATTGCTGTAGGATATACATCACTTATGCTGACAATTTCAGTATCTTCGTCAATTACAATCTTATAATTGGTCATATGATAATCTTTAATAAATGAATATAAAAGTTCATATCCGTTTTCAATTCTGACTGCACATATCTGTCCCAGTCTTTCGCCGTTGCGCTTGTGCTCAAGAGTCTTTAACGCCAAATCACCCGGCTCAATATTAATCATGTCATATTGTTCTCTCATTCCGGCGCCTCCGTCATTTTTTCTTCATTTCTTCGTGTTTCTGCTGCAATATTCCCAAAGCCTTTACAACACCGTCAATTATTGATTCCGGTCTTGCAGCACATCCCGGAACATACACATCAACCGGTATTACCGTATCAACTCCGCCTAATATATTATAGCACTCTCTGAATACGCCTCCGCTGCACGCACATATTCCTACAGCCACAACCACCTTAGGGTTAGGCATCTGCTCATAAATCTGCTCAACAACAGCTTTATTCTGGGAATTAACTCCGCCGGTTATCAGAAGAATATCTGCCTGCTTCGGATCACCTGTATTGATTATACCGAATCTTTCCACATCATACACCGGTGTAAGACATGCTAACACCTCTATATCGCAGCCGTTACAGCTTGAACCGTCATAATGGATAAGCCACGGAGATTTTGAAATTTTAGCCATTTTTCCTTCCTCCTACAAAAAATACTGCAATACCAAAAGATTGGTTCCTGCCGCAAAAATAGTAACAGACCATGCAAATTTAATCATAAAATCCCATTTCACTCTTGCATTTATGTTATCAATTAATATTTCTATAAAAAATACCAAAAACAGTCCTAATGCAGTAAGAGGAATGCTCCACACCGAATTGAATGTAAAGAACAATGCTACAACACCAAAAAGAAATACATTTTCATACCAGTGTGAAAGTTCAATCAGACCATACATTTTACCTGACATATCAGTACTTATACCCATTACAAGTTCCTGATGTGCGTGGTGTGATGTACTCAGGTCAAAAGGTGACTTTCTGAATTTAATTGTCAGAATTGCCACAAATCCGATAAACACTCCCGGCAGCTTAACAATTGCAGGCAGGTCCATTCCGATAATTTCCCTAACCTCAAATGTTCCCTGGGCCATATACAGACCAACCGCCACCAAAAGAACCATAGGTTCATATGAAAGCATCTGTAAAAGTTCTCTGTTAGCTCCCATCATTGAAACCGGTGAGTTGGTGCTTGATGCCGCAAACACATAAAACATTGCCGCAGTAGTAAGTGAAAGGAACACCAAAAGTATATCAAATCCGCCAAAGAACAATGCTCCCGTTACAATCATG
The DNA here is from genome assembly GCA_051880035.1 of Butyrivibrio sp. GTDB lineage: Bacteria > Bacillota > Clostridia > Lachnospirales > Lachnospiraceae > Eshraghiella. Next base: position 18,903 of record JBJENE010000005.1, read on the forward strand.
AAAACAAGGAAACAGCATACATGTACAAACTGTGTTTTGTTAACAATTATCGTCTCTTTTGAAAAAAGCTTCCTTATATCATATAACGGCTGCCATATTGAAGGCCCTTTTCTGCCCTGCATTCTTGCCGTTATTTTTCTGTCTAATCCGGCCAGAAAGCATCCTATAACCGGTGCAAAAATAATGTATGCCGCAATACCGATAAATGCGCTTAATAATTTACCCATTACAATGCACCTCCTATCGTAATTACCATTCCTACAATCAGACCCACGGTAGCAATAATGGTTGCAGGACGCAAAAATTTATTTTCACCAAACATGTCAAGAAGGTACCAGTTTGCCAGATACATCTCTTTCTTATCACCAAAAGAATCCACAAACTTTCTTCCCGAATCAGTACTGATTCCGGACATATATGCATGCCCTTCCTTCACATCCGCTTTCCTTGAAACCAGCCATGAAATAAAAGGAACAATAAAAATTGCAACAATCATGATACACATAATTACCATGTCCGTACTGCTAAGAACCTGAGGAACTTCATATCCGTAAATAGAATTTAACATCGGCTGCATAAAAACATTGGAAATCAGAGGATACATTATAACAAGAATAACCATTATAGATGCGTGTCCCACAAGTGATAACCACTGTCCCCTTGAGGTAGTATTTTTATGTCTGCCCGAATATTCCGGCCATGCAAGCACTTTTAAAAGCCATTTCGTCCAATAAAACATCGTTGTTGCACTTCCGAATGCCAGCAAAAATACAAGAATAATATTTCCTGCATCTACAAAAGCCTTAAGTGCAGCCCACTTCGAAATAAGCATACCAAAAGGTGCCAAAAACATTCCGGAAATTCCGATTGTAATTACGATTGCATACAAAGGATATCTTTTAATCAATCCGTGCATATCCTCTATATCCCTGCTTCCGGTTGCATTCTCAACCGCACCGACTGACTGGAACAGCAAAGACTTGGAAACCGCATGGAAAATCATAAGAAAAATTCCTGCCCAAACCGTCTCATCATATCCCACTCCGGCACACGCCGTAATAAGTCCAAGATTTGACACTGTGGAATACGCAAGTACTTTTTTGCCATCACTATGTATAATTGCGCGGATACTTGCTACAAAGAAAGTAAATCCGCCGATTAACGCCACTGTAATTCCCGCCATATTTCCCTTCATTGACGGAGCAAGTCTTATTAAAAGATAAACACCTGCCTTAACCATTGTAGCGCTGTGTAAAAGCGCAGATGTAGGCGTAGGAGCCACCATCGCACCCATAAGCCATCTTGAGAAAGGAAGCTGTGCTGACTTTGTAAGTGCAGCAAAAGCCAAAAGCATAACAGGTATTATCACAAGTCCGCTCTGGCATTCTGTTATCTGTGAAAGATTAATTATATCAAGTTTAAGAACACAATATGCAATGGCAATAGCAAATCCAACACCACCTAAAAGGTTCATCCACAATGCCCTGAAAGAATTATGAATTGCCTCACGGGTTCTCGTATATCCGATTAACAGGAATGATGATACACTTGTAATCTCCCAGAAAAAATAAATCCAGATAAGATTGCTTGAAAATACAAGCCCGAACATAGCTCCAAGAAATACAAAAAGCATTCCGAAGAAAAATCTTCTTCTGTCCTTAAATTCAGTGTGATGCTCATGATAGTCCGTCATATATCCCACAGCATAAATGCAGATTAACGAACCGACAATTCCAATCATAATAACCATAACTATAGTAAGTCTGTCGCAGAAAATATGATTCAGCTGAAACTCCTCAGTATATCCTGAAAGTTCCAACCATGCCATCAACCCGGTCTGTGCTACAGACAGTACTGCCGCATAATATTTTTTATACTTAAAGGAAAGCCAAACAATTAATCCCATCAAAAGGATTTCTCCCACAAGCATTCCTCTGTCAATCCATTCTGTGTGAGGCAGATAAGATAACGATTCTCCTCTGATAAGAAATTTTACTGCAAAAGCAACTGCAGCAGCCATAATAACCGGTGCCCCAATGTACACAATACCTTTTCTTACTTTATTGTTCTTTACGCAAGCCAAGATGCCTGCTACAACAAAAGGAAAAAGAATCAGAAAAGTAATAAGTTCCATAGTTTTCTCCATCCTACCATATTTTTAGCGGTCACAATTTATCCGCTAACCAACTATTAACTATAATCTTAAATTCGACAAATGTCAACCAATCTTAGTCAAAACAAAATTCTTTGAAAATTTCAAAAGTTAATTCCACCGTCCGCTTATGCGGTGGAATTAACTCCCG
>JBJENE010000006.1:0-74445 GCA_051880035.1 Butyrivibrio sp.
TGGCGCCTAAAAGCTCCGGGCGCTCTGTCAGAGAATATTTATAATTCTCCGGCTGCATAACCGCTTCGGCAACCGCCTCCATAATATGCTTTGGCGGTTCAAAATCAGGAGTTCCCACAGACAGGTTATAAACAGTCTTTCCCTCTTTAATTAAGCGGTTCTTCTTCTCATCCAATGCCGCAAAAATACCGGTAGTGAAATGGTCAAGCCGTGATGAATGTTCGTATTGCATTTTAACACCTCTTTGGTTATTTACTTTTATCTACATCTGTGATTTTACAACTTAATACATTTATTTTCAATGGTTACATTATATTAAAAAATTAGGCCTTGCCATAGTTTTTTTGTATGGCAAAGCCTGATATATTAATTCTTAATTTAATTTTTCTCTTTTGCATGTTCATCATGCACTTTACATATCTTCCGGTAAATAAGCATTCCAATGCAGCTGATTACCAGTGTTCCGCCGAATACGATAATGGCAAAAACATAATTCTGTACGCCCAGTGCATCTCCGCCTATCGTGGATGTGACAATTGACGGTATTCTGGCAACAAGGCTTATAATAAGCCACTTTCCAAGTTTCATATCCGTAAGGCCCACCACATAATTCAGCAAATCTTTGGGTGTTCCCGGAATAAAAAACAGAATAAAAATCCAGAAATCTCTTTTGGGAGAACTTTTAAGGAATTTGAGGGATTCAATCTTTTCCCGTGAAAAGAACACCTCTACCGCTTTGATTCCAAATTTCTTTACAAGTAAAAATACAGGTATTCCTCCCAGTGTGGCACCGAGGATACAAAGGAAAGTTCCTTCCCACATTCCAAAGGCATATCCTGCCACCAGCTCCATAGGTTCTCCGGGAATTATGGCAATTATAACCTGAAGCATTGTCATGCCCAGAAAAGCCAGGCGGCCCAGTATTCCTCTTTCGTCCACCCATTCCCTGAATTTTTCCGGCTCAGATACAAACCGGATTAGCGGTTTTCCCACATATATAAAGACAAAAACCGTCATGAGAATGAATATGACAATACTTGCGATAACAATTATTTTTTTGTAAATATCTTTTAACGGCTTGCTCCGACTCATAAATTTCCTCTGTTATGTATTACAGACCCGAGGTTTCAACCGCATCGTTCCAGTTATCATAATACGAATCTTCTCTTCTGTCCGGAAAATCAAATTTTCTGTCCAGAAGTTCACCAAAATAAGAAGTTACTTTTACGGCGCCCTTATAATTCATATGATTACCGGAATCTCTTGAATCCTCATGCCAGTCAATACCTATTTCGTCCACGGCTGTATTCATGTCATAGTATTCTATGTTATTCTTATCTGCCCAGTTCTGAACGGAATTATGACGGGCACTGTTCCAGTTGGCAGGTGCAGGCACACTTGTAACAACAAGTGTCATTTCTTTCTCGTCGCAAAGTTCTTTTATTTTGACAAGATAATCCTCCACCAGATCAGCGAACTCTTCCGTGTCATCCGAAGGCTGCATCCATTCACCATTCTTATAAGGTTCCACATTATCCCTGTATTTAAATCCCTTTCTTACACGCTCCATCTTTTTGGAAGAGGTGTCAAAAGAATTTTCATCAATAATGTTTTTCCACCTGTTATGGTAATAGAAAATCGGCAGATATTTTCCAAGTGCGTTTATTTCTTTGTCCTCAGGATTCGGACTGATTCCTGCATATCTGTAAAAGCAGTTCGCCTCCAGAACAACAACACTGGGACTCTGTTTTTCACAGGTCTCCTTTAAAATTTCATAGGAGTCACAAAGCCTTTGGGCAGAAGTACCCAGGATATACGATGTATATCCATGCTCTTTCCAAATCTGAAGAGGGTTAAATGCAGAGTATGTCTCGCTGTCTCCAAGGAAAACCACGTCTATACTGTTATCTTTTTCTGCCTGAACGGACTTGATTTTGTCCTTAACTCCGTTAATATTGTATATTTCCCGCACAGGCTTTGCCAGATGCGATAAACCAATTAATATTGCAAGAAGAACGGCCCAGAAACCAACTAATCCGGCTATTTTCTTAACTCTTTTCATTGTTTCCTCCTAATAACCCGCATAAATCATTTCAACAATAGTGTAACCGCTTCCGTAAGCGCCAAGAACTATTACCGCAAGAATAGCAGCATACCAGAACGCCCATCTTGCAGGTATTACCCAGTTTGATATCTTTTCCCTGACGGAAATATTCTTTTCCTTGAAAACACCTACTACCGTAACAACAATTATTCCCAATGCCACTACAATCAGGTCATGAATATCCAGTTTACATGCAAACACATTGCAGAAAAGCTTTGTAATATGGAAATCGGTAAATATCCTGCCAAACATTGTAAATCCGGCTTTAAGTGTGTCAGCCCTAAAGAAAAGCTCGCCAATTATGATTATTGCGAACATTTTTACCGACTGAAGCATCCTGTATGGTTTACCCATCCTGTCAATATGCAGCTTTGCCGTAAGTTTTGCAATCGGCTCTTCCGTAATATTTTCAATGAAAATAATTACAAAATAATACATTCCGTAAAAAATAAATGTCCAGTTAGCACCATGCCACAGACCGTTACATGCCCATACACAGAACAGTGCCACCGTAGGAGCCACAAACTTACTTACATTTCTGCCGAATTTATTTTTGACTTTCTTGGCAAAATTTTTAACCGGTTTGGCAAGGGAAACAGGATAAAAAATATAATCCTTGAAAAATGTTCCCAAAGTAATATGCCAGCGGCGCCAGAATTCCGACGCAGTCTTTGCCATGAAAGGCTGTCTGAAGTTTTCGGGAATCGTAACTCCGAAGATCTCGCCGCTTCCGATTACAATGTCAATGCATCCGGAAAATTCCATATAAAGCTGGCAGGTATAGCATATTGCCCCGAAAAGAATAATTGAACCGTCAAGGTTCGCATACTCGGTAAAAATATGCTTTACCGCCGGATACAATCTGTCCGCAATAACAATTTTTTTAAACAGACCCCAGAGAATTCTCTGGTATCCGAATTTCAGATTTTTGTATGTGATTTTATTTCCCGCATATAAATCATCCGCAACCTGTCCGAATCTGCATATAGGTCCCTCCATAATTGTAGGGAAAAAGCTTAAATACAATGCAATTTTGCCAATATTGTGTTCGGCTTTCTGAGTGCCTCTGTATACATCTGTAATATAAGATACAATCTGCAATGTGTAGAATGATATTCCTATCGGAATAAAAAAGCGAATCGGCTTATATTCCAGACCTGCATTAAACAGATTCAGTAATCCGGTTATATTCTGACCAAAAAAGTTAAAGTACTTTAAAATTACGAGCAGTCCGATATTAATAACTACTCCTAATGCCAATACCTGTCTTTTTTTACGGGTAACAACCTTTGCCCCGCCATCGGTTGTAAGACTTATATTCTCCAGCCATATTCCTATATGATGCGTCAGGAATGTGGCACATACAAGATATATAAGGAGTTTACCGCTTATCATCCAGAAAAATGTATAGCTTGCCGCAAGAAGCACAACAAATCTGAACTTCTTAGGTATTATCTGATACACAAGAATGACTATCGGTAAAAATATTGCAAAATATCTGATAAGATGATAAGACACTTTATTCTTCTTCCTTTAATCTGCAAATCATTGCCCAGAGGCTCTTTGCGGAATTGAAGTTTTCTGCAACCAATTCTGCCGGGGCAACCTCAACATCGAATGCGTCCTCGATTTCAGATACAAGGGATAAAATTCCAAATGAATCCAGAATATGATCGTCTATCAGTGTAGTACATGTTTCATAATCAACTCCCGGATGAATCTCCTCCAAAATTTCAATTAACTCTTCCATTATTCTTCCTCCATAATTGAATTTATTAGATTGGTTTCCATAGGTTTTCTGGCCACCAGGAAACCATCTTTAGCTGAATAAAAAATTATCTGCGGCAGTTCGCGGCTTAAGAATAATGCCATTCCTTCCGTAACCGAATAAGCTCCGCAATTTTCAAATACAAAACAGTCTCCCGCTTTAAGTTCCGGGAACATGGCACCTTTAAGGATTACATCATTTACGGTACATAAAGAACCGCAAATATTCCATGGTACTTCTTCTGCGGACGATTCGGTAATCAATTGCATTACCGGCTTTTTCATACCCATAATCTGTCCGTAGTAATTAAGCTGATGTATGCCTCCGTCTACGATGCAGTAGTTGACGCCATCTGTCTTTTTAACATCCATAACGGATGTGAAGTAATATCCGCATCCTGTAGCAATAAATCTTCCCATTTCTACAGTAACATGGGAAAATGCGGTTATTCCGCCAAGCAAATCACGCAGGCCTTTAAGCTCCTGTACGGCATCTATAGGTTCGTCCGCCTCAAAATATGTTACGGAAAGTCCCGGTCCGTATTCAAGCTCTTCAAGTTTAATTCCGAATCTGTCATTAAGATAATGACCGTATTCCTCAAGCATTGCCAGCTCTTTGGCAATTTTCTTTTGCTTTTTCTGGGTTCCGGAATAAAAATGAATTCCTGCCGGTTCCATATTAGGATCATTTATAACCATGGAAAGTACATTTTCCAGAGTTTCTTTGTCCATTCCAAACTGGTTGCCGCTTGAAAGTCTTAAAAGTACACGGATTGGGGTATTCATTTCCCGGCATACTTTTGACAGAATTTCATAATGGCTTGGGGATTCCAGCGTAAACACGCCTTTACCCTTACAGAGTTCCATAATTCTGGTCATTGATGCATTCGTCTTATTTACACCCGATACAACTATTTTGTCGGAAGGAATTCCTGCACGATGGCATATTTCATATTCTCCCGGAGAGCATACCTCATATTTACAAATATAGTCATTCATGGGCTTAATTACAAAAGGATTGGCCTTCATGGCATAACATACGGAAACCTCACTGCCAAGTTCCTCTTTAATAAGCTCAACCCGGTTCTTTAATATATCAAGGTCAAATACATAACAGGGTGTATCAAACTGCCCACAGACCTTTTCTATTTCCTTACGCTCCATGTTTTCCTCCGTTCTGATAGAGTTCTTTCAGATAAGCTCTGTCAATTTTACCATTCTTGGTCAGTGGCATTTCATCCATTCTGACAAAAACATTAGGAACCATAAAGTCAGGAACCTTGCTCTTTAATCCGTCAATAATCTCGCCCTTATTTTCAATTCCCACATAAAATGCAATTATTTTGTTCTTTTTATCATCAAAGAAAGAACATGCTCTTTCCACACCGCAGACACTGTTGAGCGCAGCATCAACCTCTTCAAGCTCAATTCTGTGTCCCATGTGCTTAATCTGGAAATCTTTACGTCCGGCAAAATAAAGTCTTCCGTCCTCACCATAAGACGCCAGATCTCCCGTCCTGTAAATTGTTTCGGGAAAATTCCGGTTAAGCGGATTAGGCGTAAAAGCTTTCATGGTCATTTCCGGATTATTGTAGTATCCCAGTGCCAATGCCGTACCTGCCACGCAGACCTCGCCGGCTACGCCCGGCTTTGTAATCTCCAGATCATTTTCATCCAGAAGAATTACTTTTTCATTAGGAAAAGCATTGCCCATAGGAAGTTTCTCGTCTTCTCCGTATTCGCGGTCCACTATATAATAAGTACAGTTACATGTTATTTCCGTAGGTCCGTACAGATTTACAAACATTGCATCAGGATAAAATTTTCTCCACTGATTCATCTGTTTCACAGGCATCATTTCGCCGCTGAACATTATTTTGTTAATGGCAGACGGAACCTTATATTTAAGTCCGTGAAGCCTGTTAAGAAGACACAATGCCGAAACCGCCCAGATTAATGTTGTTACCTTATTGTCATCCAGCATGTCAATAACATTGTTCGGGAACATAAAATATGCTTTTGGAATAATAATAAGGGTTGCACCTGTTTTAAGGCACGAATATATGTCTTTAACGGACACATCAAAATCAAAAGGTGCCTGATTTCCGATAACATCCTCTTCTGTAATATTAAACACATCAGTAAAGTTATCTATAAAATCAATTACCGACCGATGGCATATTACAACACATTTAGGTACTCCTGTGGAGCCTGATGTGAAAATTCCGTACAGAGGATCTGTATCAATACTCTCTCTTCTGATTCTGTCAAGCAGTTCATCATTAACAGGGCTTTCTATTTCTTCGGGAGTAAATACCGCTCCTTTATATCCGCATTCGGTCAGCTTATCTCTGTATTCATCCTTTGTAATAACAGTTTCCGTCTGAAGGACATCAAGAATCTGTGTAATCCTCTGATTAGGAAAAGACGGGTCAGCCAATACATAAAAATCTCCGGCATATACTATTCCCATAAAAAGTTCAAGAGCTGTTACGCTCTTTTCCATAAATACAACAACCGGCTTTCTGACTCCGGTACGCGTTGCAAGAAATGAACCTATTTCTTTTGCCCTGTGCAGCAATTCCGAATATGTACACTGTGTTTTCTCATCCTTTGCCGCAGCCTTGTCCGGAACACGAAAAGCTGTGTTTTCCAGATATTCCAATATATTTTTCATTGCGAGTCCCTCTAAACCTATCCCATTTCCATATATTAACTGTACTGTCTTAACTAGTACAGTTGAGTACATTATAGTATCTGAATGTTGTCATGTCAAGCACATTCAGTCAGCTTTCATTTTGCCAACATGATTGATTCTATATAAAAAAACAATTTTTGTCCAGTATAATATACTTTTTTCCCGATTTTGACAAAAAATGTCCCACAAAGAACATTTATGCCTTAGGTTTTGCCCTTCAAAGGCAATGTATGACTCTGTGGGAATATTATAAGTTTATTTTATGGCTTTTTTGTTCATTTTAATCGTATACATTCTCTGATCGGCAAACTTCATAACCGTTTCAAATGACTGCACCTTATCTGCAGGGGCAACATATATGCCACAGCTGCAATCAACATTATATGACTTTTTACCGGAATTATTGTATTCTTTAAGATACATATATATACGGTTTACAATCTTTTCGCCTTCCGACTTATCTTCACTAAGGCCTAATATGAAGAATTCATCTCCTCCCGTACGGGAACAGATTTCATATCCTTTGCCTGCATACTTAACCGCATTTGAGACCTGGAGAATGGCATTATCACCTTCCTCATGCCCATATGTATCATTTATAACCTTAAGTTCGTCTAAGTCTATACCGATTCCGAAAACAAATTTGCCTGTATCGTGGCTTTCTTCCAAAAGCTTATTGCCGTATTTCAGAAGTCCCCTTCTGTTATACAGGGAAGTAAGCGGATCCCTGACATACATATATTCCAGCTTATGTGCCAGTTCAACCATTTCTTTTCTCATACAGAACATACCTAACGCATTGCTGAATGTTCGAAGCAGTGTATACAAAAGCATTGAATTTCTGTCGTATTCATCAAGTTTAACGATTGCATATCCTAAGGTTTTATCCTGATAGTACATCGGATAAAAATATGTAAAACGCCTGCCGGTATTGGACGCACATGCTTCTGGAACCATTTTCCATAAAGGGAAACGCTCCGTATGAACATTTCCTTTATCATCAAAATAGTATGCCGTCATGATTTCCGTGTATGAGAAGCCATTCTCCATTTCTTCGTCGACTGTAATTTCTTCAGGCGGTTTAATAAGCTTATCATTAAGGCAGAAATACATATTTTGCACATCAAAAAGATATGCATTATTATATATTCCTTTCATAATATCTTCAAAATTCTCAGCCTTTGATAAGTCGTTGCTCAGATTAACATGGTCATAATTAAACCTCTGGTATCTGTACAGCAATTCATTCTGGCAGTTAAAGAACTGTCCCACATCTGCCCTTCCGCATTTTCTGCATCCGCAGCTCTGGTTTTTAATGATAATGGATTCCATATAAGTCGTCTTCGGAACCTCTTCATTATTCCAGCATTTCTGAATAATTCTAACTGCTTCCTGTCCTGCCTCATATATTGCCCTTCTCACTGATGTGATTGCAGGATAATATGTCTGACCCTGCATAATTCCGTCAAATCCGGTTACTATAACATCCTCAGGAACACTTTTGCCTATGTTGATGAGATACCCAACGGCTTCTATTGCCATTGTATCATTTGCACAGACAATGGCATCAGGGAACTCAAGTCCGCTGCTAAGAAACTCGTCCATAACAACCGGCGTTCTTCCGCCAAACTGACCGTAGCCCACTCTGCCCTCTTCAAACGGAATTCCGTTTTCTTCAAGGACCTTTTTGTATGCTTCCACTCTTTCCTCAGACTGACGGTTTTTCTTATATCCGGAGATAAAATTGATTCTGCGGGCTCCGTGGTGTTCTATAACATGACGGAGCATATTTTCCATGCCTTTACCGTCATCATATACAATGCTGTAACATCCCGGCTCTTCCCCATCAATAACTACCGTAGGCACATTATTGGCTACACACTTTGCCGCCAGCTCTGCCTGTATACTTTTTTCAACAAAGAGGTCTCCGAGAATAATCGCTCCGTCCAAAGATGAAAAATCTACAAGATCAAAGCACTGGTTTTCTCCTCTTTTAACAATATCGGAGAGGACTTCACCAAACCATTCGGGCTGCTTATTCATAAGACTTCCGAAACCCATAAGGTTAATATCACTGTTGATGCATTCCTCATGTATTCCGTTAACTATTTTACCATTATATTCCTCGTCACTTCCGCCGGAAAAAAAGGCAATGGTCTTTCGTTTAATCATACTCACGCTCCCGGATTATATTTTAAATATCTGGATTGCCTGCTCTAATTCTTTCGCTTTCTCGGTAAGTTCTTCCGCACGGTGATTGAGTACTTCAACAGACTTAATCTGAACATCCACCGTTGAACGAACCGTGGTAGATGAAGCATTTGTTTCTTCCGTAACGGCGGCTATATTCTTAATGGAATCAAGGACAATATTCTTTCCATCCATTATTTCATGCATATTTGAAAGAATTTCATCTATCATCTTAACAAGTCCGTCAAACTGACTGTCAACCTTACTGAATACATCAACCGTGCTGTTCAAAGCATCAGACTGGGATTTAAGAAGTTCACCCGCATTAGCTGCCGACTGGGCTGTCTTCTGTGTCTGCTCCTGAATGTTGGCTATGATATTTTCAATATCCTTAACTGCATTTACAGACTGCTCCGCAAGCTTACGAATCTCATCTGCAACAACCGCAAATCCTCTTCCCGCAACTCCAGCTCTTGCCGCCTCTATTGAAGCATTAAGTGAAAGCAGGTTAGTCTGTTTGGCAATTCCGTTAATTGTACTTACAACACTTCCGATATCCGCAGACTTACGCTCAAGTTCTTCGATATCGCCGATAATAACGCCTGTCAGCTCTGCTGTGGCATCAGACTGGGTCTGAAGGTTATTTACGATATCTTTACCCTCTTCAACAATTATCTTGGTGGAATCGGCAACCTGTCCTATCTCCGTAGTATTATTACATACTTCATTGATACGGGATGCAAAGTCTTCCATCTGACGGTATCCGTTTTCAGTGTCTACAACCTGAATTTCAATACCTTTTTCCATCTCTTCCATTGCAACGGAAACATCCTTAATGGAGTCGAGAATATGGTTGGATGATTCAGATACTTCCTGTGCCGCATCCGAAACATTATGACCGAATCCTGCTACATTAATTACAAGCTCACGCATTTTGGAAATCATGTCATTGGTAAGGTCAGCCATGGCACCGAATTCATCCTGTCGTTTAAGATTCAGGTCAGTGGTAAGATCACCCTGTGCCACACTCTTAAATGAGTTAGAGAATTCTCCTGTAGCCTTGGCAATTCCGCCTGCTGTATAAAGACCGATAAATCCTGCAACAAGAGCTGCAATTACAACCAGAAGAATTGTAATTATCTTGATTGCGGACACAGAACTTAAAATGTCTTTCTGCGGAATCAGGCAGCATACAATTGTGCCGGTCTCTCCTACCTTTGAATATACGAAAAGATTTTTCTTTCCTTCATATGTAACATAGGATGAACCTTTAGGATCGTCTCCTTCTACTGCGGATTTATAGAAATCCTCTCCTGTAAATACGGATTCTTTGGATATTTCCTTACCTGATACAAGAGTCTCCCTTCCGTCCTCAGTAATAAAAGCTGCTATTGCATTATCACTCACAAGTGCGGATTGCATTGCTGAATCCACCTCTGATGATTTCATATCGAAAATAATGAAACCTTCACCCTGTGAAAACTTACGGATATATGAAGCTGCATAATATGTCGTATCAAGTCCCATTGTGTTGTCAACATATTCGTGGAATCCTAACCATGCCTTGCCGCCTGCGGCATCGCTGTTCATATATGTACCTTCTGCGGATGATACAAAGTCGTTATATTCAACTGTACCGCCCGTTGTATTGGCAACTGTAGTAATCGGGAGTCCGACTTGTCCGAACATAAGGGCACTCTGTACACCTACGGCACTTCCCGTAAGGTTTTTAAGTGTGGTATTTATGGATGTATAAGCCTCATTATTGATGGCAGCAGTATTTGACTCATAATTCATGTAATAATACTGGGTAGTCTCATCAACAGCCATCTGGCTTGCCCTGCTTTCGATATCCTTCATAATGAGATTCAGGTAGCTGGCACTGCTGTCAACCGTATTTACGGATGTGCTTTCATAATTGCCGACTATAGTGTTCTTAGCTTTTGAATAAGAAATAACACCTAAAAGGATAATAAAAAGTACAGGTATAAAAAACGATACAACAAGTCTGAACTTAATCTGCTTGGTTAAAGGAAGCTCTTTATTGTTGCCGGACGCAATTGTATCTGCAATACGCCTTCCAATCTTGGCTGCCTTAGCTTTAAAAGCAGATTCTTTCTTAGGAGCTCCTTTATCTTTGCGCTTCTTATCAGGCTTAGGCGCTTTAGGAGCTTTTTCTTTCTTAGGCGGCTTAGGAGCCTTAGGCGCTTTCTCCTTTTTAGGCTTGTCCTCTTTAGGAGCTTTAGGCGCTTTCTCCTTCTTAGGTTTCGCTTCTTTAGGAGCCTTCTCCTTCTTAGGCTTTTCTTTTTTTATTTTAGCCTTTTTATCTTTCTTATCTGATACATTTTTATTCTCTTCGAATTCACTGACTACGGTGGTTTCTTCAATAATAATTTCTTCCCCGGCTTCATCAGATACATCTTCAAAGAAATCTAATTCTTCATCACTCATATACACTTCTCCTATAATATATATTTTCCCTATGATTATTCTACCTCAAAGCCTTTGGCTGATACATAGGAATAATTTCATATTAAATACATACTTTTTTAGATATTGTTTTCGGCAAAAATCCCTGCGCACCGGTTTATCCTTTTATCTATGCAGGTAAAATGTCCGCCGGGATTAATTTCATATTCAACCGAAGTAAACGCTGCCGCATGTTTTGCTATGATATCCGTACATTTTCTGACTTTTGAACGAAGCGGATGGGATGTCTTGTCTTCTTTGTCCCCAATGGAAAAGTACATCTGCCTGATATGCGGCGGAATTCCTTTTCCGGTAAAAAAATCAACCGCATCCGGATACCATAATGAACCGGATACACTTCCGCAAAAGTTGAATTCATCATGCTCTTCCATCATATAAAGTGCCTGAAGCCCCCCTAGGGAATATCCGGCAATTCCTCTTTCCGTAACCTTAAAGGGCAATTCCCTCTCCACCGGCTTCTCCACATGTTCCGCAAACATTCTGCTGAATTCATCTCCTTCGCCGGTTTTTTCCATTCCTTTACAATCACCTTTCCACGGTGTCATCATGCTGCTCCATTCATACGGATAAACCATGACCACGCAAAGTCCCAAAGGCGGCTCTATCTTAACCGGTTCCGCAGATAAAAAATATAAAACCCTGCCGTCAGGCGTGGTTTCGCCCATACAGATTTCAATTCCGCTGTTCCTGAGATAAATCATTATTTGCTCCATGCCTGCTTTCGCAGGCCGTTTGCTCTAGTAAGGCCCCCTCAGCCTGATGGCTTCGGCGGCTTGGTATCGTGGCAAAAACCAAATGCCCCCTTCGGGGTCGCTTGCTTTTTGCTCGCGTACATTTCTTTTAGACTCGCAAACACGCACTTCGTGCTCCATGCCTGCTTTCGCAGGCCGTTTGCTCGTTATCGCGGCAAAAACCAAATGCCCCCTTCGGGGTCGCTTGCTTTTTGCTCGCGTACATTATAACACATACTTTAGAAAATTAATGCATTTTATCCAAAAAAATCCTTTTTTTCTTCAAATTTTTGTGGCATACACAGTTTGTTAAGGAAAGTTTTATCTGATATAATAGGCGACGGATAACACATATTGTTATGAAGATGAAAGGAGAACATATGTCAACAACAGATTGCATTGAAAAACAGCCTCTCACAGACGATTATCTTGAGAAAATGAATGCATACTGGAGAGCAGCCAACTACTTATCTGCTGCACAGCTCTATATGCTCGATAATCCTCTTTTAAGAGAGCCGTTAACAAGAGAACAGGTAAAGAAAAAAATCGTGGGTCACTGGGGAACAGTTCCGGGACAGAACTTTATTTACACCCACTTAAACCGCGTCATAAAGCGTTACGACCTGGATATGATATTGATTTCCGGACCGGGTCACGGCGGAAACTTCTTTGTATCCAATTCATATCTTGAAGGTACATACAGCGAAGTATACCCAAATGTAAGTCAGGATTACGAAGGAATGAAAAAGCTTTGCAAGCAGTTCTCATTCCCGGGCGGAATTTCAAGCCATGTAGCTCCTGAGACACCGGGTTCCATTAACGAAGGCGGCGAACTTGGTTATTCCATTGCCCATGCTTTCGGTTCTGTTTTCGATAATCCGGAACTTATCACCGCATGTATCGTAGGTGACGGAGAAGCCGAAACCGGACCTCTTGCCACAGCATGGCATTCAAATAAATTTTTGAATCCTGTTACTGACGGTGCGGTTCTTCCAATCCTTCATTTAAACGGATATAAGATTAATAACCCTACGGTATTTGCAAGAATTTCCCATGACGAGATTGAAAGCTTCTTCCATGGCTGCGGCTGGAAGCCATATTTTGTCGAAGGCGATGACCCTATGACAATGCACAGACTTATGGCAGAGACACTCAATACCGTTATTGAAGAAATCAAGGAAATCCAGAGACAGGCCAGAGAAGAAGGTAACGAAGAAAGACCTTTCTGGCCGATGATTGTACTCCGTACTCCTAAGGGATGGACAGGTCCTAAGACCGTTGACGGTCTTCAGATTGAAGGCAGCTTCCGTGCCCATCAGGTACCAATCATGATGGATAAGCCTGAACATCTTGATATGTTAAAAGACTGGTTGTTGAGCTACAGACCGGATGAACTTTTTGATGAAAATTACAGACTCATTCCGGAGCTTCGCGCATTATGTCCTACAGGGGATTCAAGAATAAGTGCCAACCCTCATGCCAACGGCGGCAAGCTTCTTCGTGATTTAAGACTCCCTGATTTCAAGAAATATGCAGTTGAAGTTAAAACTCCGGGACAGACAATCGCACAGGATATGTTGGAACTTGGCGGATATGTAAGAGATGTCTTCAAGCTTAACGAAGAATCCAGAAACTTCCGTATTTTCGGACCTGACGAATGTATGTCAAACAGACTTTATAAGGCATTTGAAGCCACCAACAGGGATTTTAATGCAGAAATAATTGATACTGATGACTGCCTTGCAAAAGACGGACGCATCATGGATTCATATCTCAGTGAGCATATGTGTGAAGGATGGCTTGAGGGATACCTTCTTACAGGCCGTCACGGATTTTTTGCAAGCTACGAAGCTTTCATAAGAGTTGTGGATTCAATGGCCGCACAGCATGCAAAATGGCTTAAGGTATGTAACAGTCTTCCTTGGAGACAGAAAATTGCATCCCTTAACCTTATCCTTACATCAAATGTATGGCAGCAGGATCATAACGGGTTTACTCATCAGGACCCGGGATTCCTTGATCATATTGCCAACAAGAAAGCCGATGTTGTCCGCATGTATCTCCCGCCTGATGCCAACTGTCTGCTTTCCACATTCGACCATTGTATAAAGAGTAAAAACTATGTCAATGTCATTGTGGCATCCAAACATCCAAGCCGCCAGTGGCTTACAATGGAACAGGCAGTTAAACATTGTACACAGGGTGTAAGCATCTGGGATTGGGCAAGCAACGACCAGGGTGAAGAACCTGATGTTGTAATGGCATGCTGCGGTGATACTCCTACTCTTGAGGCACTTGCCGCAACCACAATTTTAAGAGACAATATTCCTGGAATTAAAATCAGATTTGTGAATGTTGTGGATTTGATGAAATTAGAGTCCCATGAGAAACATCCTCACGGATTGACAGATGCAGATTATGATGCACTCTTTACAAAGGATAAACCGATTATTTTTGCTTTCCACGGATATCCTACACTTGTGCATGAGCTTACATATTTAAGGCATAACAGAAACCTTCATGTATACGGATACCATGAGGAAGGTACCATAACAACACCTTTCGACATGCGTGTGCAGAACAAAATTGACCGTTTCAATCTTGTTAAATCAGCTCTCAAATATCTTCCGCAGTTTGGAAATAAGGGTTCATTCCTTATCCAGAAGATGAACGATATTCTTGTTGAGCATAAGGCACATATTTCAGAATATGGTGAGGACTTACAGATTGTAAGAGACTGGGAATGGCATTAATTAATTAAATTATATTAGGATGTAAAAAAGCGTTCTTTCACGATTTTTTACATCCTATTTTTATATTCAGTTATTTTCAGCTCACTAATCCAAGCTTTTTTTCCAGAATGCGGTTAAATACTGCAGCCGTTATAACCGTCAGAGCCAGATTATATATGGTAAAAATAATATACTTAGACGGAGTCATATAAACCATAATCTGATTAACCGCCGTCACATTCAGCTTATCTGCAACAAATGCAGCCACTACCGTCAGGGCTGTTGCAAGAACAGCGTGTATCATAAGTTCAATAAAGTTAATATACTCTACCATCTTAGGTCTCATTCCCATCTGCCTTAAGATTCCGTAATCCTTAATCTTGATTCTGAAAAGCATGGAAACCACAAACACATGAAGTATTGCAAGAATTACGAGTACGCCCATTGAAATAACAAGGAGCATATTCCGCTCATACAGAAGGTCATCATCATATTCCCTGCTGCTGATTCTGAAACTGCTGATTACAAGATATCCCCGTTCTTCAATTTTCTTAATCACACGGTCGGTGTATGCGTAATCATCAATAAACACTGCTGCCTGATCGCTTCCGCTTTCATAAAGTTTATAGAAAAGATCCTCCCTTAAACCTATAAAGCCGTCCCTTATGGTATCACATGTATCAAAACGGACTATTATTTCGTAATCCACATCCTCCAAACCGGTATCAACCGCAATCTGTCCTGTTGAACCGTATGAGAAATCCTGGCATGAAAAATGTGCAATTCCGCCGGACTTTTTAAAAGTTATAATATATTTGGAGGAATACATAACCTCATCATATTCGCTTTCCGGTTCACCCATTTCACTATCATTAAGAATTACAGGTATAAAGTATTCTTTGTAAAGATACATTTTATCTACTAAGCACCACGCACCTTTTATTTTGACATTTCCACTGTTTATCGGTGCATTTAACATTTCACACAATTTTTCCGAAAAATACACCTGTTTCTGCGGTTCTTTAAGAATTCCCGTAATTTTTACAGGAATTGCAAGGTATTGGTTAGCCCAGTTTTTCTTGTACATTATATAGCAGATTTTTGTAGTTCCGACCAAAGATAAATCGTCGGAATACAATACAATCTCATCTTTGTTTACCGGAAGTTCTCCCGCTTTAAGATCTGACTCATTAAGACAGGATGATGAACGCATAAAATTATCATAATTAACAAATTTAACCTTAGAAACATCATCCCATTTTATGTTCCCGTTCACATTTTCATCGATTGTGGATTTATAGTCCGTATCTTTTTCAATGAAGTAATTAATATCATTAACCGTGTCATATTTTTCAACATTATGGACATATTTAATGCTTGCAAGATATTCCAGGTCCTCTTCATTAATATTAAGTCCATCCCGGCGCCTGACCACAAGCCTCCTGTCATCATCATTGGAAAAGGACGAATAATCAAATTTTCTCGTATGGGCGTCATCATAATTACTGAATATGGTGCCGAAAAAAGCAAAAGAAATTATTGCCGTAACAAGTATAAACGCACCTGATAACAATGTTCTTAAAGGCTGTCTTGTCATATTCATTCCGGCAAATGTAAAAGCCAGCCGTGATTTTTTGGAGCCTGCGGGCGGGATTCCGGCTTTTGGTGAAGTCTCTTTGGGATTAATGGATTTTAATCTTGTATCCGAAACCACTTCACCATCATATAGGCGGACCTGTCTTGTCACATAATCCGCAGCCTGTTCATAATTATGTGTTACCATTATTACAAGCTTATCTTTAGCGATTTCGGCAAAAAGCTCAATTATCTGGCGTCCCGTAACACTGTCAAGGTTTCCCGTAGGTTCATCCGCGATTATTATATCCGTATCTTTGGCAAGGGCACGGGCAATTGACAGCCTTTGTTTCTGGCCTGATGAAAGTTTACCCGCTTTCTGCTTTGCAAACTCGGATAATCCAACCTGTTCAAGAATTTCTTTGGTCCTTGCTGCGGCAGTTTTTTTATCGAAACCTCTTATTAACATTGCACTTATTACATTGTCACGGACATTGAACTTGTCAATGAGTCTGTAATCCTGGAAAACGAATCCGATTTTGTCCTTTCGGAAGTTCTCCCAGTCTTCCCTGCCAAATGAGGATGCCGCTTCTCCGTTTATATATATTTCCCCGTCCTCAAACGGAATCATTCCGGACAAAACATTCAGAAGGGTGGACTTTCCGCTTCCGCTTTCCCCGGTAATTGCAACAAATTCCCCTCTTTCAAATTCCAGATTTATCTTCTGCAGAGCCATTGTTATACCGGTATTGGAGTGATAATATTTGGTTATATTTTCAAGCTTGATTAACATTTTGCTTCCTCCTTTCGCTAATTCTTCGCTGCCAGTCCGGCAGGAGGAAGTCTTAAAATACTCAGAATCGGCAGGAGTCCAACCGGGATATTAACAATATAAACAGCAATCATCGAAGCAATAAGGACATACCACGGACATATTGTGGCAAATCCAAGCGATGCCACATCGGTAAGATATTTAAGTACACCGTAAGTTACAAGCATTGCGGGAACCTGGGTTAAAGTAGTAATTAATCCAAGCTCTATTGTGTAAGACAGTGCAATACTACCCGGGGCAATTCCAATAAGTCTGTATACAACCAGCTCCTGTGTTCTCTGAATTGCATTTGATTTCATTGTGAAAAAAACCACAATCAGTGAAATTATTAAGACAGCACAGGTTACCATTCCTCTGGTTGTCATATTTCTGCTTTCCTTATATTCATCGATAGATTCCTGATATGAATTCGTCACATCGATAAATGTTGCATATGTATCTGTTCCTTCATTGATATAATCACTGAAAAAATCTTCTACCGCCTTTGGATTATCGCTGTAAATTTTCACTTCTCTATTATACAGGCAGCACTGAATAACATAATCCTCATAATCTTCATCATCAATATCCGTAACTATTTCGTCCCAAATTATCAAATCGCTGCCCGAATACTCATCACCGTATATTTTCCCTGCGACATATTCGCTCGGAAAGCAGATTGAAAAAAGCTGTTTCTTATCCATATACAGGGATAATTCGCCACTGTCGCATACGCCGCTCACCGTATAACATTTTCCGTCGGAATTGAGTTCCAAAATCTTTCCGATTACATCACCAGGTTTTTTAATAAAGGAGGCCAGAACGGAATTGGAATCCATTATTTTATTAACAAGTGAAATATCGATGACAATTTCTGTCTCATCCTTTGGCATGCTTCCGATAGTAATCATGTCCTCATCAATATAATCTATATCCGTATAAGCAAAATCCCTGATTATAAAAGGCGTCTTTTTTAGCTGTATAAAATTATCTTCTACAATGTTAAGATATGATTTTTTACTCGGATAAATCTTACCGTCTATACCACTTTGGTAAAACGCGGTAATAGCCCCTGTATAACTGTCATACAGTTCTCCAAGCGGAATATAACCGTTATTGCCGATACTGACGGTTATGTAGTGGGAATCATCCGATACGATTCCGGACGGTTCCGCAAAAATAACAGAATAATAATCAGATACGGAAATCACAATCATAACCGCAGTAGCAATAAATGCCACAAACATAAAAATCTGTTTTTTGCCAAGAAGCCTTACATTCGCCAGTGCCATTGCACAAAGTTCTTTAAACGACAGTCTCGGTGTCTTTTTAATCTGAACCGGTTCAAGATTATATTGGAATTCATCAACCGAATCCATGCTTATTTGGGGTCTGACATCATCAACAAGCTTGGTTTCCGAATCCTCTGTCAAAAAAACCACCCTGTTGCCGTCTTCACTGTGAATATATAGTTTTCCGTCCTTAACAACAAGATTAAGCCTGAACTTCTCAACAGTCTCATCGGAATAATAATTTATTTCGGTATTGTCTACAGAACTTTTACTGCATCCAAGCTCTTTTAAATATATATTGGTATCATCTTCTATACTATAAGTTCCGGTTCTTTGGTTATAATAATCACAAACTACTTTTCCGTCACTTACTTTAATTATTCTGTCAGCAAAAAATTCTGCAATCCTCTGTTCATGGGTAACGAGAATAACAAGACATTTGGCGGAGATTTTACGGATAATACTCATTATCCGCATGGTATTGGTCTCATCAAGATTTCCTGTTGGTTCATCAGCAAAAATCACATCAGGTGCCTTGGTTAATGCCCTGGCGATAGCCACACGCTGCTGCTGTCCTCCGGACAGTTCACACACAAGTCTTTTTTTATATTTCTGCATGTCAACAGCCTCAAGAACATAATCGATTCTTTCATCCGTCTCCTTATCATCCAGGTCAAAAATTTCCAGCGCAAGTCTTATATTATATTCTACCGAGTAGTCCTGTAAAAGATAATAATTCTGAAAAATATATCCGAATTTCTTATTTCTCAGTTTCTCGACTTTGGATGTTTTGTACTTATCAAACTTCATATCATCAACCGTAATCACGCCTGATGTAAAATCATCCAGTCCTCCGATTGTATTAAGTAAAGTTGTCTTACCCGAACCGCTTTCACCCAGAATACAAACAAGCCCTGTATCTTCAAATTCCAGGGTCGTATCATTAATTACATGTATTTCATTTCTTTTATGCCTATTAAAATATTTATTCAGCTTCTCCGTTTTAAGCATTACACCACCTCTTTTGTGAATTATATCATAATTTCCGCAAATAACATACAAGTATTATTTAATCTAATTATTATTAATAATTTCATGTCCCTTTCACACATTTTTTCAGCATGAATATAATACAGTACTGTATCATCAAAAGGGGAAAATATGAAAAGAAAAATCATTGCTTTAATTCTTGTACTCTGTATGGTTATTCCATGCCTTACCGCATGCAAAAAGGACTCTTCCGGTCTTACAAAGGTAACCCTCAACGAAGTGGCCCACTCTATTTTCTATGCGCCTCAATATGTTGCCATAGAGCTTGGATATTTCGAAGATGAGGGAATTGACCTGGTACTTGAGACCGGTTTCGGTGCCGACAAAACCATGACAGCCCTGCTTTCGGGAAATGCGGATATTGGCTTTATGGGTTCCGAATCCACAATTTACACATACGCCCAGGGAGCCGATGACTATGCGGTCAATTTTGCCCAGCTTACCCAGAGGGCCGGCAATTTTCTTGTATCAAGAGAGCCCATCGAGGATTTTTCATGGGATATGCTTAGAGGAAAAACAGTTCTCGGCGGCAGAGCAGGCGGAATGCCTCAGATGGTTCTGGAATATATCCTTAAGAAAAATAACATTGATCCGAAAAAAGATGTGAATATTATCCAGAATATTGATTTCGGACTTACAAGCGGTGCTTTTTCCGGAGGTGAAGGAGATTTCACGGTAGAATTTGAGCCGAATGCCACAGCACTTGAACTTGAAGACCAGGGTTATGTAGTTGCTTCTCTGGGTGTGGAAAGCGGATATGTTCCTTATACGGCTTACAGTGCCAAAAAGAGCTATATTGAAGAAAATCCTGAATTAATCAAAAGCTTTGTCCGTGCACTTGAAAAAGGTATGGAATATGTAAACACCCATACCTCAGAAGAAATTGCCGAAGTAATTAAGCCTCAGTTTAAAGAAACGGATACCGCGACAATCGCCATAATTATAGAACGATACAAACAGCAGGATACATGGAAAACAGATTCCACTTTTGAAGAAGATGCTTTTATTCTCCTTCAGGATATTCTTATTGAAGCCGGGGAGCTTGATGAAAAAGTTCCTTATGAAGATCTTATTATTAAGCCAAAAGAAACCGAGTAACGCAAACGGAGAACGGCTATTTGTCGCCGTTCTCCGGATTAATATATTTAGGCATTCTTTTTTTTGCTGCTCCGGAAATACTTCCGTTCTTAACAGCTTCTTCTTTCCTGCCCGTACGCTCTTCATCTTTGTAAAGCTTTTGGTACATAACATATACAACATATGAAAATGCCGCAGTGAACAGCATTGTAATAACTGCTTCAACAGTTTCAGGAAGGATTCCGTAGCTTCTCAGGAATCTCAAAACATTGAGTACAAGATATGCTCCAAAGGAACCGGCATACCAGACCTTACTTACCTTATTCTGGAATGCTGCGAAAAGAGGTATTGTAAGGGCTACATGGAATATCATATATGATATGGTACGAATTGCCTGTAAAAAGAAAAGCATCGGATCGTAAGAAAGCATGTCGTCTACTTCCTTTGCCATCTCCAGATATGCTTCCTGTGTTTCGGCACCCGATAACATCTCAGCAATTCCTGTCTTCGCAAGCGATGTGTAAACTATTATATTTAAAAACAGATTGGCAATAACCACAACTGCTTCCGTAGCCATAATTCCTATACCGAATGAAAGCTGGTCTCCGACTTTGGTACATCTGAAAGCAAATACTTTCATGGTAAGTATTCTTCCCAATACAGGAATCAGCGCATTAATTACTGCGGATATAGGGATAACCAGTGCTTTAACTTCCACATTTGCCTTAAGGACCGGAATCATAAACAGCAGATTTACGATGGTATTGGAGGCAAAATAATAGAAAATAAGATATGTTGCCGCACCGCCGAAAATTCCGAACATCGGTCCTTTCTGTTTCTTCCTGATAAGTACGATAAACACTACCAATGCCGTAAATACCAGAAGCATACTTACAATTGCAACAGTTGCTGCAGTTCTTGAAACTGTTGCATTTAAAATGTATTGCAGCTCATCCGGCAATGTAAATTCTGTACTTCGATTAACAATTGAATTCATATAACTTTCCTTTCATTGTACAAAAGGGCTATCAGAATTCTGACAGCCCTCCTCATAATCTTTGTGAATGACAATATACTTTTTTTAATAAATAATATATATATTGAAAAAGGCACACTGCAAACTTCTGATTATAACAAGCTAATATTAAACTCTCTTAACATTAGTTGCCTGTGGTCCCTTAGCACCGTCAACTACATCGAACTCAACCTGCTGTCCTTCTTCAAGAGTCTTGAAGCCTTCCATATCAAGTCCTGTGTAATGAACGAATACATCCTTACCTTCTTCATCAGAAATGAAACCATATCCTTTCTGATTGTTGAACCACTTAACTGTACCTTTGTTCATGGTAATACCTCCAAAATGAAAATCTTTATCGTTAATTCCACGATATGTTAAATCTAACATATCATCCAAAATAAGTCAAATAAATTTGTTCATTCTACCCTATGAATTCCTCAGGTTTTCAATTTCTTCAACACTGAAATTGTATGCGGTATTGCAGAAATGACATTTTATTTCAATATCCTTTCCCTCTTCTACAATTGAATCCAGGTCTGCTTTGCTTAAAAGCATAAGGGCATCCGAAACTCTTTTCCTTGAGCAGTTACATTTAAAGCCAACCGGAATTCTGTCTAAAACCTGAGGGTTCAGGCCTTTAAGAATTATTTCAAGAATGTCTTCAGGGCTGTTTCCGTCCGACAGCAGGTCGGTAACGGAAGTAACCGTGGCAAGATTATTTTCTATGGCTGTTATTGTTTCATCCAAAGCATCAGGCATTATCTGGATAATAAAACCTCCTGCCTCCTTAACCGAACAATCTTTGTCAACCAGAACTCCAAGTCCCACGGACGACGGTGTCTGCTCACTGGACGCAAAATAATAAGTCAAATCCTCTGCAATCTCTCCTGTAATGAGTTCACATGTTCCGCTGTACGGCTCTTTCAGTCCTATATCCTTAATAACAGTCAGAAAGCCCTTTCCTATTGCGCCTGCCACATCCAGTTTGCCTATGGAATTCGGCGGAAGATCCACATTGCTTACGCCGGGATATCCTTTAACACTTCCATGGGAATCAGCCGTTACCAAAAGACTTTTCATCGGCCCGTCGCCTTCAACTCTGATGGTAAGTACATCTTCATCACCTTTCATCATACTTCCCATCATGGCTCCTGCCGTCAGAAGCCTTCCCAGTGCTGCCGTTACAACAGGGCTTGTGTTATGATTTGCTGCCGCTGTCCCAACTGTTTCTTTAGTCACCGCACAAAAAGCACGGACCTGTCCGTCCGCTGCCGTTGCCCGAATTATATAATCTTTCATTTTGTTCCTCCAAGTATATAATATACACGCTCTTTGCCAAAATCAGCCGGCGTTGTCATGTCCATTCCCAGAACCTCCATTACCTTAAGTCCCGTCTTACGGGCAGCATTCCTTACCTCCTCTTCGGTAAAAGCATGCTGCAAATGATTTTCGGTGACTTTGGTATAAAGTTCTTTTCTCTTTCTTATAAAAAAAGTCAGGTAATAGAAATTATTCCTTTCTTCTTTATCATAGTCATTTTCCCAGATATACACTCCTTCATCCGCGGAATCCGTATAAACATTGTCTCCCAGAGATTCATAGAAAGTCTCTGTTTTCATATCGAAAATAAAAATTCCGTCCTCCGTCATGTTTTTCCTGACACATTCAAATGCCGACTCGAGATCAAATGTGTTTTCAAGATAATTCATGGAATCGCACACGGACAGCACAACCGGGAATTTATTTTCCGTATCAAACGCCCGCATGTCCATACACAAAAACTCTGCCGAATCAGATGTCTTTCGTGCCTTTTTTCTCTTAGATGCTTCATATATCATCTCCATGGAATTATCTATGCCGGTAACCTTATACCCTCTTTCTGCCATCATAAAAGAAAAAGTTCCGGTTCCGCATCCGAGTTCCAGCAATGTGCAGTCTTTCATACCCCTGGCACCGAGAAATCCGCAAATCATATCGCACCATTTCCCATACGGAATGTCCGCCATAAATGTATCATAAAGCCTTGCAAAATGCGTATACTGATTCATTTTGTGCTCCTTTTTGTCTTGATTATTTCCTCTTCCTATTCTATACTTGTCTCATGAAATCAACAACACTTAAACAAAAATTACGAAAAATATATGCCCAAAGGCTTGTTTTCCCTGCAATAATACTTATCGTCACCATAGTATTGCTGATATGGAATCCTTTTGAGAAAAAATTGGACTCCGTTCCGGTGGACAATCTTTCGCAGCTCGAAGAAATTTACGACAGCGGAAAGCATTACATCCACTATACTGCAGACACCCTGTATTACACAGGTCAGGATTATTATGTGAACGACAAGGCCAGGGCCGGAATATATTATACCATTGATAACGGGAAATGCTATTTTTTTATTATTTCTTCGGATAGGATTCCGGACAATCACGACGAAATCCATGACATGACTGTATATGCGCGCCTTACATATAATGATAGCATGTACAAAAGGATTATTGCAAGCATGTCCGAATCCCTGCATTTCTCCATGGCGGCATTGGAAGATGTAAGTACCCCGGTACTTATTAACCAATATGACTTTGCCCATGGTTTTACCACTTTCTTTCTGGTATGCATCATTATTTTAAATATCGTGTTTTTCATACAGGTAGCGGCAATAATTGTTATAATTATTTCCCCTGTCTCTTCCCCTTCGGTATTACGACTTGGCAAATACGGTAATCATCGTACGCTCTTCGCAATCGCCGAAACCGAATTTGATTCGGCCAAAGCCGTGGGACATAAGAATCTGTATATAACCGACACATTTTTGATATATTTTACAAGAACATCACTGGATATAATTCCGCTTGAAAATATTGTATGGGTATACAATTACAAAGAAGTGCTCCACAACAAGGACAAAGCAAAGACCCGGGCGCCTCTTTGTATCGTTACTGATACGCACAAACTTTACAAAATACATCATATTTCCAAAACTGTTTCAGACAGGGTAATTGAGATTCTTCAGGAAAGATTCCCTGAAATCATGGTGGGAATTGATTAACAAATGGCAATCTGAAATAATTGCGGAGGGACTATGGAAGAAATAATTATAATTGATACCTGTGAAAGTATAAGAAATTATATAAAAGATGTGGAAAGCGGAATGCCTGCAGACGAGTGTTGGGAAAAAGATGTTCTTTCCACATTCTGGGAAAGAATGACTTACTTCCTGCCTTTCAATTTAAGTGAAAGAAAGCCTGCACCAATCACAAATCTGGACAAGTTAAAAGAACAATGCGCATTGCTTGAAAAACTTGACACAGAATCATTAAAAGCTGAATTTGCAAGAGTCACGGAAATTCTGCCAAATTATGACGATAAAGACCCTATTCTTGTCACCATTCTTCCCGGCAATCCCGAGGATACCATCCTCAGAGAAAAGCAGAACGGCGTGGTGGGCATGTCCCTATTCGGTAATATTTTAATACAGATTAATCCTCTGGCGGATAATTATTTTGAATGGATAAAATATGTTTTTGCCCACGAATATCATCACAGAGTCTGGGGTAATTACTGGTATGTGCTTCATAATAACATATTACATAACAGTTTTATTGATTCCTTGGTAATCGACGGTGAAGCGGACAGTTTTGCACTGGAGGTATATCCCGAATTCCGTCCTAAGTGGTTATTTGATATCCCGAATGACCAGCTTGACCGGTTATGGGAACATAAATACAAAGACATTTTATTTACAAACGCCATGAATTATGACTCATATATGTTCGGTAGCGAAGAAGCCGGTATCCCATGGTGTGCCGGATATGCAATAGGATACAGGCTGGTTCAAAACTACCTTAAAAAACACAACAAATCCGTAAAGGATATTGTGGAGTTAAATCCGAAAGATTTGGTGGAATAGAATCCCTTATCAAGGTTTTTCGAAATTAATTGCACCTTTTCGCATATTTTTAGTGGTATTAATTGCACCTTTTCGCATGTTTTTAATGGTATTAATTGCACCTTTTTCACATACTTTTGGTTATATTAATTGCACCTTTAAAGAAAAAAATATCCTCTCGGATTAATTTTTCTCTGATATTAATCCAAGAGGACTTTTATTATATTCTTATTTTACACGCTGTTTTTAGATTTTATAATCCTTTACCGCAGCATTTCTTATACTTCAGACCGCTTCCGCAAGGACATGGGTCATTTCTTCCGATTTTCTTATCTTTAACAACTGTTGTGGATAATTTCTGTTCCTTATAAAGGACCTTTCTGCGCTCTTCGTCGATTAAGTTGTCCCACTCAGGAAGTCCGTAAAGCCAGTCAGCCTTAGCCGCAACCATGTTCTTGTATAATTTTTCCATATCATAATCAAGGCTTACTACGGTATCTTCTTCCATAGTTTCAATCGGATTCGGAGTCTTAAGGCTTTCATCAATTCCGTCAAGGAAGCCTACCATAATCATTAAATCCACATTATATTTTTCAGAAAGCTCCTTAACCGTTCCGCTTACAGGGGCATCAGGAGTCTTAAGAATCTGCTCATAAATTCCTTTTTCAAGGTTAAAATAGTTGGCCCAGAACATCTGCTGTTTGCGTGGGTCCTCATTCTCATTATATGCCGTATTTCTCCATGTTTCTAATAAAGTCATCGTACATTCTCCTTCAAATAGCACTTATGCGTCTGATTTATTGTCCAGACTTAAAAAGTATATAACAACACGGCATTTTCGTCAACAAACGAATAAAATAATATTTTCAATTGCAACAAAATCAGCCGGCTTCTTCAATGATGCTGCTCCACCATAATCATCACTATTTTGAATAAACTGCATCATTTTTGGATAGAAGATACACGCAATACTGATTCATGCTTATACCCTCTCTCTTGGAATGCTCAGCAAGAGAACGATGTAGACTTCTGGGTATTCTTAATTTAAACTGACCGGAATAGTCCTCCAAACTGTCAGGATCATGTATTTCAATACCTGCCTCAATTGCAGCTTCTAACCATGCTTTTTTTGCATCTAATGCATTTGCCACTGCTGACTCAATTGTTTCCCCACATGTTATACATCCCGGAAGTTCCGGAAAAGAAACAACAAATCCACCCTCATCCTTATCTTCAATAATTTCCATACGATAATTCATTGTCATGTAATCATTCAGCGCTTTCATCATTATTCGCCTCACTTTCAACAATCTGCTTTACCATCTCTACATTATATGTGGTGTCATATTTGGTGTCAACACATAATATTTTTATTTTATTATTTATTGCATTATTTTTTTTACATATGTATAATCATCAATAAAAAGATTAGGAGTCTGTGTTATGAAAAGTAAAGTGCGCGGAATATTATATATACTTATGGCGGCATTGTTTTTTGCCTTTATGACTACTTTTGTGAAGCTGTCCGGCGACCTGCCCACATATCAGAAAGCTTTTTTCCGGAATCTGGTTGCAATGGTAGCCGCACTTTTCGTACTTTTGAAAAACCATACCCCGTTAAAACTGGGGAAAGGAAACCTTCCTCTTGCGCTCATCCGCTCAGCCTGCGGAACGCTTGGCGTTGTTCTTAATTTTTATGCCATTGACAGGCTTGTGCTGTCGGATGCCAATATGCTTAACAAACTTTCACCGTTTTTCGGAGTACTTTTTTCCGCAATTTTTTTGAAAGAAAAATGCAAACCTGTTCAGCTTATAGGCATAATCGGAGCTTTTATCGGAAGTCTTTTCATAATTAAACCGGCATTCGCCTCCGTGGACATTATCGGTTCTGTAGCAGGATTTCTTGGAGGATTATGTGCGGGAGCCGCATACACTGCCGTAAGAGCGTTGGGAAACCGTGGTGAAAAAGGGCCTCGTGTGGTATTCTTTTTCTCCGCATTTTCATGTGTTGTACTGCTGCCGTTTACAATTGCATACTATAAGCCAATGTCAACGATGCAATGGGTTTATCTCCTGCTTGCCGGAGCAAGTGCTGCGGGCGGTCAGTTTTCAATAACAGCTGCATATTTTCATGCACCTGCCAGCGAAATTTCAATTTATGACTATGCACAGGTTATTTTTACTGCTATACTGGGATTTATAATATGGAATCAAAAGCCTGATATATTCAGCATAATAGGCTACATTATAATATGTACCATGGCTGTTTTAATGTTCCTTTATACCAAAAAACTTAAATCGGAGGTTCATAAATAATGCAAAAGAACTCTAAATTTAAACAAATAATGGCAATCGCAGCCATAGTACTTCTTGTAGGCATGTATGTGGCTTCACTTATACTTGCTATTATCAAAAATGATATCGCCACCAGAATGCTTCAGGCCTCATTAATCTGTACCATCGCCATTCCTATTTTAATCTATATTATTATGATGTTTTATAAGCTTACTCATAGAAAAGACGACGATACAGATTCAGATGAGAAATAGAGATTACGAATTAACATGTGCAGATGCAGTTGTCATTACTAAAGACAGCCATCTGCATTTTTCTTAATTCAACCGCTTCTTCCTGGGTTGTATACTTAAATCTGATTTTATCCCTTCCCGGAAAAATCTGACCCATCATCCACAAGTCTGCATAAATAACAGACATAACACATATAAGACCGCCTGATGTCGGGCATTCATTCGGAAACATTATAAGCGTATCCCCGCTTATATTTACGCCTCCCGGTCCGGGATATCCGTGATCGGTAATATTTGACGGATGTCCCCCGGCTTTCACCCTGTCCTCATTCCATTTCGGTATCGGACCTCTAAGTCTGATTCCTGACCTGTCGCAGAACATCTGTGCCTTGTATTCTGTGGAAAATATTTCTTCCATTCCCTCTTCCGTAATAAAATCAGGTGCCGCATCAGGTCCCGGCATCGCACGCAGAATCCATGTGTCCGTATATTCGGGTATGTATTCTTTTTTTATTTTTCTGCCCACTGATTTCTTATTTTCTTCACTGACAATACCAAGTCTGAATTCATCTCCGGCTTTAAAACCTCTCCCCATAAAGCCTCCGAATCCTCCGTAAGTGGCTGTCGCCTTACTTCCCAGATACTCTTCCGCCTCAAAACCGCCGGCAATTGCAAGGTACTGTCTGAATCCCTTTGTTACGGGCAGTATCCTTCCTGTTTTAAGCACATCTCCCGGTCGTACCCGGATTGAGGTATACTGCTCAATCTTTTCATCATTAACCGTAACCTCAACATCTGAACCGCCGATGGCGATAACACTCTCTTCCTGAAACTCCATGGAAAATCCGCCTCCGGCAATTTCTATTCCCACTTCGTTAAGGTCGTTTCCTATAACTTTATTGACAAGCCGGCCGGCATAATGATCAAGAAAGCCCGATTTGGCTATACCTATATCCATATATCCGTGACGACCGTTTAAATCTTCGGCAAGTGACTGTATTGCTGATGATATTATTTTTGCCATAATAAACCTCCTACACACTCTGCATTTTCTTTCGGGCTTCTGCCTGTTTTTTTTGAAGCTCTTTCATGTCCGGTTCATTGCATTTATAATATTCCAGCCATTCCTTTACGGAAAAAGTTCTTTTCTCCGTTACATATTCCCATTCACCTTTACCTACCAGCTCATATATCTCGTCAATCTGCTGCCCGGATACTTCATAAAACTTAATTATATCCGTATGTCTGAAAAGTGCCGGACTTTTTTCAAACTGCTTATGAACCGGCTTTGCCTGAAAAATAGGAACTGTTCTTCCCACAAGCTGGCAGCCTCCGCTTGACTCCACTCCGAAAATTGTTGAACAGTAGTCCGCCAAATCCACGGCCCCTTCCGGTGTCCAGGTTCTTGCAGGGTTATATTTCGGACATGTTATGGCACTTGCAGGATTCAGGGGATAATAATAAGGCAGTCCCGGGAAAAAACCTACCATTGACACAAACCATTCCGTTTCAATAAACCTTCTTTTAAGGTCATCCACGGTAATTCCGTTATATTCTGCAATATATTCAAGGTTACTTCCGTTCTTACAGTAGAAAGCATCAGGATTAACCTCTTTAACATATTTATCTATGGCTTTCTTAATCAAATCGTGTTCAAATGTAATCGGAAGCTTTAATACTCTGGTTTCAATTACCTGATCCGTAATGTCACAAAGGCTGTTTTCTGTTTCCGATATTTGTTCCACAAGACTTTGTACGGTAATCTTAAGCGGATCAAACACGTACATGAGACTCTCTCCTCCCGGAATTGTCTCGATAACGCCTTCGATGCCTTTCTTTTTAATCAGGTCATTAATTACCACAACCCTGATTGTTCTAAGGATAATATCTTTTATTGTTTTGTTTGAAGACGCCTCATTCCTGCCGTATACCACTTCCACAAATCCGTCTCCTGCCTGTCTGAACACTATTTCAGGACAGCCCGGTCTTTCATCGATTGTCTTAAGTATGGGATTATATATGCTTTTGTTCATAATTACCTCACTTTTTGGAAAAAGAGAGCATCTTTTTTTGGGATGCTCCCTTAAAATAATTATTTCTTAAGTAAGTTAAGTGCCTGATCCATATCAGCAATAAGGTCCTCAGGATCTTCAATACCTATTGAAAGTCTTACCTGACCGTCAAAAATACTTACGGCATGTCTCTGTTCAGGTGTCATGTCGAAATGACTCATTGACGGTGAATGCTGGATAAGTGAATCCACATTTCCAAGGCTTGTGGCAAGGCTGAAAACTTTTACATTATTCATTACGGTTCTGACAGCATCAATGCCTCCCTTAATGTCCACACTCATCATTCCGCCAAAACCACGCATCTGCTTTTTGGCCGTCTCATATCCCGGATTATCAGGAAGTCCCGGATAATATACTTTATCAACCATTGGATGCGTCTGTAAAAATTTTGCAACTTTCATTGCATTGTCACAATGCTTTTCCATTCTGACCGCCAGTGTTTTAAGTCCGTTTACAAGCTGCCATGCGGCAAACGGATCAAGTACTGCACCAAAGCACTGTAAAAACGGCATTCTGCATCTGTCTATTGCTTTCTTTGTACCTGCTATCACTCCGGCAGTTACATTTCCGTGACCGCTTATGTATTTTGTGGCACTGTGAACAACCATATCCGCACCCAGGTCGAGAGGATTCTGAAGATAAGGTGAAGCAAATGTGCTGTCAACAATCATTGTTATTCCTTCGTATTTTTTTAACATTCCCGCAATTTCACTGATATCTGAGATTTTAAGTGTAGGGTTTGCAGGAGTTTCAACATACACAAGGGTTGTATTCGGCTTTATTGCCTTTTCAACTGCCTCAGTGTCGGTTGTGTCCACAATCGAATATTCAATACCGAATGAAGGAAGAATTTTGGTAAAAAGTGCAAATGTACATCCGTAGATTACATCACCGAAAATAATATGGTCTCCGGCTTTAAC
Organism: Butyrivibrio sp.; assembly: GCA_051880035.1. GTDB lineage: Bacteria > Bacillota > Clostridia > Lachnospirales > Lachnospiraceae > Eshraghiella. The sequence goes on from JBJENE010000006.1 coordinate 30,945, forward strand.
CACCGACATAACCGCAGTCGATATGGCGCCAAGTCCCGATGCCACACCGAGTGCCTCCTCGGCATGCTCAAGATATGCTATCTTATCTTCAAATTCCTTCACTGACGGATTTCCGAACCTGCTGTATACAAATCCCTGGTCAATATTCTGGTTAAGTCTTACAGCCTCGTCAAAATTCGGAAGAATAAATGTTGATGACTGATAAATTGGTGTTACATGGCTTCCGGTTGTAGGATCCACATATCTCTTTGCATGAATTACATCTGTTGCAATACTCATAGTTATTACCTCTCTTTTATTTTTATTCGTTGCATTCTATGATTACCATCGGTGCATCCACCTCAAGCTCGTCCCATTCCGCAACAAGGATTTCCTTTACAACTCCGGATTTTTCCGTTTTACAGCTGCACTCCATTTTCATACAGTTGATAACGGCAACCTCTTCTCCCTCCGTAACCGCATCTCCCACATTCACGGGAACTCTTGCGACAAGTCCCGGCATTGTGGCTTTTAATACATATTCCATAAATAACCTCCTATAATTTTTCTTTTTCAAGAAAAGCTGTAGTAAAATTACCGCTTTTAAAAGCTTCATTTTCCATAATTGCAATATTGGCCGTGACGGTTGTATCCACTCCGTTTATTGAAAAACCTGAAAGTGCTTTTTTCATTTTATTAATGCAGTCGGGTCTGTCCTCTCCTCTGACAATTATTTTGCATAACATAGGATCATAAAAAGGCGAAACCTTATACCCTTCGTATAATGCATGTTCAATCCGCACTTCGCATTCTTTTTCTTCCGGAAAAATAATCCTGTCAATCGTTCCGGGACAAGGCATAAATGTTTTGGGATTTTCCGCATATATTCTGCATTCCATTGCATGGCCGTTAAGCTTTATGTCTTCCTGTTTTAATGAAAGGTTTAATCCTGATGCAATTTCAATCTGAAGCTTTACAATATCCGTACCCGTTACCATCTCAGATACCGGATGCTCCACCTGCAGTCTTGCATTGATTTCCATAAAAAAGAAACTTCCGTCATCGCCCCGTAAGAATTCAACTGTTCCGGCTCCCGTGTATTTCATTTCTCCGACGAGAAGCTTTGTGTAGTCGTACAGAATGTTTCTTTCCTCTTCTGTTATAACGGATGAAGGAGATTCTTCTATGATTTTCTGGTATCTTCTCTGGATGGAACACTCTCTTTCCCCAAGACAGACCACATTGCCGTAATTGTCCGCCACGAACTGAACTTCAATGTGTTTAGGATTTATAACTGCTTTTTCCACATATACATCTTCCGATGCGAATGCCATTTTCCCTACGGCCTTAATGTTTTCAAGCGCACTTTCCACAAAAGCCCTATCATCCACTGACTGTATCTTATGGATTCCTTTTCCTCCGCCGCCCTTATCAAGCTTAAGAAGAATGGGAAGTCCTACTTCTTTTGATACATTAATAATTTCATCAGCACTTTTTACGGGATTAATCGTTCCGGGAGTTACGGGAACGCCCACCTTCTTAGCAGCCTGTCTGCAAAAACATTTGGACTCAATCCGGGTAAGTATATCCGTATCCGGGCCTATGAAAACGGCACCGGCTTTTGTTACGGCTTTGGCAAATGCAGCCGATTCGGATAAAAATCCGTATCCCGGATGAAGTGCATCAGCTCCCGTTTCTTTGACTGCATTAATGATGGCGTCAATATTAAGATAGCTTTTAACGGGAGCAGAAGGGCCGATGTAATACGAAAAGTCGGCTTCGTCCAGATATTTTTCGTTTTTGTCCGCATCGGAATACACCGCCACTGTTTCTATTCCCATTTTTTTACAGGTTCTTATTATCCGCCTTACTATTTCTCCCCGGTTTGCAATTAATACTCTTTTTACCATATTTCCACCCTATAGAAATTTGTATATCATCATAATCAACGGAACGGTAACCACAGAAAGCAGTGTTGTAAGAATTATGGAATCCGAACACATCCTGCCGTCCATTCCGTTTTCCGTTGCCAGCATAAGCGGCATTGTTCCAACGGGAAGTGCGGACATAACGGCACATACCTGACAGAACTCTGCAGATATAGGCATTCTTTTTAAAATAATAATCTCTGCGACAGGTATTAAAATCAGCTTACAGAAGGCAAAAATATACTGCTTATAATTCGTAAATATCTTCAGCATATTTTTTTCTCCTCCGAGAGTTACCCCGATTGCCATAAGTGACAAAGGAGTAGCTGCATTACCCAGATATGTCAGCGCTTTGTCTGCCACATAAGGCAGTTTGATACCCGTTGCAAATATTATTATCGCAATAACACAGGATACTGTTCCTACATTTATCAACGGCTTAAGCTGTTTAACGAAACTTTTCTTCTTTCCGTCCTTCTTGCGTACAAGCATATAACCGTATGTATATATGAGTACATTATATTCAAATATGAATATGGCCGCATAAAGCAGGGCTCCCGTTCCGAACATGGCACTTATCACCGGAATTCCGATAAATCCTATGTTGGAAAATACAACCATAAGCCGGTAGATTTTCTGTTCATCCCTGTTTCTCGTCATTAATACAGACAATCCGGTTCCGACAATAATTGTAAAAAGAAAGCTCAAAGCTCCCACAAGAAAAACGATTCCTATGTTTACTTCACTGCCGCGGCTTCCCACAAGACTTGAAAAAATAAGCGCGGGATTAAATACATTTATTACAAGCTGTGATATACATTTATTATTGTTATCGCTTACAATTCCGGTCTTTCTGCAGATAAATCCCACTGCAATAAGTACCAGAATTATAAGCATCTGCCAAAATGAAGTAAGTACACTCATTTTTCCACCGTTACATCTTGGATGATATGAGTTTTCCAAGTCTCTGCATGCCGATTTCAATATTTTCCGGAGTTACGCCCGTAAAGCTCATTCGCATACAGTTACTTCCTTTTTTGTTGCCTTCAACATAAAAGCCCTCGCCGGCCACATATGCCACTTTATTTTCATTGGCTTCTTTAAGCAGCTCTGTCGTATCAATGTGCTCCGGACAGGTTACCCATATAAACATTCCTCCGTCAGGTACGGTATGTTTAACTTCAGGCGGAAAATATTTGTCAAAACACTGGAGCATTACATCCCTTCTCTCCCTGTAAAGGTCACATATCATTTTATGGTGGTCAGGATAATATCCACGCTTAAAGAACTCCGCACAAATTACCTGGCTTAATGTACTTGTAACCGAAACGGTTGCTGTCTGAATCTGGTAAAATAAATCGATTAACTCCTTTGTTGCCACAACATAACCAAGTCTGCTTCCAGGAGAAAATATTTTTGAAAAGCTGTTTGCCATAACAGTATTGCCTGTCTTATCAAAAGATTTAATAGGCGGCAGGTCCGTTCCGGAATATCTGATATCACGGTAAGGGTCATCCTCAAGAATTACTATGTCATATTTGCTTCCGAGTTCCGCAAGGGCTTTTCTGCGCTCCGTCGGAAGTGTTTTTCCCGTAGGATTCTGGAAAGTCGGAACAACATAGACAATTTTAGGATTGTACTCTTTGATTTTCTTTTCCACATCCTCAATTACCATTCCGTATTCATCTGTTTCAACGGCAATACATTTTGCCTGGAACATTTCAAAAATTTCAACACAATGAACGAATGTTGGGCTTTCCACAAGAATAACATCTCCCGGATTAATGAATATCTGGCAGATGAGGTTCATTCCTTCAATTCCGCCTGTGGTAATAAGAATGTTCTCAGTATCACATTTTACACCCTTTGGTGCAAGCAGATAATCTCTTACTACCTCTCTCAATTCCAGATATCCGTACGGGTCTCCGTACTGCAATGCTGCAATTCCTTTTTTATCGGTAGTCATTATTTCATTGACGATTTCCCTTACAATATCAACAGGAAGTGCTTCTTTGGCAGGTGAACCGCCGCCGAATGAGATTGTTTCGGCATCTGTCATTGCATTAAAAAGGTTCTTTATGATTGTTGCGGAGCCTTCCATAGTTTCTAATCTGTCAGCGTACTTTACCATAGTCTTTTCTCCTTTACGAATTACATTTTGTCAACTCTTACAACCGGTGCACCGGCATTGACTTCGTCAAGTGCATCAATCAGATAGTACAGATACTGGTTTACAGGTGTCGGTATTCCGAACTTCTTACCCATTTTCACCACATATCCGCATAACATTTCATTCTCTGTTTTCTTATGAAGTATAAAATCCTGAAGCATTGAACATGTATTTTCGCCCGGATAACAATGATATACCTCCATAAGTTCATCAACATCTTTCATTGATACGGTTGCTCCCAATGCAAGGGCAATCTGAAGTGCCTCTTCCATAACCATGCGCCTTGCGGCATTGGCGGAATCAAGAACCTGGAAATAACTCTGGGTTCCGCGAAGAACCGTGTTGGTTGTATTTCCGCCTACATTTATCAGGAACTTCCACCACATATCATGTACCATGTCCTCAGGAACCTTAAAATCTATTCCTGCCTTTGTAAACAAATCAACAACTGCCTGAAGTCTTTCTGTATACGGTTTAACATTCTTGGCTTCTCCCACAAGTATGCCTGCTTCCTTAGGAGAAACCTTGAAGCTTCCGTCACCGTAATTAATTGTGGAAAGATTGCATATTCCGTATATACATTTTTCAATGCCGTATTCCTCACCTATGATGTCCCTGCTGTCAACACCGTTCATAAGTGAGAGGATAATTGTGTTTGGACCTACATGATTCTTAATATCCTTAACCGCCTGGGGAAGTGCGGAATACTTAACCGCAACTATGAGAAGGTCAGCCGGCGTAACTTTTTCTTCCGGGTCCACCACATAGCAGTCATAATGCTTATCATTTACGATAATGCCATTTTTCTCTAGCTTTTCTTTTCTGCTTCCTCCGGCTATTATTCTCACATCTTCTTTAGGAAGACAATCGATAAGGTACGGGGCAACTGTACAGCCCACTGCACCCAAACCCATTATGGATACTTTATTTATTGTCATTTGTTACATCTCCTTTGTTAATCAGAGTTCTATTCCGCACTCTTTCAGGAATTTGGTTTTAATTGACATTCTTGCTGTTTTAACAGGATCCACAACCTGGCTGATTTCCAGATTAGCGTACAGTCCGCAAAGGAAACCTGCCTCATAGAAATCAAGCTTACTGTGATCCTTTATGAAAAGAACCAGTTTTTCCATTGCTTTTTCCAATGCTTTATCCACGGTATTTTCAGTTGCAACGGATGCAAATTTGTCACCGCACAGTACAAAAGGAATATCTATTTTCATATCCTTTCTTACTTTTACGGAAACGGTAACTTCACCGGCTACTTCAAGTCCCGTATAGAATGATTCTCCGTCGCCCATTGCCGCATGAAGATCTCCCATCGCAAGAAGTCCGCCTTCAGCACCGACCGGAAGGAAAAGAGTTGAACCCTCCTTAATAAGGGTTGTATCCATATTTCCGCCGTGGTCACCCGGAAGAATTGTTTTAAATTCTCCTTCCTTCGGAGCAATTCCTATTACACCTATCATTGGCTCTATAGGAAGTTCCACACCTTCGCTGATTTTTACTTTTCCTTCTGAAAGGTCATATATTTTGGTAATTGATTTTTCAACAAGATGACCGAGAAGTCCCTCGTTAGGAATGCACATTGTACATCCGGATTTAGCACATTCGATTTTATCAATATGTATTTCAAGTACATCCCCAGGCATTGCTCCTTCAAAAAATACCGGACCTGTGGATGGATTAATTGTTGAATAATCAAGTTTTTCCACCACATCCGTTTCCTTTGTATAATGTCCCGAAAAACAGTCCCTTGTTTCAAAGGTTACCGTACAAGGTACTTTCACTCTTGCTGCCGGCTCCATATCCGGCTTGAATTCTGAAATATAATTTTCTTTTTTGATATACATTTTTAATCCTCCTTTTAGCTCCAGCCTGCAAACGCACGCATTTTTTCTTCTGAGACTTTGCCGTTGGCTGCATCATTTATTGACTGTTCCAAAATTGCCACTGCTTTGTCTGCCTGTTCTTTTGTAAGAATATAAGGCGGGGTAAACTCAATAACATTGGAATCAAGGCCTGTGTAATAGCAAATCATTCCAAGTTCATAAGCCCTGTATACCACTTTGGCTGCCAGTTCGGTTGCCGGTTTCTTTGAACCCCTGTCAGTAACCAGTTCCGTTCCCATGAGAAGCCCTCTTCCCCGCACATCTCCTATGTATTCGCATCTTTCCTGCAGCTCTCTTAGCTTTTCCATAAGATAACTGCCAATTTCTTTTACGTCAGATAAAATATTTTTCTCTGTAATTTCATTAATCAGTGCTTCTCCCGCAGCGCACACAACAGGGGATGCACTTGTGGTAAAAAGATGGCTGCCTACCGAACAATCCATTATTTCCTTCCGCCCCACAACCATGCTGAGCGGAAGTCCGCCACCCACTGATTTACCAAGTACCACGGCATCGGGAACAACATCTGCATAGGTGAATCCAAACATATCACCTGTTCTTCCCAAGCCTATCTTAACTTCATCAAAGATCAGATAAATTCCGTTTTCCCTGCATATCCGCTCAAGTCCTTTTAAAAAGGTCTTTCCTGCCGGGATGTCACCACCGTCGCTTTGAGCTGCTTCAATAACTATTGCCGCCACCTCAGACGGATTGCATTCTTCCTTAAAAAATTTATTCTCTATATTCCACAGGCATTCTTTTTCGTACTCTTCTTCTGTCTTACCGTCTCCATGTCTGTAGTAATACGGGAAAGGAAGCTTTGGATTATTACTGCCGCTTTGAAAAGTCTGCAGGGACGGATGACCTGACATTGCATAAGAACCTAATGTCTGTCCGTGATATGAGCCGATGAAAGTCACTATTTTAGGTCTCCCCGTGGCTAACGGCAGAATTTTTGCCACAAATTCGTTGGCATCCGAGCCGGAATGACCATACCATGCCTTTTTCTCAAAATCACCCGGGAGAAGTGAAATTATTTTTTTGGCAAGGCTTATGCTTTCTTTGTTAATACAGGAAATTCCGCCGGCAAAACTAAGTACATCCAGCTTTTGTTTTATGGCATCGGTTACGGTTTTATTGCTGTAGCCAAGACTCATTACGGACCATCCCGCACTCATGTCAAGATACTCTTTTCCTTCCGCGTCGTATATGTACGCCCCTTCTGCCCTTACCGCATTAAGCGGGAAGAATCTCAATTTCATTACATCCGATATATATCCGGCATCTTCTTCAAAAAGTAAATTATTATCCATTTATTTCCTCATAGCTTATTTCATTTTTCACCAGGTCTTCATAAGTTTCCGCCGGTCTTATGAGTACATCCTTACCTGTTTTGGTTATAAGAACCACACCGGCTCTCGGTCTTCCGTTGTAATTACTCATGGTCGGAGTTCCGTAGGCGCCTACATTAAGCATGGCGATTATGTCTCCCGGTGTTGTACTTTCAGGAAGTCTTCTGTAATCAGGAAGATTTTTGTGATAATCAATGTCAAAATACACATCTCCGGAATCACAGCACGGTCCGGCAACCTTATAATCGGCACAGTGCTTTTCGTCCATTTTGTTGGCACAGACCATATGGTAATACCAGTAGTAGGATTTTACTTCGAGAAGTGTGTTAAATCCTGCATCCACCGTAATCCAGTTTTCATCAAGCTCTTCTCTTCTTTTTTCATTTTCAATGGTGGAAAGAAGAATTCCCGCATCTGCAATTACTTTTCTTCCGGCCTCAATTATCACTTCACAGTCTTTAAAGAAATCTGCAAATTTTTCTCCTGCCCATGCAACAACATTTTCATTTCTCAATTCTGCAAGCACCGCTTCCGCAATATCATCACAGGTAAGTCTGCTTCTGTACATCGCATATATATTCGGGGTCATATACTGTGATGCGGATGTTTCAAGATGATGCGGAACAGGAAGACCGCCTCCGATATTAAGAATTGAAGGTTTGTATGATGTTTTTTCATACATATCCACCGCAGTTTTTAACATAACGCGAAAAGCTGCAACAAAGGACTCCAGATCGTATGTTTGTGTGCCTATATGGAAATGATATCCCAGAACATTCAAGGTATCCTTGCAGTTTATGGCATATTCAAGTACATCTAAAAGTTCATCAAGTGTGATTCCGAATTTGGATTCGTGGGTTCCTGTTTCGTTACCCTTTACAACTCCGGTTGATACTTCCGGAACAATGCGGATTGTTATATTTGCTTTTTTGCCTTTGGCTTTTGCAATTTTCTCTATTCTCTTTATCTCAAAAAAAGAGTCGGCATTTATTGACTTAATTTCTTTATCTATGGCAAATTCAAGTTCCTTGGTGCTCTTTCCCACACCGTTGAAAACTATTCTGTCAGGTGTATATCCAGCATAAATTCCCTTGAAAAGCTCACCGCCCGAATTTACCTCAAGATCGGCACCGGCATTTTTCGCAATTTGAAGATTCGCCAGCGTGGATTCTGTCTTAGATGCAAAATGCAATGATGTTTTCGGGTGTCGGCTTCTGAATGCATTTAAGATTTCTTTCACATTCTGCTCAATCCTTCTTTCCGAAAAAACATAAACCGGTGTTCCGTATTTTTCAGCTAATTTTGTCGTATCAACTCCGTCAATACATAAATGTCCGTTTTCTACTGTTAATACCTCATTTTGAAACATATAATTACCTGCTCTTTCTTTTATTTTAGGGTAGTATTATAATTCCAGTCTGTCTTATCAAGTTCTTCAATAACCTCTGCCATTGCATTCACAAGAGCATTTGTCATCATTTCACCCTTTTTGGCTGTTGCCACCGTAGCATCTCCGGTCTGTGCCGTGTTTGTAAGTTCCGAAAAATCCCACTTTACATCAACATACTTTGGAAGTTTGTCAGGAATGACACAGGTAGCCAATTCCGGTTCACACCACTGAGGGAAAAGATAATACGCTATGGAGGTTTCTCCTTCCCCTGCGTGTCCGCTTCCGTTCCATGCCTCAAAAGTTCCTTCCGGGAGAAGCTCTACAGCCGTAACCCACCACTGCGGAAGTGTTACTATTTTAGCTTCAGGGAAATTCTCCTTTATCTGCCTTGATGCCACCTCAATAGGTGCGATATTTCCGTCATGGCCGTTCATAATAAAAATTTTATTTATGCCGTTTCTTAAAACGGAAGCCAGATAATCGTAAATCACTCTTATTGTGGTTTCGTATTCCAGGGACAGAGTAAAAGGAAATGTATCATAATGTTTACTGTATCCAACCGTTACCGGCGGAATCACAAGAAGCCCTTTTACTTTATCCGCAATTCTTTTTGATATCTCATAAGATACTATTGTGTCGCATCCTTCTGCGATATGCTGTCCGTGGGCCTCACAGGAGCCTATGGAAAGAATTGCCTTATCATACTTATTTTCTTTTACCTGATGTGCGGTCAGCTTTAATAATTCGTTATTGTTCATATTTTTTCCCCTATATATGTGAGGCAGGGGAATTATCCCCTGCCCAACAATAAGTACCTATCATTCTGCTAAAACTTATTCTGCATTCTTAATGAATACAACTTCGCCGTTCTCAAACTTGTTGAGCGATACACTCTTTGAAGGAACATGGCTTCCGTTTTCATAAGAGATTGAACCTGTAACTCCGACAAATCCGGTAACCTTTCCGAGAGCTTCTTTAATTGAATCAGATGTAATATCTCCGTCAACATAATTTTCAATTGCATATTTAATTAAGTACATTGTGTCATAACCAAGAGCTGCAAATGCATTTTCAGGTTCTGTACCGAATTTCTCTTTATATGCTGCCTTAAATTTAGTAACGACATCTGATGACTCATCAAGGTTTACATGTGTTGAATAATAAACATTATTTGCATCATCACCTGCGATTTCCGCAATTGTTATAGAGTCAAAACCGTCACCTGACATAACAGGCATATCAAGTCCCTGTGCACGATACTGCTGAAGCATAATAGGCGCCTGGTCTGTAAAGCTGCTGAAGAAAAGTAAATCAGGCTTCTCATCAAGGGCAACTACCTTTGAAACGCTTGCAGAGTAATCTGTATATCCGTTTTCATCATAGGAATCCTCAAGAACGATTTCTCCGCCGAGTTCTTTGAATTTCTCTTTGAAGTACTTGCTGAGCGCAAGTGTATATTCTGAAGTTGAGTCTTCAATAACATATGCTGTTCTTAATCCCAGGTCATTGTATGCATATTCTGCAAGTGCATATGCCTGTGTATTATCTCCGTAAGGTGCAAGGAAGAAACCGTCACCTACACGGTCAGGCATATCAGGAAGTGTAGCACCTACCGTGATAAACGGAACACCTGCATCCTGTGCTGCCGTACCGGCTGTGATTGCAAGATTTGATTCACACACACCTGCAACTACTACTGAATTATTTACATCAATAAGTTTTGTTGTTGCTGAAGCATTCTGTGCCGGATCTGACTGTCCGTTGATTGTGTTATATGTAATTTTCTTTCCGTTGATTCCGCCTGCCGCATTGATTTCATCAACTGCAAGCTTAAATCCGTTTGCTGCCGGTTCTTCGTAAGCTGCCATATAGCCTGTTGTGTTGAATACTGTTCCGACATTGATGGTATCAGATGATCCTGAACCTTCTTTCTTTCCGCAGCCTGTCATTACAAGTGCAACTGACATTACTGCTGCGAGTGCGAGTGCAAAAATTCTTTTTTTCATAGTTCTTTTCTCCTTTTCCTTTTGTTTTTATGTGAAAACATTGATTTAACAATGTTACCCATATCAGTCCATGTCTGTTTTTTAAACAGTCCGAGATATGTATTTTTGTCAAACATTGAGTTGACTATATAATCACTTCCGCCTGTAATTCCTGAACGCTTAAAAATAATTACAAGAATAAAGATAAGGCTCATGATAATATTGGAAAGACCATAAAGCGAAGGAACCGTAATTCCGAAAATTGTAAATCCGCTTTCAAGGTTTGCAAGAAGCTGCGGTAAAAATGTTACTATCAAAGCTCCAGGAATTGCTCCGCTTAATGTGGACATTCCGCCGAGTACCGACATTTCAACAATGTTGAAGGATTCGTTAAAGTAGAAGAAACTAGGTGCAATACTTTTATAAAGATGTGCCCAAAGCCCTCCTGCCACAGCTCCGAAGAATGCACTTATCATAAATGATAAGAGTCTGTATTTTGTAATATTAATTCCAAGAGAAACTGCTGCCGGTTCATCATCCCTTAATGCAATCATATTTCTGCCGAAAGAAGATTTGATTATTCTATAAAGAATAAACAATACCAGAATTGTAATTACAAAAATTACGGGAAGTGTTGAATAACCTTTAATTCCTCCAAGTCCCTTTGAACCGTTGGTAATCTGAGGATTGTTATCAATAACCGCTTTGATGATAATTACAAGACCAAGTGTCATTACTGAAAGGTAATCGCCTCTGGCTCTTAATACCGGGAATCCGATAATCATTGCAATAACCATTGCTATTAATCCGGCTATAATTATCGCTATCGGAAAAGGAACCTGAATATTGGCTATCCATTCCGGAATGCCCTGAATACGGGCTGTTTTAATTGTAGGTTCAATTGTAAGCAGTGAAGATATATATGCTCCTATTGCCATAAATCCGGCATGTCCTATTGAAAAAATACCGGTAAAGCCATTAGTCAGGTTAAGGCTGGCCGTAAGAATTACATTTATAAGGAAAAGACTTATCATCATTGAGTAATAAGACGGCAAGGCATTGTAGCAGACGAAAACGGCTATTATAGGAAGCAGCACAACCATTACAAATTTAAAAATACTGTTGTCTTTAATTGATTTTGCCATATTAACTCCTCTTTTCATCACTTTTTCCGAACAGTCCGTTAGGTTTAACCAACAGAACTATTATAAGTATCAGGAATACACATGCTGTCCTGTACGATGTAACCGAACTCGGAAGATATCCTGCAAAGAACATTTCCAGCAATCCGAGTACAAGTCCGCCGAGAGCAGCGCCTCCGAAGCTTCCGATTCCACCGATAACCGCAGCGACAAATGCTTTAATACCTATCATAAATCCCATGTCAGGACTGAATGAAACATATGAGCCCGAATACATTATTCCGGCTGTTGCAGCAAGAATACCGCCTATTACAAATGCAAATACAATTATGTTATTAACATTAATTCCCATGAGCTGGGCCGCTGCCATATTGTCGGAGCAGGCTCTCATCGCCATACCGGCTCTTGTGTGTTTAATTACAAGTGAAATAATTATAAGGAGTACAATTGTCACCGCAAAAGTGATTATATTCATCATTGAAATCTGTACGCCTCTGATTGCATATGTTTTTGAAAAGAATTCAGGAAGTTTGAACGCCTGATTCTGTGGTGAAAAAATAAGTGTTGCAATATTCTGAAGCAGTGTTGATACGGCTAATGAAACCATAAGTGTTGTTTCCGAACCGCCTTTTCTTAAAGGTCTGTACGCCAGCCTTTCAATTACCACTGCAAATACCACCGTTATAAGAATTGCTCCACCGAGTGATACTCCTATAGGAAGATCCCATGAAATAAACATCCAGGCTCCGTATGTGGCAATCATCATCAAGTCACCATGTGCAAAATTTACAAGTCTTAAAATACCGTAAACCATTGAATATCCGATGGCTACCAATGCATATATACTGCCCATTTTAAGACCGTTGATTAACTGTGCTATGAAAAAATCCACTATAAATCACCTCCAAGATATATGTTCTGAACATCTTTATTTCCTATGAGTTCTTCACCGGTTCCCGTAAGAACAATCTTGCCGGTTTCCATGATATAAGCCCTGTCTGAAATCTTAAGGGCATCATATGCATTCTGTTCAACAAGAAGAATTGTCATTCCGGATGCTTTAAGCTCCTCAATTACCGAAAAAACCTGCTGAACAACGATTGGTGCAAGTCCAAGTGAAGGTTCATCAAGAAGAAGCATTTCAGGTCCTGACATAAGGCCTCTTGCGATGGCTAACATCTGCTGTTCACCACCTGATAATGTACCTGCACTCTGTCTGTATCTTTCCTTGAGCTTTGGAAAAAGCTTATACGCATATTCAAGTCTTTCTTCAAACAGTGCATTGTTTCTCACATTGTATCCGCCAAGCTTAAGATTCTCGGCAACTGACATCTTGGAGAAAATCTGTCTTCCTTCCGGAACATGCACTATACCATTCTGCACTATTGTGTAGCTTTTCTTATTCTCAATACTTTTTCCTTTAAAAAAGATTTTTCCGTTCTTAGGTTTTAAAAGCCCGGATATTGTTTTAAGTGTTGTACTTTTTCCGGCTCCGTTGGCACCTACCAAAGATACAACCTCTCCTTTGTGCACTTCAAATGAAATACCCTGGAGTGCCGTAATACTTCCGTAGCTCACCTGTAAATCCTGTACTTTAAGCATTATCAACACCTCCCAAATAAGCTTTAATAACATCCTGGTTATTCTGTATTTCCTTTGGAGTTCCTTCTGCTATGGTCTTTCCGGAAGCCATTGCATATATGTATTCACAAAGGCTCATGATTACTTTCATGTCATGCTCGATAAGCAGGATTGTTATATCCCTTTCGGTATGAATCTTTCTTATCTCATCAACAAGCTGTAAGCTTTCGTTAGGATTCATACCCGCTGCCGGCTCATCAAGAAGAAGGAATTTAGGATCTGTAGCAAGACATCTTGCAATTTCCAGTCTTCTTTGATATCCGTATGCCAGATTGCCCGACTTCATATTCGCAAATTTTTCAATACCCATTATTTCCAGAGCTTCATATGCGCTCTCACGCATCTGTTTTTCTGTTTTTCTGTACTTTCCGGTTCCCACAAGCATCTGAAAAAAGTTGTACTTATTCCTAAGCTGCTCCGCTACAATGACATTTTCAATAACCGTCATGTTTTTAAAAAGCCTCAGATTCTGGAAAGTTCTTGCAATTCCGATTTTGGCAATTTTATAACTTGGCAGTTTATTGATTTCATATTCCCCAAAACGGATTTCTCCGCTTGTAGGCTTGTAGCTTCCTGAAATCATATTGATTACAGTACTTTTTCCGGCTCCGTTTGTACCAATAAGGCCATATATCTTTCCTTTTTCAAAATGCGCATTAAAATCGTCTACGGCCTTAACGCCTTTAAACTGCATGTTGACATGCTGTAAAATTAATTCTTCTGCCACATCTTCTTCCTCCTGGTTCGTAGTTTTTACAAATTGTCTATATAGTTAGATATAATCTGAACAGACTTTTCAAAATCATGCGCATGGGTATTGATGCATAAATCATAATTTCTCACATCATACCAGTCCCTGCCGGTATGGTAGTTGTAGTATGTTTCACGATACTTATCCATTTTTTTGATGTGCTGCTCGGCTTCCCTTAATGTTGTTCCCGAGCGCTGTGATTCATGTTCAATACATTCATCCATGTCTGCATGAATAAAAACCCTTACCACATTTTCATATCCCTTAAGTATGTAATCAGCGCATCTTCCGATACATACATAAGACTCTCTGCTGTAAAGCTCCTTAAGGACTTTTGCCTGAAAGTTAAACAAATTCTCATCGGAAACATAGTTTCCGCTTTCAGGTGGAATAAGTTCTCCTTTATAAATCTTTCTGTAAGCTTTGAATAATGGTGTCTTTTTTGATTCTTCATCTGCTTTTAAAAATAATTCTTCGCTTATTCCGCTATCCTCGGAAGCAAGTTTTAAAAGTTCTTTGTCGTAGAGGTCTATGCCGTATTTTTCACAAAGCATTTTGCCGATTGTTGTTCCTCCGCTTCCGCAGGTTCTTGTAATAGCTACCACAAATCTTTTATTTTCCATTTTTTACACCTCCACGGTCCAGCCGAAGCTGTCTTTAGTTCTTCCCCACTGTATGTCAGTCAGGAATTCATATAACTTAAGTGTCAGACTTCCGATTTCCTTATTGTTAATTGTTACTATGTCGTTTTTGTAATCAAGAAGTCCCACAGGTGAAATAACTGCCGCCGTTCCGGTTCCGAACGCTTCTTCAAGCTTGTTATTATGACCGCTTTCCATAAGTTCATCTATTGATATCTTGGTTTCATTGACTTTGTAACCCCAGCTTTTAAGAATTGTGATTACCGAATCTCTTGTAACTCCCGGAAGTACGGTTCCTTCCGTAGGTGCCGTATATATTTCTCCGTCGATTTTGAACATAATGTTCATTCCTCCGACTTCCTCAACATATTTTCTTTCAACACCGTCTAACCACAATACCTGTGAGTACCCGAGTTTTTCGGCCTTTTCCTGGGCAATCATGGCACCGGCATAATTACCGCCGCACTTGGCAAACCCGGTTCCGCCTCTGACAGCCCTTACATATTCGTCTTCAACGAGAATGTCAACAGGAGCGATTCCGTTGGCGTAATACGCACCAACCGGAGAGCAGATAATTACAAATTTGAATCCGTGTGACGGATGAAGACCAATCTGGCAGTCGGTTGTAATAATAAACGGTCTTATATACAAGGAGGTTCCCGGTTCATCCGGTACCCAGTCCCTTTCCACATCTACAATCATCTTTACCGCATCCACAAAGATATCCACCGGAATTTCCGGAATACAGAGTCTTTTGTTGGAATTCTGAAGTCTTTTTGCATTCATGTCCGGACGGAACAGAAGAATTCTGTTATCATCTGTCCTGTATGCTTTAAGTCCTTCAAATGTTTCCTGAGCATAATGGAATACCACTGCTGCCGGGTCTATTGCTATCGGACTGTACGGTACAATCTGTGGATTAAACCAGCCGTTTTCGGTTGTATAATCCATTGTGAACATGTAGTCCGTCATATATTTTGCAAATCCGAGATTTTTAAAGTCGGGTTTATCTTTTAACTTCTCTGCTTTTACAAATTTACATTCTTTCTTTAAGTCCATTGCAATTACCTCCGTTTACAGATAACTTTTTTCCATTTCCGTGATTTTATCGTAGAGCCACTTATTAACCGGTGTGGGAATTCCCGTTTCTTCTCCTGCTTTAATTATTGTTCCTCCAAAAAGTTCAACTTCCGTTTTCCTTTTTGCAAGAGTATCCTGTCTGAGGGAAGGCATTCCGTCCGGATTCAATGTATCCACAAGTTCCAGCCATTTTGTAACATCCTCTTTGGTAAGATTTATTCCCTTCGCCGCTGCCACATCGGCAACCTCGTGCATGGCATCTATCATCACATCTCTTGCACGGCCTTCTTTTTGAACACCGCTGTATGTTGTTTCAAAAACCGCAACGGCCTGATTAACACCAACATTAAGCATCAGTTTGCTCCATAGCTGCCTTTTCATGTCCGGAACAACTTTATAAGGAAAGTTAATCCTGTCAAAGAATTCCGTTACCTTAGAAAGCTCCTTTGAATCTTTTCCGTCGTGTGTGCCTATACAAAGAAATCCAAGATTCTTATATGTCAGTCTGTTTTCTTCTTTTACCGCATCCATGCCCTGTGCTGTACACAAAAGAACTTTTTCCTCACCATATTCCGAAGCGATTATTTCTTCGCTTGTGATTCCGTTCAGAGTGGATATTATTACGGTTTCTTTCCCAACCTGGTTTCTCATTGTCTCCAATGCACTTTTAAGCTGGTGGTTTTTTACCGCAAGAATGATTAAGTCTGCCGTATCTCCCATTACGGTATCTGCAATATAATTGAAATTGCATTCCGTTCCGTTTGAATATATCTTTTCTTCCTTATATCTTCTTATTCTGTCATCAGATGCAACGACTCTTGCCTGTCCGTCTTTCATATTTTCAGTAAAAAACTGTGCATACATAACGCCTAAGGCACCCAGTCCTATTATCGAAACTTTTTCAATCTTCATTGTTATTCTCCGGAATATACAGTTTACTTTTTAAATACTGCAATACATCTTGCCGAAAAACCTACGCCGCCTTCAACTCTCGGCCATGAGCAAAAGATTGCCGCTCCTGTCGGAGGAAGAAGATTTAAGTTTTTCATTACTTCAATCTGGATTTTATCTTCCTGAAGGATATAAAGTTCACCGGCCCAGCCTTTTCCTGCTGCAGGTGCATCTGTATCGGTAGGTTCATGTCCGATGGCTCCCACATTTCTTTCTTCCACAAGCCAGTGTAAAGCTTCAAGTGACCAGCCCGGATAATGAGGATTGCCGTCTGCATCATTATTTTCGTAATCATCGGCATGAGTTATTGACCAGTCGGATCTCATAGCCACAAATGCATTTTCAGGAATGCGTCCGTATTTTTCTTCAAACTCCTTAAGGTCTTCTACGGTAAGCTGATAATCAGCATTAGCTTTAACCTTTTCGGAGCAGTCAACTACACACAGAGGAAACATAGTGCTTGTTGCCGGAACCTTTTCAAGTGTTCTGCCGTCATCCACAAAATGCTTTGGACAATCAATATGGGTTCCGTACTGGCTTACTATAGAATATTCATGTGCCACAACATCATATGGCTCCTCATGCCAGTCAAGCGGTTTTGAAAGAAGGGCAAACGGTTTAAAGCCTACCCAGTGAGGTGTCTTATCGCTTACAATATGCGAAAGTTCCACCCATTCATATTTGTCTGTTTTCATTTCTGCAATAACATCCCAAAGTTCCATATTCTTTTCCTCCTACTTTTTCGTAAATTTTTATATTAAATAAGTTTAATATCATTTTGAATAAGCTTTCGTCTTACAGCTTCCACAACCTCCACACAATTGGGAACATCTCCGTGGAAACAAAGGACCTCTGCCGTTATGGGAAATTTCCTGCCTTCCCGGTTTGTATAGTAATTATCCTTTACCATATGAAGTGCCTGTTCTGCCACACGCTCCGGATTAAGTGAGTTCTTTTTGCCTCCGATAATCATTTCTCCGTTTTCATCATATTCAACATCGGGATATCCCACATAAAGGGTTTTTATTCCTTTTTCCTTACAAAGCTTTGCAAGAAGACATTTGCTTTCAAGCAGGATATTAAGGTCCGGATTATAATCGGTTACGGCTTTCATAAATACTCTTGCGTAATTCTCATTGACCGATACCAGCGGATCCATTTTTCCGTGAGGACATACATGGTTCATTGTCATGCCGGAAATTTTAAGAAATGCATCAAGTGCACCGAACTGGTAAATCAGATCACAATAAAGTTCATCCTCGCTTAAATAAAGCATCCTGCGGCCAAAACCCTGCATATCATTGAATCCGGGATGAGCACCTACCGTAATGTTATTTTTCTTAGCCAGTTCAACCGACTTTTTCATTACAACAGGATCTCCTGCATGAAATCCGCATGCCAGATTGATTAAAGACATATACGGCATTAGTTTTTCATCATTTCCTATGGAATAGTTGCCAAAGCTTTCTCCCATATCTGCATTAATCATCACTTTTTTTGTTTCTGTCATATCTGCTCCATGCCTAAAAAAATTAAGCGCCTTTGTTTCTCAACCTTGGTTTGAAACAAAAGCGCCTTTGCTCTTACTTTTTGTTTGCTTTGAAATTATTGATATGATATACTACGGGAAACAGAAAAACAACTTACAAAATGTATGATATTTTGAGGGGGTACATATGTTATTTTGTAGTAGAAAGAGGTGTCCGTATGTTCTCACTCAAAGATTTTTTAGCCTTAAAATCCACTACACACATGAAGCTTTTATATCCTGTTTCCACACCCATGGAATGTATTACGGTAAAGTATGTTTCAGTCCTTGAGACACCTGTGGAAGATTTTGTAAGGCACTATGAAATTGAGCTTTCCACCGCTCTTTCAATTCGTGATGATTTTAACAAACTGGATGATTTTATCCGCAAAATTATTGACTCCGGGGCTTCTGCAATAGTATTCGCCTTCCCTAATGACGAATATGATGATGCTCATCCCATCTTCTCCCATATTACGGAAACCTTTTGCGACAGTAATTTCCCGATTCTTATAAGTCCCTGGTTTCAGAAGTTCGCTGAAATTATTGAAGACTCAATGAAGAAAATCTGGTCCCTCAATCAGGCCAAAGTTCGCCTGAGAGAAGATTTCATAATCGCTCTGGCCGAAAACAGAGATATAATTAACGATAAGCTTGTTTCAATTGCTATGGCAGCAGAAATTGATACAAGCTTTTTATTTAAATGTATAATAGGGAAAAACGAGCAGATTCTTTCCAAAAATGAAAGTAACACCATACAGGAGCAGATCCGTATAGCAGCCAAAAGACTGCATTACTCAATAATTTCCTGTTATTATGACGATACCCTTATTTTTATACTTGGAAAACCCAAAGAAAATGCAGATGATTTTGACATTAATGATTTTCTTGACAGAATGGACAGAATTATCTCCGGTTTTATAAATGTCCGGTCTTTTTACTGGGGATATGATTCTACTCCGTATGCTTTGTGTGACATAACGAAATGCTATTCCAATGCCAGAAACGCCCTTGAATATTGCACAATTCTTAAACCGGAAACCCACCGTAATGAGTATAATGCTTCAAACTGGGGAATTTTATATTCTACGCTGTGCAACAACAAAGCGATTCTCAATCTGGCACAGAATGTACTGGATGTACTGATTGAATACGATAACTCCAAAAATTCAAATCTTATAGAAACCCTTAAGGTATATTTTGATACAAATTACAACATAAGCGAGACGGCACGGAAACTGTATATCCACAGGCAGTCACTTTTATACAGAATTAACAGAATTGAACAGTTATGTAATGTTTCGTTTAAAAACCACAGCCAGATTCTTCTGCTGGAGCTTTGCATTCATATTCATGAATATAATGCCAACAGCTAATAGAGCAGGTTCACACATGCAATGACATTAATTACACAAAAGAACCAGGAAGTATCTTTAATGATTCTTCCCGGTATTGGTTATATAATTATTATTTTTTAAGTTTACTTTCTCTCATGATAATGTCATGACGCTTTGGTCCGTTGGAAACCATTGTAATAGGAACTCCCAGTTCTTCTTCAATTCCCTCAATGTAGTCCCTGCATTCCTTCGGAAGGTCATCATAGTTTTTGATTCCTCTGATATCGCATTTCCAGCCCTTATATTTCTTAAGAACAGGCTTAGCTTTCTCAAGCTTATATGTTACAGGGAAATCCTTTGTAACCTCTCCGTCGATTTCGTATCCTACACAGATAGGAATCTCATCAAGATATCCGAGAACATCCAGAACGGTCAAAGCAACTTCTGTTGCACCCTGAATTCTGCATCCGTATCTGGAAGCAACGGCATCAAACCATCCCATTCTTCTCGGACGGCCTGTTGTGGCTCCGAATTCTCCTCCGTCACCGCCGCGGATACGAAGTTCCTGTGCCTCTTCGCCAAAAATCTCGCTTACAAAAGCTCCCGCACCTACAGCTGATGAATAAGCCTTGACTACCGTTACTACATCGGTAATCTCCTGTGCAGGTATTCCGGCTCCGATTGCTCCGTAAGAAGCAAGTGTTGAAGATGAAGTAACCATAGGATAAATACCATGGTCAGGGTCCTTAAGTGAGCCTAACTGTCCCTCCAGTAATACTGTCTTTCCATTCTTAATTGCATCATGAAGGAAAAGAGAAACATCTGCCACATATGGTTCAACCATTTCTTTATATGACATTAATAATTCATAGATTTCATCAGGATTCATCACAGGCTTATGATATAAATGCTCAAGAAGAATATTCTTATATTCAACCACTCTGTTGACCTTGTCTCTTAAATACTCTTCACCGGCAAACAGCTCACTTACCTGAAAACCTATTTTGGCATATTTATCTGAATAAAAAGGAGCAATACCTGACTTAGTGGAACCGAAAGCCTTTCCTCCAAGCCTTTCTTCCTCATATGCATCAAAGTCAACATGGTAAGGCATCAGAATCTGTGCCCTGTCTGACACAAGAATCTTAGGAGTCGGAACTCCTCTCTCCTCCAGACCTTTAATTTCATTGAAAAGATAAGGAATATTAAGTGCAACACCGTTACCGATAACGCTTGTTGTATGATTATAAAATACACCTGACGGAAGAAGATGCAATGCAAATTTGCCGTAATCATTAATGATTGTATGACCCGCATTGCTTCCACCCTGGAATCTTACTATAATGTCTGATTCCTCGGCAAGCATATCCGTAATCTTTCCCTTACCTTCATCGCCCCAGTTGGCACCCACTATTGCTCTAACCATGCGCGTTCCTCCTATTTATCTGCAAAAATCATTTGTACTTTTACAGCACACTGAAATAGTATACACTAAACTGCCACATAAGTAAACAAAAGTTTTGCTTTTTATACATTAATCTCAGCCGTAATTCCTAACTCATCCTTGTACCGTGAAAGCACAGGAGCAACAACCTCTTCAAGGAATTCTTCAACCTGCCACTTAGAGCGTCCGGTATATAATGAAGGGTCCATTGTCTTCTGTAAATCCTCAAGCGTAAGGTTAAATGCAGGGTCTGCGGCAATCAGTTCAAGAAGGTTGTTATCAAGACCTTCAACCTTTACTCTCTTACCTGCCTCCATTGAAAGCTGTCTGATTTTTTCATGAAGTTCCTGACGGTCGCCTCCGGCTTTAACGGCATCCATCATTATGTTTTCGGTGGCCATAAACGGAAGTTCTGCCATAATATGCTTGTTAATAACTTTTTCATATACAACAAGTCCGTCAACAACATTGAGATACAAGTCAAGAATTCCGTCAACAGCAAGAAAAGCTTCAGGAACTGACATTCTCTTATTGGCAGAGTCGTCAAGTGTTCTCTCAAACCACTGTGTTGCACTGGTAATCGCAGGATTCATGACATCTGACATTACAAAATTGGCAAGGGAGGCGATTCTCTCGCTTCTCATAGGATTGCGCTTATATGCCATGGCAGATGAACCAATCTGTGTCTTTTCAAACGGCTCTTCTATTTCCTTAAGATGCTGTAACAGACGGATATCGTTTGAGAATTTATGGGCACTTGCAGCAATTCCCGCAAGTACATTAACGACTTTGGTATCCACTTTTCTTGAATATGTCTGTCCAGAAACAGGATACACATCTGAAAATCCCATTTTCTCTGCAATCATCTTATCAAGGCGTCTTATTTTATCCTGGTCGCCTTCAAAAAGTTCCATAAAACTTGCCTGGGTTCCTGTAGTTCCCTTTGACCCGAGAAGCTTCATGGTATCGATTACATGATTAAGGTCTTCCAAATCAAGCAGTAATTCCTGCATCCACAGGGTTGCTCTTTTACCAACTGTAGTAGGCTGTGCCGGCTGAAAATGTGTAAAAGCCAATGTAGGAAGAGCTTTGTATCTGTCGGCAAATTTCCCCAGTTCATTAAGCACATTTACAAGTTTCTTACGAACCAGTTTCAGTGCTTCCGTCATAATAATGAGGTCAGTATTGTCCCCAACATAACATGAAGTAGCACCAAGGTGGATAATACCTTTTGCTTTAGGACACTGTACACCGTATGCATATACATGTGACATTACATCATGGCGTACTTCTTTCTCTCTTGCTTTGGCTACATCATAGTTGATGTCATCCTTATGTGCCTTAAGCTCCTCTATCTGTTCATCTGTTATATTGAGCCCAAGCTCCTTTTCAGACTCGGCAAGAGCAATCCAAAGTGCTCTCCAGGTTCTGAATTTTTTGTCAGGCGAAAAAATATACTGCATTTCCTTACTTGCATATCTTTCAGCCAATGGGGTCTGATATTTGTCAGTTGCCATTACAATTCTCCTTAGTTATTTATTTTTCGTATTCGCCACGAATATCATATTCAGGCGGTTCTACAGGATAATTACCGGTAAAGCAGGCATCACAGTAATCCTTACTACCGTTAATCAGTTCTCCCAGTGATTCTACGGAGAGATATCCCAAAGAATCCGCTCCTATATAATTACATATTTCCTCAACAGTATGGTCATGGGCGATAAGCTGGTTGTCCGAAGGAATATCTGTTCCGAAATAGCACGGATGTAAAAATGGAGGTGAGCTTATACGCACATGTACCTCTGATGCTCCCGCATCTTTAAGCATCTTAACTATTCTCGCACTGGTGGTTCCTCTTACAATGGAGTCATCAATCATTATGACTCTTTTACCTTTTACGGCTTCCGTAAGCACATTTAACTTAATCCGCACGCTGGTCTCACGCTGGGACTGCTTAGGCTTAATAAATGTTCTTCCCACATAACTGTTTTTAATGAATGCTATTCCATAAGGAATTCCCGATTCCATGGAATAACCAAGGGCTGCCACATTACCGGATTCAGGCACACCCACAACCAGATCAGCTTCTACAGGATGATCTTTTGCAAGTATTCTTCCTGCCATTATTCTGGACTGGTATACGCTTACGCCGTCTATATTACTGTCCGGTCTGGCAAAATAAATATATTCAAAAATACATCTTGCGCAATGTTCCTTACACATGGACATATTGGAAGAGATTCCGTCAGGTGTTATGGTAACTATTTCGCCCGGAAGTACATCTCTTACAAATTCAGCACCCACTGCGTCAAGAGCACATGTCTCTGAGGATAAAATATACGCATTATCCCTTTTGCCGATGCATAAAGGCTTAAAGCCAAAAATATCCCTTGCTCCTATAAGCTTTCTCGGACTCATTACAACAAGTGAATAAGCACCCTTTATCTTAGTCATTGCATTGGCAACGGCTTCTTCAACGCTGTGTGTTTTAAGTCTCTCTCTTGCAATATGATATGCTATTACCTCGGAATCAATGGTGGTCTGGAAAATGGCTCCCGTATAGGAAAGCTCTTCGCGAAGCTCAGGCGCATTAACAAGATTTCCGTTATGTGCCAGTGCCAATGTACCTTTAACATAGTTCAGTACAAGGGGCTGTGAATTCTCTCTCGTGCTGCTTCCCGCCGTGGAATAACGCACATGTCCCACACCTATATTTCCTTTAAGTTTGTCAAGGACTTCCTCGTCAAAAACCTCGTTGGCAAGTCCCATGTCCTTATGGGAAATAACCTTTCCCTTAGGTCCGTTAGTATCACTTACAGCAATACCGCAGCTTTCCTGCCCTCTGTGCTGTAAAGCAAAAAGTCCGTAATAAATAGTCGATGCAACATCATTGCCATCAAAATCATACACACCGAAGACACCACACTCTTCATGTAAATCTTCTGTGTATTCAATGCTAAGTTCTTCGGAATTTCTCATATATACTCTCTTTCTTTTATATGATACCGATAAATTACATCATCCGAAGCCTTACAGCGATTTACGGAGATTCCTTTAACGGCATCGCCTGTATCCTGTCAGTTAAATTTCCTGCCGGTTAATAATTCAAATGCTTCTTTGTATTTATCAACCGTTTTATTAACTATTTCATCAGGAAGTAATAAATCGTTATCAGGGTTTGCTTTTAACCAGTCTCTTACAAACTGCTTATCGAATGACGGCTGTGACTTTCCGGCTTCATATCCGTTAAGAGGCCAGAATCTTGAGCTGTCCGGTGTAAGCATCTCATCACCGAGAACAACTTCGCCGTTCTCATCAAGACCGAATTCGAATTTGGTATCAGCAATGATAATACCTTTGCTGAGTGCATACTCTGCACATTTCTTATAAAGAGCAATTGTATATTCCTTAATCTTAAGAGCATATTCCTCGCCCTTTTCAGGGTAAATTTTCTTAAGAATTTCCACGCTCTGTTCAAAAGATATATTTTCATCATGCAGGCCGATTTCTGCCTTTGTACTAGGTGTATAAATCGGTTCAGGAAGCTTATCTGATTCCTTCAATCCTTCAGGAAGTCTGATTCCGCAGACAGTTCCATTCTGCTTATAGCTTTCCCAGCCGCTTCCGGTAATATATCCTCTGACAATACATTCAATAGGAAGCATCTCTAACTTTTTACACATCATGCTGTTTCCGTCAAAACGCTCTGCTCTGAAAAATTCAGGCATATCATTAACATCAACGGAAACCATATGGTTAGGAACAATATCTTTAGTAAAATCAAACCAGAACTTTGACATCTGTGTTAAAATTGCACCTTTGTTGGTAATTTTGTTCTTCAGAATATTGTCAAAAGCTGATATTCTGTCTGTGGCTACAATAATAATACTGTCCCCATTGTCATAAACTTCGCGTACTTTTCCTTCTTTAAAAGGCTTAAATTCCTGCATTATCTCTGGTCCTCCAAAAATCAATCTTTACCCGAATCACTCCGGGGCAAAACATTTTACTGCAAACTAGATTATAATACAGCCCGATTTGCAAAGTCAATGCGTTTAGAGATTTTTGTAACCAAAACAACTCTACTCTTTAATTTATAAAATTTTTTGGTTGTTTTCTTTTAGAATTATATTATAATATAAGTAACTTTTTTTCCGGGAGGACTTTGTATGGACGAAAAAAGAAGAAGCAAAAGAGTGCGCGTTACCATGAATCTTATGGTTTCATCACTTTTTGCCCAGGATAATGATAAGATTGTTATAGATTCACCTATTATGGTAAAAGATGTATGCCGGCACGGAATAGGTTTTATTTCAAAAAGCATACTGCCGCTTAATTACTATTTTAACGCCGCCCTTAATCTGGGCGATGATGACTCAACTCTTTACTGTGTTGTAAAAATTATCAGATGTGAAGCTCTTGAGGATGACGAGTACTCATACGGCTGTGAGTTTGTAGGAATGGCCCCGGTACTTGACTATATTTTTGACGATTTGGAGAAAAAATAACTTTTTATTTACGGTCAGAATACCAGTTTAATCAGATTTTCATCACTTATGAAGTTGGTAAACTGATACATAACAAGTATTCTGTCAATGTTTTCACTTTCCGTAAGTAAATTAATATCTCCCATATAGTATCTTAAATCTACCATTATTATTTTGGCATAATCATCAATAAGAAACGGAACAAACGAATTGGCGAAGGAGTCTTTTATAATAAGAAGATTTCCTTCTCCTTTTCCTTCTATCTCCACAAGTCCGTAATTCCCCCCAAGAAATACCCCATATTTATCTTTCCTGTTCAGAGCCTCATAATCGTATAACGGCAGACTTTCACCGTCTCCTTTTATCTGTGTATCCTGTACATCAGTGTATACCGATATCTCATCCATGCTGCTTTTTGAAAGCAGCACTTTGGAATACAGACTTCCTCTGAAAGAGTCAGTTACCCGTGTAAAATTATATTCGGATTCATCCGGCGTTTTACCGTAAAGATTAGCGTATTGTCTGTAGGCCGCAAAGGCTCCGAACACTGTCCAATGGTGGTCAGTTTTATAATATAATTCCCTGTCGGTTGCAGGAAAAGCTTTCTCCGGCTCTGTAACAACGGCATTTTCTATATTTTCCCTTATTTCCCCCATAATATCTTTTTCCCAGTCCGAATCGGCAAATGCAGGAAGGCGGTCTTTTAGAACCATTGCCGCTTCAGGTATCAGCATAAAACAGATATTTTCACTTCCGATACTGTCTTTATACCTTTCAAAAAATTCATTTATATAACCTGTATTTTTATTGATTCTTGCATAATCCACATCTGATTTTTCCGTTTTGGTCATAAGATATCCGTCCGAAGCCACATACACTCCGTTAATGTCACGCATACCCATAAGATACCTGTAATCGGAAGAAATTGACATAAGGATATCACGCATCGGAAACTGATCCGATACATATTCCTCAAAATCTTCCATATATTCACCTGTTATCAGCTTTTCCCCTGATATTTCAGGCTTTTTTGTTAAATATCTGTTCTCATTCTCAGAAAAAGTCTTATCCGGGCAAAGGACAAACGCCAGTCCGCCTCCGATAATCAATACAAGGAAAAGTATAACCGTAACCAGATTTTTATTATGTTTCATATTCCCTCCTAGAATCTGAAGTACAGAAAAGGATTATACGAATCTGCTGCAATAAGTGCTGCCGCAACAATGAATACAACTGCCAGAAAAACATTCTGCAAAACTACTCCCGCCGTTGCTGAAACTTTACCGTTAAGTTTGCCGGCAAGTTTTTTAGGCAGAGTTGTTGAACCTACGGCACATATCAGAAGAAGTATCAAAAATTTCACAAGAACATAAGCCGTTTCACTGCTCCATACCCCTGCGGTTCCAAACATATTTCCAATATATGTTCCCATTTCCTTAAAATCTTCCACCGCAAAAATTATCCATCCGAAAACAACCGTAACCATCATATAAAGATGTCCGAAAAAGGCAGGTATTTTCTTAAATATCTTTCCGAGAAAGAGTTTTTCGGCTATGAGAAGGACTCCGAAGTACATTCCCCAGAGCATAAAATTTACTGAAGCTCCGTGCCATATGCCCGTAAGTGTCCAGACAATAAGTATATTAATAATCTGCCGGCCCACACCTTTTTTATTTCCGCCCAGAGGAATATATACATATTCCTTGAACCATGTGCTTAACGAGATATGCCATCTTCTCCAGAATTCGGTAATACTTTTTCCGGTATACGGGTAGTTGAAGTTTTCTTCATAGTCAAACCCAAGCATTTTACCCAGACCTATTGCCATATCGGAATATCCGGAAAAATCAAAATAAATCTGGAAAGCAAATCCTACGGCACCTAACCAAGAAAGAGCCATCGTTCTTTCGTCCGATGCCATTGCAGACACATGCTCCCACAACTGTCCTGCCACATTGGCTAACATAACTTTTTTGGCAAGGCCTATGATAAACCGCTTTACGCCTTCGGCAAATTTATCCACAGAAAAAATCCTGTTGCGCAGCTGATTCTCAATCGTTTTATATCTTACAATTGGACCTGCAATCAGTTGCGGAAACATTGTCACATATGTAGCAAAATCCAGAAAATTTCTCTGTGCTTTAACTTCTCCTCTGTATACATCAATTGTGTATGACATTGTCTGAAATGTAAAAAATGATATTCCTATCGGAAGTGCTATTCCCACATGAGGACCCACATATTTGAACACACCCAGAATTCCCAGATTTCCAAGCACGGAAACCACCAATACGAAAACTGTCGCCCATCTGATTTTTCGTGTCATAAAGCGGTCCAGCAAAATACCGTTAATATAATCAAAAATCGTGGAACCAAGCATAATAATTATATACTTCGGTTCGCCCCATGCGTAGAAAACCAGGCTCGCCATAAGAAGCACAACATTTCTGAAACGCACGGGACAAATATAATACATTATCAGCACAACAGGCAAAAATATAAAAATAAAATTCAGACTTGAAAAAACCATTTACTCTTCCTTAAAAAGTTTTTCTATTAACTCAAGTGTCATATCCCATTCTATAAAACCGTCTTCACCGTCTTCATATTCAGGATCTTCCGGATATACAGGTTCGTCATATTCCATGGTTTCAAGTGTTATGACATAGATGCAGTAATCAGGCATTGCGGTTTCCATGGAAACATATATATAACTGTTACCGTCCAGACGCATTGCTATTTCATCCACAACCCTTTCAAACTCAGATAAATACTCCTCTGATTTCACAACAAGGGTTCCGGCCTTTTCATCAAAAGCATCTTTAATCAACTGCGGAAGCTCTGTTATTGATGTTATCTCTTTTGCATCCTGCAAAATATATGTATATTTTATGGAATCTGCCACCGGAAATTCGTATCTGTCCCAAGGGAATCCCCCGTCCTCTTTAAAGCAGTCCGGAACATTAAAATACTCATATCCCGGCTCTCCGTTCATTCCGCTGTCAAAAGTTACATCCACATGATACCAGTCTCCGTCAAGGCATACCATATTCCATGCATGCTCGCCTTCCTCTGTGGAATGTATTATTTTACAATCTATGCCAAGTATATCCATAAACAGTTTAAAAGTTGTTGCATTTCCCACACATATTGCGGAATGATATTTTAATACACCATACGGATAATAATTGTAGTCTTCAATATTATCAGGAATTGCCGAAAAACTTTCTTCATCATAGTTTACATATTTTACCAGCCATGTATAAACCGCAAATTCCTTCTCATAATCCGTCATGTCATCTTTAATTATCTCATCAATGACTTCCGTAACTTTTTCCAGTGTAAATTTGTCTTCATCCGAAAGTCCTGAATTATCACCTGATTTATATGCCTCAACAACTGCCGTATCATCATATATTTCATGTATTTCAAGATATTCTCCCTGCATCTTTTCTATAAGATTCGATACGAATTCTTTAATATCTTTTCCTGTAACATATACGCCCAGTTCATCATCAATGGCATCACTAAGACTTTGTACCAATTCTTCTTCGGTAAATGCTTTCTTTTCGCCGTCCCACTCATCGATTGATACATCATAGTTTTTCTTAATAAATTCTTCTATTTTGTCATTGCGGTTCTCAAGCTTAATCAAATAAACAGCCTCAAATGCCAAAGCCCCGATAACTGCCAACGCAAAAACTATGGCTACAACCAGTGCAATAATCTTCTTTTTGCTTTTTCTTTCACTCATGTTATTTTCCTCCGACAATTTTTTCAAAAATTTCTATGATTGTGTCTGCTTCATCACTCACAGCCATAATAATATAGTTACCCGAAGTTTTAATGACGGCATTTTCAAGCTTTGCAACCTCTTCCGGCTTATAGCCGTTAAAATCCTGTATTCTGTTGGAAATTCTGTCTTCCAGATGCTTAACTATCGTATCCACATCA
Organism: Butyrivibrio sp.; assembly: GCA_051880035.1. Classification (GTDB taxonomy): domain Bacteria; phylum Bacillota; class Clostridia; order Lachnospirales; family Lachnospiraceae; genus Eshraghiella. The sequence goes on from JBJENE010000006.1 coordinate 60,597, forward strand.
TCTTTATCTTCCGCATACAAAACAGTGATTTCATCCGCATACGCGGAAGATGCATATGCAAAAGCGCCGTCGCTTACTCTTTTTACCGAGGTATCATACAGATATTCAAAATATTCTTCATATTTTTCATCATCATAAAAAAGTTTTTTGTCAGTATGGGTACCGGTAGCCCCCGTAAGGATTTCTTCAAGGATTTCCGAACATTTCACATTCCCGTCCGTTTCATTATTATCTGTCTTTTTTCCATCATTGTCCGTACATCCCGCAACTCCCAGAAGAAGGAGTGATGCACAGAAAAATATAATTATCTTTTTAAACATTTTTTCATCCTCTCTCATATTATGTGTACTATTTCTTCTAGTACACTTGCATGCTATCACAATTTGTTGCAGGCGTCAATAAAAAAATCACATTTGCAGCAAACTTTCGGGATAAAGAACGCTTCCGCCTGATTGATGCTCGAAAGTTTGCTGCTATATAAGATTTCGCCCCGGATGGATATACACAAAAGCCCCGCAACGCAGATTAACCTGCGTTACGAGGCTTCATATTTCTTCGATTATCGGCTCAGGATTTCTTTGAGCATTTCATTGACCATGGCAGGATTTGCTTTGCCTTTCATGGCTTTCATTGTCTGTCCCACAAGGAATCCTATTGCTTTCTCCTTGCCGTTTTTGTAATCTTCTACGGACTGAGGATTTGCTGCAACAACATCCTCGATTGTCTTTTGAAGGGCACCTTCGTCATTTACCTGTTTAAGACCCTTTTCCTCAACATACTTATCAGGATCAATGTCTTCGTCAAAGATTTTTTCAAAAACTTCTTTAGCTACGGAACTGTTAATTGAGCCCTCGTCGGTAAGTTTTATAAGCTTTGCAAGGTTTTCCGGAGAAAATGAAATCTCAGCGGCATCCATGCTCTTCTCTTTTAAGAGACGCATAGTCTCAACCATAAGCCAGTTGGAAACCTTTTTCGGGTTATTGCATATTGCAGTGGTCTCCTCAAAGATATCTGCCAGTTTTTTGGAATCCGTAATAATTCCGATATCATAATCAGGAAGTCCGAATTCTTCTTTATATCTCTTCATCTTCTCGGTTTTAAATTCAGGCTGGCGTGAACGGATTTCTTCAAGCCATTCGTCACTAATGTGAACCGGAACAAGGTCCGGATCAGGGAAATAGCGGTAATCCTGCGCATCTTCCTTGGAACGCATTGCATAAGAATACTCTTTGTCGTCGTTCCATCTTCTTGTTTCCTGAATGACAGGTTTTCCCTCAAGAAGAAGATCTATCTGTCTGTTTTTCTCAGCTTCAATTGCTCTCTTAATTGCACTGAAAGAGTTAAGATTCTTGGTCTCCGTTCTGGTTCCGAATGTATCGCTTCCCACTTCTCTTACAGACAGATTTACATCTGCTCTCATGGAGCCTTCCTGGAGTTTACAGTCGGACGCACCCAGATACTGGATTATAAGGCGGAGTTTTTCAAGATAAGCAATTACTTCATCCGCACTTCTCATATCAGGTTCTGACACGATTTCAATAAGAGGAACACCGGAACGGTTAAAATCTACAAATGACAAATCTTCCCAATCATCATGTATAAGTTTACCGGCATCTTCTTCCATATGGATTTCATGAATACGGATTGGTTTAACCGTACCGTCAGGAAGTTCGATATCCACATGTCCGTCCCTGCATATCGGAAGATAAAGCTGGGAAATCTGATAATTCTGTGGGTTATCAGGGTAAAAATAATTTTTTCTGTCAAATTTACAGTCTTTAGTAATCGTACAGTTGGTTGCAAGACCCACTGCTGCCGCATACTCAACTACCTTTTTGTTCAGAACAGGAAGGGAGCCCGGCATTCCGGTACATACCGGACATGTATGAGTATTGGGAGCTCCGCCGAAAGCGGTTGAACATCCGCAGAAAATTTTAGTACGGGTAGCAAGTTCCACATGGACTTCCAAACCTATGACTGTTTCATAATCTTTTGCCATACATGCTTCCTCCTATTCAAATTTTCCCCGTGCCTGCTCATATGCATATGCCGCACGGATAATATTTTTTTCTTTAAAGCAGTCTCCTATAAGCTGCATTCCTATAGGAAGTCCTTCTGAATCTTTTCCGCATGGAATACTTAAGCCCGGAAGGCCTGCAAGATTAACTGAAATCGTATATACATCACTTAAATACATCTTCATCGGGTCTGAAAGTGATGAGCCGATTAACGGTGCCGTGGTCGGTGCAACCGGTCCGACGATAACATCATATGATGCAAATGCATCATCGAAAGCCTTTTTTATGAGGGCCTTTACTTTCAGTGCCTTAAGGTAGTAAGCATCATAATAACCTGAGCTTAATACAAAGGAGCCTAACATAATTCTCCTTTTCACTTCCGGTCCGAAGCCTTCTGAACGGGTCTTTTTGTACATATTATGAAGTCCTTCATAATCTTTTGCCCTGTATCCGTATTTTACGCCGTCAAATCTTTCCAGATTGGAGCTTGCCTCTGCTGCCGCAATTGTATAATAAGTCGGAATTGCATAGTCAACCAGATCCAGATTGAATTCCTCCACAACAGCGCCCTTTTCCTTAAGAATGTCAACGGCTTTCATTATTGCATCCTTTACCTGCGGATCAAGACCTTCTCCAAAATAAGTTTTTGGTATACCTATTCTCATACCCTTCACATCATCCTTAAGGGCACTTGTAAAATCTGTATCTTCCCTCTTCATGGATGTGGAATCCTTAGGGTCATGAGCTGCAATAATTTCCATTATTGTGGCACAGTCGGTTACATCTTTGCAGAGAGGACCTATCTGGTCCAATGATGAACCGTATGCAATAAGTCCGTAACGTGAAACCGTTCCGTAAGTAGGTTTCATGCCTACAACACCACAGTATGATGCCGGCTGTCGGATTGAACCACCGGTATCGGAGCCAAGTGCAAAAAAGCATTCTCCTGCCGCTACGGCAGCTGCCGAACCGCCTGATGAACCTCCCGGAACATGGTCTGTATTATGAGGATTGCGGGTTACGCCATAAGCAGATGTTTCCGTAGTTGAACCCATGGCAAACTCGTCCATATTTGTTTTACCTACAATAACTGCACCTGCTTTCTTTAATCTGATAACAGCCTCTGCTGAAAATGTAGGAATAAAGTTTTCAAGGATTTTGGAAGAGCAGGTTGTAAGAATTCCTTCCGTACACATATTATCTTTAATTGCAACCGGAACGCCTGCAAGAGGACCTGTAAGAGTTCCCGCATCTATTTCACTTTGAACTCTCTGTGCCTCTTTAAGCGCAGCCTCCTTATCAAATGTGACATAGCTGTTTATTTCGGATTCAACTTTTTCTATCTGATCTATTACTGCCTGCATTGCATCTACTGCCGTAGTCTTTCCCGCTTTAATGGCGGCACCCAGTTCTACAGCTGTTAAGTCCAATAAACTCATAAGCTCCTCCTTTCTATTCTACAGTCTTAGGTACTACAAAGCCCGAATCATTTCTTTCCGGTGCATTCTTAAGTGTTGCTTCACTTCCGTCTCCGTTTGTTACCACATCATCACGCATAACATTGGATACAGGAAAAACATGGGACATAGGTTCAACACCTGTAGTATCAAGTTCTCCTAATTTATCAATATAATCAAGCATTTCTGCCATATCTTTTTTGGCATTTTCCTTATCCTCATCGGAAAGCTCCAGTTTGGCAAGGATTCCTACATATTCAATTGTTTCATCACTAATAATATTTGCCATTTTGGCCTCCCATTTAAGAATTAATCCCTAACTTTTATGTGTACTTCACGAAGCTGCTGCTCTGTAACCTCATTAGGTGCTCCGCACATAAAATCCTGAGCCGTTCCGCTCATAGGGAATGCAATTACTTCACGAATATTTTCCTCGTTGCAAAGTAACATTATCATTCTGTCAACTCCCGGTGCCATACCTGCATGAGGAGGTGCTCCGAACTGGAATGCATTATATAACGCACCGAATTTTGCCTTCAGAACTTCTTCATCATAACCTGCAATTTCAAATGCCTTAACCATTATCTGCATATCGTGGTTACGAACCGCTCCGGATGATAATTCAATACCGTTACATACAATATCATACTGATATGCAAGGATATCAAGCGGGTCTTTTGTATTCAGTGCTTCAAGTCCACCCTGAGGCATTGAGAACGGATTATGTGTAAATCCTATCTGCTTAGTATCCGGGTCTTTCTCGAACATTGGGAAATCATTAATATAGCAGAATCTGTATGCATTTTTCTCTATTAAGCCAAGCTTGGTTCCAAGTTCTGTACGAATCTGTCCTGCATAATATGCTGCTCTTTCTTCTTTATCAGCCATAAAGAAGATGGTATCTCCCACTTCCAGTCCCGCAAGAGTCTTAAATTCTGCTTTAAGTTCTTCCGGAATGAATTTGTCAATAGGTCCTTTGTAACTTCCGTCAGGAAGAACCTCAAGGTAACCAAGACCGCCCATTCCCAGGTCGGTTGCAAATTTAAGGAGCTTTTCATGGAAACCTTTTGACATGTCAGCGTGTACCTTAATAGCTCTTATTGTTTTACCTATGAAAGGCTTAAAAGTACATTTCTGGAAGAAGTCTGTTACATCAATGATTCTTAAAGGATTACGAAGGTCCGGCTTGTCCGTACCAAATTCCAGCATAGCCTGTTTATAGCTGATTACAGGATAAGGAGCCTTTGTAACTTCATATCCTTTCGGAGCGAATTTTTCAAAAGTTGCGGTAAGCACTTCTTCGCCTACACGGAATACATCTTCCTGGGTTGCAAAACTCATTTCAAAGTCAAGCTGATAGAACTCTCCCGGTGAACGGTCCGCTCTAGCATCCTCATCTCTGAAGCATGGTGCAATCTGGAAATATTTATCTATTCCTGACACCATAAGAAGCTGCTTATACTGCTGCGGTGCCTGTGGAAGTGCATAGAATTTGCCTTTATATTTTCTTGACGGAACAATGTAATCCCTTGCTCCCTCAGGTGATGATGCACAAAGAATCGGTGTCTGGATTTCCACAAATCCCATTTCCGTCATCTTCTGTCTTAAAAAAGCAATTACCTGTGAACGGAATAAAATGTTATTTTTAACTTTTTCATTTCTCAAATCGAGATAACGGTATTTAAGACGTACATCTTCCCTTACCTCTTTGGAAGTCTGTACTTCAAACGGAAGCTGGGTATATACCTGTCCCAAAACTGTAATCTTATGTGCCTCAAGTTCTATTGTTCCTGAAGGAATCTTAGGATTATATGTCTCTTCATCACGGTGCTCCATCTTACCTTCTACCGCAATGCACTCTTCCTTCTTAATTCCTTTTAGTAATTCAGGTTCTCTTATAACTACCTGGAGTATTCCATACATGTCCCTTAAATCGATAAAAGAAACTCCACCATGGTCACGGATATTTTCAACCCATCCTGCTACTTTAATTTCCTTTCCGATATCGTTTTCGCTTACCAGATTTAATGTGGTATCTCTGTAAATATTGCCCATATCCGGCTCCTTTCTTATACTTACCATATTAACAAAGCTATTAAATAAAAAATCCCGGAATACAGAATTACTGTATTCCGGGACGAATATACTGAATATCCGCGGTACCACCCGCTTTGAGACACTGCGACGCATCTCCATCTCTTGTACACTTAACGCGTGTCACGGATGAGCCTAATAAAAGTTACTCGTTCGACCCACCGGCTCATGAGTGTTCCCTTGCTCCGTTCCACCTGAAATCACTCTCAGTCGGTGATGATTTCTTCCTGTCGGGTTCCATGAGTTCGAGTCTCAATCTCAGCCTTTTGCTTTGTTATCTGATGAGAATAGTACCATATAAAACTTAGGATTGCAAGTACAAATTGCTATTAATGCTGATATTATAAGTAATACTGCAAGTATTGTAATACCTGTATTATATCCTGCATTAACATCTTTAACCTCTTCATATACTACAGCAAACGGACTGAATGATGTAACTGTTACCTCTATACCGGCATCAGTTACTGTTGATGCCATTTTTTCAACAGGATCAACTACATGATAAACGGTAAATTTATAATGGTCTTTACCCGTTCCTTCAGGGAAAGCGAATACTATTTTAACCGAACCTGCGGAAAGCTTAAGTTCATTTCCGTTTTCATCAACAGGATAGATATCGTAGATAACCATTCCGTCTCCCAAATCAAGTCCTGCTGCTTTAATCTTTGCTGAAAGTTCATCAATATCTGTTATCGGTTCAGCAACAATTGTTATTACGCCTGATGTAACAGGATTTCCGTCTGCGTCAACAAATACTGCATCTTCAGATACATTAACGATTATTCCTTCCGGTACATCAACTTCAATTTCAAGCTCAGTATCTTCCGGATCTTCAGGGTTTTCAGGGTCTTCAGGATCTCCCGGAATTTCAGGATCTTCCGGTTCCTCAGGAATGTCTCCTACTCTGTACAGAACAAAGTCATCAAGGGTTCCCCATGCTCCGCCCGGAAGTGAAAGGGTTGCTCCGATTGTAACTGTTCCGTCAGTTACAATTATTTCTGATATTTCAGGTTTCTGCCAGTCAGTCCATCCGGTAAGGTCAAAGGATGCCTGATATCTTTCGTCTCCGGATACTGCGTAAATTTCATTAACCGCACCACTGGCATCACCACCCTGGGCATATGCATAGAATGCATACACGCCTTCTTCAAGTCCTGTAATGGTCTGTTCAACAGTGAATGAAAAGTCTGCCGCTTTCCAGAAATGTAATGAGTAATTTCCGGTTTTGGCATCTGCTGCTTTATTCTGATAGTCAGTTGCAGAGGATTCATCCGTAATTACCCACATGCTTCTGTCACTATCTTCAAAGCTTGGGTTAATAACTAAATTAACAGGCTCAACTTTTACGATACAAACTGCTTTTTCATCACAATCCTCAACAGTACCATATACTGTGTATGTTCCTGTTTCTTTAAGTGAAAGTGCCGCAACCTCATCCTGGTTCCATGTAACATCCACATCTGCTTTGCTTCTGTCATTATATACGGCAGTTACTTTTTCAGGCATCTGTGCCTGTGTTCCTAATGTCATTGTTGCAGAAGCTGCATCCAATGAGTCAATTCTCGTCTCAGTTACAGCACCTGTTTTAACATAATTGAATACTCTGATTGAAGGCAGTGCTTTTCCGTCTTTATCAAAGAATGACTGGTTATCAACCGCACTTCCGCCGAACCATTTTCCGGCATCTGTCGGATCATACTCATTTGCATAGCTTGAAGCCCAGCCTGAACCATTAGCTTCCCAGGCTTCTTTGTTGCTTGCATATATTTCGTCATTTAATGTTCCGTCGCTGTTATATGCATATTCAACGGCATTCCATGCACCTTCCCAATAGAACACACCGATTCCTGCTTCACCAATATTGGCAACTGCCTTGATTACATCATTAATCATGTATGTCTGTCCCTGTACTGTAGCAGGATATCCGCTTACAAGTTCATCAGGTGTGTTTATTGTATTTTCATGTCCGTCCATATCATCAAGTGTGTATGCATAAGAAGTCTCGGCTACCATTACCTTTTTGCCGTAATCATCTGCAACTTTCTTAAGGACTGATGTAAGGTTGGACAATGTTCCATGCCAATATGAATAGTATGAAGATGCAAAAACATCATAATCTACATTATAGGTGTCAAGTTTTTGTGCATATGATGCATATCTTCCTGCTGTTTCAGGATTTGTAAAATGTAATGCAATAAGAATATCGCTGTCTATTTCTCTGATTGCTCTGGCTGCCTCATTAAAGAGTCCGCAGATATATTCCCAGTTAGCACTGTCTTTGGCTGTAGAATATCCGCAGAATGCTCCGTTGGTCTCATTTCCGACCTGAACCATTCCAACATCCACTCCTTCAGCTAACATTGCATTAAGTGAATCCTTGGTATAATTATAAATTGCTTCTTTCTTCTGTTCATAGGTATATGATTCCCACTCCTTAGGAGCCTTCTGTTTACCCGGGTCAGCCCAGAAATCCGAATAATGGAAATCTGCATAAACCTTCATTCCGCAGGCTGTTGCGCGCTTACCTATTTCAATTGCTTTTTCAAGGTCGTTATTACCACCGCCGTATCCGTTGCCGGAAGCATCATACGGATCGTTCCATATACGGATTCTTACATAATTAATTCCGTTCTCTGAGAAAATCTGAAGAAGATCCTTTTCGTTTCCTTCCTCATCATAGAATGCAACTCCTGAATCTTCCAGGGAAATCAGGGATGAAACATCCATACCCATAATAAAATCGTCAGAAAGATTTGCAACACGGTCTACAATAATATCATCATTTTCAACCGGATCAGGAATGTTTGCAGGTGCTCCGTCGGTTTTGTACAACTTGAGGTTATCAATATTTCCCCAATATGTTGCAGGCTCTGTTCCTTCCATTCCGATAAGAAGTGTTCCGTCACTTTCAAGAGTGATTTCCTGTGTTTTTACCGTACTCCATCCATTAAATCCTGTTGTAGTAACAGTCTCGGTTGATGTAAGAACAGTATCTCCGCTTTTAATTACAAGCTTTAAACCGCTGTCACTATCCATGCCGGAAATATCAATTGTTGCATAATATTTTCCTGCAGGAACATTATTTACGGTATAAAGAACTGATACATCGGTAGCTGCATCATAATATGGAAGTGCCAATGTATATGTCTGGTTATTGGTTGCCCATTCATTGGTTTCTACAGTAGCAGAATCCCAGCTCAGGGTCCATCCTGATGCATCCCCGGACTCAAAATCTCCGTTTGATAAAACATAATCATACGGTTCCGGTTTCTCAACCAGGGTAACACCGTCCACATATCCCCAGCCTTCAGCCTGAATATCAAGCGCAAATCCTACCTGATAATCTCCGGCCGTACTGATTGTAACCTCGTATTCCGCTATATCCCAGGTATTCCATCCTGTAAGCGTAACAGCGGTGCCTTCATTATCTCCCACATAAGGAGTTACTGTAGTGCCAGAACCCATTGCAGGTACCGTAAGCACATAATCCCCGGCCGCAAGTGAAACTGTCTGTTCAACATTAACCACATGTGCTGATGAATCATAATACTTTAATGAATGATCTGATGAATCATATGGTGAAATATACTGATTGTCTGAATAAGCATACTGCTCAACTGAAAGTCCGGTCCAGCTGTCAGCATTTATGCTCCATATGTTGTCCGTCCAAAGGCTTCCTTCAAAACCTCCATCCGATAAAAGATTTGTCTCGGATGCTTTCGTATCTTTGGAATTATAAACTGCAATTCCACCCACTGCCACTAAAGCGGCCATAAATAAGGCAACTGCCTTTTTAAATAAATGTCTCTTCATAAGCCCTCCTTTTCACAAAATACCTTTTGTTTTATTATAGCGCAAGCGGTTGCGCAACTTATACTTATAGTCTAGCCTAATTTATCCAATCCGTCAATAGTTACGAAAGATTTTTTTTGCAAAATCAAAAAATGTACTTTTTGCACAAAAATGCAGTATCATAAATGTAATCTTTTTAGTATAATTTATGATACTGCTTTCAATTATTTTATTTAATTCCGAACACCTGTCTGTTGGTCCCGTAAAAAATATTTTCCCGTCCGCTTATGTACTCACATATTCTTTCCAGATGCTTCCATTTATTTTCGGCATCAAATTCATAGCTGTGTCCCCACAGGTAAAAAAGCTGCGGTTTCGTGTCTTTATTCTGAACAAATTCTTCGAGAAGTTCAAATACTTTTTCATTATTATGATGGCATGTAGGTTTAAATTCCAAAAGATTATCCTGCATATCAAAGCTCAAAGAATCTTCTACCGTCCTTCCGTAAAGAAACCCGGCACTTTTCAGTTTTTGCGCAACATTGCTGTTATAATCACCGTATGCATATGCCATTCCCACCGGTCTTGTTCCGCAAAGCCGGTTAAGAGCAGCTCTGTCTTCAATAAACTCCTTATTAAACTCTTCCTCCGAAAGAGATGTGGGTGCCAGATGCTTTGTTCCGTGAACGGCAATCTCATGTCCGGCATAAAGGAAAGGAACCTCTTCCTCCTCCACATGCTTTACAAGGAAATCACCGCACATCCAGTTATCGTCTGCACCGAACTTGCCGGAATTAAGGTTAAAAGTACATTTCAGTCCGTAAAAATTAATTATGTCGAGAAATTTTTTATCTGATTCCACTCCGTCATCATAACTCAAGGTGAAAGCCTTATTCTGGCCGTTCCAAATATCCATATGTATTCCTCCGCTTAAAAAGGCTGTAAAAACAATATACATTTTTACAGCCCGGTAATATTATCGTATTTTTTTCATTCTTTCAATTGCTTCAACAGTACTTTCATATGTTCCGAATGCAGTCAGTCTGAAATATCCCTCACCGCTCGGTCCGAATCCGGAACCCGGTGTTCCCACAACATTTGCATTCTCAAGTACATAATCAAAGAATTCCCATGAGGTCATGTTGTCAATTGTTTTTAACCAGATATAAGGTGCATTAACACCACCCGATACGGAATATCCTGCCTCTGCAAGTCCCTCTTTAATTACCTTTGCATTATTCATGTAATATGCAACCTGGGCTTTAAGCTCTGCTTTGCCGGCTTCTGAATATACGGCTTCACCTGCTCTCTGAACAATGTATGGTGCACCGTTATATTTGGTTCCGTGTCTTCTTGCCCAGAGTGAATTAAGCATTACCCCGTCGCACTTTAATTCTTTAGGAATTACAGTATAGCCGAGACGGACACCTGTAAATCCGGCATTCTTTGAAAAACTCTTAAGTTCAATGGCACATGTCTTGGCTCCGTCACACTCATATACGGAATGCGGAACATTGTCCTCTGAAATATATGCCTCATAAGCTGCATCATATATTATAAGAGCTTTTTTCTCATTGGCATAATCAACCCATTTCTGAAGCTCATCCTTTGTAATTGTTGCACCTGTAGGATTGTTAGGAAAACAAAGATATATGATATCAGGTGTCTGCTCCGGAAGCTTTGGAGCAAATCCGTTTTCCTCTTTACATGGCATGTAAATAACTTTACTCCACATTCCCGTATCCGGATTATATGTACCGGTTCTGCCGGCCATAACATTTGAATCAACATATACAGGATATACGGGATCACCTACAGCAATAATATTGTCTGTTCCGAGAATTTCCTGAATATTGCCGGAATCACATTTAGCTCCGTCTGATACAAAAATTTCATCTATATCAATATCCACGCCACGGCTTTTATAATCGCCTTTGGCAATTGCACTTCTTAAAAATTCATATCCCAGATCAGGTGCATATCCGTGAAAAGTCTCCGCATTGCCCATTTCGTCAACAGCGGCATGCATTGCTGCAATAATTGTAGGCGCAATCGGCTGTGTAACATCACCTATACTGAGTTTAATTACCTTTTTGTCAGGGTGGGCAGCCTTATACTCTCTTTCCTTTTTTCCTACCGTGGAAAAAAGATAGCTTCCCGGCAGCTTTAAATAATTTTCGTTAATCTTAAACATGTTTGTACCTCCTGTATTCTACCTATGCCATTCACCTGTAAAAGAAACCTCTGCAGGGCCTTCCATATAAACTCTGTTCTGTTGTCTGTCCCAGGTTATTTTTAAATCTCCTCCAAGGAGTTTAACTGTAACTTCATCATCACACAAACCATTTAAAACCGATGCCACCGCCGTAGCACATGCTCCCGTACCACAGGCAAGGGTTTCTCCGGAGCCACGCTCCCATACACGCATTTTCAGGGTGTTTCTGTCAATCACTTTTACAAATTCCGTATTGACTCTGTCCGGAAAAGCTTCATTAAATTCAAACTTCGGACCAATCTTCTCAATAGGAAGATTCTCGATATCATCCATATATACTATACAATGGGGATTTCCCATTGAAACGCATGTAATATTGTAAGTACTGCCGTCAACCGTAAGCGGCATTCCCACAATCTTTTCTCCCTCAAGCGCCACAGGAATATCCTGTGGACTAAGGATTGGCTCTCCCATGTCAACCCGTACTGTCTTAACCACACCATCCTCTATGTTTAGTTTAAGGTATTTTATTCCCGCCGGAGTATCTACTGTAATCTCTGTTTTGTCGGTAAGCCCGAAATCATATACATATTTACCCACACACCGGATTCCGTTTCCGCACATCTGTCCCATGGAACCGTCGGAATTATACATTTCCATGTAAAAGTCGGCTCTGTCACAGGGCTTAATCAGAATAAGACCGTCAGAACCTATTCCGAAATGCCTGTCACTGACCAACACTGCCGTTTCGGACGGTTTATCCACCTGCTCTTTAAAGCAGTCAACATATACATAATCATTGCCGATTCCCTGCATTTTAGTAAATTTCATGCCTTAACCTCCTGTCAAACTATATACGCCTTTTACCGGTAATTCCGGTATATGTTACAATTAAAAGATATGTATCACTCACGATACAAACATATTACCATGTTGGCAACTTCCGTGAGATTATTTCCGCTGTCCATACTGCATTTCTGCATATACTTATGCGCTTCTGCTTCGGTCATATGGTTTCTGTCCATAAGAACGCCCTTTGCTTCTTTGATAATCTTAGCCTCTTCTTCCGAACGGACTCTTGGAAGATTCCGTTCCCTTCGTCTGCGGCGGTTCTGATGCTCAAACATCATGTGTATGGTGTTAAGCAAATCAAAAAGTTTCAAAGGGGTGCCTATTTTCATTACCGTATCATCGCCCGGGTCCATCCAATGGGACTGGGATGCCACTAAAAGCATATCGAAATACGGCGGAAGACATTCTTTTAACTTAGTATAGTACATATCCGTAAAACGGTAGCTGCAGATAACTATGCCACCGCTAAGGGTATGAACATATTCCAAGGCCTGGGATCCACTTGTACATACTGCGTCAACTTCAATACCATTCCTTACAAGAAGATTTTTGATTTTTTTACCATCTTCCTGCTTTGGAAATACGATTATGACATTTTCCATCGTTTTGACTCCTGATATATGGCATTAGAACTTGTAAAGATACTCATCTATTTCCCAGTCGCTGACTGTTATTTTATATCTCTTCCATTCAGCTTTCTTGGCTTCAACATACTTTTCGGCTGTCTCTTCGCCAAGGAAGTTCATGAGGTACTCATCTTTCTCAAGTCCCTTAACTGCATCATAGAGAGTTTCAGGAAGACTTTCGATTCCTCTTTCTTTCTTTTCTTTTTTGCTCATTGCATAGATATTGGCATCCACGCTGTCGCAAACCTGAAGCTTATTCTTTATTCCGTCAAGGCCGGCCATCAGACATACCGCAAGTGCAAGGTATGGGTTAGCTGTCGGATCAGGATTACGAAGTTCAACTCTTGTTCCTTTGCCTCTGGCTGCAGGAATTCTTATTAACGGACTTCTGTTCTTTGCTGACCATGCAATATAAACAGGAGCTTCATATCCCGGAACAAGTCTCTTATATGAATTAACGAGAGGGTTTGTAATTGCAACCATACCATTGATATGCTTCATCAGACCTGCAATAAACTGATATGCTTCTTCACTGAGTCCGTTCTTTCCGTTTTCATCGGCAAAAACATTCTTGCCGTCCTTCTCAAGTGACATATTGATATGCATTCCTGAACCGCACATATTAGCCTTAGGCTTCGGCATAAATGTGGCATGAAGTCCGTGTCTCTGCGCGATTGTCTGGACTGCCAGCTTAAAAGTCATAATGGAGTCAGCTGTTTTAACCGCCTCACCATACTTAAAATCGATCTCATGCTGTGCAGGTGCACACTCATGATGTGAAGCCTCAATCTC
>JBJENE010000007.1:0-20999 GCA_051880035.1 Butyrivibrio sp.
TATACCGTATGATGGAATACATCCAAAGAAAACTATAAGGACAGATACAATTACTGCCGTTATCCTGCCTGATATCTTTTTCATAAATACCCTGCCTTTCGGATTCTCTTTTCAATATATGTTTCCCACAAAAAAAACAGCACCCGAATGTGCTGTTTTAAAAGATATTATTGTTTATATATCTTTGCGCGAATTTATTCTTTCCGTAATGTATGCTTCCATTTCGTCTTTATCCTTATTAAGGGCAAATCCCAGTTCTCCGTATAAGTTATCCTCTGCAAGCCTGAGATATTTTTCATCTGTGGCAGTAAGTTTTTTACCTGCCGCACTGCGCTCCTGTTTTCTGATATATATTGTCTTAATAATGCTTATCCATTGCCTGCAATCGCATAATTTCGACATGTCTTTATATTGTTTTTCCCTGAGTTTATCATTGTTAATCCAGATTTCTTCCACTTCGGGAATATTATCAATTAACTTAAGCGCATCTTTCTTTTCGATGACTTTTCTTAAAACAACTTTAACATTGTCCACAGGAATAAATGACCGGCCTGCGGAATTTTTATTGACCGGTGACAAAACATAATAAAGTCTTCCCGGATCGCACCCCGGTATATCAGGTCTCGTAATTTCTTCCACCCTGCATATCCCCGTGCTTCCGTATACAACATATTCTCCGACTTCAAACATCTTATTCAATCCATCCTTTCCCAAAGAAAACGACGAAAATCATGTTTTACGCGTTTTGCTTAATAAAATAATAGCATAATTTTTTTTACGATGTAAGGATTTTTTTATGTATGGTCTTATGTGAAAAGTATATTTTGTTGTAAATTTTTTATATATATGATAATATAATTTCGTATATTTTAGATGACAGAGGGACTATATGCTTCAAGGATACAGAATAATTACCTTGTGCATTTCCGACATTGGTGATGAACGCCATTTTGATTTTATTAAAGAGCTTAGTAATGCTATTTTACCGGGCAACTGGCGTATAATTGTATACCACACCTCTACCAATTTGAACCAATGCACCAGGAATGAAAGCGGCGAAAAAAGTGTATTTGAATTAATAAATTACGACATTACCGATGCCGTAATTATTTTTGATGAGTCATTTTCCGACAAAGAGCTTATTGATGGAATAATCAGAAGTTCCATTGCCAGAAATATCCCTGTAATATCTGTCGGAGCATTCAAAAGTGATTGTATAAGTGTATGTTTTGACTATGAAAAAGGTTTTGAAGAAGTTGTAAGGCATGTTATCGGTTATCACGGAGCAAGGGATGTATTCTTTGTTGCCGGAAGAAAGGATGAACCCTTTTCCGACGCCAGGCTTTCCGTATATAAACAGATTCTTGCCGAATATAATATCCCATTTAATGAAGATAATCTTGGTTACGGAGATTTCTGGTTTGGTCCGGTAATCGAAATTGCCAACAGTATTTTAAAAAGAGATACCCTTCCCGAAGCAGTAATTTGTTTTAACGATTTTACAGCCATAACAGTATGTTCAGTATTTCAGGAGCACAATGTTAAAGTTCCTGAAGATGTTATTGTTACAGGTTTTGACGGAACGCAGGAAGCAAAAGTATCTACTCCAAGTATTACCACAAGTGAATGTAATTATACACAGCTTGCGCAATGTCTCTATTCTATTCTGGATGAATGCTTCCAAACCGGGGACTGTGCCATTAAATACCACTCAATTCCTTATACAATATGCAAATCAACATCCTGTGGCTGCAAATCTGATTTAAGCGAATTAAACTACAGCAACATTGTAAGGAGCGCAAGTGACACTCTTTTCAAATATAAATCAGATGCAAGACATTTATATGACATTTCAGAGAAGATGCTGCTTTCCGTAAATAAAAATCCTCTGCCAGAGATACTCTCTAATCTCTGGTACGATGATATCTGCATATTGCTCAATAAAGTATGCATGGATGAACGAATCAACCCTGAAGAATATAAAAACATCATCAATTTTGATGATGAAATGCTTCTTGTACATAAATGGGGAACAGACCCTGCCACTCTTCCGCTGATTTATTCCAATGATAATATTAACGAGTTATTTATTTCAATGTTTAAGACCGGAAATCCGGTTATAATTAATTCGTTATGTTATATGGGTATTCCAATGGGATATATGTGTTTTTATATGCCTATAAGCAGGGAATCCTATAACTCAATTACACAGATTATACCGTCAATAGATAATTCAATCGGAAGTTACAGAAGTCTTCGATATCTCAGATATACTGCCGGAACTATTGAGCAGATGTCCCGTATCGACTATCTGACAGGAATTAATAACCGTAAAGGTTTTTATTACCAGCTTGAAAAACTTACAGCAGAACTGGATTCCGACAGAAGCACTTATTTCTATGTATTTTCGGTTGACCTCGACGGACTTAAGTATATTAATGATACTTTCGGTCATGATAACGGTGATTTTGCCATCAAAACAGTAGCCAACGCCATAAGGTCACTGCCTTACGCCAATTCCATATATGCCAGATTCGGAGGCGATGAATTTACTATTTTTATAATTTCCGAAGAAAAGGAAATTGACAGTCAGGTGCGTAAATACATAAAGTCACATCTTGACACAGTGAACAAATCATCCCGAATGCCTTATGAAATTTCCGCAAGTATCGGAGTATATATTTCAGATTATCTTTCATTCAATTTTGAAACAATGCTGCAACAGGCAGACGAAAACATGTATGAAGAAAAACGCAAAAAACCGCACCACAGACGATAAGCCGTGGTACGGTTTTCTTTATGTATTTAATTCTCTTCTGTTACATATACGGCACATGCATGCACGGAAAGTTCTTCCTCAATCATACCGGTAAAAGCTTTTTCCTTCCGGTTCCAGATTTCTTTTGCTTTTATGCTCTTTTTGGATGGTGAATCCGGCCATATTTTATCCAAATCAACTGATACAATATTGGTTTCGTCACTTAGGTTAAAAAGTGCAATATATCTCAGACCCGTATCAGGGTTGAAGGCGGTCCATACAGCTTCTTTATCATTTCTAATAACCTGATGCGGTTTACATGCAGGTGTAAGCATTTTGAGGACCTCATCATTTGTCAGAAGTTCAAGTGTCTTATCATCAAGCTTTGTCAGTTCCCCACCTATCATAAGAGGTGAACCGAAAATGCACCACAGCGTAATCATTGTCCGCTGCTCATCAAATGTAAAACCTGTCATCCGCTCACATCCGAATCCCTTACCCAACATTCCTACAGGAAGCATATCACAGTCAGGAAAACATCCTTCACTTATATGATCCTGCCAGAGTTCACAGCGGTAAAACATTTCTTTAAGAAGTTCCCAGTTATCCCAGAAATCATCAGTTATTCTCCACATATTTGCATATGTCTCATAATGCCAGGCTTTATCAATTAATGCAGCTCCCGGTGAAAGACTAAGGACAATAGGTCTTTTGGTCTTCATTATGGCATTGTGAATCATAATTATCTCCTGTTCGCATGACGGCTGGTCCATTCTGCATATATCATCGCATTTAATAAAATCTACACCCCATGATGCATAAAGTGAAATTATGGACTCATAATATTTTGCCGAACCTTCTTTGTCCGGTCTTAATCCGTACATATCAGGATTCCAGAAACATACATTGGCAGGGTCTGCAATTTCATCCGCTCTTTCAGGGCTGCCAAGGATTGCCATATGGTTGTGTGCGGCAATTCTCGGAATTCCTCTCATAATATGTATACCGAATTTAAGTCCAAGGCTGTGGACATAATCCGCCAAAGGTTTAAAACCGGCTCCGTCTACGGAAGACGGAAACCTTTCAGGGTCAGGTAAAAGTCTGGAATACTCATCAATTTCTACTTCTCCGAAAGGAATATACTGATATTTGTCACGCATGGAGCCTGCTTTTTTGGAATACCATTCTATATCAACAACTATGTATTCCCATCCGGATTTTTTCAGATTTGAAGCCATATAAAGGGCATTGGCTTTTACCTGCTCTTCATTAACGGATGTATCATAATAATCATAACTGTTCCATCCCATTGGTGGTGTTTGTGCAAATGTATTCTTATCCATCTTAAATATCCTCCACGCATTTTCCCAGTGTTTCACCCACTGCTTCATGTATGACAAGATCTGCCATGTTATCTCTTGATGTAACTGATTTATTAATAAGAATAAGTTTATTACCCTTGTAATAGTCAATCAGACCTGCCGCAGGATATACCGTAAGGGAAGTTCCCGCAACAATCAGTACATCTGCATTCGCAATATAATTAACTGCTTTTGTAAGAATTTCATTATTAAGGCCTTCTTCATAAAGTACCACGTCAGGCTTTATTACTCCGCCGCAATCGCATAACGGGACACCTTTGCTCTCAGTTATCATATCTATTCCGTAAAATTTCCCGCATTTCATACAATTGTTTCTTAAAACGCTTCCGTGAAGCTCAAGTACTTCCCTGCTTCCTGCAGCCTGATGAAGTCCGTCAATATTCTGGGTAATTACAGCCTTGCACTTCCCCATTTTTTCAAGTTTTGCCAATGCAAGATGAGCTTTATTCGGAACTGCATCCGTATAAATCATCTTATCATGATAAAACTCATAAAATTCCTCTGTTTTTCTCATAAAGAAAGAATGACTTAAAATTGTTTCGGGAGGATATTTGTATTTAAGGTTATATAATCCGTCGACACTTCTGAAATCAGGAATATTACTTTCAGTACTTACCCCTGCGCCTCCGAAAAAAACGATATTATCACTTTCCTGTATTATTTTTTTAAGTTGATTTATTGAAGAATCCATTTTTATCTCCTTATTCATTTTCCGTAACTTTGGAATCCGTAACAATATAACGGATAAGTTTTTGTTTTGCTACAGGCTTGTCTGTAAAAATATAGGCTTTCGAGAACCGTTCCATACCATCACTAAGCTTGGACTCGTCATTAGCATAAAATGTTGCAACAGACTCTCCTTTTTTTACATAATCACCTGTTTTCTTATGAAGCATAATGCCTACTGATAAATCTATGGTACTTTCTTTGGTTTCTCTTCCGCCGCCCAGAACCATTGCACTTAATCCTACGGTATCACATATTATTCTTTCTACATATCCGTCCCTGTCTGCAATAAATTCTTTGCACAGATTTGCCTTCGGCAGCAGGCTTGTATCATAAACAGCTCTTTCGTCTCCTTTTTGGGCCTTTACCATCTCGGCAAGCTTATGGAGTGCCGCTTTATTATCTATTACTTCCTTAAGCATCTTTCCGGCTTCTTCCACATTTTCTGCTTTTCCTGCACCCACAACCATATAAGAGCCCAGAGTAATACATAAATCCAGTAAATCTTTTGGGCCTTTTCCGTTAAGAGTATTAATTGCTTCTATAACTTCCAGCGAATTGCCAACGGCATATCCTAACGGTTCATCCATATTACTTACAACAGCCATGGTTTTTCTGCCCACATTTGTTCCGATTTCCACCATTTCCCTGGCAAGCAAAAGAGAATCTTTCGGAGTTTTCATAAATGCTCCGCTTCCTGTTTTTACATCCAGTACAATCACATCCGCACCGGCTGCTATTTTTTTACTCATAATACTGCTTGCAATAAGGGGAATACTTTCCACAGTAGCCGTTACATCTCTTAACGCATAAAGTTTTTTGTCTGCGGGAGCAAGATTGCCCGTCTGTCCTGCAATTGCAATACCGATTCTGTTCACATTGTCAAAAAATTCTTCTTCGGAAATCCCGGTTTCAAATCCGTCAAAACTTTCAAGTTTATCTATTGTTCCGCCCGTATGACCAAGCCCTCTGCCGGACATTTTTGCTACCGGAATGCCAAGAGCTGCAACCATCGGTGCCAGTACAAGGGATGTCTTGTCTCCCACCCCTCCTGTGCTGTGTTTATCAACTTTAATCCCCTTAATCGGGCTTAAATCAAGCACATCACCGCTCTTTGCCATTGCCATGGTAAGGGCTGCGGTTTCTTTAGGTGTCATACCCTGAAAATAAATTGCCATGGTAAGGGCAGATGCCTGATAATCCGGAATTTTCCCTTCAGTATATCCCTTGATGAAAAAATTGATTTCTTCGGTTGAAAGAACTTCTCCGTTTCTTTTTTTCATGATAATGTCATACATTCTCATAGCATCACCTCATAATTCTGTCCAGAAAACTTTTTCCGTTTGCAAGACGATTGGCTCCCAGATAATCCGCAACCGTACTTCCTATATCGGCAAATGATTCTATAGTACCCAGATTGACAGGGTTAATATTTTTTCCGTAAATAAGAACCGGCACATATTCTCTTGTGTGGTCCGTTCCTTTGAAAACAGGGTCGCATCCGTGATCAGCATTAATTATCAGAATATCTTCTTCATTCATTACAGCCATTAGCTCTGCAAGTCTTCTATCAAATGCTTCCAACCCCTCGCCGTATCCTTTTGCATCTCTTCTGTGTCCCCACTTGGAGTCAAATTCCACAAGATTCGTAAAAATCAGTCCGTTATAATCTTTTTGTGCATAATTAATTGTAACATCCATTCCGTCTTCGTTATCTTTTGTGTGAACTGCTTCCGTAATGCCTGATCCGGCAAAAATATCTTCTATTTTACCGATACCCACAACATCAAAGCCCTGTTTTTTAAGACAGAACAAAAGATTATTCTCAGGCGGTAATATGGCAAAATCCCTTCTGTCGGAGGTTCTGGTATAATTACCTTCACATCCCACAAAGGGTCTTGCAATTACTCTTGCCACTTCATGTTCTCCGGTAAGAATTGAACGGGCAATTTTACATTGTCTGTATAGTTCATTAAGCTTTACTTCATCTGTTTCATTCGGACTGTCATCTTTTCCCACATAAGCAGCAATCTGAAAAACGCTGTCCGCAGATGTGTATACAATAGGATTTCCTGTTTCCTTATGGAGAGTTCCCAGTTCTTTAATAATCTCCGTTCCTGACGCGACACAATTTCCCAGAACGCCTTTAACGCCTGTCTTCTTGATAAATTCGTCTATAACCGGTTCCGGGAATCCTTCCGGATATGTGGGAAAGGCTTTTTCGGAAATAATCCCTGCCATTTCCCAATGTCCTACGGTTGTATCTTTTCCGTTGGAAAGTTCCATTGCTCTTGCATATGCGGCCAGAGGCTTCTCACAATCAGGCAAAACATCCATGCCGTCAATATTCCCGTATCCCAGTTTCAGAAGATTCGGAATATCCAATCCGTTATTATACTGCCATGTATGGGCAATTGTATTGGCCCCTGCATCATTAAACCGTTTGGCATCAGGCAAAGCTCCCATTCCGACACTGTCAAGAACAATCCATATTACTTTTTTCATACCCGGAAACTCCTTTTATAAAAAATTATATATACTTAATATCTACTCCTGAAAAATTAACACTTCCCGTAAGGTATATTTCAGGAGAATCTGGTGTGATATCAGGGAAGTTTTTCTCTTCAACCGCTCCGAACGAACAGCTTACCTGTCTGATAACCTTCCAGTTCTTGGGAAAATAAAGTTCCACCCCGCCGCAGCTGCAGTCAAGATCAATTGTTGCCTGTCCGGATGGCACCTTGCATCCGTCAAAATATAAATTGGTTCCGCCGAACTTGTTAATAATTTCTACGGCACGAAGATTTTCAGACTTAATGTACTTTGTCTCTCCCGCAAATTTTGTTTCACAACGGATTACATCTCCGTTATCATCAATAATCACTTCTTCATTGTCAAAGTGGTCTCTGCCTGAACCATCATTTTTATGATAATGGCAGTGCTTGTTCTGATTAAGTTTTTTCTTAACCGGACTGAAAATAAGGGACAGACCGATACTTCCGAGAAGCGCGATGCCGATTACCGGCCATGGTGTAAGTTCTTCGATACCCCATTCCTTATCAAACATTATACAGATAAATGACAAAGGAAACAATATTCCCCAGAAATTCATTTCCGGAATTGATGAAATAATTATTCCCGCAAAAATTACGGAAAATACTATTTTTAATACATCTAAATGTTCTATAACGCCTGTAGCGGTAAAAACGATAAATGCAGCTCCGGCAAGGAAAAGTATTCCCCAAAGTATGTTTTTCCACATATGTTTTTTCATTTAGATAACCTCTTTTCTTCGATTTTAAATATTAACGCTTTATAATAGTTTCTTGAAACATATACTTTCTTATATGTATTTTGAAATTCAACCAGACTTGATGCCGTTATATTCCTTGAAATCGAATAAACCATTTCCGTATTGAGGATTGTTGATTTGGATACTCTCATAAAACATGAAGGTAAAATCTCCTCAAGTTCATAAAGCTTAAATTCCGTTCCGTAACATTCCTTCGCAGTGTGTGCACAAACACCGTTTTCGGATGTTTCAAAAAACAGAATATTTCGAAGCTCCAGATAATATTTGGTTCCATCCTTATAAAATGCCATGGTGGAACTTCCTGCCGTAATCTCTTTTACAGCCTTTTCGATACGCTTTACGGTATCACTTAATTCACTTGTTCTGATAATGATTTCGTCTTCGGAATTATCCGTAATTTCAATTCTGATCTTCATATTTTGGATTATATCAGATACCCAAAAAAAGTAAACACTTTTGACCTGACAGGTAAAAAAGCAGGGGTAAGAGGTAAAAAATACTGGTCAATCATATATTTTAGTGATACAATCACCTGTGGTTAAATATTATAACTAACCCGGAGGATAAAAATATGAGTATTAATTTAGTTAGGAATCTTCCTTCACCGGAAGAGATTAAAGAAGAATTCCCTTTAAGCCGGGAAAATATTGAATTAAAGAAAATAAGAGACAAGGAAATCCGCGATGTCTTCACGGGTAAATCCGATAAATTTCTTGCAATTATAGGTCCTTGTTCTGCCGACAACGATACAGCGGTACTTGATTATGTTTCAAGGCTGGCAAAAGTTCAGGAAAAAATCAAGGACAAGGTAATTATCATTCCGCGCGTGTACACCAATAAGCCTCGTACTACCGGCGACGGATACAAAGGAATGCTCCATCAGCCTGACCCTGAAAAGAAGCCTGATATGGTTGCCGGAATCAAGGCCATAAGAAAGCTTCATCTCGATGTCATTTCAAGCACCGGATTTTTCCCTGCAGACGAAATGCTTTATCCGGAAAACTGGATGTATTGTGATGATACCCTTGCGTATGTTGCAATCGGAGCCCGTTCGGTTGAGGATCAGCAGCACAGACTCACGGCAAGCGGAATGGATGTACCTGTAGGAATGAAAAACCCTACTGCCGGAGGATATGAAGTAATGTTAAATTCCGTTCATGCCGCCTCCCATCCTCATACATTTATATACAGAGGGGCTGAGGTAAATACAACAGGTAATCCTCTCACCCACTGCGTATTAAGAGGTGCCGTTAATAAAAAAGGCCAGTGCATCCCTAATTATCACTATGAGGATCTTCTTCTCGTTAATAAGCTTTATAAAGAACATGACATTACACATCCTGCTGTTATAGTCGATTCAAATCACAGCAACTCCAATAAACAGTATGCCGAACAGGTGCGTATTGTTGAAGATGTACTTCACAGCAGAAAAATGAACTCTGATATTAACCGTCTTGTTAAAGGTGTAATGATTGAAAGCTACATAGAGCCCGGCTGCCAGAAAATCGGCGAGCATATTTACGGAAAATCAATCACCGACCCATGCCTTGGCTGGGAAGCATCAGAAGAACTTCTGATGATAATAGCTGAAAAATGCTGAAACTCGTTCGTAGAAAAAAGGCTGAATGATACTGTTTGAAAGATTTCTTTCAAATGCAATTGTTCAGCCTTTTTTTATAATATCACATTCCTGTAACTATAAAGGCTGAATGTTTCTGTTTGAAAGATTTTTGATGCCATCGGTTCTTTGGCTGCGTATTTTGCAGCCTTAGAACCGTTATGTGCATCAACTAAACGAAAGTGCTCTTTCAAATGCAATTGTTCAGCCTTTTTTCTTGTATGTATTTTGTCGTGTAAATAATAAGGGCTGAATAACTCTGTTTGAAAGATTTTTGATGCCATCGGTTCTTTGGCTGCGTATTTTGCAGCCTTAGAACCGTTATGTGCATCAACTAAACGAAAGTGTTCTTTCAAACAGAATTATTCAGCCACCTTTATTCAGCCGCCACTTAATTCGTCTTTGCATAATAACCGCATTCATATCCGCGTTCCCTTATGCCGTCAATCAAATCTCCAAGGACCGCCGTATCTGTAGTTGATACGCCATGAAGAAGGAATATTTCTCCTCCGTGAAGAGTATCTAACATAAGCTTCAGCGATTCACCCACATCCGGCTGATTATTCACATCCCAGTCAAAATGAGCAAAACTCCAGAAAACGGAACGATATCCGAGGCTCTGTACAATTGCGAGACTCTGCTCGGTAAATTTGCCCGTAGGGAATCTGAACAGATACATTTCGTAATTGTAAGTCTCTTTTATATAGTCATGAAGCACTTTTATTTCCGAAATCTGATCCTCTATAGATAATGAACCAAGTCCGTCACTCGGATGATTTACCGTATGATTTCCAAGCACATGCCCTTCATCAAGCATTCTCTGCACCAGATCAGGATTATCTTTGGCAAAAGAATATGTTAAAAAGAATACTGCCTTAGCATTCTTTTCTTTAAGAGTATCAAGAATTGCAGGGGTATTTCCGTATTCGTATCCTTCATCAAATGTAAGGAAAACATAATTACTCATCGGCTGGATAAAATCAACAGCATACTGGCCCCATTTAACATCATACCAATTGCATCCGCCCGGACGGTTATTCTCATCAACTTCTTTTCCATAGCCATACGGAATTCCCTCAGTAGAGAATTTTGTGAAGTCGCTGTTTGCATCAACCTGTACATCAGCACCGGAATTAAGGTAATCAATGTTTGCGGATACATTTATTGTTAACGGGATTGTGCTGAAATTTCCTGATTCATCCACAGCAATTACCATAACCGAATATGCTCCTTCTGTATCAAATACTACACTATCCGTTTTCTCTCCCACAGGATCCTCTGAATCAGAATTCTGAACAAATCCTGTTGTGCATTCTGATGCATCATTTACACTTTCAATGACAGAACCTGCCTGTAAGGCAGTTCCGGCATATGTGTCAACACTGTCATTTTTTAATACAATTTCAGGCTTTGTAGTATCTTTTATAACAACACTTAATTCAAGAGTCTTATCTTCACTTGTAATTTTGGCGGTGTAGGTACCGGTTTTATTAAAATCCACTGCAGATGTATCCAAAACTGCATTATTAACAAGTTCTTCGCTTCCCTTAACAAGCTCCGTCATCTTAACAGAACTCATATTTTGTCCAAGTTCCACCGTATATTCATTATTTATCAATGAAATACTTTTTGTTGTTACGGAACCGCCGTTATTCTTTATTAGAAAAACAAGCACTATTACAAGAACCGCAAGAACCACGGCAAGTGCAATTAATATCGGAAGCTTGCTTCCGCTTTTTTTATTTTTATTTTTCATATTAGCCATTACATTCTTCCTCTTTTCTATTTTCGTGGGTGGGCCTTTAAAAATGCGGCACCAACCCCTGTGTTGGTAAATCCTGAATAAATCTGTGTTGTGGAAATATCAGCATGTCCTAACATTTCCTGCAAAGATTTTAAATCTGCACCGTTTTCAACCATATGCGCCGCAAACGAATGTCTGAATGTATGCGGTGTAAGCCTTTCTTCAAATCCGGCACAGGCTCCGTAATATTTGATGATTTTCCAGAATCCCTGTCTGCTCATAGCCTTACCGTTCATATTCAGGAAAAAAATATCCGTATCCCCGGCAGAAATCACAGGTCTGGCATTTTCAATATAATTACTGAGAGCTTTTTTGGCAGGTTCTCCGAAAGGTACTATTCTTTCCCTTTCTTCATCATGCAGATTTATTACTTTAAGTGCCATATTAACATCTTCTGTTTTCAGAGAGATGACTTCCGTAACCTTCATTCCCGTTGCATACAAAAGTTCCAGCATTGCCTTGTCCCTTATTCCTTTAACCGTATCCGTTTCCGGACAGGAAAGTAAACAATCCATTTCTTCAACAGAAAGAATCTCCGGAACTTTCTTGATTATTTTAGGAGCTTTAAGCTTTTCGGAAGGGTCACGGTCTGTTATTTTCTGTCTGTATAAATATAAAAAGAACGATTTCATGGTTGATACATTTCTGGACACTGTAGAAGATGCACATCCCTTTTTCTCCAATGTGAGCAGGTATGAATTCAAATCGGTAAAAGTAACCTGATGAATCCCTGTTACTCCATGCTCATTAAGATAATGACACATTTTCCTTAGGTCATGTCCGTATGCCTCAACGGTATTAAACGCCGTTTTCCTTTCATTTTGCAAATATTGCAGATACTGCTCCACATATATTTCCATAACTTCTCCTTTGTACCAACCCAAAATACTACTTGAATATTATATATATAAACTCAGCTAAAATCAAGAAAACCTTTGATATCTTTCTATTATTCCCGGAAGCATGCGATATGTCATACATATTTCGGTAACCATTCCTGCCAGATATATTACCATATATAAAACATATGCCGACGGTTTTCTGCCATAACCCGGGTCAGATGATAAGATTCCGTAAATTGATACGGCGTATAGAAACATATGGCAGAACATGCTCACAAAGAAAATACCAAAGAATTTAACTCCGTATAACATTGTAAGCACAGATATTGTTAATCCCATGCCAAATCCCATAAAGCCGAAAAAAACATACATTATTTTTGTTTTAAAGTTTGTCTTACATGCAAGCCATACTATCAGAAATAAAACCAGTCTTTTTCTCAGAACCTGTCTTATGACCTCATTAAGTGTGATGCTGCCAATATCCGCCTGTATGGATATTTCAGATAAAAAATCCCAGGATTTTACTGATACAATACCCAAAAGATTGGTAATGACCGCTCCGATAATTATCATGAGCGGAAAAAGTAATATTAAATTTTTATTCAGTCCGTAAAAAAATCTCTTTTCCATAATATAATTATATGAAAAAGAGATTTCTATTATGTCAATATACTCTAGCGGCAGTATTTGTCTTTATAGGCAAGTATGGCAGCTATTGTTTTACTGTCCTGAATCTGACGGCTGTATATTTTATCTGTAAGTTCCTCAATTGTACATTCACATACATCCACAAACTCATCCTCATCAAGATGCTGTTTTGACTTTTTAAGATTTCTTGCAATGTAAATGTCTATTTTCTCATTACAAAATGCAACCGTGGTTGCAACCGTTATAAGAAATTCAAAATCATCCGAACGATATCCGGTCTCCTCTTCCAGTTCCCTTGCGGCACATATCTGTGTAGGCTCGTCCACACTGTCACGGCTTCCTGCAGGAATTTCCAATGTCTCCCTGTCCAAAGCATTACGATACTGACGAACCATAAGAAGGTTTCCGTTGTCAAGCACCGGAACTACTGCGGCTGCACCTTTCCTATGTGCAATAAAATCCCATTCTGCTTCATGTCCGTTAGGATTCCTTACATGGTCCGAATATACATCTACAATGGCTCCTTTGTATTTTAAAACTCGTTCTAATCTTTCTACCTTCTCCACTGTTATTCCTTTCCGGGGCTATACACTGCCACTGCTTTAATTATTTAATTCCGGTACATTTTTCATAACACTTATCTGTAGCTGAAATAATTGCATGTCTGAAACCTGCTTCTTCCAAAGCAGCCACTCCTGCGATGGTTGTTCCTCCCGGAGAACACACACGGTCTTTAAGAATTGCCGGATGTTCGTTTGTAGAAAGCACCATATCGGCTGCACCTTTAACCGTCATTGCTGCAAATTCAATAGCTGCATCCCTCGGCATTCCGTATTTAACTGCACTGTCTGCAAGTGCCTCAATAAACATGTATACATATGCCGGCGAACTGCCGCTTACACAGGTAACCGTATTGAGAAGTTTTTCATCAACAAGACGATATTTTCCGAATGAACTAAAGAACATAGATATTGTATCCATTTCCTCCAGATTAAATTCTTTGGTATCATATGATACACCTGTCATTCCTTCGCCAATCATTGCAGGAGTATTAGGCATACATCTTACAACTCGTACATTGGCATCAAACATGTCTCTTACATCTTCCCTTGTAATTCCGGGAGCAAGAGAAATAATAACCTTTTCCTCAGTTACAACATTACGGATTCCTCTTATTACTTCTTCATAACACTGAGGCTTAATTGCAAGAATTATGTATTTTACACTGTTCGCAAGCTCAATATTTGTAGGAGCTGCAATAACACCTGTTTTATCGCTTACTTTTACCCTTACTATATCAGATGCATCCGTAAACATAATCCGGTTAGTTTCCACTTCCTTAAGAAGACCGTTTAACATTGCACTTCCCATATTTCCCATTCCGATAAATCCAAAAGTATTCATATTAATATCCTTCTTTCTACTAGAATATATTTAATACCCCATCAGTTTGCACCAACGGGGTATCTGTTATTATTTTTCAAGGAGTTTTTCCAGGCTTGCGATTTTTACACAGAGTGTAAAAAGTTCGGCTGCCATGGTTAATTCACTGAGTGACGGATAAGACGGGGCAATTCTGATTGTACTGTCTTTAGGGTCAACACCGTATGGGAACGGAGCTCCCGCACCGGTAAGCACAACACCCGCATCCTTACATTTGGCAACTATTGCTTTAGCGCAGCCTTCCATGGATTCAAAGGAAATAAAATATCCTCCCATAGGTTTCATCCATGTACCTATTCCGAGTCCGCCAAGTTCCCTCTCAAAAATATCCAATACTGCATCAAACTTCGGTCTTAAGAAATCGGCATGTTTTTTCATATGGGATTTAAGACCTTCTCCGTTCTTAAAATAAAGAACATGACGCAGCTGATTAATCTTATCATAGCTTATTGTCTGAACTGTAAGCCTGTTACGAATCCAGTCAAGGTTGTCCTTTGATGCGGCAATTGCGGAAATACCGCCCCCCGCAAAGCTTATCTTTGATGTGGAACAGAACTCGTATACGAGATTCGGATTCCCGGCCTTTTCGCATTCTGAAAGAATCTCCGGAATTTCAATATTTTCATCATAAATATAATGCAATGCATATGCATTATCCCAGAAAATACGGAAATCCTTTGCAGCAGGCTTAAGCGCCGCAAATCTTCTTACCGTTTCATCAGAATATACTATCCCCTGCGGATTAGAGTATTTAGGCACACACCATATACCTTTAATGGAAGAATCGGAAGAAACAAGTTTCTCCACAATGTCCATATCAGGTCCGCTTTCGGTCATAGGCACATTAATCATCTCTATTCCCATCAATTCCGTGATCTTAAAATGTCTGTCATATCCCGGAACAGGGCATAAAAATTTAACTTTATCAAGTTTACACCACGGAGTAGAACCCATTATTCCAAAAAGCATAGCCCCCGCAATGCAGTCATACATTATGTTAAGGCTTGCATTACCGCATACAAATACATTGTCTGCAGGAACACCCATAAATTCTCCCATAAGCTTTCTGGCTTCCGGAATTCCCTCAAGATTGCCGTAGTTTCTACAATCAATTCCTGATTCTGACACGCATCCGGTCTTGGAATTAATCGTATCAAGAAGGTCATTAGTTATATCCAACTGTGCCGGAGAAGGCTTTCCTCTTGACATATCAAGCCTTAATCCTTTTGCTTTAACACTCTCATACTCCTTCTTAAGGCTTTCTAATTCCTTTTTAAGATTTTCTTCCGACATTTCACTGTATTTCATGTTATGACCTCCTGTTGACTTTTGTGTTATATTGCGTATGGGTTATTTCAGAAGGAAATATCCGAGAACCGCTACGCCCAATATGATTCTGTATATACCGAAAGGTTTGAAATCATGTTTTTTGATAAATGACATAAGAAATTTAATAACCACAAGGGATACTATGTATGCCACTGCCATTCCTACAATCAGATAACATATCTGCGTTCCGGTAAATGTATTACCGTCCACAATGAATTTAAGAACCTTAACTGCGCTTGCACCAAGCATAACCGGAATTGCAAGGAAGAAAGTAAATTCTGCGGCAGCAGTTCTTCCTGTACCAATTAACATGGCGCCCACAATCGTTGCTCCGGAACGGGATGTTCCCGGAATAAGCGCAAGTACCTGGAAAATACCGATTATAAGTGCCGTGCGGAATGTAATTGCATTGACATCTTCTATTTTAAAAGCTCTGTTCTTATTACGAATTTCAATAAGGATAAATGCAACACCATATATTATTAACGCAACCGAAACTACATACGGATTATAAAAAAGCTCATCTATCTTATCATCAAAAAGAACTCCTATGATTCCTGCGGGAATACAGGCAACGAGTATTTTGGCCCATAAAATAAGCTTTGATTTATCAAAGCACAATCCTGTGGCTTCAGGATTATTATATACTTTCTTACGGGATCCAACCGGCCAGAGCCTTCCAAAATACATAACAATTACTGCCAGTATTGCGCCTAACTGAATCACCACATCAAACATCTCAATGAAGCTTTCGGTTTCCTTAAGCTGCAGAAATTCGTTTACAAGAATGAGATGTCCGGTACTGCTTATGGGAAGCCATTCCGTAATTCCCTCAACAATACCAAGAATAACAACCTTCAATAATTCAAATATGTTCATTAATCTCTTCTTTCATTATCCTCGACATCGCCGACGATTTTAACCTTTCCTTCATAAAGTTCTTCAACTGCAACAGACAAAGGCTTCTTACCGGTAGCATCAACATATGTCGGAGCTCCGTCAATTATCTGTCTTGCCCTTTTGGAAGTGGCAATTACTATGGAATATCTGCTCTGTACTGCAGGCTGTTCTCCCGGTTCAACATCACTGTTAATTACATTCATAAGTTCTGAGTATGATGGATGTATCATATAAATAATCTCCTTTTCTTAAACCTGTTCAGGCATTTTTCAATAAATCATTCCGGATATCCTCAATAAGAGGCATTCGGTCACTTGTTCTATTATGCTCATTTTTGATGATTCTGTCAACTGTTTCGACACAATCTTCCAAAACATCATTAATTACAATATAATCATAACTTTCAACTCCCATTGACTCCTCAATGGCTCTGGAAAGTCGTTTTTCTATTACTTCCATTGTCTCCGTACCTCTTCCTACAAGCCGGCGTCGGAGTTCTTTGGCACTTGGCGGTGTAATAAACATTAATATTGCCTCGGGATATTGGGCTTTTATTTTCATTGCACCCTGAATTTCAATTTCCAGAAGAACATCATATCCTGCATTCAGGTTATCTTCCACAAACTTCTTCGGTGTTCCGTAATAATGACCCACATATCCGGCATATTCGGCAAATTCATTATTTTCAATCATCTGCTCAAATTCTTCATCTGTCTTGTAAAAATAATGTACCCCTTCAATTTCTCCTTCTCTCGGCTGTCTGGTGGTGGCCGAAACTGAAAGTTTATAATTATCATATCCGGATACAAGCTCATTCATCACAGTACCTTTTCCGGAGCCTGAGAATCCCGAAATTACTACAAGTTTACCTTTGCTCATCTTCTTCACCTCTGAATAATTGTTCCGCGGTCTGTGCCCCAAAACCCTTGGCACGGCCGGCAATAGTTTCAGGCTGTAATGCAGACTGGATAATATACCCGCTGTCGGTAATAATAAGTGCTCTTGTTCTTCTGCCCTGGGTGGCATCAACCACCTTCTTATCATCCCTGTAATTCTGCAAAAGTCTTTTGGACGGTGCGGAATCAGGGGAAATCACCGCAACGATTTTATCTGCATTTATCACATTTCCGAAACCAATATTAAGAAAAAACATATTTACTACCTCTGTATACAAATCCGGTTATTCAATATTCTGAATCTGCTCCCTGACCTTCTCAATTTCCGTCTTAAGGCTTATTGCCCAGTCGGAAACACTGAGATCATTGGCTTTTGATAAAATTGTATTAGCTTCCCTGTTCATCTCCTGAGCAATGAAATCAAGTTTTCTTCCTACACTTCCTCCCTCAAGAAGTGTTGCTCTTGTACTTTCGATATGGCTTCTTAACCTTACCGTCTCTTCATCAACACATATCTTATCGGCAAAAATTGTAACCTCCGTTGCAATTCTGTTTTCATCTATATTGGCATCTGCCAGAAGCTCATGAATCTTATCTTCAAGTTTGGTACGATACTCGGATACAATTTGAGGATATCTTTCTTCAATGTTATCCACAAGTGTAATCATATAATCAAGTTTACCTATTAAATCTGTTAAAAGTTTCTCGCCTTCCGCAACTCTTGTGTCAACAAACTGTTTGCAGGCTGTTTCAACAGCCCTCTCAAGCATATTCCACAATTCCTCATCATCAGGATTCTGTTCTTCCATTGTAATTACTTCAGGATACCTTGAAAGACCTGACACTTTCACATCATTGTCAATTCCGAATTTATCTGACATCTTACGGAAAATATCCATATATTCCCCTGCCAGTTCCTCATTATACTTAAGACAGAACTTATTTTCCGAAAAATCTTCATAAGTAATAAAAATATCAACCTTACCCCTGTTAATATATTTCTTTAAAACGGTTCTGATTCCCGCATCATAAAAATTAAGCTTCTTAGGCATCTTTATAGCCGGCTCAAAATATCTGTGATTAACAGATTTCATTTCTACTGTAATTTTACGATTTTCGTCCGAAACTTCACTCCGGCCAAATCCTGTCATACTTTTTATCATAAGAATATTCTCCTAATACAAATATATTATTTTTCATTTTAACATTTTACATAATATATTGCAAATCAATTATGGCACTTTACCGACATAAATGTTATACTATTCACACAAAATGAAAGGTGATATATCATGGCTTTTGATGGAATAACAGTAAACGCACTTGTGCATGAACTTAATAATACTTTAAGCGGAGGAAGGCTCAATAAAATTGCCCAGCCCGAAAAGGATGAACTTTTTCTGACAATCAAGACCCCTGACGGGCAGCGAAGGCTTTTACTCTCAGTGAATGCCAGTCTGCCGTTAGTGTATCTTACAGACAAAAACAAGCCTTCTCCTCTGACCGCTCCGAATTTTTGCATGCTTTTAAGAAAGCATCTTAACAACGGACGCATTGTATCCGTTTCACAGCCCGGTCTTGAGCGAATTATAGATTTTACAATAGAGCATCTGGACGAAATGGGTGATTTATGTACCAAGCACCTTATTGTGGAACTTATGGGCAAACACAGCAACATAATTTTTGTTGATGACAACAATAAAATAATTGACAGCATTAAAAGAGTTAATGCCGGATTAAGCTCTGTCAGGGAAGTTCTGCCGGGGCTGCCGTATTTCATTCCCAACACATCCGAAAAACTTAATCCTCTTACTGCTTCTGTTACGGATGTTACGGAAACAGTTTTTTCCCAAAATATACCGGTATACAAGGCTCTTTATACATCCTATACCGGTATAAGCCCAATTGTAAGTGAATCATTGTGTTATGACGGAGGTATTGATTCTTCCGTTCCCGCATCCATGCTTGACTCGAATGAGAAATTACATCTTTCTTCACTTTTTGTAAATTTGATGGATGATATTAAAAACGGCATTTTTTCTCCTGTAATATATTATGAAAATTCGGTTCCGAAAGAATTTTTTGTCTATCCGGCGGACATGTATCATGATCTTGATTCATGTAAATTTGATTCCGTAAGCAGCATGCTTGAAACATATTACTCCGGCAAAAATGCCGTAAGCCGTATGCATCAGCGTTCTTCCGATTTAAGGCAGATAATTAATATCGCTCTTGAACGAAATTATAAAAAATACCAGCTTCAGGAAAAACAGCTTTTTGATACGGACAAAAGAGACCTCTACAGAGTCTACGGTGAACTCATAAACACATATGGTTACAGCATCGAAAAAAACGCCGCCTCCCTTGAGGCTCTTAACTACTACACCGGCGAAAATATTACAATACCTCTGGAACCTAATCTTTCTCCAAAGGAAAACAGCATAAAATATTTTGCAAAATATAACAAGCTTAAGCGTACCTATGATGCTTTGTCCGGGCTTATTCAGGAAACAAAAAAAGAAATCGAACATCTTGAGTCAATCAAAACAGCCGTTGATATTGCCACATCATATGATGATCTTATACAGATTAAAGAAGAATTGACAGCTTACGGCTTTATAAAAAATAAAAACACCGGCAAAAAAGCTGTCCGGGAACACTCAAAGAGCAAGCCGCTCCACTATATTTCATCCGACGGATTTGACATTTTTGTGGGTAAAAACAATTACCAGAACGAAGAACTTACTTTTAAAACGGCTACCGGTAATGACTGGTGGTTTCATGCAAAAAACATGCCGGGTTCCCATGTGATTGTCAAATCCGGCAATAAAACTCTTCCCGACAAAACCTTTGAAGAAGCTGCCGCTCTTGCCGCATACTATTCAAACGGGCGCTCCCAGGAAAAGGTTGAAATTGATTACATTGAAAAGAAACATGTCAAAAAAGTTAACGGCGCCGCTCCGGGCTTCGTTATCTATCATACCAACTATTCCATGGTTATTTCCCCTGACATTTCGGGAATTGCATTGGCAGAATAAAAGAAAAGCTCCGGTATCGAAACAAAATACCGGAGCTTTCCCCATAAGAAAGGAAGTAAAATATGAAAAAAACTTATAGACTGTCATATAATTTCTCATATTTATGAGCTGAACTGCCCCATGAGAAATCGGCCAACATAGCCCTGTCAACAATTTTATTCCATGCTCTCTTGTTATTATAGTAAACACTCTTTGCATAATTAACAATTCCAAGCATTTCATGTGCATTATAATTGGCAAATGAGAAACCTGTTCCTGTTCCCTCATATTCATTATAAGGCATAACCGTATCCTTAAGTCCT
>JBJENE010000008.1:0-20698 GCA_051880035.1 Butyrivibrio sp.
CCGCATTGATAATTCTTATCGCCGTGGGAATATATCTTACAAATTATTTTTCAAGCAGAGTTGCAGCCAATGATATTTCGGTAGTCGGAAACACACCGGGTAATCTGATCAGCGGCGGAACTTTCTGCGAATATAACGGCACAATTTTTTTCTCAAATCCTTACGATGACGGCCGCTTGTATTCAATGAATTCCGACTGTTCGGATATAAGATTCATTTCAGAGGACACCGCATCTTATATCAACGCAGCCGGTAAGCATATTTATTACATAAAAGGGGACACCTCTTTATCTGCCGATGCCTCCGTAATTTCCGTAGGGGATACCAACGGAATAATCCGCTGCAAGTTTGACGGTTCGGATAAGACCTCCATTTCGTCAGGATATTGTTCCGATATGGTGCTGTCAGGTAACACGCTTATATTTAATGCCGTCCGTAACTTTTCGGAAGTTACATACTCCGTAAGTATAAAGGGCAAAGATAAAACGGTTATTAACAATCAGAATTTTTCCAACGCCTCCGTATCCGACGGTAATATATATTATTCTGCATCCACCAATGACCGTTCCGTATACACCATGAACATTAATACCGGTGACACCGCATTGTATATGGCAGGCGAAACATATATGGCATCCAGATATGACAACTATCTGTATTACATAGACCTTTCCAACGGCAACGCTCTTACAAGAGTCAACCTCGATACATTTGAGACCAATATCATTTCATCTGATTACTGTACTCTATATAATGTATATGGTGATATTGTTTTCTACACAGTGAAAGGTGAAGAAAATGCCCTTATGAGGTCAAACACGGACGGTTCTGATGCCGTCAGGATATTTGCCGGAGAGGCTCTTGAAATAAGCTGTACATCCATATATACATTTTTTAAAATAAAAGGTCATGATAACCTGTTCCGTACCGAAACCTTCAATGATTCAAAGGTCCAGAACTTCTATATTATGGCAGAATAAAATCCTTCCCATCAGATTCACATCTGACAGGAAGGATTTTATATTATAATTGATCTTACTGCTCGTATACCGGTTCAAAGTCTTCCGCACCGTGTCCGCACAAAGGACATGTAAAGTCTTTAGGAAGCTCACTTCCCTCATAGTAATAATTACATATCTTACAACGCCATCCTATGATTTTACGGTCGGTATTCTTTACTTCCGGCTTTGGCTTAATATTGTTCTGATAATCAGCATATGTGACAGGAGCATTTTCACTTAACACTTTGGCATCCACAACTTCGCCGATAAACAAAGTATGACTTCCCAGATCCTGGCTGCTTACCACTTTACAGCTTATTACGGCACATGCCTGCCATCCTAAATACGGTACACCGTTAATATCCAATGGCATATTCAGGTCTGCAAATTTATCCACATCCCTGCCGGACTGGAATCCGAAGTGCTTAATTGTCTCAAATGTGCAGGTATTATCAAGAATGCTTAATGCAAAAATATTACTCTCTTTAATAATATCGCATGTATAATTGGTATTCAGTACGGAAATTGCCACCCTGACAGGGCTGTTGGCAATCTGCATGCATGTATTTGTTATGCATCCGTTAGCTTTATCTCCCGTACTTGAAGAAAGCATGAAAACACCATAGCTTAAATTATATAACGCCTTTTTGTCCATGTATAACCGCCTTTCTACTATTTTTTCCATAATCCGTGAAGATTACAATATGCGTATACGGCTTCAACAGCCTCTCCGTCACAAATTGAGAAACATACTGACGGCTCTTCGTTCGGATTAAGTTTCTTCATCTGGGTTCCCTTATCTGTCTGAAGGAATACCCATTCGATATAATGCTCAGGTATCATCGGATGAGCCACCTCACCTATTTGCACCGTTACCTTATTGTCTTTAACTTCATACGCAGGTACATGCTTTTCAACTGCCGCATCCGTTGTTCCCGGAATAAGCTTTGTCATAGGCTGTCCGCAACACATTACCGGCACTCCCGAATTCTTAATTACTGCAACAATATTTCCGCAGTGTTCACATTTGTAAAATTCCTGTTCCATAATACTAATCTCCTTTGAAATCTAATAATAGCTTTAATAAACCGTTTATCTGACTCTGTCAATGATAAACATTACAATCATAAGAATAAGTACGGTTCCTCCCATACCGTGTCCTAACATTCCCGGATTAAACATCTCGGTAACGATTCCGCCGTTCTTCTCCTGTTTCTTCATGTCAATCTGTCCCGTTAACATTGCAGCAAGAAGTATAACTCCCGAAACGATTCCGAGAATAATATTATGATTCACATAATAAAAGCTTGTCGTTACAATTCCTCCGACTGATAATGCAAGTGATAAAAATCCCATATGGATACCTCCATTCGT
Source organism: Butyrivibrio sp. (assembly GCA_051880035.1). Taxonomy (GTDB): domain Bacteria; phylum Bacillota; class Clostridia; order Lachnospirales; family Lachnospiraceae; genus Eshraghiella. Next base: position 2,376 of record JBJENE010000008.1, read on the forward strand.
ATGATTTATACACTATATTATAGCATTAAAAAAATGAATGACAATACCGCTTTGAAGTATTTAATCATTATATGCATGAATAACTCCCGTAAGGGAATTCCGTATCGTGTTTAAGATATATTTTACTATCTGTTCCCTGTTTTTATGTTCCCTGTCTTTAATCCAGTCAATCAACATTCCGGAAAGGGCTTCCACATAAAAATTACACAGGAATTCCTTATAAGACGGCTCGATTTTTTTGTTTTCAATTTCTTCGACCTGCCCGATTAGTGACATAATAACCTCTGAAAAGTCAGCACAGAAAAATCTTTTTAATTCATCCCTTCCAATGGAATCATATACGCAGTTAAGGATGTAGTTATTTTCTTCAACATAGTCCATAACAAAATTAATAGCTTCCTCACTATCCACAAGCAGGTTAAAATTTTTAACCACTTCTATTGCTTCCTGTTCAAAGGTCCACTTGAGCAATGCATAGACATCCTCAAAATGATAATAAAAAGTCTTACGGTTTACATTACATTCTTCAATAAGTTCACTGACCGTTATCTTCCTAAACGGTCTGGTTCTCATTGCCTGCTTTAATGCGTCCGCAAACATTTTCTTAGTATTATATGATATTTCCTCGTTTTTCATTCTAATGCCTCCGAATTTATTATACACTTGTCCGGTAAATTTTCAATATGTTTTCCCCTAATGTATATTCCCACTTACCGGACAATTTGCCGATATTGTCCGTAATTACCCAAGAACACATATTTTGACCGTTTCGGAATTAAATCAATAATTGTATTCTTACAAAGAACATTAAGGAGGAAAAAATATGTCAGAGCAACTATATTCGGTTATTATGCATACATCCCTCGGCAAAAAGCACGGAACTCTTTATGCGTCAGTATCAGGAGCCATATTAAACGGATGGCTTGATATTTTAAAACATAAAGAACCATTTGAGGGCGTAATCGACAACTCCGGAAACTGCAGAATCATAGGAAAATTTACTACACTTATGCGTACTGTTTCCTTTGTAGCCTCCGGAACAATGACCGAATCTTTTGTAAAGCTTAAGCTTTACGGTGACAGAAATGTATTTGAATTATCAGGTACTCCATGCCCTGAAGAAAGGATAACGGAAATATGAAAAAATTCTATTCCCGGATTGTAAGAAATCCAAAAAAAATTCTTATTTTCTTCATTATTCTTGCCGTCTGCGGAGCCGTCCTTCAGAATCTTGTCGAAGTTAATTACGATATGAAAGACTATCTCCCTGATGACAGCAGTTCAACCGTGTCAATCGATATAATGAATGAAGAATTTGAAGGCGGCATTCCGAATGCCAGAATTATGATAAAAGATGTAAGCATCGCCAAAGCTCTTGAATATAAGGAAAAGCTTAAAAACTGCGAAGGGGTCACGGATGTTATCTGGCTGGATGATTCCATAAGTATATATGAGCCTTTGGAAATGGCGGACAGTGAAATTGTGGAAACTTATTACAAAGATAACAACGCCTTATTTACAGTAACAATTGATGAACATGACAATGTAGCAACTGTTGACCGCCTGCGTGAAATAATAGGTGACGACAATGCCATGACAGGTGATGCTGTTTCTACGGCAATTGCAACTACCGGAACAGTAAGTGAAATATCCAAAATTACATTTTTTGCCATACTGGCCGTTCTGGCAATTCTTGTTATTACCACAACCTCCTGGGCAGAGCCTTTGGTTGTGTTGGCAGGCCTGGGTGTGGCTATCATGATTAATAACGGAACCAACCTGATTTTCGGAGAAATTTCCTTTGTAACCAATGCGGCAGGTACCATTTTGCAGCTTGCGGTATCTCTCGATTATTCGGTTTTCCTGCTTCACCGGTATGAAGAATGTCTTAAAGCAAATCCGGACCGTAAAGCCGCAATGACGGATGCATTGTGTAAATCCACAACCTCAATCCTTTCAAGCGGACTAACCACCGTTATCGGATTCCTGGCACTTATTTTTATGCGTTTCGGAATCGGACCCGACCTTGGTCTTGCACTTGCAAAAGGTGTTGCCATAAGTCTGATAACCGTTTTCATTTTCATGCCTGCGTTAATATTAACGGTTTACCCTTTAATTCAGAAAAGCCGTCACAAAAAGTTTATGCCGTCTTTTCATAAACTGGGAAAACTTGTACGGCATATAATGATTCCTATGGCATTTGTTTTTATAATAATTGCAATTCCGGCATACTTAGCTTCCAATTCGAATTCCTACTATTACGGGTCCTCACACATATACGGGCCGGAAACGAAGCTTGGTCAGGATACGGAAGATATAGAAGATATATTTGGGAAAAGTGACACATATGTAATACTTGTTCCGAACGGAAATCCGGAAAACGAGCAGCAGCTTTCCCTTGCGCTTCATAATATACCCGAAATCAAGAGTATCATATCATATACTAATACTGTAGGCGTGGAAATACCTAAAGAATATCTCGATGACGAAACACTCTCCCGGATTGTTTCCGACGATTATAACCGTATGGTTCTTACGGTCGAAACGGACTATGAGGGTCAGGATACTTTTGATCTGGTTGAAGAAATACGAAACACCGCAAACGAATATTATCCGGATAATTACTATCTTGCCGGAGAAGGAGTATCAACCTACGACCTGATGGACACCATTACTTCAGACTCCATAAAAGTAAACCTGATTGCAATAGGTGCCGTATTCATTGTTCTTTTACTGACAATGAAATCCTTATCGCTTCCGGTTATTCTGGTATTTGCAATAGAAACTGCCATATGGATAAATGTCGGAATTCCGTATTTTGCGGATTCGGTTGTAATGTATATTGCATATCTGATTATATCCTCAGTACAGCTTGGAGCAACCGTTGACTATGCAATTCTGTTTACGGACCGGTATCTGGAATTCAGACAGACCATGACCAAAAAGCAGGCTGTAACAGAAACAGTCTCTACCGTTACAACCTCAATTCTTACATCAGGTTCTGTTCTGGCTATTGTGGGATTTTTATTAAGTTTTCTGTCTTCCCACGGAATACTGTCACAGTTAGGTCTTTTCGTAGGCCGCGGGGCCCTGCTTTCAATGACCGGCGTGCTTTTTGTTCTTCCGGGCCTGCTTTATATGTTTGACGGATTAATAAAACATACAACACTGAAACTTAATTTTTATGTTCCGGGAAAGGAGAAATAATTATATGAAAAAATTCAGATTCGTTTTATCAATATTTCTGGCATCTATTTTACTTGCATCTTCGGCTATTACAGTATCAGCCGATGCATTTCCTTCCGCTAAGGAGGAGGTTGTCTATGTAGGCCTTGCGGCAGACGGAGCAGTTAAGGATATATACACCGTAAATATTTTCGACGGAGGCGATATAACCGATTACGGCAGTTATTCTTCCGTGGAATTACTCAATACCACTGATAAGATATCGCAAAACGGTGATATGATTACATTTTCAACATCTGCAGACAGGGTATATTATAAAGGCAAAATGAAAACCACCTCTATTCCCTGGAACATTTCCATCAGGTACTATATTGACGGCACCGAATACTCTCCTTGCGATGCAGCCGGTAAAAGCGGAAACCTTGAAATCAGGTTTAAAATTACGGAAAACAAATTATGTGCCGGTAATTTTTATGAAAATTATGCTTTGCAGGCTAATTTTACCCTTGATACCCAAAAATGCAGCAATATTACGGCCTATGATGCTACTATAGCCAATGTAGGCAGCGACAAACAGATATCTTACACCATTCTTCCGGGTGAAGGAATAGATACGGTAATCACAGCCAAAGTAACCGACTTTGAAATGGATTCGGTTTCCATTAACGGCATACCGCTTTCAATGAATATAGAAGTTGACGACAGCGAATTAATGGATAAAGTCAATGAGCTTCTTGATGCCATCGCAGAGCTTGACGACGGTGCATCCGAATTAAGCGATGGCTCCAACGACTTATGGAATGCAGTATCGGATGAGCTTTGTCCGGGCGTTAACGACCTTAATGACGGTATGGGTAAGTTCCATGAGGGAATAGGTGAGTTAAAAGACGGCTCAAAAGCACTTTCTGACGGAACACTGGAAATTAAAAACGGAGCATCAGACCTTGATACCGGAATAAAGAATTTAAACAGCGGAATCGCTCTTATACAGTCAGGCCTTACCGAACTTAACGGTAAATCAGAGAGTCTTACTGTCGGATCCGGTAAAATAAACAATGCTCTCCGCCAGATTCAGACCGAACTTGACTCCGTAACGGTTTCCGCCGAACAGATAGACTATCTTGTTATGTGTTCAGCCGAAATAAAGAACGGTATAAATGCATTATCCGACTCTGTTGATGCACTTTACAACAATGTAAGTTATGCAGGATATAAGGATGTCATGTCAGAAAACAACCTGGATATTGATCTGTTGCTGGCTTCCAATGAACAGACAATAAATGAGTTAAGTAATCAGATGCTTGCAATTGAAAATCAGATTACATATCTTAGGCAGATGGGGGCCAACGAATCCCGGATTAATGAACTGCAGGCGTCTTACGATCAGCTTGACGGGATTGTGACACTTCTTAAAGGTAACACGGCTGCAATTAACGGCATGGAAGTATACCTTACGCAGATAAACAGTACATTAAGTACTCTCTCATCCAAAACAACCGAGTTAAAAAATTATTATGATTTATTTGATACAGGTATTAACACACTTGCGTCTGAATTTTCTCAGCTGATGCTTAATATGCAGGCATTAAAAACCGGAATTAATACGCTCGTTACCGAATACGGAAAATTGGATTCCGGAATAAAAGAATACACTGACGGAGTAGCAGCCATTCTGGCAGGATATTCCGAGGTATCGGACGGATTTGTCCTGTTACTTGACGGAAGCAGCAATCTTAAAACGGGAGCCTCAACTCTTTACGATAAAACCGGAGAGCTTATAAGCGGAATAACAGACATATACACTGCATCCGGAGAATTAAAATCAGGAAGCACAGAGCTCTCAACAGGAATTCAGACTTTACTGGACAGCGTGGCAATGCTTGATGACGGAATTAACGAACTGAAAACCGGAACGGGCGATATGCGTGAAGAGACCGATGGGCTGGATTTGGAAATTTCCGACAGAATTGACGAAATGATTGCAAATATCACAGGCGGCAACACTGAAACGGTCTCTTTCGTAAGTGATAAGAACACCAATATCCGCTCCGTACAATTCGTAATCAAAACGGATTCCGTTGAAAAAGAAAAAGTTGAAGTACCGCCTGCAAACACTACCGAAAAGCTTAATTTCTGGCAGAAATTACTCAGATTATTCGGATTATACTAAATACAGCCTTTATTATATCCTTACCTCTCATCCAGGACCTGGAAAATATAAAATTTAAGATAGTATGAGTTGTCTGCGGCCCAGAGTATCGGGTGGTCGCAGGCCTGGGTTCTGAATTCAATCTGCCTGAGTCTCTTATGGGCATTGCGGGCAGCCTCTGCTATTGTTCTGGCAAAAAGTTCCTGTTCCATAAAATGCGAACAGGAGCAGGTAGCCAGATAACCTCCGTCTTTAACCAGCTTCATACCTCTTAAATTGATTTCCTTATATCCCTTGACTGCGTTCTTAACAGAATTTCTTGATTTGGTAAATGCCGGCGGGTCCAGAATAACCACATCGAACTTTTCACCTTTGTCCACCAGTTCCGGAAGCAGTTCAAATACATCCGCACAAATAAAATCCACTTTGTCCTCAACACCGTTAAGCTTTGCATTCTCCTTAGCCTGGGCAATTCCAAGCTCCGATGCATCCACTCCGAGAACGGATGCGGCTCCTCCCATTGCGGCATTCAGGGCAAATGAACCCGTGTGGGTAAAACAGTCTAACACCTTAGCGCCTTTACAAAGTCTTGCAATGGCTGCCCTGTTATATTTCTGGTCCAGGAAAAATCCCGTCTTCTGACCGTCTTCCACATTAACAATATATTTAACATTGTTTTCAACAATCTCAACTCTGGTATCAAAAGGCTCACCGATAAAGCCTTTAACTCTTTCCATTCCCTCCTGGAGCCTTACTTTGGCATCGCTTCTCTCATAAACTCCCCTGACAGGCATTCCGTAATTCATAAGCTCCTTTTTCAGGCTGTCTATAATGTCAGCTTTCATCCTGTCGATTCCAAGAGCCAATGACTCAACCACCAGCACATCTGAAAATTTATCTACCACAAGTCCCGGAAAATAATCCGCCTCACCGAAAATAAGTCTGCAGGAGCTCATATCAACAGTATCCATACGGTATTTTACGCATTCTTTTACACGACGGTCAATAAAAGCCCTGTCGATAACCGCATCCCTCTTTCTTGTCATTATTCTGACCGTGATTTTGGAATTGGTATTTATAAACCCTTTGCCCAGAAAATAGCCGTCAAAATCCAGAACTTCGACAATATCTCCGTTCTCAAATTCCCCTGTAATTTCATCTATTTCATTATCATAAATCCAGAAACCGCCCGCTTTAAAAGAGCGTCCCTCGCCTTTTTTAATTTTAACAATTGCCATAAAATACCTCTTTTTGATTTAGTTTTTGTAAAAATCGCTGCGTATATATTATCACAAATTTTCCATAAAAAGAACCGCTTAATTCAGAATAATAAAATATGTTTTTGAAACAATATAAACATGATTAAAAAATATTTAATGTGCGGGCTGATCGGTTGGTGTATGGAGGTATTCTGGACCGGTCTGGGCTCCGCAATGAAAAAAAATAAAAAACTTACATGCAATACCTCAATATGGATGTTCCCAATCTACGGAACTGCCGTAATTATAGAACCTTTAAGCAGGTGTTTATGTAAAAAACACAAAAACACCCTCTGCCGCGGAACCATATATGCATCCTGTATCTTCTTAACCGAATTTACAACCGGTATGCTGCTTAAGAAGAAGGACTGCTGCCCATGGGATTATTCCAAAGCCCGACTAAACTATAAAGGAGTGATAAGACTTGATTATTTTCCGGTATGGTTTGCGGCAGGACTGTTATACGAAAAAGTTCTGTGTTCCCCAAAAAAGAAATAACATCTGTAAGAGAACCCGTTAAAAAGGTTCTCTCGCAGATGTTATATTGCTTTCTGTATTAACTAATAAAGCGGATGCGAGTCTGTTAAGGCTTTAACAATCTCCATAGCTTCTGCTTTCTTGGAATCATCATCGGTAACTGCAAGAGCAATAGCTTCTGCAACCTTATCCATGTCTGAGGTATTAAATCCTCTTGTTGTAACGGCTGCGGAGCCAAGTCTGATTCCGCTTGTTACGAATGGCTTCTCAGGGTCATTAGGAATTGCATTTTTGTTACATGTGATATTAACCGTATCAAGAAGTTTCTCTGTAGCCTTACCTGTAACTCCTTTGCTTCTTAAATCAACTAACATAAGGTGATTATCTGTTCCGCCTGATACAAGGTCAAATCCTCTGCTTAAAAGTCCGCTTGCAAGTGCCTGGGCATTATCTACAATATTCTTGGCATATACCTTAAAGCTTGGATCAAGCGCTTCTTTAAAGCATACTGCCTTGGCTGCGATTACATGCATTAAAGGTCCGCCCTGGATTCCCGGGAAAATGGCCTTGTTAAAGTTAAAACGCTCTGCTGCTTCGGCATTGCAGAGAATCATTCCGCCTCTAGGTCCTCTTAAGGTCTTGTGTGTTGTGGTGGTTACAACATCTGCATACGGAATAGGACTCATATGCTGTCCGCCGGCAACAAGGCCTGCGATGTGTGCCATATCAACCATAAGAACTGCACCAACCTCGTCAGCAATCTCACGGAATTTCTTGAAATCAATTTTTCTTGCATATGCGCTTGCTCCCGCAAGAATCATTTTAGGCTTACATTCCTTGGCAATTCTTAAAACTTCGTCATAATCGATGTATCCGTCATCATTTACGCCGTAAGGAACACAGTTAAAATATTTTCCTGACATATTTACAGGTGAACCGTGTGAAAGATGTCCTCCGTGTGCAAGGTTCATTCCCATATAAGTGTCTCCCGGATTAAGGATTGCAAAGAATACCGCCATATTAGCCTGAGCTCCTGAATGTGGCTGTACATTTACATAATCACATCCGAATAACTTTTTGGCTCTTTCAATTGCAAGATTTTCAACAATGTCCACATATTCACATCCGCCGTAATATCTTTTGGCAGGATATCCTTCTGCGTATTTGTTGGTAAGCTGGCTTCCCATAGCTGCCATAACAGCCTTACTTACAAAGTTTTCTGATGCAATAAGCTCGATATGGTCATTCTGTCTGCCAATCTCCTGCTCTATTGCAGCTGCAATTTCAGGGTCAAAGCCCTTTACTTCTTCAAATGAATACATCTCTTTTCCTCCATGAGTTTATTTAATAACAATGTCATTATTTTTTACTGATTATCGGTAACTGAAATAAATAGTTCCTCTAACTGCTTGTCATCCACCACATCAGGTGCTCCTGTCAGAAGACATGAGGCATCCTTAATCTTAGGGAAAGCAATTACATCCCTGATATTGTCTGTTTTGGCCATAAGCATAACAAGACGGTCAAGTCCGTATGCAAGTCCTGCATGAGGCGGTACACCGTACTTAAACGCATTAAGTAAGAATCCGAAGCGCTCATAAGCCTCTTCTTTGGTAAATCCAAGGATTTCAAACATTTTTTCCTGTATGTCATCCTGATATATACGGACACTTCCTCCGCCGATTTCACAACCGTTCAGGGTAATATCATAAGCTTTCGCACGAACCTTCTCAGGTGCGCTATCAAGCATTTCAATATCTTCTTCCATCATCATGGTGAACGGATGGTGCATTGCCAGAAGTCTGTTCTGCTCGTCCGACCACTCAAAAAGCGGAAATTCCGTAATCCAGAGGAACTTATACTCGTCCTTCTTAAGGAGTCCCAGCTCCTCGGCAATCTCAAGTCTTAATGCACCAAGTACATTCCAGACAATCTTTGTCTTGTCTGCTGCAAACAGAAGTAAATCTCCCGGCTTTCCTTCCATTCTGTCGGCAATTGCCTTTAATTCATCTTCCGTCATAAACTTGGCAAAAGATGACTTATATGTTCCGTCCTCGTTAATGGCCATGTATGCAAGGCCTTTGGCGCCGTAACCTTTGGCGAATTCCACAAGGGCGTCTATTTTCTTACGAGGCATTGCTCCCTGTCCGTTGGCATTAATACCTCTTACTGTTCCGCCGTTTTCAAGAGCTCCGGTAAATACGCCGAAACCGCAATCCTTGACAATATCCGAAATATCCTTTAATTCCATTCCGAAACGGATATCAGGTTTATCTGAACCGAAACGGTTCATTGCTTCATTCCAGGTCATCCTCTGAATAGGAACTTCTATATCAATGCCAAGAACCTCCTTGAAAAGCTTCTGCAGAAGTCTTTCATTTACATCAATTACATCATCAATGTCCACAAAAGAAAGCTCCATATCTATCTGCGTGAATTCAGGCTGTCTGTCGGCACGCAAATCCTCATCCCTGAAGCACTTTGCAATCTGGAAATATCTGTCATATCCGGAACACATTAAAAGCTGCTTAAAAAGCTGAGGTGACTGAGGCAGCGCATAAAATGAACCCGGATGAATACGGCTCGGAACAAGATAATCTCTTGCTCCCTCAGGTGTACTTTTCTGAAGAATAGGTGTCTCTATTTCAATGAAACCTTCATCCGCAAGAAACTGTCTTGTAAGTGTTGCAATTTTACTTCTCATCATGAGAATCCTCTGGATATCCGGTCTTCTCAAATCAAGATATCTGTATTTTAATCTGATTTCTTCTTTGGTCTTGGAATCCTCTTCAATAGGGAACGGAGGCGTAAGTGCTTCGGAAAGAATCCTAAGCTCTGTTGCCACAACTTCTATCTTACCGGTTGCAATATTATCGTTAACTGCTCCGGCTCTTTCACATACTGTTCCCACAACCGCAATTACATATTCGCTCTTGAGGGAGCCTGCCTTTGTAAAGCCCTCCGTACCAATCTTGTCCTCTTCAAAAATAATCTGAAGTATACCGGAACGGTCTCTTAAATCAACGAAACAAATTCCGCCTTTATTTCTGTTTTTCTGTACCCATCCCATTACCGTAACCGTCTGTCCGATATTGGATTCAGTCAGTTCGGCACATCTGCAGGTCCTTTTGAGACCCTTCATTGATTCTGCCATTGTAATGCTTCCTTTCTAAATCCGCCGACTATTTAAGCGGATTCCTGTAAAATTCTTTAAACTCCGAATATCCCTGTTTAATAAGGTTATCCTTCTGGAACTTTTTATTTTTGTTCATTCTGACAACCAAAACATTGGTACCGTTTTGTCTGAGTTCCTGTGCCTCTTTAATAATGTCACATAACATATCTGATTGTATACCCTTTTCCACCAGAAAAGCAATACTGTTTCCGCGGTCCGGTATCTGAAAATCATTTTCCATAAGAATTGTGATAATTCTTTCAAAACCTATTGAAAAACCGCATGCAGGCGTATCCTGTCCGGTAAATTTCCCAACCATCTTGTCATAACGTCCGCCGCCGCCTACGCTGCTGCCAAACTCAGGCACTTCAATCTCAAAAATAGTTCCTGTATAATAAGACATTCCCCTGACAAGTGTAGGGTCAAAAACCACCTCAAAATCACAGGTTCTTGTGTTCATTACACTGTTAATAATCTCTGAAAGATTATCCTTAACTCCTTCCGGAAGAAAATCGCTTATCTTATCTGCAACAAATGCAAGTCCGTCTTCGGCATTGCTTATTCCGTCAAAAAGTTCCACATAACGGTTAACACTTTCCAAAGAATATCCCTCGGAAAGAAGATCTTCCTTAACTCCGTCAAGACCTATCTTATCCATTTTATCCAGGATAATAAAAACATTGTCATATTCCTCTTCATCAAAACCACTGTAAGCGGCCATTGCTTTAAGAATCTGTCTGTCGTTAATCTTGATTTTAAAGTTTTTAAAACCTATCTTACCAAGTGTTGTGGTAGTGGCAAGAATAAGCTCTATTTCGGCAAGATTTCCCGGTTCACCAAGAATATCTATATCACACTGATAAAACTGTCTGAATCGTCCTTTCTGAGGCCTGTCAGCCCTCCATACACTGCCTATTTGCAGAGCCTTAAAAGGAGAAGGCAGTTCTGCCATATTATTGGAATAAAAACGCACCAACGGCACGGTCAGATCATATCTTAATCCTCCATCCACAAGGTCAGCCTCTGATTCCGCCGTTTCAAGATTCAGTTTTTCACCTCTTTTGAGAATTTTAAAAATGAGTTTTTCATTTTCTCCGCCCTGTCTGCTTGAAAGATTGGCAATATTCTCCACAGCAGGTGTCTCAATTGGTGTAAAACCGAATTTTGAATATGTCTCCTTAATAAGCCCGATAAGGTAATCCCTTATCTGCATCTCTTTTGGAAGAATATCTTTCATTCCGGTCATTGGTTTCTTAATTAATGCCATTTTATTTTCCTCATTTCTTATTATTGGTCAATACTTCGTCAAAATCAAATCCCAGTACGGATTTGCTGGATTTAATCACTTCAAGCGTCTCCGGCTCATGAATTACTTTCTGGAAAGCAATAAACACTTCCATATCGTAATTACTAACCTCATCTATCATTATTTCCATTGCTGTGTCAATGTCAAGTGCTTTTCTGTACGGTCTGTCAGAAATAAGTGCCGTAAATGTATCCGCAACCCGCATAACTCTTGCCCCGAACGGAATATCATCGCCTTTAAGATTTTCAGGATACCCTGTACCGTCGTAGTTTTCATGATGATATAAAACCGCCTGAAGAATAAACGGTGAGAAATCATAATACTGCAAAATATCATAGCTTAACTTTGAGTGGAGTCTCATATACTTCATGCCTTCCATTTCAAAGGAATCCACCGCTCTGCCGTAAAGATATCTTGACAGCTGCAGCTTTCCGATATCATGTACAAGCCCTGCCAGTGCCAGATCATAGCAGGTACCCTCATCCAGACCCATTTTCCTGGCTGTAAGATATGTTAAATTGCTTACACAGATACCGTGAGTAACATTATCCTTAAAATCAGACATAAGCGTGGTATCAAATGTGCTGTTTGCTGTTTCAATAACATCTGCATTCTGCATCAAAAAAACCTTCTCTTCCTTTCAATTATTTCTTCTCAATTACAAGTCTTATACAATAAGTTTACTCCCTCTTTAATAGTTTCGGTTATAGTATGCTTATGTTCATGGGAATATTCTTTCAGCTTATTATATTCCTCATCAGACATTCTTATTGTTACTATGCGGTCTTTAATAACATCCTGCTTCGGACGTCCCATCTTGCCCATAAGTGATTCCTCCCTTGCACCTATAGATTAGTATGCTTTTTGTAATACGAAATGTCAAGTATTTTTTATTTCTATTCTTCAAAAAACCTTATTAGAATAAAGCGGATATGAATGTGCTCGCGACCTGCTATCACCGGGTTTACGAGCAATAATCGTGTTTTCAGATTTTCTACTCGTAGAAATAGCCCCGGGGCTACGATGAAAAAACGAGTTTCAGGATTTTTGCTCGTAGTCTGTGCCCGGATTTTACGATGAAAAACCGGGTTTTGGGATTTTTGCTCGTAGTCCTTGCCCGGATTTTACGATGAAAAACCGAAAATCAGGAATTTTGCTCGTAACCGTAGTCTGAAATCTACGAGCAAAAACCGGAAATCAAGCAAAATACTCGTAGAGAAACCCCAGGGCTACGATGAAAAACCGAGTTTCGGGATTTTTGCTCGTAGTCCTTGCCCGGATTTTACGATGAAAAACCGAAAATCAGGAATTTTGCTCGTAACCGTAGTCTGAAATCTACGAGCAAAATTCATAAATCAAGCAAAATGCTCGTAGAGAAACCCCCGGGGCTACAATGAAAGACCCAAAATCCCTCAATCCTTGAATTACCTGCTCCGCTTTGTGAGCCGGGCACGGTCAGCTGCAGATATAATTTTCCTATTGTGCGAGTGCTCATCCTTAGCGGTGCGTTTTTGCTTTTTAGAACGAAGTTTCCTATAAAAAAACTACCGTCAAAGAAGTTATCCTTTAACGGTAGTTAATAATTATTATCTGTTAATCAAATGTCTTTTCTTTCTCATCAGGATTATTCCGGCTCCAGACAGAAGCACAAGCGCTGCCATAAGCGCAACCGGCATGACATCTCCGGCATCAACGTCCGGTGTAACGGCTTTATACTTTGCATACAGGGTTACATCCCCGGTCTGTGTAGCTGAAATTGAGGTTACAGATACCGTACACTCGCTGTCACTGTACCAGCCTTCAAAAGTATATCCTGTCTTGACTGCTTTCGCCAGACTGCTTACTCCGACTCCATAGGTATATTTATCCGGATTATTGCTGTCATTGGTTCCTCCATCCAAAACATAACTGATGTCATATTTCTTTGGTGTAAATTTCGCATACAGGGTAACTTCTCCGGTCTGTATATCAGTAATATCTGTTACAGGCTCCGTATATTCCGGATCGCTGTACCAACCTTCAAAACTGTAACCTTCCTTGTCGGCATCCAAGAACTCTCCGACTCCGGTTCCATATATATACGTATCCGGATTATTGCTGTCATTGGTTCCTCCGTCCAAAACATAACTGATATCATATTTCTTTGGTGTAAATTTTGCATACAGTGTAATTTCTCCGGTCTGGGTCGCAGATATGGAAGTTATTTCCTCTTCATAGTCCGCATCACTGTACCAGCCTTCAAAATCATATTTATCTTTGGATGCGTCAGCAAAAGAACTCACCCCGGTGCCGTAAGCATATGTCTCCGGATTACTGTCATCATTGGTTCCTTCATCCAATACATAACTGATATCAAACTCCGGAATTGCACATGCCTCCAATATTATTTCGTACATTCCACAAGCACTTACAAAATAAGCTGTTGTTACTTTCCAGCACATACCATTACCCGTTCCGCCAAACACATCAGAATAGGACTCTATGTTATATACATCGCCATCAGGCCATCCTGCCTCATAGTTGCCTGCTCCGTCATAATACGTCAAATCAGCATACAATCCATCCGCAAATGAATCAATCACATCACCCGGCATTAAATAATCGCCCACCTGCAAGTCATCAACGGCATGATTGGCTGCAAATACTGTTGTCGGCATAATATTAACTAATACCAACATAAGCACCATGCAGAAAGCCCAAAAACTTCTTTTTCTCTTTCTTGTTTCTCTGTTCATTAATTTTACTCCTTTTTTAATATTATTTATAATTAAGTTTATTTCTTAATTTTCCTGTGAGAAGAACGGTTTGGCTCTGTCATTTCATCCAGAATGAGAACAACTGCCAGAATCGTTGCCAGCTGCGCCCTGTATGTAAAAAAATAATGCAGATAGGAATGATTGTGCAACACAATATATCTGATATACGGAACAATTCCGATAATTGCCGGAATTATAATATTGCTTTTGTTGATATGTTTTTTGTGATATACATAACCAATATATACCGCAAATAGAACGATTACCAGACCGCCTATTAAACCCACCGGTCCGTATTCGAACGGAAACAGACACTTAAGGTTATTTCTTACGGCACCATAAATATACTGCCAAAGGTTGAGACCTAAGTCTCCTCCTATTCTCTCACCAATGTGTTCAGACACATAAGGCATAACATTCATCTGAAGCACAACGGCAGCCATAATCCACTTCATAACCCACATTCCGGCATATCCTGCGCCCCATGCCAGAGCCAATTTACCTGCTTTGGCTGCAGTATGTCGCAATGATTCATTCTCATTCCTGCTTCTATACACCCACAGAACCAACAAAAGCGGAACCGTCAGGGTAAGAGTCTCGGTAGTAAGGAAATCAAGGTAGTTGGTTACTATACCTCCAATCAGGAAAAAAATCCCCAACATATCCCATCTTTCCTTAAGGGCAAGCTTTATTCCTATAACAGACATTAAAAGCATTAACAGATAAGTCCATGTATATTCCAATGAAAAAGGAACATACCAGACCGAAGTCACGACAAGCCCCGCAAGCACTCCAATTGCCGGCGCATACGACCTGTTTTTAAATAATACCGCAAGTAACCGGATGACAAGTCCTGCCAGAATAACTCCGTTTATAATATAAATCTGCTTCACATTAAATATTGTAAGAAGCGGTCTGACAATGGCTATGGAGCCGTGCCAATACCTCATATATTGCTGATTAGCCTCATAATCATTGGTAACCGACAGAAGAAGATTGTCATTCACACTGTGGTTCTTATCAGAATAGTAAGAAGACCACATAACAGAATGAAGCGGGTCTTCTGCATCATACTGATAAGCAATTGATAAAAGTATGGAGTCCGCATAATGGTCAATCATGCTTCCTCTTACACCGTCAACTGCCTGATAATATACATCTCTTTCGCAAAAATACTCTGCAGATTCCTGTACACCTGTCTTTATGGATGACTTGGGAATTAAGGCGGAGAGAACAAGAATTCCGGCCAGAAATAGTATTACCCCGAAAAAAACACATATGTATTTCAAAATATGCTTCACTGCCTGCATCTGTCTTTCCTTTTCTACAATTCCTGATTCACATCATCCAAAATCTGCCAAATTTTGAAACATGGTATCACATTTCAAAAAATTTTTCAATAGATATGGCGTGAATCGACATTGAAGTGGTATGAAACGACATATAACAATCTGTATCCTTCTCTTTTGATACGATTTCTGCTCATATTTTTTGCCGTTGTTTCACTTACTTTTGAATTTCATTAAAAATCCACAAGATATATTCTAACAATTATTTGCTTAAAATTCCCCCTAACCTTAATATCACTTATCTTAGCCTTAAGAAGTTTTCCCGCATCCATAAGTCGTGCAAATATGATATTATCCTTTTCAGGCACATATCCTATCTTTCGTCTATCCTCTGTCAGAATCAGAATTGCATTGCTATCATATTTATTATCTTCACGCTGTAATACAAGACTGTCCCCGACCTTAATATCATATAATACTGAATCATCATCAAGATGTGTTGTTCCTGCCACATAAGAATCAAATAAATGTATCTCTTTAACCAGAGGCTTTATTATATCCCCCAGTTCATGGCCCTCTACAACGGCTACCATATTTTGTTCTCTTTTAGTTAATTCATTCGCCATTTGAAAGTCACCCCATTCGCCATCAAACCATTTATAACTTCATCAAGCTGCTTTGAATAATCCTCATAGGATTTAAGTTCTTCTCCCAAAGAATATTTCTTTTCCTTTACTGACTCCGGATTTTCTAACAGATACTTGTACATATATGGATCTGTTTCACAAATCTTAGTTATCTCTGCTTCTAATTCTGCGATTTTTACATCAATATTAGGTATCTCAACCTCTATCTTGCCTATTTCTAACTGTTCAAGCACTGCTGTAACAAGTATCTCTGACTCTTCCATACCCTTAAGGTCGTTACATCTATATGCGACCTGAACCTTTTCCCACAACTCTGCTAATTGCTTATTTTCATTTGTCATGGGATTAATATCAGGATGAATAAGTTTGACTAATTTATGATATATCTTCTTAATCTTAAGCAAATCAAGTTCTGTTATCTGCTTTCTTTTCTTTGCTAAGGCTGTATCTTCAATCATATAATCAAGTTTCTTTTGAAATTCCTCCATCTCCTTTTGCAAAAACATTTGCAGCTCATCATGATTAATCAATTTGCCGTGATTAAGAGACCTCTGGCAGAATTCTATGGTCTTTTTCTTACGAATGCAATCCACCTTTTTCTTAAATACTTCTAAGATTAAGTCGCCAAATTCAGCCACATAGTTTCTCTGATATATAAACGCTTCTTTTTTCAGGTTATCCCTTCGCATAAGCATTTCTTCATATAACGAATATGATGAATTTTTAACTTTGATAATATCTCCCATTACGCAATCACCTCAAATCCGTACAGCTCACTATACACAGAAGTTAATCTGTCACTCCCAATAGCAGCATCCTTAAAGAAGTCATCCCTTGTTCTAAACCACTTACCATTAAAACATACAGAGCACTCCTGACCTTCCATAACTGATTCAATTTCCTGTTTTTTATCCTTATACTCAAATGTAATCTTGTGCGGTGTCTTAAGGAAATAATATAAGTCGTAAAAATCAAAGAATTCTTCATCAATATCAACAAGCTCATATAAATCATCAATAAGCCATTTCATTATATTGAGGTTGCCAAAAAATGCATTATGTACAATCCTTTGTGCAAGCCAATCCTTTGCCTTAAGATACATATTAACAGCTTCATCAACTTTCCCCTGCTCCTTACGAATCCCGGCAAGTCTTGTCAATATCTCCGGAACCGGGTCAAACACATTGTTGCACTTCTTAATCTCCGGATACAGTTCTTCAATAATCTCCTCATATTTTCCCTGATTCTTCTGTACATAATAACCATTTTTATACATATCAGCTACTTTATAAGCAGCCACAAGATTCCCCTTATCCTTAAGCCTATTAAAATATTTAAATGCTTTCTTATAATCACGTTTTCCGGTTCTTCCATAGTACCAAATGTAGCCCAGGCACTCATACGCATCATCACAGTCATAGGAAGCCGCCATCTCATAATACTTAAGTGCCAGATCAAATCTCTTAAGTTCATAATAATATCCGCCAAGGTTGAGCATATGATGTGGATTATGAACTGTATCAATAAGATAATTCATAGCCTCAATATACATAAACTCCTCTTCTTCTGTAATAACACGATTGTTATTATTAAAATCTATCATTATCTTCTCTGCTTCTTCAACTGTCATAACAGACCTCCTTGCTTGTTGTAAATAACTTATCTATCCTGCACAAATCTATTTTACAATTTTTTACTGTCCAATTAATATCCCTCGGATAAAAAATATTCAAACATATTCAAACAAAAGGACATTCCGACTAACTGCGATTTCCGTATTTCTATTTCAATCACATAGTGAAATGTCCTCTTTTAATAAATATGATTAATTATTTTACGCCGGATTATCATTAAAAATATTGGTTTCATTCTTCTGAAAAAATTTTCTTTTTCTCTCTATCATTTCATCGACTCTGTCTATATACGAAGAAACATCTTTTACATTTTCAATTCTTTCCACTCTGTTCTCTTTATTAAAAACTATTTTGGACTGGGCATTGGCCCCTGCGGCAAAAATTGACTGCTTCTCCTCCATAATCAACCACATTTCCCGTATTACCGCTTATTATGCAGTATTAT
>JBJENE010000009.1:0-20437 GCA_051880035.1 Butyrivibrio sp.
CTCCTTATTCTTAAGGGTGCTGTCTTCCCCGAAGGTGCTTCCGTCTATCTCGCCCTCGTTCTCTGTATCTCCGTTAAGGTCGCTGTCAGTTACCTTTCCGGTTTCCTTATTCTTAAGGGTACTGTCTTCCCCGAAGGTGCTGTTGTCAATTTCTCCTTCGTTCTCTGTATCTCCGTTAAGGTCACTGTCCGTTACCTTTCCGCTCTCCTTATTCTTAAGGGTACTGTCTTCCCCGAAGGTGCTGTTATCGATCTCGCCCTCGTTCTCGGTGTCTCCGTTAAGGTCGCTGTCCGTTACCTTTCCGCCCTCCTTATTCTTAAGGGTGCTGTCTTCCCCGAAGGTGCTTCCGTCTATCTCGCCCTCGTTCTCTGTATCTCCGTTAAGGTCGCTGTCGCTTACCTTACCTGTTTCCTTATTCTTGAGGGTACTGTCTTCTCCGAAGGTACTGTTATCTATCTCGCCTTCGTTCTCGGTGTCTCCGTTAAGGTCGCTGTCCGTTACCTTTCCGGTCTCCTTATTCTTAAGGGTACTGTCCTCTCCGAAGGTGCTTCCGTCTATCTCGCCCTCGTTCTCGGTGTCTCCGTTAAGGTCACTGTCCGTTACCTTTCCGTTTTCCTTATTCTTAAGGGTACTGTCTTCCCCGAAGGTGCTTCCGTCTATCTCACCTTCGTTCTCGGTGTCCCCGTTAAGGTCGCTGCCTGTTACCTTTCCGGTCTCCTTATTCTTGAGGGTGCTGTCTTCCCCGAAGGTGCTTCCGTCGATTTCGCCCTCGTTCTCGGTATCTCCGTTAAGGTCACTGTCCGTTACCTTTCCGGTTTCCTTATTCTTGAGGGTACTGTCCTCTCCGAAGGTGCTGTTATCGATTTCGCCTTCGTTCTCGGTGTCTCCGTTAAGGTCGCTGTCCGTTACCTTTCCGGTTTCCTTATTCTTAAGGGTGCTGTCTTCCCCGAAGGTGCTTCCGTCTATCTCGCCTTCATTCTCGGTGTCTCCGTTAAGGTCACTGTCCGTTACCTTTCCGCCCTCCTTATTATTAAGGGTGCTGTCCTCTCCGAAGGTGCTGTTATCTATCTCGCCCTCGTTCTCTGTATCTCCGTTAAGGTCGCTGTCTGTTACTTTTCCGGTTTCCTTATTCTTAAGGGTACTGTCATCGCCGAAGGTGCTTCCGTCTATCTCGCCCTCGTTCTCTGTATCTCCGTTAAGGTCGCTGTCCGTTACCTTTCCGCCCTCCTTATTCTTAAGGGTGCTGTCCTCTCCGAAGGTGCTTCCGTCTATCTCGCCCTCGTTCTCGGTGTCTCCGTTAAGGTCACTGTCTGTTACCTTTCCGCCCTCCTTATTCTTGAGGGTACTGTCTTCCCCGAAAGTGCTTCCGTCGATCTCTCCCTCGTTCTCGGTGTCCCCGTTAAGGTCACTGTCTGTTACCTTTCCTGTTTCCTTATTCTTGAGGGTGCTGTCCTCTCCGAAGGTACTTCCGTCGATCTCGCCTTCATTCTCTGTATCTCCGTTAAGGTCGCTGTCCGTTACCTTTCCGCCCTCCTTATTCTTAAGGGTGCTGTCTTCTCCGAAAGTGCTTCCGTCTATCTCGCCTTCGTTCTCGGTGTCTCCGTTAAGGTCACTGTCCGTTACCTTTCCGCCCTCCTTATTCTTAAGGGTGCTGTCTTCCCCGAGAGTACATTCGTCAATTTCTCCTTTGTTGGTTATTTTTCCTGTCAGCTTTCCGCCGATAATTTTACCATTGTTTTCAATTTCCAGGTCACTGTCAGCATCACCTATTTCGCCGTCAGTGTTATATATTATTCCATCGTTGGTGATTTTGCCGTCTCCGGTTATCTGACTTTTATTTACGATATTTCCGTCATTGTCCAGAGTTCCGTCTATTTCAAGAGGTCCCTCAACAGTCACTGTTGCATCAGACTCAATCTCTACATCAGTTCCCTCAGGAATTACCACATTATCAACTGTAATATCATTCTGGATTACAATTTTCCTGCTTCCTGATTCAAGGGCTTCATCCAGTGTTCCGTAATATGGGTTTCCGTCCTCGTCGTAGTAACGGACATCATATGAATCTTTAGCTTTCCATTTTGCATAGATTGTAGTATTTCCATATACTTTATCGTTATCAAAGTCCCAGACTGTTTCTAAGTCTGAATCTTTGTACCATCCGATAAACATATGGGTTTCACTTGTCGGAACGGTTGCCGGTTCGTTAACAGTTGTGCCGTATACTACATCTGTAATATCTGAAGGCGCGACTCCGTAACCTCCCATATCAAATGTTACGGTATATTTTTCAATTGTAAGCGTAGCAATATTGCTTTCTGCCTCATAGAATCTTGCGTCGCCCGGGAATGATGCTTTAACATAATATACACCTTTCTCAACAGGTGCTGCTCCGGCATAGGAAGCTCCGCAGGATTCACCTGTTGTGAGTGTAGTACATGCCGCATCCATATAATATGTATATACAAGTTCTCCGGTTGTAAGATTAGGAGCTGAATTAATTAATGCATCATCAATCGTACATGGTTGGCCGTTATAGCTTACCACCTTATTTGAAATAGTGAGAACAGGTGTAGCCTTGTCAATGTATACCGTTCTGCTGTTGGTAACAGTCTGATAGCCGGACTTTGTAATTGTAAAATATACAGTATAAGTTCCGGGTATTGTATATGTGATACTGTCCTTGTTACAAGATGAAGAACTTGTTCCGTATTTAATCGTGTAATCATCTGCAGGGTCTTCAATCACTACACTGATTCCATGTGGCTGACCGTCGTATATGCCGCTGTATCCGGTTGCTTCATAGGTCATATTCTTATTCCAGACTGCAACAAGATTAAGAGCTGCATTGCCGGTATATACCTGTCCCGGATTATATACGGTAGTTCCGTTAAGCCATCCGCCAAATGTGTAACCCGCCTTATTAGGTGCAATATTTGATAAAGTAAGACTCTGATTGTATATTTTGTACTGTGTGGCAGGAGCACCTGTTCCGCCGTTGGCATCATATGTTATTTTATAACCCTGAACAACAGAAAATGTTCTTGATACAGCCTCAGAGGTTTTGGTACCTTTTTTGGCAGTCATTGTAACCGTATATGTTCCTACAGACAATTTACTTAATGCATATGTATATGTGGTATTCGGAGCAAAATAGTTTGCGTTTCCCACTGTCTGCGATGAAGTCCATACGGCTGTTCCTGAAGAATTTTTAATTACATAAGAAACAGTAAAGTCTGTGCTTCCGTCCAGTGTATATGACTGGTCGATAATCTGTATATTTTCGTCAATTCCTTTAATATACTGGTTGGAAGACATTTTAAATGTACCATAAGGTGCTGTCTGGGTTGCATTTGCGGAAACCTGGCAGACAGTACTTGCAGAAGCGCCGTCAGCATCGGTTACCGTAAGTCTTACAAGCCATGTATCACCATCAGATACATTATCCGGAGCAGTGGTTGTCCATTCCGGAGCATCACTGGAAAGGTTTCTATATTCGATAACGCTTTCGGCAATTCCCGAATCGATTCCGCCATCTGCCGCTGATGCGTCAGAACAGAACTCAGGATCATAAGATTTATTGGAAACGGCAATCGTTCCATTTGTTAAATTTGCATTTAATAAAGCAATCGGAGCCTGATGAATCCTTATCCGGGCTTTTGGATATTGATAATTGGAATCATAATATACCTCATAATATCCGCTTTGTAGGAATGAAGCATTTTCAAGATTCTGATATGTACTTACATTATCAGAAGCAAGTTCAAAGCTCTCACTGCTGTAACCCACGCTCCAGTTACCGTCACTTAAGCTGGCATTTAATGCCTGAAACTGGAATCCGTCGGTATTGAGAAATGTATGAACGCCGTCGGCTTCCGTTTCCTTACATATTTTGTTAAAGATAATATCTGCAATTGCCTGAATCTGCTTGTTATATGAATCGGTTGAATACGGATTGCTTCCAAAAAGAGTGGTATCGTTCATATTAACGAGAGCGCTGTCATTCCCTACGCCGTTTACAAACTGCATTGAGTCTGTATAGTTTTTGGTACCGCACCATCCGATATATGATACATTTTCGTCCTGAAGTCTGTTGATAATCTCAGCGGTGGAAAATTCATCACTGAAATCCTCAATAGGAGCTTCGTTAAGATTTACAAGAAAACTTACCTTATCCTCCGTCCAGCTCGGCTCTCTTACTACTTCGGTAAGTGAACGCACATATTCAGCCGTCATTTTAAGATTTGACAGGGTAAAGTGTGTAAGCTGATCGCATCCATGGCTTCTGTATGAAATAAGAGGACCATATCCTCCCCTGTAGGTTTCAACTCCCGAAACGGTATCATATCCCGGTGTAAGAGTATACTGTGTGGCACCTCCCGGCCATTTCACAAGGTGGGAATCTGTAAGGGTCAGGCTGCTGTTATTGTAACTTGAGCCGTTATACCATATCTTAATATATTCGGGCATAACCTCTATCTTAAATTTTCTGTAATCATAATCCCCATATGTAGTTGATGCCGTTGCAAGAAGACTGACTCCGGTGATATTTGAGTAATCAAATGTATATCCAGAACTGTTATGGTGGAGATAATATGTATTAACATTGGTAAGCTTGTAGAGTTTGATATATGTTCCTACACCGGTATCGCTATACTGAAGGAATACAAGATATCCGTTAAGATACTGGCTTGAAGAATATGTTCCGGTGATAGAACAGTTAACAAGGAATCCGATTCCATCCAGTGCGTCGTATGCCGATCCTTCGGCAACGGTAAACTCTATGGTCTTCTTAGTAGCCTGGGTATTAGGCATATAGTTAAAATCCTTATATCCGCTGGAGCCATATCCGTAAAAATCCATCGTTGCGCCTGAATTGGTTACGGAAATATGATTAGAAAGACCGTTATATGAATTGCTTGACTGGGAATTGTCATAAGTATATTCAATATATTTGTTATTTGATTGATTTACATTCCTGGTTGTGGAATGGTCATAGGTCCACCAGGTAAATGAATTCTGTGAAGTGGATGCATTGGCATCAACCTCAACAAAAGATACACAGTCAGAACCTATTCCTTTCTCTTCCAGTGCCGCGGCCAGATCATCCTGAAAGTCTGCATAGTTTATTTTGGTATTACCTACCGCAAGTGCAACCTCAGCCTTAGGTTTAACATTTATAACAAGTGAAACCGTATTGTCCGCTTTAACCGAAATAAGATTTCCGAATGCGGTAACAGCAAGGATTACGCCGATAAGCACCCCCACTGTTCCGGCGGCAATCCTTTTATACTGTTTTCCGCTCATATTTTTTAAAATTCTACCCATATCACAATCCTCCTATAACAAATCCGGCTTGTAATTTTATCTCTTAATATACACATATAGTATTATGTGAGGGTATTATAATATACATTAGGTTACAAAAGAGATACACTTCCGGATAAGTAAAAAGGTAAAAAAATGGATGTTAAAAATCGTCCGAAAGAACACTTTCGCCTGATTAATGCCGATTTTTCACATCCACTTTCTATAATAAAATTTATTAAATTGTAATTTAATTTTCTAAAGTGCCGTGTGTAAGCTCACTCCAGCTGTATTGTGCCATATATTCTCCTCTGTATAAATTAATGGCATATGGTTTTCCTTCTATATAATCATAATAATCGCATTCAATTTTGTCCGGAATAATTCCAAGTTTCCCACGCTGCTTTACAAGAATATCTTCGCAGTCAAGTTCTTCCAGAACCATAATTAAATCCCTGCGAATTTTTTTCAGATATGAATTGTGGTCAAGTTCATTTTCCTCGTCCTCCCACAGAATGCTCATAAGCTCACCGTTACTGCAAAGAGCTCCCTGCCTGTCAACAAGATATGCCAACATCTCCCTTGTTTTATTGTACTGGAATTTTATCGGAACATTTTCAAAAAAGACTTCAAAATTGCCGAATGTCCTTACTCTTATTTTTTTATCACTTTTCTCCGGAACGGGATGGCGGAGATTTTCCATCTCTATTTTGATTTTGTCCGGTGTCACAGGCTTTAACACATAACCGCTTGCATGAAGTTCAAAAGCTTCTCCCGCATATTCCGCAAATCCGGTTGTGAATACAATATTAATTCCTGATTTAATTTTTTTGAGTGTTTTTGCCAGGGTTATTCCGCTGGTTCCTCTCATGCAGATATCAAGAAATGCCACATCACAATCATTATTTTGGGCATATTCAAGTGCTTCCCCGCATGTCCGAAACCCCACTACTTCGCATCCGTCCACTGCTTTTTGAATCGAATCAATAAGCCCTTCCAATGCTATTTTTTCATCATCAACCGCAATAATTTTCACTCTGATATCACTCCTGTTTTATCCTTAATGAATATTTATTTAGTCTTTAACCACATCGGCATACTCTGCTTTGGCCGCCTTAAGCAAATCATCCGGCGACAGCTGCAGCTGCACCCCTATTTTACCCCCGCTCACTATTATTTTATCAAGAAGAACTGCCGACTCATCCACCTTCGTAACATACTGTTTTTTCATACCTATGGCAGTACATCCTCCTCTTACATATCCGGTCACTGCCGTAACATTTTTAAGAGGGAGCATTTCTATTGACTTTTCGCCAACGGCTTTTGCCGCCTTTTTAAAATCAATTTCTTTTTCGATGGGAATGACAAAAACATAATAGCTGCCGCTGTGGCCTGTGGTCACAATCGTCTTGTATACCATATCGTGATTAAGTCCCAGCAAATCCGCTGTATGGACACCATCGATAAATTCATCACATTCATAAAATTTTGCCTCATACGGAATATTTTCCGTATCAAGGATTCTCATTGCATTTGTTTTGTTTTCTTTATTTTTAGCCATATTATTTCTCCGGTCTTAAAAAGCTTACCTGATATCCTTTCATTGTAAAGCCGTCTGCGACATTATATTTTTCTCCCGTTATAAGGTCAGTCATGTCGGAATTGTCCACATGGAAATGTGCTGTATATTCATTTTCATCCGCATTTATGGCAACAAGCACTGTTTCTTCCTCAGTCCATCTTCCGAAAACGCACTGCCTGTTGGTAAGTACCAGGGAATAGAAATTGCCGTAATTAAGGGCCTTACTGTTTTTCTTTATCTCGGCAAGCTTTCCGATATAATCTGTAAGCTCATTTTCCTCATAGTTTTCAAAATAAGGTCTTAATGCAGGATCGCCCTGGGATTTATCTGCCTTAAATCCCCACTCGCTTCCGTAATATACACACGGAATTCCCGGCATGCCAAAGCACAGTCCGAAGGCGGCATAAATATGGCGCGGATTATTAAGAACGCTGGCAATCCTTGACACATCATGATTATCCACAAAGGAAAGCATGTGTTTGCCCCTGTAAAGGCACCACTGCTCCGAACCGAACTGGCGTAAAAGGGAATGCACTATTTCAAAAAGATTCATGCTGTTAAGCGCAGAATATATTCCTTTGTAGCACTCATAATTGGTTGCCGAATGGAGCATCCCGTCATTAACGATTCTGTTGTAATCCCCATGTACCGTTTCGCCCACAAGGAAAAAATCCGGTTTGAGCCCGTCTGTAAAGCTTCTTAACCTGCGCATAAAGTCTTCATCCAGGCAGTATGCCACATCCAGCCTTATTCCGTCGATTTTAAACTCGTCAATCCAGAATCTGACACAGTCAAAAAGATACTGCACAACCTCCTCATTCCGAAGATTGAGCTTCACCAGGTCATAATTGCCTTCCCAGCCCTCGTACCAGAGACCGTCGTTCCACGCATCATTGCCGTTCAAATCTATATGAAACCAGTAAAGATACCTGGAATTCTCTCTGTTTTTCAAAACATCCTGAAAAGCAAAGTGTCCTCTTCCCACATGGTTAAATACTCCGTCAAGAACCACGCGTATTCCGGCTTTGTGAAGTTCTTCACAAACACTTGCAAAATCCTCATTGGTTCCGAGTCTCACATCTATTTTCTTATAATCTCTGGTGTTATAACCGTGAGTATCTGATTCAAACACAGGTGAAAAATATACTGCATTGGCCCCCACCTTAAGAATGTGAGGTATCCACTCCTTCACCTTCAGGATTCCGTGCCTCAAAATACCGTCGTTTTCAAACGGTGCGCCTGCAAAACCCATCGGATATATCTGATAAAACACGCTTTCAAAAGCCCACATTATGTATTCCTCCTACTCTGCCGCCTTCATAAATTTCTCATGGATATCCGGTCTCTCCCTTTTAAGGATTATCGGCTTAAAAGTCTTGTCATCCACAAAGCAGTGTGAGCTGTCTCCCGTCACCCTTACTTCTTTCGTATCTTTATCGATTACTTCATATTCCAGTTCCAGAATTATTCCGTTATATTTTTTAATCCGGACTTTCACAACTACAGTGTCGTCAAACCCTGCCGGAGATTTATATTTGCAGGAGACGGATACAACCGGAATCTGTATTCCTTCGGATTCCATTTTTTTGTAGGACAAATCATTCTGTCTCATAAACTCCACTCTGGCTTCTTCAAACCAGCGGATATAATTGGAATGATGTACCACTCCCATCTGGTCTGTTTCATAATACTTAACATTCTTTTCATATTCAAAAATCATTTTCTTAATCCTCTCTTTTAGAAAAAATGCACCCGCAGAAATTCTGCCTGTACAAATTATATTCTTTTGATAATTCCACCGACTGCTTGTACCCGTCTTTCTTTTTAAAATCGGACGGCAGATGCTTTACGCCGTACCGGGCTCCCACCTTTTCGCCTATTTCATTAATCTTATCGGCATTCTTAAGCGGGCTGATTGAAAGAGTGGTGGTAAAATAGTCAAACCCAAGTCTCTTGGCATAGGAAGCAGCCTCATTAAGCCTGTACTCATAACAGACAAAGCACCTTTTACCTCCCTCCGGCTCATTTTCAAGCCCTTTAACCAGCTCATAAAATTCAGCGGGATTATAACTGCCCTCTATAAATTCCACCGGATTTCTGACCGGCATGGAATTAATAAGCCGTTGTTGCTCTTCAACTCTCTTAAGGTATTCCTCCTTCGGAGAAATATTCGGGTTAAAATATAACACAGTTATTTTAAACCATTCAGACAAATATTTCAAAACATAACTGCTGCATGGGGCGCAACAGCTGTGCAAAAGAAGTGTCGGCACCCTTTCTCCGGCTTTAAATCCGTCTATAAGAGCATCCAGTTCCTTTTGATAATTTCTTTTATTCATAATCGTCTCCATACCGCATAAAAATGTTCACAATTTATTAATTATTTTAACACAGATTATCAATAAATCAACATTATACTAAAACCATACAAAACAAAAAAGACTTTCCGAATTCTTTTTCTTTTTCATATAGCCCGGCATTTTCGCATATGCCGGGCCCTCCTTTTTTTATTCCCATGTTTATTGTATATAGATTTCTTTTGGGTTATAATCATTCATATATTTATTTTAGGAGGTAGATTATGAACTCTGGAAAAATACTGCCAAGAAGTGAAGCAGTTCACGAATACACATGGGCGACAGAGGATTTATATTCCGAAGACAAGGATTTTCTGGATGCCCTTAATACTTTTAAAGATTATATTTCCAAAATGAACATTTTGAAGGCAAAGGGACTTTCTAATGCCGCCTCTCTTTTGGAATATTACAGACTTCAGGATGAAATAATTCCGCTTACGGATAGAATTTCCCACTATGCCATGCTTAAAAGTGACACCGATACGGCAGATGGCGTATATCTGGATTATAGGAACAGAGTATCTTCTCTGATTACGGAGTACAACAGTGCTTCTTCTTTTTTCATGCCGGGACTTATGGCGCTTTCCGACGAAACCCTGAACGGGTACTATAAGGATGAACCGGATCTTATGTTTTACAAAGCCGATATTGAGGACAACCGCCGTTTTCTCTCCCATACTCTTGATGAGCAGGGTGAAATGCTGCTTGCAATGGCAGGTGAAATAAAAGAGACTCCTCACAATGTTTTCGGGCTTTTCTCCAATGCAGATTTAAAATTTGAAACCATATCCCATAACGGAAACGAATACCCTCTGACCCAGGGGACTTTCGTTCCTCTTTTACAGAATCCTGACAGGGAACTCCGGAAAAAAGTTTTTAAAACTTTTTATGCCGCTTATGACAATTTCAAAAACACCTGTGCCGCATTACTTGACGGTCAGGTAAAAACACTGGCATTCGAAGCCAAAGCAAGAAAATACAATTCAGCTATGGAGGCCGCTCTTTTTAATTCCAATGTATCGCCTTTGGTGTACAGCAATCTTATAGATGCGGTTCACAACAATATGCATTATATGCACGAATATGTTTCCCTGAGAAAAGAACTTCTCTCGGTTGACGAGCTTCATATGTATGATGTATACGCTCCTCTTGTTCCTGACTCTACCAGGGTAATTTCATACGAGGAAGCGAAGGAAGATGTAATTAATGCCTTGAGTGTATTCGGAGACGAATATGTTTCAATTGTTAAATCTGCATTTAATAATCGTTGGATTGATGTTTATGAGAATAAGGGAAAGCGCAGCGGTGCCTATTCTGCCGGAGCTTTGGAGCATCCGTATATCCTGCTTAATTATAAGGATAATCTTGACAGTGAGTTTACCCTTGCACATGAAATGGGGCATGCCATGCATTCATACCTGTCAAACACTACCCAGGCACCATTATATGCAGGATATGAAATTTTTGTTGCGGAAGTGGCTTCCACCTGTAACGAAGCCCTGCTTATGCAGTACCTTTTAGGCCGCACCAACGACAAGAAAGAAAAAGCCTGCCTGATAAACTATTTCCTTGAGCAGTTCAAGGGTACGGTTTACCGCCAGACCATGTTTGCTGAGTTTGAATTAAAGATTAATGAAATGTTCGCTGCGGGAGAATCCCTTACGGCTGAGGTTTTATGTAATGAATACAGAAAACTTAATGCTCTTTATTTCGGTAAAGATATGGTTATAGATGAAGAAATAGCTCTTGAATGGGCAAGAATTCCTCATTTTTATTATAATTTCTATGTGTATCAGTATGCTACAGGATTCTGCGCGGCAATTGCTCTTTCCGGCGCCATACTTAAAGAAGGACGCCCTGCGGTGGAAAGATACCTGAAATTTCTCTCCTCCGGTCACACCAAGGATCCGGTTTCCCTGCTTAAGGAAGCCGGAGTTGACATGGCGGATTCAAAGCCGATTGAAATGGCATTAAAGACATTTGGAGAGCTTATCGGAGAGCTTAAAGAAACTCTTCTTTCCGATTAGGCTTTGCAAAGAATATCCCTTGCACCGGAATAGTTAAAATCATTCAATTCGCGGAAGGCCTGTTCATATTTTTCTCTCTGCCCACCCGGCAGTTCATAACCAAGAATTTCCTTAAACAGGTTTTCCGCTTTTCCATATTCAAAGCCTGACAGTGCTTTTATGAGTGCATCCCTGTATTCAATTAATTCCTCCATGGCAAGAAGACCTTTTGTCTCCGGTTTTTCGTTATTCTCCGGATTCTTAAGCTTTATTATTTTATCAGCAAAGTCCAGAACATTATCCCACTCTGTAATAAATTCGCCTGTGAGACTTTGCATTTTGGATTTATTACCCAATCCGGCGTATTCTTCAAGTTCTTCCGCAATATCTCCCAGTTTTATGGCTCCGATATATCTTGCACTTGATTTCAGGGAATGAACACAGTTTTCATATCCCTTCCAGTCTTCTTTTCTCTCATATTCTGCCAAAGCAGCCCTGTCTTTCTCCCACGAATTATAAAAGACTTCAATGGTATCCATATACTGTCTTTCATCGCCTCCGGCATAATAAAGCCCCTTTGCGAAGCTGAAGCTTTCCGTGTACCGGGTTATTTCAGGCATATCTGAATCATTGTCTTCCACAGGAACAATAAGTTCTTCAGACAGATATTTTTTCAGCATATTCTCCATCACACCGGCAGAAACAGGCTTGGATATATAATCCGTAAAGCCGTGGTCAATATACATTTCCCTTGAACCTTTAACCGCATTGGCAGTCAGGGCGATAACCGGTGCATCCAAAGACATATTGTCCGGCATGGCTTTCATCTCTCTTAAGGTCTCTATTCCGTCCATTTCCGGCATCATATGGTCCATAAAAATAATGTCATATTTATTGTTCTTCATAAGCCAGAGGCACTGTTTCCCTGAAGATGCCGAATCCACCCGGACTTGTGTATTTTTTAACAATCCTTTTATGACTGTAACATTCACTTCATTATCATCTACAACAAGAATTCTTGCATCAGGTGCAATAAACTGCTCCCCGCATACGCTTTCCGGTTCATTTTCCCTAATACCCCTGAACGGAACGTATTCTCCCATTCCCGTATAATCGATTACTTCCTGCTTTATTTCAAAAGTAAAAGTGCTTCCCTTTCCGTATTCACTCTGAACGGTTATATCCCCGTCCATCATCCTTACAAGATTTCTGGTGATAGACATACCGAGTCCCGTACCCTCAATATGTCCGTTTTTCGTCTCATCCACCCTTACAAAGGAATCAAAGACCTTATCAAGATCTTCTTCTTTAATTCCTATGCCCGTATCACTTACGCTGCATATAAGACTTATAACGCCTTCCTTTTCAGGTCTCCATCCAAGATTAAGGGTAACGCTTCCGTTATTCGTATATTTAACACCGTTGGTCATTATGTTAATGATAATCTGTTTTACCCTCACAGAATCGCCGTAAAGCGTGTTCGGGATACTACTGTCTATGATATATGATATTTCAAGTCCTTTTTCGCAACCCTTAAGGCCTATAAGGTTAGCCACATCATCCAGAACAGTCTTCAGGCTGTATTTTTCTTTTACAATTGAAATTCTTGAGGATTCCATTTTGGTAAAATCAAGAATATCATTTATCAGCCTTGAAAGGGTATTTCCGGCATTTTTGATTCTTTCTGCATATTCAATTACATTCTTTTCATTGCTCTCCCGGATAATTATTTCATCCATGCCCAGAATTGCATTAATCGGCGTTCTTATTTCATGGGACATATTGGACAAAAACATGGTTTTGGCCATTGCCGCCTCCTGGGCCTCTTTTCTTTTCATGCTGACTACCTTTAGCATATCCTGGGAGCTTCGGCTGTTTTCCCTGATTACTTTCCTGTACCTTTGATTCTTCTGAATCATTATCTTTAAAATATTCTCGCCTATTATAACAATACAGGAAAAAATAACAAATAATGCCATTTTCCTGCCATCTGCACCACCAAGAGTTTTCTTCAGTATTCCGGCAACCACATATATTACTGCCGAAATATATATCAGGATTCTGTTAAGAAGTATCTCTTCATACACGCTTAATATGACGGATAAAAGAATAAGGCAGAAATGTAAGTACATGTATTCTTCGCTGTATACCGCAATAACAAGAACCGAATTAATCGCCAGACACGCGACAAATATGCCGTGCATAATATTATTCACCCGACTATGTCTTGTAAGAATGCATACACAGATTATCCCCAGTTCCAGAAAAACAAGCAGAAAAATCATTATATAAAATTGAAAATCAAAAAGAATGAGAACTGCAAGATATACAAGGCTCATAATGATAGCATAGCTAAAGCAGACAAAAATCTGTGCAGTTTTATTAATGTTTGTGTTGTTCATCCTACAACTCCGTTCCTTTAGGTATCACAAAAGACATCCCGGCTTTTTTAACCGTCGCATGCAGATAAGGACCTTCTTCTATCTCTCCGTCAAAATTTCCGATAAGGGCCTCATCCCCTGCCATTCGTATCGTAACTCCCGACGCCTTTATTCTGATGCAGTACTTTGAGAGTTTTTTCTCATTACCTGTCATAAGGAGAAAAAAGGATCTCAGTTTACTAAAAAAATTTTTCTTCGGAAACATGATTACATCCAGGCTTCCGTCCCACGGATTATTATTTTTGCCCAGATGAAAAGTTCCGCCCAGACGGCTTCCGTTGGCTATCGTAATCTGTTCATAGGCGCCTCTGTAATCCTTACCGTCCACAACTACTTCTGCCCAGAAAGAGCTTTTGAGGAAAAGAACACAAATTCCTGCAAATGCATAGCTTACATTTCCCGCAATGAATCCGAACCTGCGAAGCTTCGCCATAAGCCTTATGAGCTCCACATCAAATCCCAAGGAAATCGTGTTATGGGCAGGTCCCAGATTGGAATCAATATAATCTGTTCCCACCGTTTTCCCTTCTATAAGGTTGTTAAAATTATTGAAATTATCTCTGTTCTTTCCGAAAACCGCAAGAAAGTCATTGGTCCCACCGCATGGCACTTCCACAAATCTTGCCCTGTCATAATCCGGAAGTCCTTTCATTATGTTGCGGAAGGTTCCGCTTCCGCCGCAGGAATAGAAACATATCTCTTCATCGGTAAACAGCTCGTAAATCTGTCCCGCCAGCACACTTTCATGTCCCGGATACTCAGAATTAAATACAAGATATTCCATACCCTGTGTCTGTTCAAGTTTATTTCTTATTCTGTCCGAAAAATCTCCTTTTCCCGCAAAGGAATTAATTATAAAAACATGCAGCATTGCATTGCTCCTTACTTATGTCTTCGAAAAAGCTTTCCCACAATAACAAGAAAGCTGCCGATAATAATGCTGAAATCCGAAATATTATATACAAGCTTTGATTTCTTCTTATTAACCGGATTGGTAAAATTAATATAATCTACAACATATCCCCTTGTATATCTGTCAGCCAGATTGGATAATGCTCCTCCCATCATCAGGGCAAATCCCGTTTTCTTAATAAACGACTGTCGTTTGGAAAAAATACTGAAAACGCCGCATACAGCCAGAAAAGCCGAAGCCAGGGTTGAAATCTTTTTGACTTTATGAGGATTATCTTTAAGTCTGCTTCCGGCTAACCCGTAATTAAAGCACCTTTCTATATGTATCTTTCCACCGGCTTTTTCTATAGGAAACACTTCCGGTGCCATAGATGATATTTTGTTTTTAATAAGTATATCCGAAATCATTATAACAAGAACAATAATTAGATAAAACATTATCCGACTCCTTTTTGTTATTTCCCAAAAAACAGGAAGACTGCAGCACTATTCGGGTTACAGTTCTTCCTGTTAATTCCTTTTTCTTATCATTCGCCGCTCGCGATGAACGAGCTTTACATGCTCCCGCTCGCTAACGCTCATTATATCACGACATCGCACTTCGTGCTCTCTCGCTGCTTCGCAGCTTGTCGTGTTCGCCATTCGCCGCTCGCGATGAATATGCTTCGCATGCTCCCGCTCGCTAACGCTCATTATATCTTGAATACTTTTACTGATTCTTCAAGTCTGTCGGCAAGTCCGTTAAGTCTGTCGGCTGACTCTGCCAGTTCTGTCATCATTGAAGTAAGTTCCTGTGCGGCAGCCATTGTCTCTTCAGTTCCGGCCGCATTCTCTTCCGAAACGGCTGAAAGTCCTTCAATTATTTCAACGATTCTGCCCCTTCTCTCATTAAGGTCATTACTCTTATTGCTGATTCCGTTAATCTCAGAAAGTGAGCTTGCAACTCCGGACTTAACATCCGCAAATATATTCTGTGTTTCGCGAATCTTATTTTCCTGTTCTTCCACTACAGCCCTGACATTCTTCATAAGCTCAACAGTCTTATTAGACTGTATGCTGAGTTCAGCAATGATTTCCTGAATTCTCTCAGCTGACTGGTTGGACTGGTCGGCAAGCTGCTGTATTTCAGATGCAACTACCGCAAATCCTCTTCCCGCATCACCGGCTCTTGCCGCTTCAATTGAAGCATTAAGTGAAAGCAGATTGGTCTGGCTTGCTATAGCCGTGATAAGATCAACCGCCTGGCTTATCTCTCCGGCAGATACATTGGTAGCATCTGTCTGGGCGGCAATCTCATCTACTGCCTGACTGGTTTTCTCTGTGGTAATAACCAGTTCATCCATAATCTCTCTTGCATTTTCTTCGGCATGTCCCATTCTCTGGGAGGTAGATGTAAGAATTCTAATCTCATCCACAATGTTTTCAATAAGTCTTCCGATATCATCAACATTCTCTGCCGCTGTCTGTGTATCGTCTGCCTGAGCAGAGGCTCCTGTGGCAATTTCCTCAACAGCATGGCTTACACCTTCCACAGTCCTGCTTGACTGGTTGGACATTGTATCCACATCTTCTGCAGCTTTCTTGACCACATCAGTGGAGTTCTTAATCTCTACAACTACATTCTTAAGACTTTCCTTAAGGACATCGGCGGATCTGGCAATCAGTCCCACTTCATCGGTACGCTTAAGAACCTTTTTATCAAATTCAACAGTCAAATCTCCGGTAGCCATAACCTGTACTGTCCGATTGGTACTCTTAAGGGACCTGGCAATTTTGGATGAAAAGAGCGGGATGAAAATCATTCCTGCCACAAAGGCAAGTCCTAAATATATGGCACCCTTAATGGTATTAGCTAAGACCCTAGGCTCCAAATCGCTTTGATCAAGTCCGACAAATATCATACCGACAATTGTTCCGTCACTGTTAGAAAGAGGACTGTAAGAAGCGTAATATGTGATTCCTCCAAGTTCTTCCGTTGTCACAATATTCTCTCCGGCCGTTACCTGTTCGTATATATCCGGATCTGCCTCATTACCGATAATGCGTTCACCGTTTTCATCCGTAACCGATGACAGAACATTTACCCCGTTATAAAAAATAGCCGCAACCACTCCGGTATCTTCTTTTAATTTGTCGAGTATCTTGTAGTTACCTGAGATCACCACACTTCCTTTGTAAAGTGTATTGGCAACACCAATTGAATAATCGCCCTCATAAGCGTTTTCATATGTACTTCTGACCGCCGATGAAGCTGTGGTCAGAGTTTCTTTTCTTTCATCATTCATTGCCATTCTCACGTAATATGACAAAGCACCAAGAGACATCATAAAAAGAAGAATCATTGGTCCCATTGCAATTATTAAAATTCTTCCGAGAATACCAAATTTCTTATTCTTCTTTGGCTTGGTAGTATTATTAATATCTTTCTGTTTTTTTCCCATAGAATCCCTCCGTACCATGTTTAATTTATCTTATATTCTACACTAATTGTCGAATTTTTTCAACATATTATGGTAATCCCGTGGTAATCATTTTGTAAAAATTATTTTTCTTTTCCAAGTCTTATTCTGAAGAGCTTTCTTTTAAGCATATTCCAGTTAAACGGGATAATGGGATATATATAGCTTTTTCCCGAAATCGTTCTGTTATAGCAAAGGGCAAATATAAAAAGAAGCATTCCTGCCGCAAATCCCCATACTCCGAAAGCCCAGGACAAAATAAGCATAATCATACGGAAAAACTTCAGGGCATAACCCAGTTCGTAACTTGCCTGAGTATATGTTCCCATTGTCACAAAAGCCATATAAAGCATGCATTCCGGGTCAAACCAGCCGGAACTTACGGCATATTCTCCTACCACAATGCCGGCTATAAGACTTAACGGTGTACTAAGAAGAGTCGGTGTATTGACAGCGGCAAGTCGCAATCCGTCAATGGCAAATTCCAGAATAAAAAGCTGCAGTATGACAGGTACCGTGGAACCGCCCTCTTCTATCAGAATAAACCCAAGCCACTCCGGCACCGCTTCCGGATTTTTGAGAAAAAGCATCCATAAAGGGGTCATAACAAGCGAGAGAAAAGAAATCAGGTATCTTGTCCACTTGATATATGTTCCCGTAATAGGTGGAAAATAATAGTCGTCGGCCTCCTCCACCACATCAAAAACCGATGTGGGAACAATTAAAACCGCCGGAGAATTATCCACAAGAATTACAATATTTCCGTCATATATTGCGGCAGCGGCACTGTCCGGGCGTTCCGAATATTTAAATTTGGGAAAAGGATTTATATACGGGCCCTCTAAAAGCACCTCCGCAAGACTTTCTATATTCATTGTAAGGGCTTCAACACTTATTTTTTTAACTCTTTCTTTGAGCCTGTTAAGAAGCTTTTCATCTGCCTTTCCCTGTATATATGCAAAAGCAATATCCGTCTTGGACATGGTTCCCGCATTGGCTATTTCCACGCAGAAATCCGGCGTTCTAATCCTTCTCCTTATCAAAGCCACATTTGATACAATAGTCTCCACAAAACCGTCTCTTGAGCCTCTTAAAACCCTGTTTTTCCACGGCTCCGAAACGGCTCTTGCAGGATATGTCCTGCAGTCGATAACAAAACATACGGAATATCCGTCGATAAACATGCATACCATTCCCATCAAAAGATCGGTTGCTGCATCGTCAAATTTTTCTCTCGGTGTAACTTCAATGTAAGGAATTAATCCGGAAAATCCTTCCGCGCTGTCAGGAATATCCTCCTCCTTTAACGAGAGAAAGGACTCCAGTATCTTTTCCATGATATCGTCTTTTACAAATCCGTCTATCATAAAAAATTCTGCAGCCCTTTTTCCAATATCAATTTTTCTGTTGATAATATCAAAATTCCGCTCGGGCCCTACAATTTTTGAAAAAAGTCTGGCATTCTCCGAAGATTTTTCTGTAATTTCTGACATAAAAAAAACACTCCCGGTATGATTATAATATTATCATCTCCGGAAGTGCCTGAAATATTCATCTTATTTGTCAACAAGAGTTATTTTAACATCGCATCCGATGCTGTCAGCAATACGAACCAGCATGTCGATGGTAGGATTATAGCTTCCGCCTTCAAGTCTGCTGATGTTCGGTCTCTGAATTCCCGTAATAATTGACACATCATTCTGTGTCATATTCTTTTCTTTCCTCTTGGTTACAAGCTGTGAAATAACTTCGCCCCTTACCTTTGTCTGTAATTCTACAAGAGCAGGTTCATTCTTTGCATCTTTAAGAATCATGTCCTTCGTAATGGTTGCTTTCTTCATAAACTTAACCTCCATAATGTGTACAATAATAGAATCTTCCCCATCCACATTGCCCTCTGTGAATTATGCCACTATTCAGGCAAAATATCAACCTAATTTACAAAAAATTCATAAAAATTTAGGAATTAGATATGATTCACAAATAAATTAATTTAGAAAACTTTTTTATTATATATCAATAAAATTAATAAGTTCTTTAACGGAAATCATATCCTCTTCAAGTTCATAAGTTCTGCGGTTTTTTAAAATAGACTGTGCCGCTTTTATCATGGCAGGAACCGCACTTCTGATAAGCTGGTTCGCATATATGACCACATTAATTCCATGCTCTTCCAGTTCTTTTTCCGTCACGGTGCCGTAAGAAGTAGGAACCGCAACTATGGGTGTTTCTGAATCTTTTTTCCTGAATGCGTCGCAAAACCCGAATATTTCATCGGGAGTATTTTTCTTTGAATGAATCATTATTCCGTCAGCTCCGGCACGGACATATTCTTCGGCTCTTAAAAGTGCATCATCCATGCCTTTTCCCATAACCAGGCTTTCTATTCTGGCTATTATCATAAAATCCTTTGTCAGGCATGCATTTTTTCCGGCACGTATTTTTTCACAGAAATGTTCAATGGAATCCTGTAACTGGTCTTTGTCATCAAGAAGGGAATTTTTCTTAATGCCGGTTTTATCTTCAATAATAACTGCCGATACTCCGATTCTTTCCAATGTTCTAACATAATATACAAAATGCTCAACAAATCCTCCGGTATCACCGTCCAGAATTATCGGTTTGGAAGTAACATCCATTACTTCTTCTATAGTATGAAGCCTTGAGGACATATCCACAAGTTCAATATCAGGTCTGCCTTTTTCGGCAGAATCGCAAAGGCTTGATATCCACATTGCATCAAATCCAATTTCTTCGTCATCACATTGAACAACTGTTTTCTCTGCAATCAGTCCCGTAAGTCCGCTGTGAACCTCTAAAGCCTTCACTATCCGGTTCTCCGCGAGAAGTTCTTTAAGTTTCTTCCTTCTGATTTCCGGAAGTCCCTTTATCTGCTCCTCATTCATATTCTCTTTATGTATGCTGTCACGGCATATTTTATCCATCACTTTACCTCATGATACTTCATAAAATTTGTCTTGTTACAGGCGGCGCTTTCCACAGGTCTTCCAAGATCTTTTCTTGAACCCGATGCGACAAACACTTCAATAAATACCGGTCTTTTTTTTACTTTGGATATATATTCGTCAGCCATGGCAAGCGCTTCCGACAGTTCTTTTTCATTATATGCTTCATATGTTGCACCATACCTGCAGTCTTCCGCAATAATGCCATATCTGGTTCCTGCCGCTCCGGTTGGCATGCCTCCCACAGATTCATGGGCTTCGTTATTAAGACAGATATGAATCAGATTATTTACAGGATTGCTCCCAATAAATGCCAGATTACCCATATGCATAAGTGCCGCTCCGTCTCCGTCTATGCAGAAAACCTTCTTAGACGGATTCTGAACCGCCATCCCGTAAGCTATCAT
>JBJENE010000010.1:0-3708 GCA_051880035.1 Butyrivibrio sp.
TAAGCCGGCTTACCTTTTTCCTTCTCCCGTGGGCCTGCATCGCCTTTTTTTCTTCACAGGCCCACGGTGGCGTAAGCCGGCTTACCTTTTTCCTTCTCCCGTGGGCCTGCATCGCCTTTTTTTCTTCGCAGGCCCACGGTGGCGTAAGCCGGCTTACCTTTTTCCTTCTCCCGTGGGCCTGCATCGCCTTTTTTTCTTCACAGGCCCACGGTGGCGTAAGCCGGCTTACATTTTTTATTTTCCCGTGGGCCTGTATCGCCTTTTCTTCTTCACAGGCCCACGGAGTCCCTATATACTTCCTCCTCCACTTCACCTGAAGGCGTAATGGTAAGTATTATGGCACCTGATTCGTCGGTGCGCAACACCTCTGCTCCAACTTCAGAAATACGATTTAAAGCTTCCTCATGCGGATGTCCATATGAATTGTCTTTTCCGCATGAGATTACCACACATTCCGGAGAGGCTGCACTTAGGAATTCTGCCGAGTTGGAATATTCCGAGCCGTGATGGGCGGCTTTAAGAATATCATAAGGAGCATATTCTATGATGTTGTTCAATATTTTTTGTTCCTGTGTTTCTGAAATATCTCCTGTGAGAAGCATTTTAAAATCATTGTATTCTACGGAAAGAACCGTGGAATAAGCATTACGCTCTGTGACATCACATAAGAAGTCGGGATACAAACAGGTAATAACTGTTTTGGAGGTAGTGATTACTGTTTTGTCATAGATTGTTTTAACTTGTGCACCCGCAGACTCACCAAGCTCCCAAAGTTTCGTGTAGGCTTCGTCGCACAAGGTTGTGGAAGGCATGAGAAGTGTTCCGGTTTTTATTTCATTTTCCGTCAAAAGTTCTTTTATACCGCTTATGTGGTCAGAGTCGCAATGGGTAATTATTACATAATCAATTTTGTCTACTCCGTATGAAAGTAAAAAGGGCTTCAGGGTGTAGTCGTATAGTTGTTTGTTGTCGCTGCTTCCACAGTCAACCAGGATTGTGACTCCGTCGGGAGTCCTTATGAAAATACCGTCGCCCTGTCCCACGTCAAGGAAAACCGCTTCAAAAGAATTATTAAATCGTAATATAATAATTGCAATAGGTATAAAAGTTCCACATAATAATATTTTTTTCCTGTATTTGTCCAGAATAAATAATACTAAGGCCAAAAATATGTAGTATAAAACAATCCGGATGATTTCAGGTTTTCCGAGAATTTTCACGGCCCAGGGAATTTTTTGGTTAATGCCGCATAGGAATTCAAAGAGTTTAAGGCATAGTACGCCAGGGGTTATGAATATTTTTCCGACTCCCACATCAAAAATGCCCATAAAGCCACCGGATATCGCAGAAAGCATGACAACAGTCATAAGTGGGATTACTATAAGATTCAGAAAAAGGGAAAGAACCGGAACTTTATAGAAGTAATACAATATGAAAGGAAGTGTTCCAAGCTGTATTGAAAAGCCTGCGATTATTGCATTAATAAGCTTGTTTGAACACTTTATTAATCTGCTTATTTTTTCATTTATTATAACAAGTCCGAATACGGCGCTGAATGAAAGAATAAAACCTGAATTGTGCACAAGCATGGGGGAATCAAATAACATAATAACAGCTGCCAGGGAAGCTGCGGAGAGAATGTCATATGTCCGGCCCGCAGCATTTGCATATACTGCGGTAATAAACATAACGAGTGCCCGCAGGGTGGATATACTGTTACCTGTGAGTACTCCGTAGAAAATAATGACACTGCTGCAGATTACCATGGATAAAATATACCCTGCACCCATCTTTCTGACAAGCTTATAGAGTCCCATTCCTATCATGGAAATATGAAGCCCCGAGATTGCCAGAACATGTCCGATCCCACATGCGGTAAACATATCAGACAATTCTTCGTCCATATTATCCCGGTCTCCAAGAAACATTCCTTCAAATACCTTTGCATACTTTTCATCAGTTATTCGGTCAAATGATGCTATAAACAGATTTTTTATTTTGTCAGCCAGGCGGTATATTTTTCCTTGGCTGCAATCAAGAAACTTAACGCTGTCAGCTTTTAGTTTATATCCTGTTTTAAGAGTTGAATAATACTGTTTTATGTCAAATTCCCCGGGATTTGATGCCGGCTCAAAGGTGCCGGCATTACCCGTCACTTCCACAATGTCGCCCCTTTCTGCTTTTGTTTGTGCATAGACTACACAGTTTTCCGTCTCTTCGTTCCGGACATGTACTTTCTTCAGGAAAAATGTGTAGCCGTAATCGTTATTTTTTACCCGGTAGACCTGTCCGGTAACCGTACATGTAATTCCCTCACTGTTTTTCTCAAGGTTACATAAGAATTCGGACTGCCTCTGGGATAATGACATACATATGTATCCGGCAGCCAGAAAAAAAGGTATAACAATACACGCCATACTGCATTTTCCATGGCGTATTCTGTAAGCAAAATATGAAAAACTAATAATAAAAGGGAAAATAAGAAAGACCGGTCCGACAGTTTCTCCGGCTATTATTCCAAGAACCAGAAAAACTGCCATTCCAAGTAATGGTCTTTTTATAAAAGCCACCTCCCGATGAGTGAACTCATCTTGCAGGGCTTAGATAAGTTGATGTTACAAGATTTAAGTCTCTTTCATAAACAGAAGACAATGAATAGGTCTCACGAAACATTCCGTCCTGACTGCCGTTAACAAGAATCTGGACTTTATTAATGTTAGGCAGTTCGCAGAGTGTATTTACGATGGAATACAATGTTACCTGTGCCGTCACATCAGCTATTGAATTGAGAAAAGACTCGTCAAAATTAATATAGCAGACGCTTTCTTTGGTGGATACGCTTAAAACCTTAAGGTCTTTTGGGACCGAACGGGAACCTGCGCTGATTTGAGGTCCGTCTATCAGCCTGTCCATTACAACCTTTTCAATCGGTGTACTGTTGCTGTATTCAATAGAAACCACTTCTCCCACCAGGGACTTGCCCGTAAGGTCTGAATAGTAGATTGTCAGATCCATTGATTGCGTAACATTGTGTGATATATCTTTGTCATCAATAAAATTACTGTCATTAAGTACGCCGAAAAAGACTCCGGAATGGTTGGCAAGCGGCTGCTCATTAATATATATGGACACATAATCTATACCGTCAATCTGCGTCAGAGTTTTAACAACCGCAGATCTTATAAGCACTTTGGAAACATCATCCAGATTGAGATACCCTTCAGGGAATGAAACATATAAGACCCCGTCGCTTAAGGAAATTTCCGAAGGACTTATTCCTGATGCGAAAACACTTACATTCTGTTTTTCTTTGGGATTTTTCATCCTGTCGAGCAAGAGCTTGGCTGCCTCAAAAGGTTCCAGATTCAGGTCTTTATAAGCGGCTTCTTCCGTAAGCTTATCCTGAGAAGCGTTAGTATAATATATTACATATCCTGCATTTTCGTCGCTGCTGTCATTGCTTTCTTTACAGCCTGCCGCCAGAAAAAGTACACATAAAGCCGAAAAAATTACATACATAAATTTCAGTTTCATACTTCTCCTCCTTTCACATAGTAAAGAGGAATTCTTACGGTAAAGGTGGTTCCTTCATTTTCCTTGCTGTAAAGCTTTATGGTTCCCTTGTGCATAAGTATGACGCTCTTGGTGATTGCAAGTCCAAGTCCTGTTCCGCCGCTCTCTCTTGAACGGGCCTTATCCACGCGGTAA
>JBJENE010000011.1:0-19769 GCA_051880035.1 Butyrivibrio sp.
CCGTGACCGTCCTCATCAAATACCAGTTCAATCACGCAGTATGCAACGGGCATATCGTCTAAGATGCTGCACTTTTCCAAAAAGCTCAACGGATGGGGGTAAATCTCCCGGGTTATTTTGAAACCCAATTCCATTTCCTTTTTCAGCCGCCTGTGGGTACTTAAGTATCTTGTCCTGCCCTGAAAGGTTTTTCCGTCTATCATGGTATAGACACCGTCATGGCTGATGTTTAATATCTTGTCACGGCGGACGATTGCATTTCTTGAAATGGAAATAAAATCTTCCTCCGGCAGAAATGCCAGTATTTCCTGCAGCGGAATCGTGGAAGAAGCTTCTTCGCCGGGTTCCTGGCAAACATAAGTTTTTCTGTCACGGTGGTATATATAGAGAATTTTCTCAGTTTCTATTTTGTTTCTTTTAAAAAATCTTTCTAAATCAGGCATTGGTAATCCCCCTGTTACAACATCAATTGTAAGGTTATTCTACCACAAAATGGACTCAACTACAATATGTTATATGCTAAAATACAAATCAAATTGTAATTCAAACAATATTGCAAGCGAATGACAATAAAAGATTTCACAAGAAGTTCTTTAACAACAAAAATCTTGTATTTTAAGACAAAATATGGTATTTTATGTAACAGATTCACGGATGATGAACTATCACCGGGTAAACATATTAGGTGGGCTTTGACGAAAAGCCCTAAGAATGGAGGAGATTGTAATGAAGAAATTTTGCAGGAAAGGACACGCGGCAAGAAGCGGGAAGCAGTGGCTTGCACTTCTTATGAGCGTCTGCCTGATTGTAATGATGATTACGATTACAGTAAGGGCTGAGGAATCCGGCAGTAATCAAATTGACGGAAGCAATCTTTCCTGGAAACTGAGCGAGGAAGGAACCCTTACCATTACAGGAACAGGCGCTATGCCGAATTGGGACCGGGACCTGGAGAACGCTCCATGGTACAGTAACCGGGCGAGCATTAAGACGGTAGTCATAGAAAGTGGTGTGACCTCCATCGGGAAAGCGGCATTTTATGATTGTACCAGTCTTACGAGCGTAGAGCTGCCCGATAATAGTAATTTTACCTCCATTGAGGAAGATGTGTTTAATGGATGTAAGGCTCTTAGCTCAATAACGATCCCGGATAGCATTACAAGCATTGGAATTAACGCATTTGCTTACTGCGATAACCTTAGTTCGGTTACGCTTCCCAATAATCTGGATACGCTTGGGGAAAATGCCTTTGGTGGCTGCAATGCCCTTACGGAGATAACGATCCCTGCGGGAGTGACGATGATTAACGCCAATGCGTTTGAAAACTGTACGAGCCTTGAGCGGGTAACATTTAAGGGGGAAGTGACGGAGATTGGCAGGAAGGCCTTTAGCGGATGTACGGGCCTTACGGAGATAACGATCCCTGCGAGCGTGGAGACGATTGTCATGAGAGCCTTTAAAGGGTGTACGGGTCTTACGGAGATAACAATCCCTGCGGGAGTGACAAGTATTGGAAGCGATGCGTTTAATGGTTGTACCGGCCTCACGACGGTAACCTTTGAAGGGACAACGCCGCCGACCATCAAATCTGGTGCATTTTCCGGCTGTGATAATATCACAACAATCATGGTGCCCGCCGAATCGGAAGGAGACTACAAAAGTTGGGCGGAAACAGCAGGCTTGGAGGAAAAGGTTCGCTGCCTGTATACTGTGACGGTGCAGGCAGGGGATGGCGGCAGTGCGTCTGTTTCCTCCGGCACATCGTTTGGGGTGGGAGAGTCAGTCAGTCTGACTTACACTCCTGATAAATGCTACACATTATCCGGCTGGGAGGTTGTGTCCGGCAATGTGACGGTCGGAAGTGATAACACCTTTGTCATGCCTGATGAGAATGTGACGGTCAAAGCGTTGTTTAAACGGAGCCATCAGCTTACAGAGCATACGGAGGTGCCTGCAGACTATACATCGGAAGGAATGCGCCGGTACTGGAGCTGTTCTGTCTGCGGCGCGAAGTTTTCCGATGCGGAAGGAACGGTGACAGTCACGGATGCTGAACTGGTCATCCCGCGCCTTGACTATCAGATAATAAATGGTGCAGAGAGCAGTTGGACGGAAGGAAGCAGTGAAGGACTTACCATCCGGGGCAACGGAGATTTCTCCAAATTTACCGGAGTTAAGGTGGACGGAAATCTGTTAGACAGGAACAATTACACCGCAAAGGAAGGTTCTACCATTATCACACTGAGTACCTCCTACCTGAAT
Organism: Butyrivibrio sp.; assembly: GCA_051880035.1. Taxonomy (GTDB): domain Bacteria; phylum Bacillota; class Clostridia; order Lachnospirales; family Lachnospiraceae; genus Eshraghiella. The sequence goes on from JBJENE010000011.1 coordinate 2,263, forward strand.
ACCCTTGCGACAGGAAACCATACTGTTGAAATCCTTTGGACGGATGGCTCTGCAAGTACTGCGTTTACAATCGATGCAAATACTTCCGGCGGGGAGGATGATGAACCTCAGGCGGGGGACAGCACACCGATTGTATGGCTGTTTATTCTGGCAGGTCTCTCAGGAACAGGACTGATCATTACCGGAAAGAAAGGCAGAAAGAACCTGGAAACCTGATTATCCATGGACATACCATGAAACCCTGGGAAATGTTAAGGAATCTAAAACTCTATTCAAATGCATAATAATTAATTCATATTGTTTTTTTCAGAGGGGTGTTCATTTGAACCCCCTTTTTGCTGTCTAAAGGATTCATCGTTACTTTGTATCACTATCATTGTCATAACGAATTCTTACGGGCATCCCCACAGGGAAACTTTAAATCGTCTATCTGAAGTTGGGGCAGAGGTGTTGCGCACCGACGAATCAGGTGCCATAGAAGTAAAGGTAAAAGGCGACAAAGTGACGGTAGATGTTTATAAGTAAGCCGGAGTGAAGAAGAGTGAAATTGTGCTCAGACGATTTGGACAGTAGCGGAGGTATTATAAAAGAGTATTTTGGCTTGTTTTTTTGTACTCGCTGAACATTTCTATGTATCAGACAGGACAGTGTCCAGATGGGAAAAGTTAAAAAGGCTTAGAATTATCAGTAGTGTGGGGTTGTGTTCGATGGTTGTGGGATTTGTAATGCTGTTAATGAGAAGCGGCCGTTCCTTACCGGTAACAGATTATTTGATGGGAGTGTCGTCTGGAATTGCATTCGGAGCATTGGTAACAGCGGTTTTCTATTCTACAGGGATATTGGCTTCAATAAGAAAATACAAAGAGAAAAAGCGTTTAATGAAGAACCGTTCAACTATTGCAATCGGAAATCCTAATGACCTGGTATGTTGTTTTTGCGAAGGTGCTGTGATATAATATGTATATGAAAAATATTTTAAAGCACATTAAAGAAAACAGCTTTTCAAAGGCATATCTTCTCTACGGGGAAGAAGATTTCCTTAAGAAAATGTATAAGGATAAAATCATCAAAGCCATAAGCGGTGATGATACAATGAATCTTTCTTTTTTTGAAGGAAAGGATGTACCTGTAGACGAAATAGGCGATTTGAGCAGGACGATGCCATTTTTTGCCGAGAGAAGGCTTATTGTAATTGAAGACGGCGGATTGTTTAAAAGCTCGCAGGAGTCATTGACCGATATAGTAAAGAATGCTCCGGACACCACATTTTTTCTCTTTGTAGAGAAGGAAGTGGATAAAAGGAACAGGCTGTATAAGGCTGTTAATGATATAGGTTATGTGTGCGAGATGAAGACCCAGACCGAAGAAGCTCTTACCGAATGGGCAGGAAGATTTTTTCGAAATGAAGGAATACAGATAAGCCGTAATGATTTGAATTATTTTGTCGCTAAAACCGGCCCGGATATGAATAATATAGATAATGAGGCAAGAAAACTTGCCGCATATGCATGTGTTAAAGGCAGCATATCAAGGGAAGATATTGAGAATGTATGCGTAACGCGCACTGCTGACAGGGTATTTGATATGATTAATGCAATGGCAGCAAGAAAGACGGATCAGGTTATGTCTTTATACGGAGACCTTCTGGCGCTTAAGGAGCCACCTATGAAAATCCTTGCTTTAATCGGAAGGCAGTTTTCACAGCTCCTCTCAATAAAGAGTATGGCAGAGGAGGGCAAAGGAAGCAGTGAAATAGCGGCAAGGCTGGGCATAAGACCATATTTTATGGGAAGATACATGAGCCAGGTTCAAAGTTATACGATGAAGGAACTTAAAGAGGCCGTTAAGGACTGTGTTAATGCCGAAAATGACATAAAAAGCGGACGACAGGAAGAAAAATATGCAGTTGAACTGCTTATTGTGAAATACAGTATGGATAGGGAGCGGAATATATAATGAATTACGAAGAAAAAGATGTTGTTGAGGAAAATTCTATTGTACCTTCCAAAAAAAGGTTAAGGAACAGAATACTGATTTTTTCCCTTGCCGGTGTTGCAGTGATTCTGGCTGTAGCCTGTGCACTTATGTTTTTTGGGGTGATTCCTACCATGAAATCGGGGGATGATAATCAGACTGTTCAGGAGACTACCTCTTTTATAAGCGAAGAGACCACGGATATTACCAAAGAGGAGACAACTTCCGAAGAAGAGACTACAACCGAAGAAACAACAGAATCACCTACTGCCAAGGAGACTGAGACAACAAAGCCGGTTAAGGAAGAACAGACTGTGCCTCCGGTAGAGGAAACCACTAAATCAAGTCAGGAGCAGGTCACCACCGGTAAATTTACCGCTGATTTTAAATTGTCCAACTCCTGGGATACAGGTTCCGTTAAGTGTTATCAGTTTGAACTTACCGTAAGCAATAAATCAACAATTGAGCTTTCCACATGGAATGTTTCGGTATCGGTTCCTGCCGGATGTAAAATTCAGCAGTCATGGAATTGTAACTGCTCTATAAGCGGAAATACTCTTAAGGTATCTCCGGCAGATTATAATGCCGTTATTGCCGTGGGAAGCAACGTGACGGGAATGGGTATTATTTTTGAATGTTCCTCCGAAATGAAAGATTTTTCATATACGGGAACTGCATCCGGAACAGGTAATACGGGTGGAAATACCGGAGGCGGCGAAAATGAGACCATATCCGTTGACGTTGAGCCATATGTTCCGCCTGTTCTTGAAAAAGGTACTCCTGTAGGCAATCATGGACAGTTATCGGTTAAAGGCACCAATATCGTAGATAAAGACGGCAAAAATTATCAGCTTAAAGGTGTGAGCACTCACGGAATACAATGGTTCCCGCAATATGTTAATAAAGATGCTTTTAAGACATTAAGGGATAACTGGGGAGCCAATATGGTAAGAATCGCCATGTATACAGATGAAGGCGGATATTGCCAGGGCGGTAACAAGGCCGAACTGGAAGCCTTGGTGTCCAAGGGAGTTGAAGCCTGTACTGAGCTTGGCATGTATGTAATTATCGACTGGCATATTCTGCATGATGGTAATCCTAATACATATAAGGCCGATGCCATAAGCTTTTTTGATAAGATGTCCAAAAAGTACAGCAATAATGTAAATGTGATTTATGAGATATGTAATGAACCGAACGGAGGCGTGGACTGGAATACGATTAAAGCATATGCCAATGAAGTAATACCGGTTATCCGCAAAAACAGTCCTAATGCCTTAATAATCGTAGGAACTCCTACATGGTCGCAGGATGTTGACATGGTTGTGAATAATCAGGTTGCAAATCCTAAGAATGTCCTGTATGCGGTACATTTCTATGCGGCAACCCATGGAGATAATATCCGTAATAAAGTTAAGACAGCATTGGCGGCAGGAATACCTGTATTTATTTCAGAATTCAGCATCTGCGATGCTTCCGGTAACGGCGGAATAGATTATAATTCGGCGAATGTTTGGAAAGAGCTTATTAATTCAAATAACCTTTCTTATGCGGGGTGGAGCCTTAGTAATAAGAATGAAACCTCTGCACTCTTAAGTCCGGGATGCAGTAAAACTTCCGGATGGGATACCGCTGATTTGTCAGCAACCGGAATCTGGCTTCGCAACATGATAGCGGGTAAATAGAATTTTCATATTGAATAAAAAAGAGTCCGCAGAACTTTCATATCGAATAAAAAAGCGATTGGATTACCTGGGTCAGGGTAATCCAATCGCTTTATTGTAATAGAAATAATTCTATATTAGTTCATTGCATTAACAAGATTAGTTAAACGGGAAACTTTTCTTGCAGCGTTGTTCTTATGATATACGCCCTTAGAAGCAGCCTTATCAATCTCAGTAGTAGCAGTTAAAAGAACTTCCTTAGCAGCTGCCTTATCTCCGGCAGCAACAGCAGCCTCTACCTTCTTGATATATGTCTTTACTTTAGACTTGATTGCTTTGTTTCTATCTGTTCTTGTTGCTGTAACTAAAATTCTCTTCTTTGCAGATTTAATGTTAGCCAATCTGAGCACCTCCAAATATTAGTATAATTAAATAAAATGTCATACCGAAGGCTGACGGTCCGTCCGGCTGACTAATATATGATGGTTACGGAACAGACACGGGCGTTCCGACCTAAACACACCTAGATATTTTATTATATGAAATATTATCTGTCAATACATATTTTTCATAAAAAGACAAAAAATATAACGGAGACGAAATTTGTATTCCAAAATTCGTTCGTATCAGGTGTTGAAAGGACCAAAGCCATGCTTGCAGATACATTGACAAAAATTCGTACTGACCTTGCCCTTGAAGCAAGGAATATGGTAACAGAAGAAAACGGAAAAATCAAGGGAATATGTGTTACAGAGGAGACAATTGCCGGAGAAGACATCAATATAATTAAAATGGATGTGCTTAATAAATACGGTGCGGAAGCAATAGGCAAGCCTGTCGGAACATACATTACAATGGAAACGCCTAATCTTTCAAAAGAAGATGATGGTTATCACAGCGAAATATCCATGGCATTATCTGAGCAGCTTAAAATGCTTATTACAAGGGCTTTTCATTGGAATACGGAAACACCGTCAGTCTTAATTGCCGGTCTGGGAAACAGGGATGCAACTCCTGATGCCCTGGGTCCGAAAACTGTATCAAATCTTATGATTACAAGACATATTGTTGAATATATGGGATATGAGGAGGTTGAAGGGGCTTATGCGGTGACAAGTGCAATTTCTCCCGGAGTTATGGCACAGACAGGAATTGATACAGGTGAAATATTACAGGCGCTTATTAAGAAAATTAAGCCGGATATTCTTGTTACCGTAGATGCACTGGCGGCAAGAAATGCATCAAGACTTAATTCTACGATACAGATAACGGACACAGGAATACATCCCGGCTCCGGAGTGGGCAATAACAGGTGTGCAATAACGAAAAAAACAATGGGGATACCCGTAATAGCCATCGGAGTGCCGACAGTCGTAGATGCCACATCAATGATTCTTGATTCATTAAGGGACGAATCAGGGGAATGTAATAAAGTGATTCCGGAATATCTTAAGCAGTTTTATGTGACCTCGAAAGATATTGATGCCATAATTAAAAGAGTGAGTTATACACTTTCGGAAGGAATAAATCATTGTATGGGACTGGCTGTAAAAAAAGGGGTTGTACACATTCAGTAAGAATAACCGTGCCGGGGACAGAATATATTGTATAAAAAACCGGGAACAAAAGTTTGAAAAGATATACTTGGATATACAGACGAGGCAAAACGAAGGGTACGGGAAAGATTATTATTTACTGTCTGGTAATGGTAATTCTTTCGGTGTTTTTATTACAGGGGTGTAAGAAAACCGGCAGTAGCGGATTTAGAAAAATTTTTGAATGTATAATGGAAGAAGCAGGGGATTTTTATTTTGATTTTTTTGCTTCTTATGAGATATACGGTAAAAATACTTATAAGACCGCAGACACGGAAATAAAGGATGTTAATGTACCTGTGGCAGACATAAACGAGACACTGCCGGGAGTCGTTATGAGGGAGGATGAGACACAGGGTGCCGGCAAGGAAAATGTGAGCAATGAAAATATAATAGATGTGGCGGCTTCCGTTTTTTCCAAAGACCAGCTTCTGGACTATGATTTTGTTATGAATAATTTCTATGTTGTTCCTTCCGTGACGGAATTGACAAGAGATATGTTAAATCTGGAAGAAATAGCCACCATGGATATGTCAATTAAGAAAGATGATTCTGTTCCTCAGATACTTATTTTTCATACCCATTCACATGAAACCTTTGCGGATTCTGACCAAAACGGAAAAAGTATTGTGGATGCGGGAACATATCTGGCAGAGCTTTTAACGGAAAAATACGGATATAATGTAATGCATCTTACGGAATCTTTCGATGTTGTGGACGGAGTGCTTGACAGAAGTGAAGCATATACTTATGCAAATAAAAGGCTGGATGAAATTCTTGCCGAAAACCCGTCAATTCAGGTGGTAATTGATTTGCACAGGGACGGAGTGGAAGAAGACAGGCATCTTGTAACAGAAATAAACGGAAAGCCTACGGCAAAAATAATGCTTTTTAACGGAATAAGCTATACAAAGGAACTGGGTAATATCGAATATTTATACAATCCGTATCTTAAAGAAAATCTGGCTATGACTTATCAGATGTATGTGTTGGGAAAAGTTACATATCCTGATCTGTTCAGATGCATATACATATCGGGGTACAGATACTGCCTTTATCATAAACCTCATTCAATGTTAATTGAAGCCGGAGCCCAGACAAATACATTTGAAGAGGTGTATAACGCAATGGAGCCGCTTGCAGATTTGCTTGATATGCAATTAAAAGGAGCTGCTGAATAAAAATTTAGCTGCTCCTTTAGTGTATTATATGATAATACTGTTATTTCGTAAGTCCGGTTAAATCTTTAATAAATCCCGGATAAGATATGCTCATCCATTCATCTCCGTTAATCGTTGTTTCTCCGTCGGCATTCAAGGCTGCAATAGCAAATGACATTGCAATACGGTGGTCTGCATAACTGTCAATTTCCGCACCATGTAAAGCTTTTCCGCCGTTAATTATCATACCGTCCGGAGTGGCTGTAATGTCGGCTCCCATTCTGGAAAGATTATCAACCATTGTGTCAATCCTGTTGGATTCTTTAACTTTAAGTTCTGCTGCGTCACGGATAATTGTGGTTCCGTCGGCATATGCGGCAAGTACCGCAATAATAGGTATTTCATCTATCAATGTCGGAATAATGTCTCCTTCAACCACTGTGGAATGAAGGGAAGAGGAGCGGACTATAAGATCTGCCACAGGTTCTCCGCTTTGTATTCTTTCATTGATTATTTGTATATTTCCGCCCATTGCCCGGCAGACTTTAATTATTCCGTCCCTTGTAGGGTTTATACCCACATTTTCGATACATATTTCACTGTTTGGGACTATAAGACCGGCTGCTATAAAAAATGCCGCAGATGAAATGTCACCCGGAACCTTAATTTGCTGACCGTACAGTTCATTTGCAGGAGTAATTGAGGCTGTAAGGCCTTCTGAAACAACATTGGCACCGAAAGAGCGGAGCATAAGCTCGGTATGGTTTCTTGAAAGAGAAGGTTCGGTAACTTTAGTTATTCCTTCTGCGTATAAACCTGCCAGAAGAATACAGGATTTAACCTGTGCGGATGCAACCGGCGACATATAGTGGATTCCTTTAAGCGGTGCCGGTTTTATTGTGAGAGGAGCCAGAGAGGTGTTATTATGTCCTGTAATATCTGCTCCCATTTCCCGTAAAGGTTTAATTATTCTGTCCATGGGCCTTTTCTGGATTGATGCATCCCCTGTTAAAACACTGGTAAATTTCTGGCCTGAGAGAATACCGCTTATAAGTCTTGTGGCTGTGCCGCTGTTTCCCATATCAAGAACTTCTGATGGTGCCGTAAGACCATGAAGCCCCATGCCGTGTACCGTAACAGAATTATCGGAGGAAGATATTGAAATGTCAACACCCATTTTTGAAAAGCATGAAATGGTGGAAAGACAGTCAGCTCCCTGTAAAAATCCTGTTATTTCAGTTGTTCCTTTTGCGATTGAACCGAACATAACGGCTCTGTGTGATATGGATTTATCTCCCGGAACCGTAATCGTTCCCGAAAGTCCGGTTGATTTTGATAATTTCATAATAAAGTCCTCTCTTGATTAATATATTGTGTAACCGTTCTGAGCAAAAAGCTTTCTGGCACTGTTCTCTGAATCTTCATCATAAAAATCCACAAGGAGAACACCCTGACGGTACTCTCTGTTATGTATGATTTCGATATTTTTAATATTGATATGATTTTCGGAAAGCATAAGGGTAACTGCATTAAGGGAGCCTTCTTTATCCTCAATGTCACAGTAGAAGGAATGGCTTCTCGTAACAGGTCCCTTCGTGGATATGCTTATTGAATCCCTGTATTCTTTTGATTCCACAAACATTTTGCCGATAGCATCTTTATTGCCCTCGTCAATATAGCTGCGTACCTGTGTAAGATAATCAATGTATTTACCAAGAAGCAGTGAAATCTGCTCTTTGTTGGTGGCACATATCTGTGACCACATTTCCGCTGAGGAAGAGGCTATTCTTGTAATATCCTTAAATCCTCCTGCTGCCAGGGATTTCATTAATTCGTCTTCCGTATCGTTATCTTTTACAAGATTAACAAGTGAAGATGCAATAAGGTGTGGGACATGGCTTATTCCCGCAACCGCATAGTCATGTCTGTCAGGAGAGGTAACGATTGGAACCGCACCCATTTCTTTAATAAGGCTGATATAAAAATCTATAGATTTCTTAGAAGTCCTGCCTGTAGGAGTAATAGCAAAAAAAGCATTTTCCAATATAATTGCGGAAGAGGATTTGTATCCGGTCTTTTCCGAACCGGCCATAGGATGGCCTCCTATGAAACAGTCCTCCATATCAAGCTCGGAAACCGTCTTATGTATATAACCTTTGACACTTCCCACATCAGTAACAATGCAGCCCTGTTTTATAAAAGGTTTTATGCGGGAAAGATATAAAGAGTTGTATTCTACAGGTGTGCATAGGAAAATAATATCACATTCAGAAAAAGAATCGTCTATTTCATATGCCGGTTTATCTATGATACCTTCAGAGACTGCAAGAGAAAGCGGTTCACGGCTTCTGTTGTAGGCAACAGTATAATATGAAGAATCGGATTTTTTTAATGCTTTTGCAATTGAACCTCCTATAAGTCCTAAACCTATAAAGCCAATAACTTTTTTCATAACTTATCCTCCTGCATGCTGCAGTAATTTACTCTGTCCAAACAAGGTACAACATAACTAATAGAATATTACTATAATCGTTTTACATTTGCAAACAAATTCATTGATTCAAAATAAAAACATGTGATATAATACTCTGTGTTTTTGTGCAATAAGTCGATAGGCGAGATGACATTGATTACAACCGGGTAGTTGTCAGCCTGCCCGATTGTAAAAGTATGGAGGATATAGTAATGGCAGATATAGAACAGAAGAATATACGGAATTTTTGTATAATTGCTCATATAGATCATGGTAAGTCCACACTTGCCGACAGAATTATCGAGAAAACCGGATTGCTTACAAGCAGGGAGATGCAGGATCAGATTCTTGATAATATGGAATTGGAAAGGGAAAGAGGAATTACAATTAAGGCACAGACTGTGCGTATCATATATAAGGCGAAAAACGGAGAAGAGTACATTTTTAACCTGATTGATACACCGGGACATGTGGATTTTAACTATGAGGTTTCAAGAAGCCTTGCAGCATGTGAGGGAGCCATACTTGTGGTGGATGCGGCTCAGGGAATAGAGGCACAGACCCTTGCCAATGTGTATATGGCTATAGACCATGATCTTGAAGTTTTTCCGGTTATTAACAAAATAGACCTTCCGAGTGCAGATCCGGAAAGGGTTAAAGATGAAATAGAGGATGTTATCGGAATAGAGGCACAGGATGCACCTTTGATATCTGCCAAGAACGGAATTAATATAGAAGATGTGCTTGAGGCAATAGTTAATAAACTTCCGGCACCTAAGGGTGATCCTGATGCACCCCTTTCGGCACTTATTTTTGACTCGGTTTATGATTCATATAAGGGCGTTATTGTTTTTTGCCGCATTAAGGAAGGAACGGTAAGAAAGGGAAGTAAGATTCTTATGATGGCAACGGGAGCCCGGGCAGAGGTTGTTGAAGTGGGTTACTTCGGGGCAGGAAGGTTTATTGCCTGTGAAGAGTTATCGGCAGGACTTGTAGGATATATCATGGCGAGTATCAAGAATGTTAAGGATACCCGCGTGGGTGATACGATAACAGATGCGGAAAATCCGTGTAAGGAACCGCTTCCGGGATACAAAAAAGTAAACCCTATGGTATTTTGCGGTCTGTATCCGGCAGACGGAGCCCATTATGAGGACCTAAAAGATGCTCTTGAGAAACTGCAGCTCAATGATGCCTCACTTTTTTATGAGCCTGAGACTTCAGTTGCACTTGGATTCGGATTCAGATGCGGATTCCTCGGACTTTTGCATCTTGAAATAATTCAGGAGCGCCTTGAAAGAGAGTATAATCTTGATCTTGTGACAACGGCACCGGGTGTTGTATATAAAGTCCATAAAACAGACGGCACGGTAATTGACCTTACCAATCCTTCAAATCTTCCGGACCCTTCGGAAATCCAGTATATGGAAGAACCTGTGGTTGATGCGGAGATAATGGTAACATCAGAATATGTAGGTGCCATTATGAAGCTGTGTCAGGAACGCAGGGGTGAGTATGTTGGAATGGAGTATATTGAGGGAACCAGAGCACTTATAAAATATGTGCTCCCGCTCAATGAAATAATTTATGACTTTTTCGATGCGTTAAAATCCCGTTCAAGAGGGTATGCTTCGTTCGATTACCAGCTCAAAGGATATAAACAGTCAAAACTTTGCAAGCTTGATATCCTTGTAAATAAAGAAGAAGTGGACGCACTTTCGTTTATTGTGTTTGAAGGCAGTGCGTACGAGCGCGGAAGAAAAATGTGTGCAAAACTTAAAGAAGAAATTCCGCGCCAGCTTTTTGAAATACCTATCCAGGCGGCCATAGGAAGCAAGATTATTGCCAGGGAAACCGTAAAGGCATTACGAAAAGATGTACTTGCAAAATGCTACGGCGGTGATATATCCCGTAAGAAGAAACTTCTTGAAAAACAGAAGGAAGGTAAAAAGCGTATGCGCCAGATAGGTAATGTAGAGATTCCGCAGAAGGCGTTTATGAGTGTTTTGAAGCTTGATGATGAATAAGATGGAAGGTGTTTTAATGAACCGGTATTTTGATAATGCAAAAAAACATTTTAAGACAATTACAAAACACAGACATGAAGTAATTAAAAACTGTTTCAGGGCGGGAATAGGCATACAGGGGCTTTTCCACGACTTGTCCAAATACAGTCCTACGGAGTTTATTCCCGGTGTAATGTATTATCAGGGAACCAGAAGCCCGAATGAAATGGAAAGAGAGACCATAGGATATTCCAATGCATGGCTGCATCATAAAGGCAGAAACAAGCATCATTATGAGTATTGGAATGATTACAGTTCCAAAACCAAAAGGCTTGAGGGCGTTGAAATGCCGCCCAGATATTTTGTGGAAATGATATGTGACAGGATAGCCGCAAGTAAAATATATGCCGGAGATAATTATAAAGATGATGCGGCGTTAAATTATTACCTTGGGAAAAGAGGAAAGATTCTGATTAACGAAAAAACGGATGCGGAACTTTACAAGGTACTTAAGATGCTGGCAAAATACGGAGAGGAAAGGACTTTCAGATATCTTCGCAGAAAGGTTAATAATGACAGATGCCGCAGAAAGATTTAGGAGTATATATTCATATTCCGTTTTGCGTTTCCAAGTGTATATATTGTGATTTTCTTTCCGCACCTTCGGATGATTCCACGAAAGAACGGTATGTTAAGGCACTGTTGGAGGAAATTAAAGAATTTGCTGCGTTACACGGTGATAATTATATTGTAAAATCAGTGTTTTTCGGCGGAGGAACTCCGTCGGTGCTTAAAGGCGGGTATATTTACGAGATAACAGAGTGCCTCAGACATAATTTTTCCTTTGATAAGGAATGTGAAATTACAATTGAATGTAATCCGGGAACGGTGGATGATACAAAACTTCATCTTTATCGTGAATGTGGTATCAACAGACTTAGTTTCGGACTTCAGTCGACAGACAACAGAGAACTTAAAATGCTGGGAAGAATTCATACTTATGAAGATTTTCTGAAATCCCTGGAGCTTTCAAAAAAAGCCGGTTTTACCAATATTAATGCGGATTTAATGTCGGCACTTCCCTGTCAGACCATTGATTCATGGGAACGCACATTAAGAGAGGTTGCGTCACTGGGCATTCCCCATATATCGGCTTACAGTTTGATTATAGAAGAAAATACACCTCTTTGTGATATGGTTAAAGCAGGAAAAGAACTTTTTTGGCCCTCCGAGGATGAAGAGAGGGATATGTACTATGCCACCAAAGAAATTCTGGAATCTTTCGGTATGGAACGTTATGAAATATCCAATTATGCCCAAAAGGGGTATGAATGTATTCACAATATAAGATATTGGACAAGAGGAGATTATGCAGGATTCGGAATCGGTGCAGCTTCTTTTATTAAAGGCATGAGATATTCCAATACAAGGGATATTAAAGAATATATTAATGTGCTTTCAGATACAGGAACAAATTCTTTAAATCATACAGGACAGATAAAGGTTCCCCATTATGAGGAGGAATATGTAAGCCGTGAAGATGCCATGGCTGAATTTATGTTTCTTGGACTTCGCATGAGTAAAGGTGTTAATTATGATACATTTAGAAACGAATTCGGAGTTGAACCTGAAAAAATATACCAAAAAGAGATAGATAAGCTTGTATCAGACGGACTTTTGGAAAGAAAAGGGAAAACGCTTAAACTGACTCCGAAGGGAGTGGATGTAAGCAACATTGTTTTTGCTGAATTTTTATTGACATGATACATAAAATATGCTAAGTTTTCACATGTGGACAAGGGAGTCAGGCAGTGGCAACTGACTCTTTTTTTCTATTAATATTAAGGAGAGAAGAGAAAATGAAAAGAATTATTGCTTTATTACTTGCAGCAGCCATGGTATTAAGCTTTGCCGGCTGTTCAAAGAAAGCGGAGGGTACTTCAGAGAAACCTTCCGACAAGAATGAGAATACTATTGATGTATCAGGCGTAAAGCTTATCAGTGACGGTAAACTTACAGTAGGTGCCGAAATCGGATATCCTCCGTTTGAAGATTTTGCGGATGACGGAACAACTCCTGTAGGATTTGACATTGATCTTGCAACAGGAATTGCGGAAAAGCTTGGACTTGAAGTTGAATTTGTTAACACAGGATGGGACGGAATTTTCCAGGGTATCGATGTAAATTACGACTGCGTAATTTCAGCTTGTACCATTACCGAGGAAAGACTTGAGACAATGTTGTTCTCTACACCATATATCCAGAATTACCAGACAGTTGTTGTAACAAAGGATTCAGACCTTACTGTTGAATCTTTCAATGACCTTGACGGAAAGGCAATTGCCGTTCAGAAAGAGACTACATCAGATATTCTTATGTCCGATTACAAGGATACAGGTTCAATTGATGTTACAATCGTTGCCAATGAAAAAGTTATTTCATGTTTTACACAGCTTGAAAACGGTGAAATTGATGCGGTTGTTGTTGACTCATCAGTTGCTGACGGATACCTTGCAGCTAATCCAGACAAGTTTAAGATTGCATATAAGGACAGTGCAGAACCTGAAGAGTTCGGTGTTGCTATAGGTAAAAACAATACAGCACTTTTAGATGTTGTTAATAAGGCAATTGCAGAACTTAAAGACGAAGGTTATATTGATGACAGTATTGAATACTGGTTTGGTTCAAATAATTAATTAGGATGGGATTGACCGCAGTGGCGGCAGGTATGCGCATATGAAAGAATTTTTAAAAAAACTTATACATATCAGTGAATGGAAGAAAAAAACAAAAATTATTGCAGTTATCCTGCTTGCTGCCATTGCGGCATGGATTGTATTAAGCATAATAAAACCGTCGGAGCAGGACATGGTTGGCCAGTGCTCCGAAGAAATGCAGCAGATGATTGAGAAAGAAAAGGACAGCGCCAGAAAAAGGGTAACGGTGACCTATAACAGTCTGGGAATAGTCAATTACTGTTCGTTCTCAACATCCGGAGCAGAAGCCAGAAGTGAGAAATTTATAGGTTTTGCCGGAAATATATACAGTGCAGACTCAGGAGTACCTAAATTTGTGGGTCAGATGGTTAACTACACCTACAGGATGCTTGGATGCGGGGAAAATGTTCTTCACGGCGCAAAGCTTACACTGCTTCTTACCACACTTTCGGTTGCGATAGGTCTGGTAATCAGTATTTTTCTTGCTTTGGGTAAAATATCCAAGAATAAATTTATAAGTAAAATTTGCAGTGCTTACATCTTCTTTTTCAGGGGAACACCGTTACTTATACAGTTGTTTGTTATTTATTTTTCAATTCCGGGAATATTTAATTTTGCATGGAGGGACTTCTTTAGTTCCGCAGACCCGGAAGCAGTATATAAAGGGGCATTTATGGCGGCATTAATTGCTTTCGCCCTTAATTCGGCAGCGTATTGCGCAGAACTTGTCCGTGCGGCAATCCAGTCCATAGACAAGGGACAGCATGAGGCGGCCAAGGCATTGGGAATGTCATACGGACAGACGATGTTTAAAATTGTAATACCACAATCAATCAGAAGACTGATTCCGCCGGTATGTAATGAATTTGTAATGGTAATCAAGGATGCATCCCTTGTATTTGCCATTTCACTTATGGATATTACCACTATATCCAAAAATATAATGACCAGTGAAGGTTCTTATCTGGTATTCATTCCGGCGCTTGTTATTTATTTGATTATAACTGCTTTCTTCACATATGTTTTTGGTAAAATTGAGAAGAAGTTTGCAATATATGAGTAGGAGGTACGGACATGGAAAATAGCGGATATATTTTAAGAACCGAGCATGTTCGTAAGAACTTTGGCTCACTTGAAGTTTTGAAAGATATTAATCTTTCCGTAAAAAAAGGCGAGGTGATATGTATAATCGGACCGTCAGGTGCCGGTAAATCAACATATCTGCGCTCATTAAACCAGCTTGAAAAAATAACATCAGGTAAAATTTTTATTAAGGATGAGCTTTTTTTGCACAGGGAACATAATAAAACCGTTCATCGTGTAAGTCCCGAAAAGCAGAAATCCCTTCTTCTTGAGATGGGTATGGTTTTTCAGAGATTCAATCTTTTTCCGCATAAGACCGTGCTGGAAAATGTTATGATTGCCCCTGTCACGGTTAAAAAAGAATCTAAAGAAACTGCAAGAGAAAAGGCAATAAGCCTTATTGAAAAGGTCGGCTTGTCCGATAAGCTGGATGTATATCCAAGCAAGCTTTCAGGCGGACAGCAGCAGCGTGTTGCCATTGCCAGAGCACTTGCAATGGAGCCCGAAATAATGCTTTTTGATGAACCT
Organism: Butyrivibrio sp.; assembly: GCA_051880035.1. GTDB lineage: Bacteria > Bacillota > Clostridia > Lachnospirales > Lachnospiraceae > Eshraghiella. The sequence continues at coordinate 17,463 of JBJENE010000011.1, forward strand.
ACAAGCGCCCTTGACCCGGAACTTGTAGGAGAGGTTTTAAATGTTATGAAAGACCTGGCTGCACAGGGAATGACCATGTTATGTGTGACACATGAAATGGGATTTGCAAGAGAAGTTGCAGACAGGGTTGTATTTATGGCAGATGGGTGTATACTTGAGGAAGGAACTCCGGAGGAAGTTTTTGAGCATCCGAAGAATGAAAAGGCCATAAATTTCCTTAAGAGTGTACTTTAAAGTTTACTGAAATCGGAGGTAGATATGCGTAGAAGAATTAATTTTTTATTATGTATTCTGCTTGTATTCGCCATTATTTTTTCGGTAGCAGGATGTAAAAAAAACAACAAACATAATCCGGATGAAGAGACCGTGTCCGCAACAGATATTTCCACATCTGAAGAGAATACGGAAGATACAACGGAAAGTGATACCGAAGATGATACCAAAGCGGAGACGGAAAGTGATACCGAACCGGAGACTAAAGAGCCTGAACAGATATCGGACCAAAGAAAACAGTATTGGTCTTCCGACTATTGTTTTTCGGTACTTCCAATATTCTCTGAAGCTGATTTTACCGGATATCTGTCATCAGGTAATAAGCAGAGTGTTGCATTTGAAAATGTTACCCGTGATATGGCGGCAGATTATATTGAAAATGTTAAGGCAGAGAGCTGGATTTTGGATGCTTCCGTAAGAGAAATGGATAATTATATCAGTTTTGATGCCCATGATGAGCAGAATGTATATTATTTTATATATTATGACAAGGAAGCATTTACCCTTGACATAACAGCAGATACATCTGCGAAGGGACAGATTGTTTATTAAGCAAATTCATTGAAATGGAGGAAATATAAATGTCAACACCTTATAATCATAAGGAAATTGAGAAAAAGTGGCGCATCCGCTGGGAAGAAAACCCGGTTAATGTGGATGATGGAAAAAAACCTAAATACTACTGTCTGGATATGTTTCCGTATCCGTCAGGAAACGGACTTCATGTAGGACACTGGAGAGGATATGTAATCAGTGATGTATGGAGCAGATATAAAATGCTTCAGGGTTATTACCTCATTCATCCGATGGGATGGGACGCTTTTGGTCTTCCGGCAGAGAATTATGCCATTAAAAACGGAATTCATCCGGCAATTTCAACAGCGGATAATATAGCTAATATTAAGAAACAGATTAACCAGATTGCTGCAATCTATGATTGGGACAGGGAAGTTAATACTACAGACCCTGATTTTTATAAATGGACACAGTGGATTTTTGTTAAAATGTTCAAGGCAGGACTTGCATACGAGAAGGAAATGCCTATTAACTGGTGTCCGTCATGTAAAACAGGTCTTTCCAATGAGGAAGTTGTAAACGGATGTTGTGAACGCTGTGGAGCGGAAGTAACAAAGAAAAACCTTAAGCAGTGGATGTTAAGGATTACCAAATATGCAGACCGCCTTCTTGATGACCTTGATAAGCTTGACTGGCCTGAAAAGGTTAAAAAGATGCAGACGGACTGGATTGGCCGTTCATACGGTGCAGAAGTTGATTTTACCGTAGAAAATACGGATAAGAAGATTACCGTGTACACAACAAGACCTGATACACTTCACGGAGCTACATTTATGGTTCTTGCTCCCGAACATGCAATGGCTAAAGAACTTGCCACTGATGAAACCAGACAGGCTGTGGAAGATTATATTTACAGGGCATCCACCCGTTCCAATATCGACCGTATGCAGGATAAGGAAAAGACCGGTGTATTCACAGGTTCATATGCCATAAATCCTCTTAACGGCGCCAAAGTACCAATCTGGCTTTCGGATTATGTACTTGCCGATTACGGTACAGGTGCGATTATGTGCGTTCCTGCCCATGATGACAGAGACTTTGAATTCGCACGCAAGTTCAATATTCCTATTATCCAGGTTATTTCCAAGGACGGTAAGGAAATTGAAAATATGACAGAAGCATATACGGAAGCTTCAGGCGTAATGATTAATTCCGGCGAATGGAACGGAATGGAATCAGCTGTTCTTAAAAAAGAAGCACCTGAAATGATAGAGAAAATGGGATTTGGCCGTAAAAAAGTTAATTATAAGCTTCGTGACTGGGTATTCTCAAGACAGAGATACTGGGGCGAGCCGATTCCTATTATACATTGTCCTGACTGCGGATGTGTACCGGTACCGGAAGAAGAACTTCCTTTACTTCTTCCTGATGTTGAGAAATACGAGCCTACAGGAACAGGTGAATCACCGCTTGCAGCAATTGATTCATGGGTTAACACCACATGTCCGTGCTGCGGTA
>JBJENE010000012.1:0-19742 GCA_051880035.1 Butyrivibrio sp.
GAATTCGGAAAGAGTAAATTCCACCCTGCGGTGGAATTTAGTTTTGCAAATGAAAATTAAATTAATTTCATCATTTTTCTTATTGACAGATTTTTCTCCATATATTATATTTATATAAAGACATCATCAGACAAAGCTACCGGCATGTATCGCCGGATAGATATGAGTTTGTTGATGTCTTTGTGATTTTTTATATGATATGTTGTCAGGATTATTTAAATTCTAATGCACTATGTTATTCTGTATTTCGCATAATTGCTATAATATCACTTAACTGCAAAAGCAAATTTTTAAGTGCAGACATTCCCGGATTATGTTTTCCCTTCTTTATCTGACTGACTTATATTTCCAAAATATATTCTTTTTACCATATCCACAATTCCTAAAAAGTAAAAAAATAATTGAGAAACTCATGCTGTCGTGATATTCTATAAGATATGAGTTAAAATAAGATTATAGATAAAAGGATAGGATGAACATATGAGAACAGGTTTCGATAACGAAAAATATCTTAAGATGCAATCCATGCATATAATGGAAAGGATAAGCCATTTTGACAATAAATTGTATCTTGAATTCGGAGGAAAGCTTTTCGATGACTTCCATGCTTCCAGAGTTCTGCCCGGATTTGCAGCGGACAGTAAGCTTCAGATGCTGATGCAGCTTGCAGACAAAGCTGAAATTGTTATGGTAGTCAGTGCCGATGATATAGAAAAAAATAAAATCCGTGAAGATTTAGGTATCACTTATGATAACGATGTGATTCGTCTTGTAGATGAGTTCCGTAACCGTGGTCTCTATGTGGGAAGTGTGGTTCTTACGAAATATTCCGAACAGCGAAGCGCCCAGATGTTCCAGAAGCGCCTTGAATCCCTTGGACTCAAAGTATACCATCATTATGTGATTCCGGGATATCCTACCAATATACCGGTTATCGTCAGTGATGAAGGATACGGTAAAAATGACTATATTGAAACCTCAAGACCTTTGGTTGTGATTACGGCTCCGGGACCCGGAAGCGGTAAAATGAGCACATGTCTGTCCCAGCTTTATCACGAACACAAAAGAGGTATCAGGGCAGGTTATGCCAAATATGAAACCTTCCCAATCTGGAATCTTCCTCTGGATCATCCTGTTAATCTGGCATATGAGGCAGCTACCGCAGATTTAAATGATATTAATATGATTGACCCATTCCATCTTAAAGCATATGGGGAGACCACAGTCAACTATAACCGTGATGTTGAAATTTTCCCTGTACTTAATGCAATTTTTATGAAAATTTACGGCAAAAGTCCTTACGCATCCCCTACGGACATGGGCGTTAATATGGCCGGTAACTGTATTGTGGATGATGAAGTATGCCGCGAAGCATCAAGGCAGGAAATTATCAGAAGATATTATCAGGCTGTTGCCGGAGTTGCGGAAGGCAAAAGAGAACAGGCTGAGGTGAACAAGATTGAGCTCCTCATGAGTCAGGAAAACCTTTCCGTAAATGACCGTCATACCGTTCTGCCGGCAATCGAAAAGGCTGATGCCACAGGTGCCCCTGCAGTTGCCATAGAGCTCACGGACGGCACAATTATTACCGGTAAGACAGGAGAACTTTTGGGTGCCAGCTCTGCCGCACTTTTGAATGCCCTTAAGGTACTGGGAGGAATTCCTCATGACACAATGATTCTTTCCCCTGATGCAATTGCTCCTATACAGAAACTTAAAACCCGTTACCTTGGCAGCAAGAATCCACGCCTTCACACGGATGAAGTACTGATTGCTCTTTCAGCCACTGCTGCCGGCAACGAAATTGCAGCAAAGGCCTTGTCACAGCTTTCCAAACTCAAAGGCTGTCAGGTACATTCTACGGTAATTCTTTCTTCTGTTGACCGTAAGACATTCAAGAAACTTGAATGTGATGTAACATATGAACCTAAAACAATATGAAAAAATGGGAGTGTTAAAAACTCCCATTTTGTATATAAATATTAGGATGTAAAGAAACATGACATTTTTTATATCCCCATTAATTTTAATATCCAGTATATAAGGCCCAGAAGCCAGCTTGCAAATACGCCGTACAAAATCACCGGTCCGGCTATCGTAAATATCTTACATCCTACGCCAAATACCTGCCCTTCTTTTTTGAATTCTATGGCAGGTGCACATACCGAATTGGCAAATCCCGTAATAGGAACAAGTGCTCCGGCTCCACCGAATTTCGTTATCTTCGGATACAATCCGGTGGCAGTAAGTACTACCGAAAGAAAAATTAAAGACAGAGAACACCAGGAGGCTGTAGTAACCTTATCAAATTTCAGAACATATGTGCATAAGTCGCTTATTCCCTCACCGATGCAGCATATGATTCCTCCGGTTAAAAAGGCCTTTGCCATCTGTAAAAACAGATTATGTTTAGGTGTTACACTGTCTACATATTGATTATATTGCTTTTTATCTTTTTCATTCATAACATATCTCCATAAAAATTTTATGGAATTATTATGTATTGAAAAAAAATTATTATTCATGAAATTAATTGTTCATGAGCTGATAATTAATCCATTCTGAGCAGATAAGAATGAACTCGGAATTGGTAGGTTTCTTATTCGTATCCTTGAACAGCCGTCCGATTTCAGTTCCGTATTTATAATCATCCTGTCTGTTCCATGTGGCTTCTATGACATAACGGATATTGCGTTCAACATTCCCGGATGATGTACCATGGATATCGGCAATTTCGGGGTAAATATTCTTGGTTACGGACATAAGCGCATCCGCATCCTTCACTGCTATCATAATGGCATCCCTAAGGTATTTATATCCTACCATTTTAACGGGAACACCGAGACTTCTAAGTAGATTTACAACCATACTGTCAATATTATTCTGCGGTCCCAACTCACTTCCGATAGGAAATACATTGCTGTTAACGGCCAAATCAGAAGCTCCGAACATGTGCTTAATTCTTTTGATAAGCGCATCTCCGTTAAACGGCTTCATGAAAAAATATGACGCACCGGTCTGCAGTGCCTGACTTACTATCTCTTCCCGTCCTGCAGCGGATATTACAATGTATTGCGGTCTGGTTCCCTCATAATCATCACATCCGGAAATCGCTTCCATTACTCCCATTCCGTCGGTCTTAGGCATTACCAGATCAAGAATTACCAGATCCGGTTTCTTCTCTTTAATTAACTCTATTGCCATATCTCCGTCCGTGGCTTCGCCTACAACACGAAGCTGTGGATCCTCATTAATCGTATCCACAATCATTGCTCTCATTATATCATTGTCATCTGCAACTACGATTCTAATACTGTCTTTCATTACAAAGCCCCCTTGACATGTTATATTATAACATCATCACATATCAAAAAGATAGTATTATTTGTCGAATTATGCTATAAAATTTTCTTTAATAATTTCCATAATCCGGTTGTAGTTGTCCGAAACCTTACCTACAAGCTCCCCGGTTCCTTCCATTTCACCCGTACGAAGGATTTCGCAGGCATCAAAAATGCTTGTAAACATGGTTCTAAATCCCAGATTGGCCACAACCCCTTTAAGCGCATGACAATATTCAAACGCCTCGATATTGTTATTATTATCTATTGCCTGAACAAGCTTATTATAGTTCTCATCAGCATAAAAAAGCTTAAGATACTTTATATACCGCTCTTCCTTATTAGAGAAACGCGCAATTGCTCCATCAACATCCACATCCGCATGTTTTAGTTCCGATTTCCAGTCGCCCATATGTGTGCCTCCAAAATATTTTTTCATATTGTAAGCATAACAATGCGTTTTATACATTATTTAATACAATAATTATACAATATTTTCTAAAACACAGAAAGATATATCTATTCGCTAATATGCGACAAAGCTTTATGAAGTACGGAATACAGAATATCGGCATTAATCGGCTTTGAAATATGCTCATTCATTCCTGCCTTTCTGGAATTGATTACATCTTCGTTAAAAGCATTTGCGGTCATTGCAATAATCGGAAGTTTGTCAGCATATTCGGTTCCCAGACCGCGAATCATTCTTGTAGCCTCATATCCGTCCATTACCGGCATTCTCACATCCATAAGAACTGCATCATAATGTCCGCCCTCCGCAATCTTATCGTATGCTTCCTTTCCGTTAACTGCAATATCCGTCTCTGCATTAACATCTTCCAGATAATCGCAGGCAATATCCGCATTAATCTCATTATCATCCACAACAAGAATTCTTCTGCCCTGAAAATCATATTTCTGCATATTCTGCTCTCCCGGTTCGGAAAAAGTCTCAAAAGTCTGCATGTATATTTTATGATAATCAGAATTAAATACCGGCTCAATGAGGAATCCGTCCATACCGGCATTGCGGGCTTCTTTGGCAAAATCAGAAACATCATAAGAGCCTATTATAAGAACAGGTCTGCTATCTGCATGGGCGGCCCGACTTATTTTTGAAAGAATTGTGTTGTCATTTTTTTCGTAATAAATAATATTATATTTATCTTGTATATTGAAAGACTCAGGAACCGGCTCATCAATGTATTTAAACGGAATTACAATCTTAAACTCTGAGCCTTCGCCAACTTTACTTTTCACCTCAATATGTCCGCCCATCATTTCGACAAAATTATGGGTTATCGGCATACCAAGTCCCGTTCCTTCAATTCTACTGTTAGTGGAATCCATTTCTCTTTCAAAAGGCAGGAATATTTTATCAATAAAATCCTCTGCCATTCCTCTTCCGTTATCCCTGACCGTAAAAACATACTGTCCCTCTTCCTCGTTTAAATCCTCACTCTGTTCCACGGAAACATAAACACTGCCGTTATCTTCGGTATATTTTATGGCATTGCCGATTACATTAATAAGAATCTGGTTAAGTTTTACCCTGTCACCATAAAGGTTTTCATTCCTGACATTAATTGCCTCTGCTTTGAAAGAATGGTTATGTTCCTTAATCTGGCTCTGGAACATAATCATTATTCCATGCATCAGATCAGACAGAGAAAAATTCTCTTCATTAAGGGTAATCTTCCCGCTTTCAATGTGGGACATATCAAGTACTTCATTGATAAGGCGAAGAAGATGATTTCCCGAAACCTTTATTTTTTCAAGACAGGATATTACTTTCTCTTTATCGCCAAGATGGGCAAGTGCAATATTGGTCATTCCCAGCACGGCATTCATAGGAGTTCTGATATCATGTGACATGTTTGACAAAAATTCGGATTTGGCAAGATTGGCTTTTTCCGCCCTCTCAAGTGCATCACTTAAATCTCGTTTGTACTGAAGCTCTGATGCTTTTTCATCATGAATGTCTTTAAAAGCAAAAACTATTTCCGTTGCCCTGTCATTATCACATTTAATTGCCTGCACTTCCAATCGTACCCAACGGTACACATTTCCGAAAACTCTCTGATATTCGACAAAAATACTTTGTCCTTCTTTTTGGAGCATCCCGGATATTTTATCAAGATTGGTAAATTTCCCAACAGCTTCACGGTCAGCCGGATACACCCATTCCTTAACATACCTTTCCATAATTTTATCATAAGTGGATTCCTCATTAAAAATTTCAATCATATCCTTGCCGCGTCTTGCAGGAACAATCTGCTGTGTTTCCACATTGCAGTAATACATTCCGAAATAATTTTCACCAAGAGCGTATAACATGTTTTTAACCATGTCGTACTCCCTGTTAAGGAGTGACATTCTGGCACGATTGGCAGCCCGTTCATCAATATTACGCACAAGAAGAAGTATTCTGTTACCTTCCGGTACGGAAATAACGGTAGCAAAAGCACTGAGGAAATGAAACATTCCTTTATTGTCTTCTGCCCTGTACTCTTTTTCAATAAAGCCCGTCATTTCAGGATTAAGTTCATCAAAAATAGAAGCAAAAATATGGTAATCTTCCTCGTAAATCATCTTTTTCATGATTGCCATAAAATCTTTCAGAAGTCCCGGGCCCATAGGAAGTCCGTTGTCAATGCTGTACATACAGTCATATGTTCCCGCTTCACTGTCAATGATTATCGAAAGAATATACATTTTTGAAATAGCGGTACGATTTACTATTACTTCGGTCTTGTGATGTATCTGCTCATTACATTCCTTAATGGCATATATAAGATACGGATGCTCCGGAGAATAATCCTGCTCCGGAGAGATTGTGAGTTTTACCCAACGGTCTGATTTCTCTTTATAATATGCACTAATCGGACCTTTTCCGGCATCCATATGGGCCTTAACCATATTGTGGTCCATCTTTTCACTTGTGTTCTCAACGAACTCTATATCTATACCGTTTTGGTAATAATTTTTTTCCATATCAAAAAAATTATCAAAACCGTCAACAAAATCTTTTGTGTCAAAATTCATGAGAATGATTTCAAACCAGCCGGTAATTATATTAACCCTGTATATTACCTGATAAGCCTCGGACAAAGAAGTAATTATTTCATTTGTTCTTTTGGTTTTCTGCTCCAGAATCATATTCTTATCATATTTGATAATTCCAAGGAGTATATTCCGCCCATTACCGTATGGGTTGTCAATATTCATGAATCTGGCGGCCATCCATCTTCCGTCTTTGGTCTGATATGTAACCTGAAAAAGATCGGTCTCATCCAGTCTTTTAACGATTCTGTCTATTTTACCATTTTCAAGGAGTCGGCTTCTATCCTGTTCACTTACATATTCCGTACAGTATGCCAAAAGAATATCTTCATAGTATTTTGTTCTGCGGATAATTTTTTCATTGCCGGGTGCCATTTTCAGTGCCGCCATTTCCCCGGTTTCGGTGTGGATAATATACATAGAGTTGTATTCATTACATAATGCATTCATAACGGCACCGTTTTCCCGGGCCAGCATTTTGAACATATGCACTTCATGTATATCTTTTTCGGTAAAAATGATATATTTTCTTCCCGCCTCATCCTCAGGTTTCATTACCTGTATCTGCACATATCTCACTTCTTTGTTCCGAATCAGTCTTATTGTGAGATTTTTGCTTCCGTTTTTCGGAATTTTACGGATATTTTCTGAAGACAATTCCGTCTCAAAATATTCCCTGTCTCCGGGATGAACATATTTTTCCATAAACTCCCGTTTTAAAATATGGGAATTGTATATTTTATTATAATCAGAATAATCCGAAAATCTGCTTCGGATGATTTTGGAATTCCCTGTAGCCATATTGGCAAGAAGTACTGAACGCCACTCCATACCGATAAGCTCGAATATTTTATTTTCAATTTTTTCGAAAGAACCGGTTCCTGCACATACCTTTGCCATATCTTTAGCAGGTACAATAAGAACAATACAGTCTTTATCCCACAGCCTGTACTTAAAGACATCCCCTTCTATTCCGTCCCCGTAACTGGCCTCAAAGGTAATATGGGCACAGTTTCGTTCTCCGAGTTCTTTTTGAAAAAAAGAAATCCCGGCGGAATACCCCCGCATTTGCAGAGTGTTTCCTTTAAGATTCTTACCGGAAAACTTTTCTGCGGCATCATTGATATAAAGTATACTTCCTTCCTCTTCTCCAAATACATATACCGCACTGGTATCCATGTGATTGAAAATCTGTATAAGCTGTTCTTCGTCTTTCATAATCTTTTGTACCTTCTTTCGAATAAAGACATATATGCCAATTATACCCTAACAGAACAATCCGTTGCAATAGCTTTGGTTCTATTCTCCAAAGCGCCCTGTCAGAAAATAAAATATACTTCCAAGTCCCTTTCCCACAGCAAATACCATTATAATGGTCCACAATCCGGTAACTATATTGGTACGATGCAGGAAAATAGGGATTCCTTTTACGGCTTCGCCCAATGATACAAGAAAACATCCCACAAACATTCCCGCAGCCAGCGAAAAAATACTCCATAAAACAACCGGAGCAAATGCACCCGGCAGAAAAATTATAAGCAGGTTACCTATTGTCCCTCCCAGAATAAGCATCCACTCATAAAGTCTCAGCCTGTCAACCGTATGTGTATGCCATGCAAAACGGTTTACGACTCCGATTGTGGAAATGATTGCGAAATACCCTGCTGCTGTGGATGTTCCGGCGCCGATTCCCAACAGAATATTACATAATCTGCTAATCCACATCTTCAATCCGTCCCTCCTTTATGCTGTCATTGACAACCGCAGTGTTAATTTCGTCTTCATAAAGACGCATTTCAACATCAAGAGGGGTAGGGTCTTTTTTATATTTCTTACGGCCGATATGATTGTAAAAAATAATGATTCCTGCCGTAAGTCCGACGCTGTATGAAATCTGCAGAATAAAAAGTGAGACATCATCGCCGCCTGCGGTAAAATCATTGATAACGGAAAATATCTGATTAATGTCAACATCATTGCCGTACGCCATAATGGCAAAGGCCCCGCCGCAGAAAACAAGCACGCATACCAGCACTATTTTAACCCACTGGATTGCAGGATATGTTTTGCGGGGCTCTCTGTATGATACGATAAATTCACTGCATCCGATATTTACCACATCCACATTATCAAATTCTTTTGTGATGGATTCCACTATTTTCATTACAGAAAAAACATATCTTCTGCTCTTCACCTGTGGAACATTAACGATAGTCATTGCCTTGACTTTTGCCATTATATGTTCATCTGTGCACCATACGGAAGCGGTCTGTCCGATATTTACTTTTCTTGTATCCACCTGACTGTTTCGCTTAAAACTTATATATACTGTTTCTTTCATTGATTAGCTCCGTTTTTTTTTAGTATGTTGTTATCTGAAAAATTTATTCAATATTCAATGGCATTACGCATTCTCTGTAAAATTTTCTTTTCCATTCTGGACACCTGTACCTGGGATATGCCAAGACATTTTGCCACCTCGGTCTGGGTTTTATCTTCATAATATCTCATCCGGATTAACTGCTGTTCCGTATCGGAAAGTTTATCAATTACCTGCTCTAACATCATGTGGTTAATCAGAACTTCATTTGGAGTATTTTCGGTGGCGGCCGAAAGCTTGTCCACGATATAAATCTGATTTTCTTCCCCCTGATATACCGTCTGGTATATGGATTCAACATCTCTGCCCGCCTCAATGGCAAGAACAATTTCTTCCGGAGCCAGCCCGGTTTTCTTACATAATTCATCAACGGTAGCATCCCGCCCGTATTTTTGCGAAAGTTCCTCGGCGGCCTGTCTGATTTTAAATCCGTTTTCTTTAATGGAACGGGATACTTTTATCATTCCGTCATCTCTTATAAACCTCTTAATCTCACCGCTTATCATGGGAACGGCATATGTTGAAAACATTACCGGCTGCTCAAGGTCAAATTTGTCTATTGCCTTAATAAGTCCTATTGTTCCTATCTGGGTAATATCTTCCATATCATATCCCCTGCCGAAAAATCTTCTGGCAATGCTGTACACTAATCCCATGTTTTCAAGAACAAGCATGTCCCTTGCTTCTTTACTTCCCCGGTGTGCCATCTCAATAAGCTCTTTGGTATGTTCCATAGCCACACCTCCGTCTTATTCTGATGCTCCTTTAAAAATTTTTTTCATGATTACTACAGTTCCCTGCCCCGGTACGGATTCTACCGAAAGTTCATCCATAAATACTTCCATGAATGTAAATCCCATTCCTGAGCGTTCCTTATCAGATCCTGTTGTAAAAAGAGGCTCCATTGCTTTTTTAACATCTTCAATACCTTTCCCGTAATCCGTAACTCTTACAAGAAGCTCTCTTTCCTTAATCTCTGCTTCCAGGACTATTATTCCGCCCTTCTCGTCATATCCGTGAATAACGCTGTTGGTTACGGCTTCGGACACGGCGGTCTTTACATCATCAATTTCCTCCAGAGTCGGGTCAAGTCTTGTGGCAAAAGCAGCCACGCATACTCTTGCAAGTCCCTCATTTTCTGATATTGCATCAAATTCCATTTTTATCCTGCTCATATGTAGCCTCCTTTACGATACGGTCAATTTCAAAGCTGTGACTTGTAATACGGAAAAGTCCCGATAATTTAAAAATTCTCTGCATGGAGCAGTTAAGATTGCAGACAAAAATCTCTCCTCCGGCTCCGCGGATTTTTTTGTATCTTCCCATAATCAGCCCTATTCCTGAGCTGTCCATAAATCCCACATCCCTAAAATCAAATGCCAGCCTGTAAATTCTTTTTGATGTTATTTCCTCATCAATCTCATTGCGTATACCTTCAATTACATGATGGTCTAAGTCCCCCCGGGGATGAATAATTATCAGGTTATCTTTGGTAATGCATACTTTATTCATACTTATCACCTTTCCTTTATATTATTTGTCAATACCTTTGCCGCAGTGCTCATCCTTAGCGGAGCGTTTTTGCTTTATAGGACGAAGCTTCCTATAATGCAAAAAGACGGAGCAAAATCAATTTGCTCCGTCACATTTGTGAGGTTTATTCCTGTGTAAAATTATTCATTTATTGAATTCAGATACTGATCAAGCTGTGTAGCATATGAGGTATTTCCAAAACGGTTATGCACGATGTCGATATACTTTTGTGCATTCTCGGTATCATTAATTCCCATGTAAGACATTACCAGATAATACGGTGTCTCCACTGTGGTATCATCAAGCTGGTATGCCTTCTCAAGATATTTAATGGCATTTACATAATCCTGCTGATTATACGCATTCACACCTGACAGGTAAAATGATCTGGCTCCTCCGCTGCAGCTTTCCTCAAGTGATGTGTACAAGGCTTTAGCCGTATCGGTCGGAAGCTGTGTTACATCTATATCTGCCAGTGAAAGCGCCGCATTTTCAAAATCATTAGCCATAAAATAACCGGCTGCTTCTATTAACTTAGAGTACATTGCCATCTCACCGTTCTCACCCTTGTATGATGCAAGGTCACTTTCGGCATCTGCCAGCTGTCTCTCAAGATCCTTTACTTTATCTTCAAGTTCGGTTATGTCCACCGAGTAAGAAGAAAGCTTTTCACTGTATTCTTTGATTGTATTATTATTCTCGTATTGTGCGCTCTGAAGTTTGGAAGGCACCACAAGGAACCACACAAGGGCTGTTCCTATAAGAACTCCGAGAAGAATATATATAACGGTTAAGACACCGCTGGCCGGTTCCTTATAGGAATTCTTCGGCATAATAACATCATTTCCGGAAAGAGGTCCTCCGATACGCTTTCTGCCTTTGTAATAATCTTCCTCCGGCTTGTCCGCTCCTTCTCCCACATGATGAATTTCATCAAGATATCTAAGCGCCAGTGTATTGTTTCTGTCTATCTTAAGCACCTTTCTGAGAATCTTTTCGGCTTTGCCCGAATCATTCCTTTTCATGTAAAGCAGTGCCAAAAGCAGATTGGCTTTAATATGGTTAGGCAGAACGCCAATAACCCTTTTCAGCTGGATTAAAGCCACATCATATCCGCCCTCTTTGGCTTTCTCTAATGACAAGTTGTATTTCTTGGTTGCCTGATTCACTGCTTCAAGCTTATTAGGGTTGGCTTTGACTTTACGAATATAGACATCGGCTACATTTTTATCGGGTTTCAGATTAAGGCTGATTACCCATTCGGAAAGTGCAAGGGCAACCTCTCCCATTTCATAGTATACAAGACCCAGGAGATTTCTTGCTTTGATGTTGTTTTTATTAATACTTAGGCTTGTCTTTAACGCAGTAACAGCTCCCGACAAATCCCTTACTTTAGCCTTCAAAAGACCTGTATTGTAATAGGAATTGGAGGCTTTGACTACTACCTTATATACAGACACATCTGCACCGCACTTCAGACAGTAATCCTGGTCGGACAGCACACTGTTGCATTTATAGCATCTCATAAGATAACTCCATTCTATTTATCTATCATCTCTTTGATAATCTTATCAATTACTTCCGTAACATCCGTTGTATCACTGTGATAAATGGCATCCTCTGCATCATCAATTTCAACACTCGGCTGGAACTTCTTTATTTCCTCATCAAAATCTATCATGATTTTCTCCTTTATAAAAACACTTATTACAATAATACCTATTATGTATGGAAAAATCAATATATTTCTGTTATACATCCTTTTGCATATATCTGATTTTATAGATAACATGGACATATTTCAAGTAAAAAAAAGCACTAAAAATCCGCAAAAAAAGACATCATCCGCATCAGTCTCAAAAACTGTTACGGATATCTTCAATAAATGCCTTATATTCGCAGACTGCTTCCTTTGGGGACTCTATAACGGCCTTTCCCCTGAAGCCTGCAATCCACGAGAAAAATCTGTCGCTTATTCTTACTTTAAGCCTGGCAGAAAATGTATCATTATCTCCTTTAATAATTGTAACATCCCTGCCGAACCTGTCTAAAACCACGCCAATAAGGCTATTGGGAAATCTTACCGAAACCACACGGCTTTCCCCGTTAAACATTCCAAAGTGTTCCTTGGAATATTCACCGGGATCAAATTGTCCGTTAAGCGGATTAAATTCCCTGCGCCCGGCTGTCATCTTAACAGATGCCATCTTGTCCACTCTGAAGTGTTTATTTTTTTTGTCATCCGGATCATATGCCACAAGATAATAATTCTCATCATCCCATACAAGCATAAGTGGTTCGGCTGTGTAATACTTTCCGTCCTTTCTCGGAACAAGTTCTTTGGACATTGTCCATTCACAATATTGAAATTGTATTCTTTTCTGACCGTTAATTGCCTCATGGATATCATCTATGATATATAAAACAGAATTATTGGCACTTTTGACACGATTAGCAACATATACCTGCCTCTGCAGTTTCCGTCCTTCATAACGGCTTGTAAGCTTTTCTATTTTGGAAATAAGGGAGTCTGATTTTTTCTCCGTAATGAATTTACAAGACTGGACTGCATCCACAAGAAGCTTAAGCTCTGCCAATTCAAAATTTCTTGCACCCATAAAATATCCTGCCGGCTGTTCCTTGCGGTATATTATATCGTAATCCATCATTTGCAGTGCTTCGATATCACTATATATACTTCTCCGTTCGGCATTAATCCCTTTAGATGACAGATATTCAATAATCTGTACCATTGTGGCAGGATGATTTTCATCCGTATTCTCAGCAAAAAATCTGAGCAAATATAATATTTTCAGTTTCTGGTCAGATGCTTTTGACATATTTCCTCTATCTCCCTGTCAGCCTGTTCCCTGTTCTTAAACACGACTCCGTTAAAACCAAGGTTTACGGCTGCCTGTACATTTTCCTTCAAGTCATCCACAAAAACAGCCCGGGACGGAATAATATCATACATGGTAATCAGTTTTTCATAAATGAGGGAATCCGGTTTTATTAACTTAACACGATAAGAAACTACCGCACCCTCTACATATTTAAGGAAGTCAAATTTATCCGAACACGCCTCAAATGCTTTTTTGGCAAAATTAGACAGAATATAAGTATGGAATCCCCTGTCTCTGTAATATTTAATCCATTCAGAAGCATAATCCGTTACCTCAACAATCTTATCAAGATTATTAAACAGCATACGAATTTCTTTTTCATATTCCGGAGCTGCCAGAATACATCCTTCAATTATCCTGTCATCATCCAGAACCCCTCTGTCGAACTCTTTCCAGTACCGGCTTCTTACGGTAGCATTGGCTACCGGTTCAAATACCTCACTGCTTATTCCTATCCTTTTAAACACTTCCGGCCAATCGGCCATTGCAAGCACATTTCCGATATCAAATACAATTGTATTTATCATTTAAAAACCTCTACCCATTCCACAACAGCAACAGTTGCAAAGAATCTCAAGACATAACAGCTGCATACAGCATGAACCTGTACCCCTGCCGGCTCTTCCGTAATCAGCACCCATATCCTGATACCAGGTGCCTCCGTTTTCCATCCGGTTCAGCAGGTTAATATATTCCGGATTACCCGGCTCCATATTGACCGCCCGGCGGGCATCCTCTTTCGCATTAATTATGTTACCCATACCGTAATTGGCATGTGCATGCACATAGTACCACCTTGCATTTCTTTCAGACATGCTCATACCCTCAAGTATATTCATGGCTTCGGCATACCGTCCGCTGTTCACATAATTAATTGCGGACCTCATACTCTGGCTGTCGCCTGAATTCCGGTTGGCATAGCTATTGCCGCCAAAGCCACCGAAACCTTCAAAACCTGAAAAGCCACCGTATCCTGTCTGTGCACCCTGAGGACCCGCACCACGGTTATTGTTTCCGTAAGTTCCTTCTCCATGCTCCTTCTCATACATAATCTGGTTATAAGCTTCCTGAATTTCTTTGAATTTCTCCTCAGCCTGAGCCTTATTGGGATTATTAACATTGGCATCAGGATGGTAAATTCTGCTGAGCTTACGATATGCTTTTTTTATTTCATCCGGGTTTGCATCTCTTGATACCCCCAATACCGAATAAGGATCTCTCATAAGGATTATTGCCTTTCTCTGTCATTCTTAATTTTATCAAACCGGTTCCATATTCCGGAATACAATATATTTCTCAGTATATCAGCATTGTCAAGTATGGGCAATGCCTCAAAAGCCTTTGAGCTTTCTGCGGCATACATTGTAAGTATGTTTTCGCATCTGCTGTCAAAATCCGGCTCCGCAAACATATTAATCAGCGGATTAAAGTTATTTTTCTTAATATCCTTTTCAATATCATCATATGCATCCATAACATATATGAATTTACCAAGGAAAAATCCCATTCTTCTTAAATCGTACTGCCACACATCCTGTTTCATGTCAAAAAGACCGGCTAGCATTTCTCCCGTATGTGAGGAAATAACATCAATGGACTGTTCCTTTTTATCTTCGCTTTCATGCTGTTTAAGAATATATTGTTCTATTAACTCTGCCTTATCGGGATACATCCCGGCAGCCTTTCTATATGCCTTCTTAAGGAGGCCGGACATGGCATTGGATTTAAGGCTTCTCTCGTCTTCCCAGTCATCTTTAAGCTTATAATATGTCAGCATCACATTCATGGATGCGGCATAATCTGAAAATTCATTGGATATGGACTCATGTTTAATTACAGGATGGGGAACACACCTTCTCATTACGGTCTCCGTATCATCCTCATATAAAGATGACAGCAAAACAGCAAGAAAAGTCATATCGTATGTAAGCGTAAACTGCCCCTTAAACCCATACAGCTTTCTTAAGCTGTGGCATACGCCGCAATAATATGACTTATACTTTCTGTAATCTTTGATTTTCAGTTCGTCTTTATTAACCGTGATATAACCAAACATAAACCGGGTCTCCGTCAGGTCTTCTTAATAAACTCAATCCTGCATTTAGGACATTTAATACAGATTCTGCCCTTGTGCTTAGGTACTCTTATTTTCTGGGAACAGTTAGGGCATTTAAAAATCCTGTGGGTTCTGCGGTCCATTTTCTTCTTCTGTTCGTTACTCATATTGTCACGGCTGTAGCTGTTATTATATCCTCCGTAACTGCCTCTGCCGTATGCACCGCCCCTGTTCCTGTATCTGATGGAACAATACCATTGGTTCTCAGCATTACGGGCGGCATAATTCCTTGAAAAAATTCTGAAATATGAATAACCCATAACCAGAAGCGCTGCTACCCATACGAATTTGGTCCATAAATATCTGGCAAAAAATATAGATATTACGAGAAGTATGAGGGTGACAATATTTAAAAATCGTCCAAACTCATCCATTCCGTATCTTCCCGACATAAATCTTGAAAATTTCTCTCTGAAACCGGACATAACCATTTCCTCTTAAAAATATTTGTATACTGTAAATAGTATCATACACACTCTTAAGATATTATACCATTAAATTTTCATAATAAATTATTAATTTTTAATAAACTTATATGATTTTGGAACATAAATCCGCATATGGAACAACCATTCTGTCAACCATGTCTTTGGTCTCCCCGATGGTTGTATTACCGGTGTCGGGAGCAGGAAGCCAGATTGGAAACGCTCCTTCATCCTTGTACAGATTATGGAATATATACAAATGTCCGTTCCGTCTGCATACATGAACATTTCCGTCTTCAAATCCCGGATTTTCTTTAAGCGTGCTTTCAATCAGTTCCCGCATATCATTATCAGGTTCTGTTTCAATATCCATATATCTTCCGTAGAATGTATATTCTTCCTCCGGGCAGAGCCATTCCCTGTGCCTTCCGTAAAATGATGCCGCATCTTTTATGTATGCTATCATCTCTCCCATCCGTATAGAATGACCTTTATACGAGGCAGTAAAGCATCTGTTATAGTAGACCTCTTCCCATTCATACGGAAAAAAATCCTTGTCATCAATCTGTTTTCTGCTAAAGCCGTTTCCCGCCGAAAATTTTACATCAGAAAAATACTCCGAAAGCCATGGAGCAAGAATATATTTTTCGTAAATTTCAGTAACCGTCAATCCGCCTTTGTTTCTCTGCTTTGCAGCAAATATTAATGATACCGCTCCAATACATATAACAGGAATTCCTGCATATGCATTGAAAATAAGAAGTACCGTTCCTGATATAATAAGAACAAAACTTATGAGAATCCGGACAACTCTTCTGCCGGTATTTTGGCCTCTGTCATGCAGTTCTTTCCACGCCTGTTCAATCGTCATATTTTAACCTGTCCGAAACTTTAATTATTCATAAATTCTTTGATTTCTTCAAAAAGTCTGTCCATTTCCCTGTCTGTTCCTATGGTAATTCTCAGGTAGTCCTTTATGCGGGGATTATCCCAATGACGGACATAAACATTTTTTTCTCTGAGGAAAATAAAAAGTTTTGTCATATCATAACTGTCATGGGTGACAAAAAGGAAGTTGGATTTGGAGTCAGGAAACTTAAATCCCATCTCTTTCATCTTTATCTTGGTTGCTTCCCTGGTGGCAATTATTTTATTTCTGGTCTTATCAAAATATTCCCTGTCCTTAACTGCCTCAACTCCTGCAAGAATGGAAGGTGTATTCATTGTATATGAATTGATGGAATATTTAACATCATTCATTGCTTTAATTAGTTTATTATTTCCTATGGCAAAACCTATTCTCATTCCTGCCATTGAACGGGATTTTGAAAAAGTCTGTACCACAAGAAGGTTTTCGTATCTGTTCACAAGCGGAATAGCCGATTCTCCTCCAAAATCTATATAGGCCTCATCCACGATTACAACAGAATCTTTGTTATGTTCCATAATATCTGTTACAAACGACAACGGCTCACAAATGGATGTAGGTGCATTAGGGTTAGGAAAAATAATTCCTCCGTTCTCCTTATAATAATCTGATGGATTTATCTTAAAATCCCCGTCCACTGCAGGTGTCTCATACGGAATACGGTACAAATCCGCCCAAACCGGATAGAAAGAATATGTTACATCAGGAAAAAGTACAGGCTTATCCGAATTAAAAAATGTCAGAAATGCATTGGCAATTACATCATCGGAGCCTACTCCCACAAAAACCATATCCTCTTCCACTCCGTAGAAGGACGCAAGTTCCCTCCTAAGTAAGTTTACCGCAGGGTCGGGATATAATCTGAAACGTCCTGTATCCATATTTTTAATGACTTTTTCCACTCCGGGAGCCGGCGTATAAGGGCATTCGTTTGTATTTAATTTTACCATATCCGGCTTATCCGGCTGTTCGCCCGCCACATACGGAACTACTTTTCTAATGTTTTTTTCCCATGTTCCCATGTTCTTCCTCCAATCAGTCTATAAGTCCAAATTCCTGTGCCAGTTTTTTAAAGCCATCCATTGATCTGATTATTGTATCATATGATACACAATATGCAATTCTCACATATCCGGGGCATGCAAAAGCAGAACCCGGCACAACCAGAATATTATATTTCTTGGCAGCCTCTGCAAACTCCCTATCATCTACAGGCGTCTTAACGAACATATAAAATGCGCCTTCCGGTTTTACACATTCAAATCCGCGCTGCGTAAGTCCGTTATACAACGCCTCCCTGTTACGGTTATATATTGCCACATTTGCGGAAACGTCCACATCAACACATCTTTTTATTACCTTCTGCATAAGTGAAGGTGCATTCACAAATCCAAGAATTCTTGTTGCAACATTGCAGGCAGACTTCACTTCCTCGCTGTCCGTAAGCGCATCCGGAATAACCAGGTATCCTATTCTTTCTCCCGGAAGGGAAAGAGATTTACTGTAAGAATATCCTACTACAGCATTGTCGTAGTATTTTGTTACATACGGTACCTCAATTCCGTCATATGCCAGTTCTCTGTATGGCTCATCCGAAAAAAGAACTATATCCGTTCCGAATTCCTGCTGCTTGCTGTTAAGTATTTCTGCCATCTTCTTAATTGTGTCTTCAGAATAAATCACACCTGTAGGATTATTCGGAGTATTGATTATAACTGCCTTAGTCTTAGGTGTAACAGCCTTTTCAAAAGCCTCCATATCCGGCTGAAATGAACTTGTATCAGGCGGGATTACCACAAGGGTGCCGTCTGCATTGGCAGCATATGAACGGTATTCTCCAAAGTACGGGGCAAAAGCAATAATCTCATCCCCCGGATTAATAATCGCTTTAAAAAGGACATTAATTCCTCCGGCAGCTCCCACCGTCATGATAATATTGCTTTCGTTAAAGGATGTTGCAAATCTCCTGTTAATGGAGTCTGCTACAGCCTGCCTCACATCCTCATAACCGGAATTACTCATATATCCGTGAAGAACAACAGAATCTTCTTCATCCGCAATCTCTTTAATCGCTTCATTAACTTCACATGGAGCAGGAACATTGGGATTTCCAAGGCTGAAATCAAACACATTCTCCTCACCGTATATTCCCGCAAGTCTCTTTCCTTCTTCAAACATTGCCCTTATAACTGAGCTTCCATTAACCAGTGAAACCATTTTTTCTGAAATCATCTGCATTCCTCCGAACTGTCAATTCTAATACTTTTTTAAGTATATTCCTTACAGTTTTAGAAAACAAGCATTTTCTCAACTTAATACTTTTCATTTTTTATACAAAATATGCACAATCAATTTGCTATTTTTGCAAATTGTGCTATAATGAGCGCATGAGAAAACCACGCGCCTGCGAAGCAGGCATTTGTTTTTCTTATGCAATAAATG
Organism: Butyrivibrio sp.; assembly: GCA_051880035.1. Taxonomy (GTDB): domain Bacteria; phylum Bacillota; class Clostridia; order Lachnospirales; family Lachnospiraceae; genus Eshraghiella. The sequence continues at coordinate 19,132 of JBJENE010000012.1, forward strand.
CATATACTATATGATGAGGATATTTTGGACAACTTATTCTTAGACGGGGGACACACAATGAAAAGACATATCCCAAAAATAATTCTCTGCATAATTCCGATTCTGCTTATAGCCGGTTTCATTGCTCTTACATCGACCAACCAGATTAATATTAATAAGCAGGTCAAAAATTCCACAGAGAATAACGGTTCCGATTACTGTTTTCAAATTTCAATATCCAAAAGCTGGGAGGAATCCGACGGCTCCATAGGTGCCCAATACGATGCCTATATCTACAACAATACCAGTTTTGACATGAAAAACTGGTCTGTTGATATACCTGTTCCCGACGGAAGCTATATAGACAGCGGATGGGACGGCGATTATATTATTCAGGATGGTATACTTACCGTAACCCCTAAGGACTATAACAAAATTTTCTTTTCCAATGATTCCAGAAAATTTGGATTTATTATGTACACTCCCGGAGAATATATGACGGAGAACGCGGTTATAAAAGGGACCTCCCTTTTTGAATACAAAGAGTCCCCGTGGTACTATTTTCTTATAGCTGCCTCAGGTACATGGGGTGCCGTAGTTATTTCGTTTATAATTGCATCAATAAGGCTTCG
>JBJENE010000013.1:0-19461 GCA_051880035.1 Butyrivibrio sp.
TTGGTAATCGAACCCGCTCCCAGAGCCACGATAGTCTGTTTCTCCTCCATAATCAGAATGTTGTACACTCCCGCCTTGCCCGGTTTTGCATATCCTACATTCTCAAAATTTCCCGCCATATTTTTCTGACGATACAGATAATAAGGCTCCATGTTACGGGAAATGGCAAAATCATGTGTCATATCAATTATGCTGTCCGTATTTTCCATCTTGAAGGAAGAATACTTATCCTTGAAAATGTTAAGAGCCGCAGCCCTTTTAAGGGCAAGCGAATGCACGGTAAGGCTGTCGGGATTAAGAGTTCCTATTTCTTCAAGCGTATGTTTTACATGCTCTTTGCCCTCACCCGGAAGCCCTATAATTATATCCATATTGATGTTCCCGAATCCAAGCTCCCTGGCCAGTGTAAAAGCATCCTTAATCTGCCCGGTAGTGTGCCGCCTTCCGATTAAATCCAGGGTTTCCTGATTCATGGTCTGGGGATTAATTGAAATCCGGTCTATTCCATGATCCTTAATCACCGTAAGCTTATCTTTATCTATGCTGTCCGGTCTACCGGCCTCCACCGTATACTCAAGAATTCCTGATAAATCAAATCTGTTCTCTATATGTGTAAAAAGCCTGTCCAGCTGGTGCGGCAAAAGTGTGGTTGGTGTTCCTCCGCCTATATACACCGCATCAGGTTTTCTGTGTGAAAGCAGTTCCGAAAGAAAATCCAGTTCCTTAAAGAGTGCTTCCAGATAATCATCAACCCTGTCTTTCCATATTCCCAGGGAATAAGAAGTAAAAGAACAGTACAGACATGTGGTGGGACAAAAAGGGATTCCTACATACAGACTATAACCGTTTTCATAGTCTGTTCCCGAAAGGATTTGATGCTCCTTATGTGCCACCGAAAGACTGAGGTTTGCTTTCTTATCGGATACAAGATACTCATTTTTAAGTTCTTCTGTAATTTCCCCGTCTTCATATCCGTCCTCTATCATTTTCATCGGTATTTTAACGGGACGGATACCTGTCAGGGTTCCCCATGGCAGCTTTTTGCCGGTTAAACCGGAGAAAATACCATAGAGTTCCCTTTTGAGGCGGTTGCGTGTTCTTTTTTTATCTGCGCCCTCCGTTTTCCACTGTACCTCTTTAATCGTATTTTCGGATGACACGGATACCGACACGGTCTCATCACAAAACTCTTTATTAACGGTAACCCTGATTCCAAGCAGGCATTCTTTCTCACAAGCCTCATCGGTAATTATTTTTTCGCCCGGATAAAAAGCCTGTGTCATAACCCTTACATCGTTTTCGTAATCATGGGTATTGATATACATATATATCATGATGCTACCTCACTGTCTATTGGCAGAAAGGATTATACTGTTTTTCTGAGCCAATCGTAGTAAATTCCATATGTCCCGGATATACCTGAGTGTTGTCCGGCAGAACAAACAGTTTTTCTTTAATTGATTTGCAGAGCGCACTGCCGCTTCCGCCCGGAAGGTCACTTCTTCCCACGGATTCACAGAAAAGCGTATCCCCGGAGAAAAGGATTCCTTCTTCCTCAAAATAATAGCACATTCCTCCGATTGTATGTCCCGGAACCTCAATGGCTTTAACTTTATATCCGGCTACGGTAAACTCCTCCCCGTCCTGCAGATACACATCCGCATCAAGAGTCATCGGAGTTCCCATAAACATCTCTGTCAGGTTCATATACGGGTCATGAAGGACTTTTTCCTCGGTACTTCCGATATAAGCCGGGATGCCGTATTTCTGTCTGACATCTTCCACTGCCAGAATATGGTCAAAATGCCCATGGGTTATTAAAATCGCTTTGGGCGTAAATCCGAGCTTTTCGACCTTTTCAAAAATCCTCACCGGATCTCCTGCCGGATCAACAATTACGCCTTCTTTACGCTCCTCGTCATATGCATAATATGTGTTGGTAGCACACATTCCGATAATGTTATGTTGTATTTTCATCATATAATCAACCCGTTGTTCTTTCTATATCAATTACGCCTTCAACATTTCTGAATTTGGCTATAAGTTCCCTTAAAGCTTCAACTCCTGATATTTCAAAGCTTATTTCAAGGGTGGCCGTTCCCTGCTTTCCTATTCTGCAGTTCATGCTCTTCACATCTATTTTACGCTCCGTAAGTACCTTGGATACATCCACAATAAGTCCTGTACGGTTGTTGGCATATATCTTTACATCCGCAACATATTTTTCTCCAAGATTTTCATAATCAAGCTGCTGCCATTCGGCATCGATAAGCCTTTCCTTATCCATCTCGGATATGTTAATTACATTAATGCAATCCGTTCTGTGTATTGAAATTCCGCGGCCTCGTGTAACAAAGCCCACAATCTCATCACCCGGAACAGGGCTGCAGCATTTGGAGAACCTTACAGAAAGGTCATGAACACCTTTTACTATAATTCCGCCCTGATTTCCGGAAGTCTTAGGCTTCGGTTTGGTTTCGGAAGCATTATCGGCAAGTATATCTTCATCGGTAATTTCCTGCTGGTGTTTTTTATCATATTCTTCGACTAATTTGTTGGCAACCTGTGCCTCCTTGAGACCACCGTGTCCGATGGCTGCAAGAACAGACTCCCAGTCCCTGAAACCGTACTTGGTCATTACTTTTTCCATGAATTCCGGCTTTAACAGGTCACTGAGCACAATACTTTTACCTTTACAGTAGGTGTTTAACATTTCCTTGCCTTTAAGTATATTGTCCTCTTTAAGTTCAGCCTTGAACCATGAATTGATTTTGGATTTGGCCTGTGGACTCTTAACTATGGAAAGCCAGTCCATGCTTGGTCCTTTTGAGTTCTGGGATGTTATGATATCAATTCTGTCACCGTTTTTGATTCTGTAATCTATTGTAACAAGCTTTCCGTTAACCTTGGCTCCTACCATCTTATTGCCCACTGCTGAATGGATGCTGTAAGCAAAGTCAATAGGTGTCGAGCCGGCAGGAAGGTTTTTCACATCTCCCTTTGGAGTGAAACAATATACACTGTCGGAGAACAAATCCAAATCGCTCTTAATTATGCTTAAGAATTCCTTATTATCCGACATGTCCCTCTGCCATTCAAGAATCTGGCGAAGCCATGTAAGTTTCGCTTCTTCCCTGTCATCACCTTTGGTTCCGTCAATATTTTCTTTGTATTTCCAGTGTGCGGCGATACCGTATTCAGCTGTCCTGTGCATTTCATAGGTACGAATCTGAATTTCAAACGGCTGTCCCGTCGGAGATATAAGGGTCGTATGAAGTGACTGGTACATGTTAGGCTTCGGCATTGCAATATAATCCTTAAACCTGCCCGGAATAGGCGTATACATCTCATGGATTACTCCCAGTGCAGCATAACAGTCTTTAACGGTATCCACTATTATTCTGACTGCAAATAAGTCATAAATCTGGTCAAGTGTCTTGTCCTGATTAACCATCTTCTTATAGATACTGAAAAAGTGTTTTACCCTGCCGTTAATTTCACACTCGATTCCGGCATTGTTAATATGCTGCTTCACTTCCGCCACAATGTCATTTACAAATTTCTCCCTTGCTTCCTTACCAAGCTTAAGCTGGCGTTCCAGGTCTTTGTATACTTCCGGCTGAAGGAATTTAAGCGATAAATCGTCTAACTCCACTTTAATCTTGGAAATACCGAGTCTCTGTGCAATAGGAGAATATATTTCCATTGTCTCACGGGATTTTTCTACCTGTTTCTCAGGAGTCTGATACTGCATGGTTCTCATATTGTGAAGTCTGTCCGCAAGCTTAATGAGAATAACTCTTATATCCTTTGCCATGGCAAGGAACATTTTACGCAGATTCTCCGCCTGGACTTCGATTTTATCATGCTGGTAATTGAGCTGTGTAAGTTTGGTTACGCCATCCACAAGTAACCCAATCTCGTCTCCGAATTCCTTTCTAAGTTCCTCCGAGGTGACCTTGGTGTCCTCTACTACATCATGTAAAAGTCCTGCAATAATCGTTTCTTTATCAAGTTCCAGCTGTGCAAGTATAATTCCCACACACAAAGGGTGAATGATATACGGTTCACCGGATTTGCGTTTCTGGTCCTTATGTGCATCCTTGGCAACATTATATGCCTTCTCTACCAGCGAAAGATCCGTGGAAGGATGGTACTGCAAAATGCAATCTTTAAGCATGGCAAATAATTCATCGGGGTCGTTGCTTTCCGGTGAATATAAAGGTGTCTGCTGGATTTCGCGTTTCTGTCTAAAAATTTCCTCTTCAGGCATAATTATTGCCTCCGTATAAAATAATAATTATATAGAACATATTGTAAAACGAAATAAACAAAATTGCAACAATGAGAAATTTGTATTCTTTTCCGTATCTGTGTAGTCAATTCCACCAATTGTATATATCTTTACACTACACTAAAAGTGGAATCAATTTAATGTTAAGGAGACTGCTTATGATCAATATGGGTGAACGCCTTAAGAATTTAAGAATAAAAAACAATCTGACACAACAGCAGTTAGCTGAACTAATCGGACTTGCCAACAGTGCCATATCATCCTATGAGTCCGGATACAGGTATCCGTCTTATGATGTTCTGATAAAATACACACATATTTTTCATGTATCTTCCGATTATATTTTAGGTCTGGATTCAAAAAATACTGTTGATGTATCCGATTTATCCAAGCCTGAGGTGGATGCGGTTATTGAAGTAATTAATGTTTTCAGAAAAGTACACAATTCCTGATTATATATACATCATACCCAAAAGGACCTGCGTGCCGTTTAGATGCACCAGGTCCTTAACTTTTATTTGCCGGGATATTTAATTACTGATTCTACCGGATATCCTGAGAGCTTCTCCCTGCCCTTAAGTCCTTCCAGTTCCATAAGAAATATTATTTTAACCACCTGTCCGCCAAGGCTTTCTATAAGACTGATGATTGCCTGAGTGGTTCCGCCTGTGGCAATAAGGTCATCCACAATTACAACCTTCTGGCCCGGTTTTATTGAGTCCTTATGTATTTCAATAACTGCCTGACCGTATTCCAGTTCATATGATGCCTCAACTGTCTCACACGGAAGCTTTCCCTTCTTCCTGACAGGTACAAATGATTTATGATTCTTATATGCAATCGGTGCACCAAAAATAAATCCTCTTGATTCAGCTCCTGCAATCACATCATAATCCACATCTTTGAGAAGATCATCCATACTGTCAATTGCAAGGCAAAGACCGTCAGGGTCCTGTATAACGCTTGTCACATCCCTAAACATTATGCCCGGTTTGGGAAAATCCGGTATAGTCCTTACATATTCTTCTATTTTCTTCATGCTTCTACCTCACATAACTTTTTTCAGGAAATCCCTTCTTCTATTCTATACCCTGTTACACAAATCTGTAAATGGGATTCTCCGCGAAATTCATCTATTTCCGGATAATATGTGACGGATACCTTTTGTCCTGCACCGGCTGCCTCATATAACTCATCATACGGAAAAAAACCTACTGCCGCAATCCTTATGCCTCCCGGTTTTTGAAGAGTCATCCTTGTATATTCGCTGTTTTTGCCAATCGGCCGGACATTCTGCAATATAAATCCCTTATCCGCAAACACGGGTTTAGGATTTGCTTTGCCAAAGGGTGCAAGGAGTTCCAGCTCTTTAACCAGATTCTCATTTAAATACTCAACAGGCAGAGGCACATCAATCCAAATAGTTCTTACAAAATCTTTTTCCGTAAGTTTGCATTCTGCATTTATCCCGGTCCTGAATAAATCAAGATTTTCTTTGGACAGGGAAAGTCCTGCTGCCATTGCATGTCCACCGAACCTGGTCAGAAGTTCACTGCATTCCATTATTTTTTCAAAAATATTAACGCCACCTATCGACCTGGCAGAACCCTTCAGTCCGTTCTCCGAATCCGTCACCACAATAACAGGCTTATAAATTGCGTCTTTTATTCTGCCCGCAACTATTCCCGCAATGCTTTCATGACAATCCGGAAGATATATAACAGGTATGGGATTCTCATTAATATTATCCCTTTCCATAATTTCAAAAGCCTGCAAAACCGATTCGGAGGTTAGTTTTTTTCTTTCCTCATTGAGCGCCTTTAATTCTTCCGCATATCTGTATGCCGAATCTTCATCCTCTGTTAAAAGAAGTTCCAGCGCTCTTTTGGCCGTATCAAGTCTGCCGCTGGCATTGAGACACGGTCCGATTACGAATCCTATATGATATGTACTGATTGCAGCTTTGTCGATTCCGTTTACCTGCATCAGAGCACATAATCCGGGGTCCTTAATCTCTTTCAGCATGGAAAGTCCTGTTTTAACGATAATGCGGTTTTCATCGGTCAAATCCACAATATCTCCCACTGTTGCAATTGCAGCATATGGAATAAATTTCTCACTGTCACACATCATGCTTATAAGTTTGTATGCCACACCTGCCCCGCAAAGCATTTTATAAGGATACGGACAGTCCGGCTGTTTGGGATTAACCACTGCGTCTGCCATGGGAAGCAGATATTTTCTTCCGTCAGCATCATCAACATACTGTAAATCATGATGGTCGGTAACAATCACTTTCATTCCAAGTTCTTTGGCATAGGCAATCTGTTCAACCGCCGCAATTCCGTTATCACAGGTCAGAATCACTTTTACTCCGTCCTGCCATGCTTTTTTTATTAAGTTTTCATTAATACCGTAACCATCCGTAACACGGTCCGGAATATCATAATCCACCACGGCGCCAAGGCTTTTAAGCCCCTTAAACAAGATATAGATGGAACAAATTCCATCTATATCATAATCGCCTATTATTCGGATTTGTTCTCCGCTTCTTATGGAATCTGACAGAATCTTAACCGATTTGGTCAAATCCTTCATAAGATTCGGAGAATATAAATCCGTAATTGTACCGTTTAAAAATTTATCTATGGCCTCATCGCCTATGATATCCCTGTTACGGATAATTCTTGCAACAACAGGATCAATATTAAATCTGCTGCCCACAGCCGTAAAATCGGCTTTCTTTGAAAATACCCGCCAGTCCTGCATATTTTACTCTGCTTTCTTCATTGCTCTCTTATATGCTGATTTCTTCATAATAAACCAGAGTGCTCCTGAAATAAATACAGAAGAATAAGCACCGCATACAATACCTACCATGATAGGAGCCGCAAATTCTCTGATAGATGTAACTCCCATGATATAAAGAATAAGTACCATTACAAATGTAGTCAGTGAAGTATTAATACTTCTTGAAAGTGTAGATGTAATACTTGTATTTACAACATCTGCAAGTGTTGACTTCTGCATAACCGCCATATTCTCACGAATTCTGTCGAAGATAACGATTGTAGCATTAATTGAGTAACCGAGAATCGTAAGCATACATGCGATAAATGTGTTGCCGACAGGAGTTCTGGAAACCGCATAGAATGCCAGAACAATCAAAACATCATGTAAAAGTGCAATAATCGCACTTGTGGCAAATTTAACATCACGGAATCTAACCCAGATGTAGATAAGCATACATACGGTAGCAACCGCAACCGCAATAATCGCATTTCTTCTCATTTCCGAACTGATTGTTCCGCCAATATTCTCTGAGCTGAGTACATTAGAGTCTGAGGTATCAATTCCGAATTTAGCTTCAAGAGCTTCATTTAATGCCTGTCTCTGCTCAAGAGTAAGAAGCTGTGTCTTGAAAACGATTGTGTTACTTTCCTTAACAATCTGCTGCTGTACATTTGAAACACCTGTTGCTTCTTTAATTACCGGAATGATATCGCTTTCTACTTCATCAAGAGTGTACTCCTTGTCAAATGTAACACTTGTGGAAGTACCGCCTGAAAATTCAAGGTCAAAATTAAATACGCCATTTCCTTTGGCACCGTTAACTACAATGAAGATAATTCCGATTGCCACTAAAACACCTGAAATTGAGAAACAGATTTTTCTCTTTCCTACGGCATTAATGGTCTTAATTGATTTGGCTCTTCCGTACATTCCCACTTTCTTGAATCCAAGATGATAAAGCAGTATAAGTGCCCATCTTGCAACAACAAGTGATGTGAACATTGAAAGCACAATACCTATACCGAGTGTAAGGGCAAATCCTCTTACAGGACCGGTTCCGATAATTCCAAGTACAACTGCTGCAATAAGTGTAGTTACATTACCGTCCACAATTGCTGAAAGAGCTTTCTTAAATCCGCTCTTTATTGCACTTCTTACTGACATGCCTGATGAAATTTCTTCCCTGATTCGGGCATATATAATTACATTGGCATCAACCGCCATACCTATACCGAGAACGATACCTGCAATACCCGGTAATGTAAGTGTAAGGTCAAACACATTAAGGATTAATAACATTGCACCGGTATATACAGCCAACGCAATATTAGCAGCCAGGCCCGGCACTCTGTAATATGCAATCATGAAAATAAATAATATTGCAAAACCGATTATTCCGGCAATTACACTTGTGGAAATAGCTTCCTGTCCAAGTGTTGCACCAACTACCTTTGAACTTACTTCTTCAAGTTCTACAGGAAGTGCACCGATTCTTATGTAAGATGCAAGCTTCTTGGCATCTTCAAGAGAACTCATTCCGTTGATGATACCCTGTCCGCCTGTGATTGCTCCTTCATCTACCGAAGGAACACTTACGAACTCTCCGTCATAATATACACCGAGTGTCCAGTTGTTCTCATATGCCTTTCCTGTAGCATCGGCAAATTTCTTGGCTCCCTCATCATAAAGAGCAAATTCCACAACCGGTTTCTTATCGTCGTTATCGTTTATGTAAACACCGTTACAGTCTTTAATGTCATTACCTGTAAGAATTATGGTTCCGTCCGCTTCTATTTCTTCAATAGTACGGGTCAGATGATATCCGTAAAGTGAATTTCCATCCTCATCAGTATATGCACCCAATTCATAATTGGTAGTCTTACCGTCACTTCCATACTCAAGAATGAAATAGAGTGAACCCGGTTTACCAAGTTCCTCAAGAATCTCGTTTGCATCACTGGCGCCCGGAATTTCAACCGTTACCTTATCATTTCCTTCAAGATAAACCTGAGCTCCGTCATACGCCTGCACTCTCTGCTGAAGCTTATTTAAAACATCGCTCATATCCTGTGCCGATGCATCTCCAACTGCCTGATATGTGATACTTACACCACCTGCAAGGTCAAGACCGAGTGTGATGTTCTTCGCACTTCCTTTTCCGCCAGCAGCCCATCCGTGGAGTACTGTAAAGCCCATAAGCCCCAGACATGCCACAAACGCCACTACGGCGACTATTTTCTGCCAAACTTTCATTTTTTCCTCCTGTTTGCACTTTTATTTTTTCCGTAAGATTATATTCCACGGTAAAATACTTTTTAATCAATACTGCCTTAGCAGTGTACGGAAATATCTCCGTAATCCTTGGCTTCCACGCCTTCATCTGCCAGTGCACATTTAATCATTATTGCACATTCCACACGCTTTCTCTGAAGCCTGCATCCAATTTCATACGGGTCATCAATATTCCCGTTAAAATTATAGGCATTGGCGGCGCATCCTCCGCTGCAGTAAAACTTACAGAAACAGTCCCTGCATTTATCCTTTGTATATACATTGCTGTAATTAAAGGTTTTTCTGATTTCGGGTTTCTTGATTCCTTCAAAAACATTTCCCATGTTAAACTCATCAATTCCCACGAACTGATGGCAAGGATAAAAATCCCCCCACGGTGTTACCGCAAGATATTCCGTTCCGCATCCGCATCCCGAAAGTCTCTTATACACACACGGTCCACCTGTCAAATCTACCATAAAATGGAAAAAATTAAAACCTTTTCCTTCTTTTTCCCTGCGTATCATCTCTACGGCAAGCTTGTCATATTCCTCATATATCTTCGGAAGGTCTTCTTCACGGAGAGCATAATCTTCCGTATCGGCAGCCACCACCGGTTCAACGGATATCTGCTTAAAGCCTCTGTCTGCCAGGCTCAGAACATCTTTGGAGAAATCAAGATTATTATGGGTAAAAGTTCCTCTTACATAATAATTGGTCTGATTTCTTGATTCTGCCGCTTTCTCAAACTTAGGCATAATTAAGTCGTAGCTTCCCTCTCCGTTTCTGAACGGTCTCATAAGATCATGTATCTCCTTACGGCCGTCCACACTGAGCACAAGGTTTCCGCATTCTTTATTACAAAATTCAAGAATCTCATCATTTAAGAGAACGCCGTTGGTAGTCATTGTAAAACGGAATTTCTTGTCGTGCTTCTTTTCAAGTTCCCTTCCGTACTCCACAATCTCCTTAACAACTGGAAAATTCATTAACGGCTCACCGCCGAAAAAGTCCACTTCAAGGTTGCGTCTTTTGCCTGAATTGGCAACAATGAAATCCAGCGCTTTTTTGCCCACTTCGGCACTCATAAGAGCTCTTCTTCCGTGATATTCCCCTTCTTCCGCAAAACAATACTTACAGGCAAGGTTACAATCATGGGCAATATGCAGGCAGAGAGCCTTGACTATGTTATCTTCTGCCTTCTGCTCCGTAAATTTATTTATATAATCTTCATATATGTCTTCGGTAAACAAAACTTCCTGATCCTTAAGAGTTCTTATTTCATCGTAAGCCTCTTTAATCTCTTCAACAGAATATGTATCCGAAAGCTTGTCACATATTTCTTCCTGTGTATTCTCCAAAAACAGCGGAATCATATCATATACGATATCATCAACCACATGTACAGAACCGCTGTTTACATCCAGAACAATATTATAACCGTTATTTTTGTATTGATGAATCAAAATATTTTCCTTTCGCACAAATAAGAGAGTGTTGAAATGCATAACTCCATTCATACACTCTCTTACGCAATCCTTTTAATATTCTAAATTATTTATTCTCGCAGCTCTGGTTTCCAACTGTGCAAGAAGTCTTACATGCTGACTGGCATGATGTCTGGCATTCTCCGCATCCGCCCTTTTTAGCTGTCTCTTTTAAATTTTTGGTATTGATTGTCTTAATATGTTTCATGATATAGCCTCCTTAAAGCTCTAAAACTGAAACGATTATACCATAATATTTTTGATAATAAAAGTCTTTTTTATCAGCCTTTAGGAAAAATTGTATTTCTTACCCTGCTTAAAGCAAATAAAAGTAACATTCCCAGTACTCCGCATGAGATAATCTCTCCTATTCCCACGGTAACAACCATATACCAGTAAGCTAATGAAAGTTCATATGCATACTTAAGTACAAGAGGAACAATAACCGTGTTGGCAATAATCGGCGGAAGTGGTGCAAGCCATTTTACCTTTCTTAAACAATAAGTTCCCACTGCCCCTATCAATGTAGCCAGGGTTCCGAAAATAATATCCGGCAGAATACATCCCGTAAGAATATTGCTTAAAAAACAGCCGATTACAACGCCCGGTATCGCTGCGGGCGTGAAAAAAGGTAAAATTGTAAGTGCTTCCGAGAATCTTACCTGAATTGCGTGATTTGCAAGGCCAAATGCATTTGCAAGAAATGTCAGTGCGACATAGAGAGCAGCAATTACCGCTGCCTGAGTGATAAATAGTACTTTTTTACTTTTCATTTTTGCGTCTCCTAGTTTTATTTTGAGTGAGGATGGTTACGAACTCACTTTGCGGTCTTCCGCAATTACATAATATACATTATCCGTATAAAAAAAGCAAGACCCACATATAAATTCATGGGTCCTGCATTACATTATAATTCCAGTTCTCTTCCGATTATGATTGCTTTGGAATCAGCTCCGTGACCTATTTCATCCGTAACAGCCACCGGCAATTTGGAATCATTGCATACTTCCGTAAGTATATCGGCAGCCGTAATATCTTCCCTGGACATAAGTCCCGTAAATGTTCCGAGTAACACTCCGTTTACCTCCGAAAAAGCACCCATATGCTTTAACTGGGTAAAATAGGCTCTCACACGCTCCTCGTTTCCGCTTAATCCTTCAAGGAAAAGTATTTTGTGCTTAAACGACGGCATATACGGAGTACCCGCCAGTTTCAGAAAACATCTTGTGTTACCTCCGATTACCACGCCCTTCATGGAATCTCCCTGAACAAATTCATAATGGAAATCATAAAGGTCATCCTCTCCTCCGATTATTGACATTTCAAAATCCGCCATCTGCCTTTCCTGATGCTCATAAATCAGATTGCGCACCTGATACAGACAGGTTTCTTTTCCGCACCTGGTATATATTGCATTTAAAACGGCTGTCACATCACTGTATCCGAAGAAAAGTCTGTCACTGTCCTCAATAAGGTCATAATCAAGATATTCCAGTATACTGTTGGCACTGTCGCCTCCCGAAACATCAAAAACAGCCTTTATTCTTTCATCCCGGAACATTCTGTTAATTTCATCAGCCTTCTCCCCGGGAGATATTTTCGTATCCTTATCCTTAAAAACATATTCTGATATTACCGTATTAAGGCCAATATCATATAATGCATTTTCCAGTTCCCTTATCTGATCGCGGTATTCCTCATCCATTGCGTCCGAGCAAGCCACGATCCCCACCGAATCTCCTTTGTCCAACATAAATATCTCCTTTATAATTTTATGAACCCTGTTACCTTAAATATATATGGGTTCATTTTTTCATATGCTAAAAATACCCTGACAACCCAACCGGATTCTCAAGGTATCTTATCTTGAGTGCAGTTGATGGGACTTGAACCCACACCCAAGCAATATGGACATGAACCTGAATCATGCGCGTATGCCAATTCCGCCACAACTGCAAACAGCTTAATTATAATATCATTCAAACTTATGCATGTCAAGTTTAGTTTTCCCGTTACGATAATCTTTTTTAATATAAGATTCAAAAAATGAAATTTGGGGGTTGCATTTCTCTCTTCATTATGATATTATTCAATTCGGCGTTAAAAATCAAAGCCGATAATAATATGCAGTCGTGGCGGAATTGGCATACGCGCTAGACTAAGGATCTAGTCCATATTGCTTGGGTGCGGGTTCAAGTCCCGCCGACTGCACTTATTTCTTTGATTATACCGCCTGCGGCTTCCTAAGAAGCATCCCCAATAATTACGCAGTCGTGGCGGAATTGGCATACGCGCTAGACTAAGGATCTAGTCCATATTGCTTGGGTGCGGGTTCAAGTCCCGCCGACTGCACTATAATAATAACCTCTTATGCATGACATAAGAGGTTATTTTCATTTTATTTATTCTCTTTAATAAATCTCACTACTTCATCCCAGAACTCGCCCGGACTTTCAAACATTGCATTATAAGTTACATCTTCAAGTACGGTAAGCTTTTTGACGGGAGCTGTAATCTTATCCATATATTCTTTCGCTGTAATATACGGGGTCTGATAATCCCAGTTACCGGTAATAAACATCATAGGAACAGAATAATCCATAGGTTCTTCAAAAAGATTAACCGTCTTAACATATTCGTTAAGCTTATAGCTTATCTTCGGTCCGTTCATCATAATTTTCAAATCAGACAAATCATAAATCGGGCTTGTAGGAATCTTTCTCATAAGTAGTTTATCTGTTCCGCTTGAAACATTGTACTTATTTAAAAGAACATTAAGCTTGGTCACCATTTTTTTCTTAAGCATGTCCTTTGAAAAAGTACCTTCTGTGGCAGCTTCTATTTTATCAATTAACTTCATGTCATGTCGGGAACCTGAAACGGCAGCAAGTTCACGAATCCGATTACAACGGATTTTATTAACATTAACCATATCTACCATCTGGCAGTATCCGATATATCCTGCCACATACTGCGGATATTCCCTTGCCATTCTGATAGCCGGAATTGTTCCCCAGTTATGTCCCATAAGAAAAATCTTCTTATTATATCTCTCATAAACAATCTGTACTATTTCCTTAAGGTCTTCATATATCTCTTCATACGTCACAAGGCTTTCCGGACTCTTATAAAAAGTTCTTCCCGCCCCTCTCTGGTCATAGAACACCCAGTTACAAAGTTCCTCCGTATGTGCAGCTATCTCCCAGCCTATAAGTGTCTCCGAAAGTCCCGGTCCGCCGTGTACATACAGAATTACCGGACTGTCGGGATTCCATTCATAAGATATTATAAAGTGTTCGGTTCCGTTTATTATTTTATATTCCTTTTTTTCCATACAGTTAATTCTTCCTTTCAATAACACTATACATCATAGCACAGCATAAATGCAAATTCATTCTTTTTTCATAAATATTAGACTTTTTTTAGAACTTGTTCATACTTTCGCCTTAATTTATGAATATAATGTACTTGTACCAAACCAAAAGAAAAAGCTTTATCCTTTTTCTTCATTCCTATCCGGCAGCCTTATAGTAATATAAGGCTGCTCTCCTTATACACACATCTGTTCAGTGTGTATTTTTGAACCGGAGGTTGTATCCTCCGGGCGTTATAGGTATAATATGAATAGTTTCATTCTGAAAGGAGAATTTTATGAAAAAAGTTTTTTCGTTTATTCTTTGCAGCATAATTGTTTTTTCCTTATGCGGATGTTCCATGGGTAATAAATCAGGTTCCGATGATACTGCCCAGATTACAATCTACGATCAGAACAGCACATTTTCCGGCAAGGTAGACGGTTGGTTTGCTGATATCCTGAAAGAGAAATTTGGTGCAGAGCTCTCATTCAGGGCATCAAGTGACTATGGATTCTCAGCCTATGTAGAACAGGGATTTCTGGGAGATATAATAATCTTTTCCAATGAATCCGATTACAGACTGGTTCAGGAAGCGGGACTTCTTTTTGACTGGGAGCAGCACGACATTCTTAGCACTTATGCCCCGTATATTGCCGAGAATCTCACAGATGCACTTGAGAAGAATCGCCTTATGAATGCCGACAACGGAATTTACGGAATTAACGGTGATATTTCTTCTTCAGGCTCCGGCCACACAGACTTTACGGATGTGACATATATACGATGGGATCTGTATGCCAGACTCGGCTATCCCGAAATCAATACTCTGGAAGATTTAATACCTGTACTTACCGACATGACCGAACTGGCAAGAGAAGATTCTCCTTCGCAGAATATATATGCAGTCTCTTCATTTACCTCATGGGATAATAAAATGCTCAATATGGTATCGTCAACCGCATCATTATACGGTTACAGGGAATTTGGTCTTGGACTTTACAATCCTGACACAGATTCCTATGAGGAATGCATTGACCGTGACGGAATTTATATAAGATGCCTTAAATTCTACAATGCTCTTAACAGGGCAGGTCTTATCGACCCTAATTCCTCTTCACAGTCATATGATTATGCCAAGGTAAACTACGAAAGAGGCAACGCAATATTCGGACTTTTTGATTACATTACAGGCGGTTTCAACACTGATGCCAATATGGAAGCCGGTAAGAGCATGATGCCTATTGCAGCCAAAGATTTTTCCAACCTCTGCATTCAGGACAGCATTTACGGAAGCGACTATGTATGGGCAATTGGTTCCACTTCCAAGAATCCTGAAATATGCATGGAGATAATCAACTGGCTTTTTACTCCCGAGGGAGCACTTACTGATTTGTACGGACCGATAGGCACAACCTGGGATTATGACAGTAACGGTAATCCATACCTTACAGAATTCGGATATACATGTCTTTCAAATACTGCCACTCCTATGCCGGAAGGATACAACGGAACATTTGAGGGCGGAATGATTCAGTTCGTATGCCCTACATGGAATGAAAATACAACCATTCCCGGAGCAGATGTATCATTCAATTATATGACATGGGAATCCACATTGAACAGCAGCTGGTATAAGGATAACTACGGTTCCTACGAAGCTTCCCTTTCTGAATGGAGCAGTTACACAAATGCAGCTACAGTGAATGAATATATTGAATCCAACGGTTATACCGTATGGCCTTCCACCACTTATTCCGCCAAAGATATTTCACAGGATTATGTAATTTCCGAAAATGAAATAGGCAATTTAATCAAGACTTATTCATGGCAGGCTATTGCGGCAGAATCCGATGCCGAATTTGATAGTATTATTTCTGAACTTATTACAAAATGTAATGAAAAAGAACAATATGATGATATAGTTAATTTCTATATATCCGAATTAGACAGATTCAAAGAAAGCATGAAATAAAGCACCTCTGTCCATGAACCGATTTCCCGAAAGTCAGACCCTATAATCCGGCTTTTGGGAAATTGTTTCATTTAAAGAGGTGCTTTACACTCTTCTATTTAAACATAAACCAATATAGCAACAATGCGGCTGCAACAACCAACACTATCGGAATGATAATGAACGGAGCTATATTCCTCTTAGACTCCTCCGGCTGCTCTATAAACGCTTCTTCCACATTAATATACAACCGGTCAATCGTATTCCTGTCCCACAATTCAACACCATATGCCTCTCCGCACTTCTTGGCCTTCGGAGAAAAAGAACTGTTAGTCATAAATACTATCTTGTCATATTTCTCTCCTTTTACGCTTTCAAATAACTCTGAAATACTTTTTTCACTTATCGCATCAATATCAAACCGGCACTTAAAACAATATTTAAGGTTATCTTTCTCTGCCTTGATATCTGCACTTTTTCCGTTCAAAATCTCTACACTCTCATATCCCAGGCCTGTCAGCATCTTTGCCATAATAGGTACAAAATTATCTTTGTCTCTTATTACCATCTGTTATCTCCTTTTGATATATTATTCTATAAATGTTTCCAGCAAAAATAACATTTAAAATCACCTCTTGCGTTAAGAGGAATTTCATTATCCGCACCGCAATAACAGCATTTGACCACCTTGTCCCCTTTTCTGACCGGCATCCATTCTTCGTATCTCATTGCCGTTATTCCTCTTCCCTCTTCAAGAGTAGGGTGTCTGTTCTCATCAAACCTGTGATGCTCGACTCCGCAATTGTATTTATTGGCGGCAGTATAATTTGTTTTCTTGATATTATTGGTGACATATTGAGTATTTATATTCTGAGGTCCGGCTCCGGGCGTTCCCTGAGGTTTTCCGGCATTCTGATTCTGATTTTTTCTCTTGGCTTCTTTATTGGCTATATTAGCAATTACGATAACAAAAATAACAACAAAAATAGTTATTCCTTTAATCATACCTGTCACCTTTCCCTTTTTTATAAAGTATATCATAATAGATTTGTGAAGTATACTGTTTTTATTGACTGTAAATAAATTTCAAGTTACTATTATTATTAGCAGATAACTTTTTTCGGAGGTATTTCATCCATGGCTGAAGCAGATAATATAATTAAATTTAAAAAGGGCGAGCTTTTGTACTCTTCAGGCGAAGATGTAGAGTATGTATTTGTTATATTAGAAGGCTCAGTCAAGGCGTATTCCCCATACGGCATATATACTCTTGCAAAGGATTCCATTGCATGTCTGTCAGGCGGATACTATGGTATTTCTATTTTTAATTATGTAGCCGATGAAGATACCACCGTCCGCAAATTTTATTTTAACAATATTGACGATCTTGTTAAAGTATGTAATTCTTTCCCGGACCGTTTTGGCGGTTTCGTTATGTGTTATAACAAATTTGTCATGGAAGTTATCCGTACATATCTCACACTTTTTGTCAAATGCCGTAAAAAAGACAGTGCTTATACTTTTGATGCACGAATCAGCAAATGGGAGCTTGACAAATTTAACGGAATGGCCTCCATTCCTTCAGATATTTCCGAGAAGTACTTTGCTTCAAATGCATGCGTTGCAGCCGCTACAATGGCGGAGGGCGCCAGATTTATAACACTCCTTAATGATGTATGCCTTCAGATGGCAGAGTTCCTTGAAATAAATATGGATTATGTTCCCGTTTCCAAAGAGCCCGAACATGAACCTGTAATGCCTATTTCTTCTGATGAGGAGTACATGGATGAAGAAATTATTTCCGGGCTTAAAAATTCCATGGCACAGATATTGGATTACGCAGAAATTGATGATGAGGAGAAAGCAGATTTTATATCGTTAATCAACTCTTTCAAATCATTTCCTGATAAATTCTCCTCCGACGATACAATCCGTAAAGTCAGAAGGGACATATGCGACCGTTTTTATAAAATTTATTATCTGGTTTTCAATCATTCGCTTAATGACGATGTGATACCTGCATGCATAAAAATGTTTCTCAATTTCGGATACCTTGATGAAACACTAATAAGTGACCGTAATGCCATTATTCTTTTTAAAACAGTCCAAAATATAGATGAAGTATGCAATAATAATCATGTATATACCATGTATAGCTGGCTTAAACACATTCTCTGGGGCGAAAAGGAGCCTTCCAGAAACCATCTTGACCAAAACTACGAAGAATACATACGCACGGAAATCAGAAGCGGTTCACTTCATATCAATGAAGAAGAAGCCCTTTCAGACAATGACATGAAACTCCGCTTCGAAATAGAAAACCTTTTCAAGCAGACTCATAGAATGACATACGGAAAAATGAGTGCTTTTGTCCCGATGCTTGTTGAAGAAAACATTTTCAAGCCGTTGGATTCCATGTTTATTTCTGCGGAAAATGTTATGAAATCAATAAATGATATAAGAAGCATAGATTTTTCACTCTTTTTCCGCTCAACGATATACTCCAACGAAAAGCTCGGTATCGGCAAAGAATATATCTATACGGAAGTCCTGCCTGACATAATACTTACTCCGTGCATAGGCTCTTACGGAGCAATGTGGCAGGAAATTGAAGGCCGCAAACGCCTTTCCTCCGCAAGATTTGTCTTCCCGATTTTCTGCAGCAGCAAATTTGAACAGCTCATGCTTATTACTTTGGGCAAATTCCGTTGGGAACTGTGCAAACGCATTCAGGGCAACTACTGGAATAACATAACCGAAAAGTCCCTCACATCCGAATATTATGATTATTTACAGTTTTACAAAAAGAACAGGGATTTATCAGAAGCTTCCAAAGAAAAAATCAAATCCACCCTTCAATCATGCCGCAACAATTACGGAGAAGTTTTTGCAAAAGATTACGAGCAGTGGATTTCCTACGAATCAAAAGGTTCCGGCAGAATGAACAAGGTTTCCAGAATGATTTTTTCAAAATACTGCCCTTTTATTAAATCAATCCGTATGAGCCTGCATTCCAACCCAATGTACGAACAGGCAATTGACGCATACGAAAGACAGTGTTCAGTTAAAAGCAAACATCTTGATAACATAATTAAAACTCTTGAAAGCCGCGGAGTTGAAATTCCAAGAGAAATACGCGAAACAAAAGCATATTACAGAAGATAATTCATAAGACAGCATCGGTATAAAAATATTGATGCTGTCCTTTTTGTATTGGCAATAAAAATAAACCACCTGCTATGCAGGTGGTCCCCAGTTAGCTTTAGCTTCAAGTTAAAAACCTCCTTTGTTATAATTAAGTGGGTTCGC
>JBJENE010000014.1:0-70100 GCA_051880035.1 Butyrivibrio sp.
ACATACTTTTTTATTTCCTCATAAGTCGCCTTACTCTCTGCACTGGTCAGATCCATCTCATCTATATCCAGCTTCACACTGACATGATGTTTCGCTTCATGAAGTTTGGACAATAAACATACAGTCTCCACATGTACCGCCCCCGGAAACATGTCCACGCACTTTACTTTCTCTACCTTGTATCCTCTGTCCTGGAAGATTACCAGGTCTCTGGCAAGGCTTGTAGGTTTGCAGGAAACATACACAATACGATTAACTCCGAAATTAATGATATGCTCAATTGCTTTAGGATGAATGCCGTCCCTTGGCGGGTCCAGAACGATAAGGTCCGGCTTGTCAGTCAGACTGCCCACAACCTTTAAAACATCCCCGGCGATAAATTCACAGTTGGTCAGACCGTTCATGGCTGCATTTTCCCTTGCGGCTTCAACCGCCTCTTCAACAATCTCCACGCCCACTACTTTTTTGGCAACAGGTGCAAGCACCTGGGCGATTGTGCCGGTACCGCTGTATAAATCAAAAATAACTTTGTCCTTAAACTCTCCGGCAAATTCTCTTGTAAGTTCATAAAGGACTTCCGCTCCGAGTGTATTTGTCTGGAAGAATGAGAACGGAGTGATTTTGAATTTCAGACCGAGAAGCTCTTCGTAAATGTAATCTCTGCCGAAAAGGATTTCCGTTCCCTGGTTCTGTACCGCATCTGCCAGACTGTCATTATTCGTATGAAGAATTCCTGTAAGCTCTCCGTCAAATTTTACCTGCTTTAAAGCCTCTACATAGCCTGTGAGGTCAGGACTGTATTGGGTTGAGGTAACTAAGTCCACCATGATTTCCCCGGTTTTAACGGCCTTGCGCACCAGAAGGTGGCGCAGATATCCCTCATGACGCATTTTGTGGTAAAAAGGAAGTCCGGATTTGGTAAAATAATCCAGGGTAGCTTTAAGAACCTTGCGGCAATCACTGTCGATTATCTTGCATTCCGTAACAGATACAATGTCATGGAAACTGCCTTTTTTGTGCATGCCAAGAGCAAGAGGTCCGTCTTTTACCTCATCTCCGAAAGAAAACTCCATTTTATTACGGTACGCTTCCGTCATTGGACTTCCGGCAATTCCAAGAAAATCATAGTCATCACATACTTCGTCGATAATTTTTTTTACCTGGGAAGCTTTCATTTCGAGTTGCTTATCATATGCGACACTCTGATATGTACAGCCGCCACATGCCCCGAAGTGGGTGCATCGAAGATTCGGATTTGTCCAGTCTGATTCTTCTATTACCTCCAAAAGCCGTCCTTCATAACGGTCACCTTTTTTCTTATTAACAGCAAAACGAACCGTCTGTCCCGGAATTACATCCTTGACAACGGCACGCCCTTCTTCGCATTCTACTATTCCTTTGCCGGGAAAGTTAACTAAAGTAACCTTCCCGATATAAATCTGTCCTTTTTTCATATTATCAGTCACTCATTATGTTTTTTATTTTTTACAAATAAAGATACAAAAACCGCAGCGAGTCCTCCTACAATCAGAAATCCGTATAAAATCCATTCCCACGGAGCAATCCGTTCCTGTATAAAAATTGTGGTGTTCATAAAATTTACAACTACAACCACAACAACGCCTGCTACCGCAATAAGTTTGGATACCCAAAGGTGCGGTTTAACGATTAACATTACTATCCCTGCTATTAATGGAAGAAGTACTAAAAGTATTTTCCACCATGTCCAATCTCCCCCGGATTCAAGAAATGACGAATGCAGAGTACTTTTTGACAAAAACATGCATCCGCCCGTAACAATCATTGCTAATCCGGCAATTACGCCAATCAGCTGATTTCTGGCTCTCTTGTTCATATATACCTCCGATTACTTCATTAGCAGAAAAAACGGCAGGGAGCAAATCCCCGCCGTATTCATTGGCGTGTATAAAGATTATGCTTCATAATCATCCTGAAAGTCATAGTCGTAGTCATCTTCAAAATCATCTTCATAATCTTCTAAATAATCCGGTTTAAAATATCTGTATAATGCGTATGCTGCGCCGGCAACCACTGCAATAACACCTACTATTGCAAAAATCTTAAGCCATTTGTTCCTTGTCTTGTGAGACTCCTGTATTTCAGCTTCTCCTCCCAGACATTCCGCAAGCTTACTTTCTGAAATTAAATCACTGATCTTTTTCATATATGTCACCCTTTCTATAAATATTTAACCATATGCTATCCTATAATATGTATTTTACCATGAAAAAATATGTTTTTCCATAGTAAATACATTAGATTTTACATAATTTTGCAAATGAAGCAAACATTTTTTTGACACCGGCAGTATCAAATTCCACTGTTACCTCATAATCCCGGCCGCCATTCTTAATATCCTTTACGGTTCCTTCACCGAATTTGACATGTTTTACCCGGTCGCCGGTCTCATATCCCGGTCCTTCTCCGCCAGACTGTGTCTTCTTATCGAATATTCCGGAACTGATTGCATCCTTTTGAAAAGACTGGAATGCGATTTTGCCGGGAGTCCTCGGAGGAAGATTAAAATGATCTTTGCCGTCAATAAGAGGACTTTTCTTACGGGTTATCTGTCCGCTGGTAATAAGTAATTCTTTGGGAATCTCATTTATAAAGCGGGAGTTGCGGTTAATCTGCATTTCACCTCTTATGGTTCTTACCCGTGCCGCACTGAGTACAAGCTTTTCACGGGCCCTTGTTATTCCCACATAACAAAGTCTTCGTTCCTCCTCAATATCTGCCTCATTACCGCTGGAAATTGCCATATAACTCGGAAAAAGGCCATCCTCCATTCCTGCTATATATACAATTGGGAATTCCAGACCTTTGGCACTGTGCAAAGTCATAAGTGAAACAATATTATTTTCATCATCCATGTTGTCAATATCTGCAACCAATGCAACTTCCTCAAGGAAACCGCCAAGTGTAGGCTCGTCCTCACTCTCTTCATACAGTGCAGCCTTGGAGATAAGTTCATCAATATTCTGCATTCTTTCCTCAACTTCTTCAGGAAGCTCACTGCTTTCCAGATATTCCGCATATCCCGTTTCTTGAACGACTTCTTCTATAAGCTTTTTGACAGAATAAAAAGGCACTTTTGAACGGAATACCTGTATCATGTTGACAAAAGGTTCGATTTTGGCGGCAGCCCTTCCGAGAGACGGTATTTCACCCGCCATTCTCAGTCCGTCGTAGAAACTGATGTCGTTATCATATGCATAATTTGAAATTTTATCCATACTTGTAGCACCGATTCCTCTTTTGGGAATATTGAGGATTCTTTTGACTGCCAGATCATCCTTCGCATTGTCGATGGTCTTAAGGTATGCAAGAATGTCTTTTATTTCCTTGCGGGCATAGAAATTTATACCGCCATATATACGATACGGAATATTGTGCTCCAGAAGTTTTTCTTCAAGAGTTCTGGACTGGGCATTGGTTCTGTATAATATTGCACAGTCATTATAGGAATATCCGTCTGATATACTTTTGGCAATGTCAGCGGCAATTCCCTCTGCTTCTTCGTATCCGCTTTCATATATGTTGAAACAGACTTTTTCTCCTTCTCCCGCTTCGGTCCACAGACTTTTGGATTTACGCTCGGCATTATTTTTTATTACCGAATTGGCCGTATCAAGAATTGTCTGGGTTGAACGGTAATTCTGCTCCAGCTTGATTACCTTTGCATCAGGATAATGTCCTTCAAAATTCAGGATATTTAAAATATTGGCTCCCCTGAATTTATATATGGACTGATCATCATCCCCCACAACGCAAAGATTGTGATATTTGCCGGCAAGAAGGCTTATCAGACGAAACTGGGCCGTATTTGTATCCTGGTACTCATCCACCATTATATATTTAAATCTTTCCTGGTAGTATTGAAGGACCTCGGGATTCTTTTCAAAAAGTTCTATGGTCAGATTGATAATATCGTCAAAATCAACCGCATTATTTTTCTTAAGCTGCTCCTGATATTCCCTGTATATTTCGGAAATACGCATTTTGCCATAATCTCCGCTGCTCATACGATACATTTCATCCGGAGTTATAAGCTCGTCCTTGGCATGGGATATTTCGCTAAGAAGTGTTCGCTCTTTATATACCTTGGTATCAACATCCAGTCTTTTGCAGACATCTTTAATAACTGTTTTCTGGTCGTCGGTATCATAGATTGTGAAATTATTGTCATATCCAAGAAAATCAATATGTCTTCTGAGAATTCTCATGCATGCCGCATGAAATGTCATAATCCATGCTGCATCCGCATCATACCCCACAAGCCTGTCCACACGCTCTCTCATTTCCTTAGCGGCCTTGTTTGTAAAAGTAATTGCCATGATATTATAGGGATTTACCTGTAATTCATCTATCAGATAGGCAATGCGGTGTGTGAGAACTCCTGTTTTACCGGAACCCGCTCCTGCCAGAATAAGCACAGGACCCTCAGTGGTAAAAACGCCTTCCTTCTGCTGCTCATTGAGTTTATCGTAAATGCTCATTCTCTGCCTCCTAATGCATAAAATGTTTATACCAGTTTGTTCCCGCATTCGGGACAGAATTTCATATTATTCACCGGAGTTCCGCACTGAGGGCAGAACTTAGGAGCTTTGCCTCCTGACAAAGATACCGTACCGGCCGGGCCCGAACCGTTTACAAGCTGCTCTGCCGCTGCTTTTTCCTGAACTTTCCTTATTTCTTCAGGGTAACTGAAACTTGAAATTCTGAAATCCGTAATAGTAATTCCGTCTTTCATAATCTGCATGTCAAGTTCTTCACCTATTCCCTTTGCAATTTCTCCCGCACTTGACTGAAGGTCATACATATCCCTTCCGGCCTTCCCTATCCATTTCATAAGTAGCTCGTCAAGAACGGAAAGAACTCTTTCCCTTAAGTCTTCAACAGTATACTGCTGCTTTATTCCCGCTATTTTGTCAATAAGTGTTATGTAGTCGGAAATTCTGCAGTTAAATGTTCCGAATGCTCTTATCGGCACTCCGCCCGCAATACCGTTCACAGGAACATTAACAGGCATTTTGGTTCCCCATTTTACCGTAAGTTCCTTAGTATTAATAAAAATAATTTCTGCTCTTATACTTGAATTAAGACCAAATTTATATCCTTTTAAGGAGGACAAAAACGGAACAATCTGTGATTCTATGTCATATGTTCCTTCATCCTCAAAAATTCCTTCTATTTTCTGATCCTGCATAAAAATGGCATTCTGTCCGGTCCTTATAACCAGTCTGCTGCCCTTTTTTATTTCATTGTCATGCCATTTCCAAAGAATAACATCATCACTGTACTCTTCCCACTCAACTATATTTGAAAACCGGTCCTTAAAAAGCCCCATTTATATTTCCTCCGTATTTACTGCCTGTCTGCAGGTATGATTTAATTTGCCATTTACAGTTTAAAAAGGGTGCCCCAGGGACACCCTCTATTATCATATGTAATCAACTCAGAAAGATTACATTCCCATTTTAGCCTTTAATGCTGCAAGTTCATCATCTACAGCCGGTGCTGAAACTTTGTATTTGCTTTCAAGTTCTTCGATGGAATTATCGGTACCTGAAGTATTAAGCTCTGCCATTGCATTAGCCTCGTCAAGCATTCTGTCCGCCTTCGCTTCCATTCTGCTGAAGGCTGAAAGATTTTCCTGAGCTCCTGTCATGTTGGCACCAATCTTATTAACTGTCTGCTGTGCCTTTGCAACTTTCATCTTAGCCTTAATAGTATCTCTTCTGGTATTAAGCTCGCTTATATCATTAACAAGCTTATCATGCATCTCACGCATCTTGGTAGCATTGGCTTCTGCTAATGTATAAGTCTCCTGTAAAGCCTGCTGCTTGGTAACAAGAGTCTGCTTCTTGGAAAGGAAAGCTCTTGCATCATCATCATTTCCGGCAACAACTGCTTTCTCTGCATATGACTGAAGCTTGTTGATCTCGGCAGTACACTCATCAAGATCTCTCTTGGCTCTCTTCTCATCAGCCATAACAGCTGCTGTCTCTGCTTTAACCTTGCCCAGATCACTTTCAAGATTACGCAAATACTGGTCAATCATCTTTTCCGGATCTTCACACTTATCTAAAAGTGCATTAATATTTGCTGACATAATGTCTTTAAATCTGGATAAAATTCCCATTGTCTATTACCTCCACACATATGTTATTCTGCCGTATGCATTCCATAGCTACGGCCTACCTAAATATTATATCTTATTCCTTTTAAAATGTCACTAATATTTTATTTTTCTTGTCATATGGTTTTAATTACTATATAATATAACATAAATACTACTTCACGCATATCAGGAGGTATTATGTCATCAAAACAAACAGACTCAATAGCACAGCTTATTAAACAGCTTTCAATTCAGTATATTAAAACCGAAGAGCTTCCGAACATTGATTTATACATGGATCAGGTCACTACATTTATTAACGGGCATCTTTCGGATGCAAAGCTGAAACCGGACGATAAAACATTAACCAAGACAATGATTAACAACTATGCGAAGAACAATCTTCTTCCGCCTCCGGTCAAGAAAAAATATTCCAAGGAGCACATGATTGTCCTGATTTTTATATACTATCTTAAGTATATTCTTCCAATCGGCTCAATCCAGGAAATGCTCAATCCCCTCACAAGCCGCTTTTTCAATCCGGCCGACAACGAGGGACATGTTGACATGACTTCCATTTATAACGAAGTTCTTTCTTCAATTAAGGAGCAGGTTCCCAATGTAAATACTGATATTATTAATATGCTCAAATTTGCCGGCGAACATTTTACGGAAGTAGAAAATGACGACGACAGGGAATTTTTACAAACCCTCAATATGATTTGCATGCTGATGTATGATGTTTTCCTTAAAAAACAGCTTATAGAAAGTCTTATTTCTTCCCTTTCTCCTGAAAAGGAAGCCCCGGTTAAAAAAGATGCGGCTGCCAAGAAGGACCCTAAAGAGAAAGAAAAAGATAAAGAACCTAAAAAAAAGGAGCCTGATGCTTCATAAATCAGGCCCATATGATGTAAAAACCTGTTTGGAAATTAATCAAACAGGTTTTTCATACATTAAATTATTATTCTTTGTCTCCGTAAAGTCTTGCAAATACCATATCATATCCGTCATTACCGTAATTAAGGGAACGGTTAACTCTGCTTATTGTAGCGGTTGACGCACCGGTCTTTTCTGCAATATCAAGATATGTCTTTCCTTCACGAAGCATCTTTGCCACCTCGTATCTTTGAGACATGGAAATAAGTTCATTGACCGTACACACATCCTCAAAAAATGCGTAACACTCCTCCTTGCTTTCCAGACTCAAAACTGCATCAAATAAATGATCAACTGCTTCTGTATGAATATTTTTACTCATATGAACCACCTCTTGTGTTATTATGCACTTTCATCTTGTAAAATTTTAACACAGTAAAGCATTCTAGTCCAGTACAAATTTTTCCAAAGTATATGCAATCCCATCATTATCATTGGACGGTGCAATAAAATCCGCCTCTGCCTTAACAGTATCGTTGCCGTTACTCATCGCAACTCCCATTCCGGCATACTTAATCATGGAAAGGTCATTGTACCCGTCTCCGAAAGTCATCAGCTCCTCCCTTGTGGCACCGATTTCATTAAGAAGAGTGGAAAGCCCGCTGGCTTTATTAATTCCTTTGGGCATTATTTCAAGGAAAAACGGTTCTGAGCGGTACACATCCATCCTGTCATGGAGCTGCCTGTACACTTTTTTCTCGACTTCTGCCAGATAATCCCCATCACCCAACATAAGAAATTTAGGAACCTCATATGTAAGGTGAGCCAGAAGATCCGGCACCTCCTTGATTCCCAGTCCGTTAATTCCTGCTTCAAGCCTGAGATATTTATCATTCGTATTCTCGGAGATTACATCATCACCGTCATATGTCATTATATTGACACCACATTCTTTTGCAAGAAGGTAGATTTCCTCATAGTAACATCTCGGAAGCATCTTCTCCTTCACATGAGCACCGTCGGAGCATCTCAAAAGAGCACCGCCGTTATAAGCCAGAATATAGCCGTTATGTTCTTTCAGATTAAGTTCCTTGGCATATCTTCTGATTCCCTGTACCGGTCTTCCCGATGCAATTACCACTCTGCAGCCTTTATCTGCGGCTTTTTGAATTGCATCTTTGGTGGCAGGTGTAATTTTTTTATCTGAATTGACCAATGTTCCGTCAATATCAAACGCAAGTACTTTGTAGTCCATTTCTATCCTCCTAAGTGAAACCATATTGTAACACCCGTATTCAAAAAAAGCAACACCTTACACCGGAATACCG
Source organism: Butyrivibrio sp. (assembly GCA_051880035.1). Classification (GTDB taxonomy): domain Bacteria; phylum Bacillota; class Clostridia; order Lachnospirales; family Lachnospiraceae; genus Eshraghiella. The sequence goes on from JBJENE010000014.1 coordinate 8,350, forward strand.
GCATTATTAGTTAATTTTTTAACAAATGTTGTCTGTTTACATTTTTTTCGAAAGGTTTATAATTTAAAAGCAGGAAAAAATACGAGAGGAAATACTATGCCGGGATTTGTAACACACTATATATTCGGAGTAAATACATACAAGGATTCCGTTACGGATTCGGATGTCAGAAGAATAATCAAACGGCATCCCAATGCTTTTGCCCTGGGGCTTCTTGGCCCTGATTTGTTCTTTCACTATGCGCCAATGGACATGGGAATAAGACCCAATATAGCGAATATTATCCATAAGCGCAGGACGGGCAGTTTTTTCTACCACCTTATCCGTTCCGTAACGCTTTTATCAGATGCATATGAATATGAAACCGCAGTTGCATATATTGAGGGTTTTCTTGGCCATTATGTGCTTGATACCACAATGCATCCTTATGTTTACTGCAAAGTTGGTACATCCACCAAAAGAGAAACCCTGGGTACACATTTTGCTCTTGAAACAGATATCGACAGAGAAGTTTTATTCCGGTATAAGGGCATTTCACAGGCAGATTTTTCCCATGCCGGTGCCCTGGTACTTTCATTAAAAGAGCAAAAAACAGTGGCATTACTCCTCAATTATGCAATAAAAGCCAATTACGGACTTGATATTTCCGCTACCCTTATTAAATCCATTATTTTCTGTCTGCCGATTGAATGTGCGCTGCGAACAGACAGAAAGTTTTACAAGCAGAAATTAATAACCACATTTGAAAATATTTTTTTCGGATACAAAATTTTGTCTCCCCTTCTTATTAATAATGCCTCTTATCTTGATGATCCGTGTAACGAAAATCACAATGAATGGCATAATCCATGGGACGACTCAGTAAAAAGCACTGACAGTATTTATGATATTCTTGAAAAAGAGCAGAAATCATATGCCGCATATATGAATGCAATGAAATCTGCCCTTGATAATGCTTTTAACGGCTGTATTCCGCCTAAAAACAGGATTATTAAATTATTCGGAAACAAATCCTACAGCAGCGGCCTTGACTGCCGTATTGAACTTACAAGGGAGCCTTAAATTATGCCTTACCGGCTTTAAGGCTTTTCTTCCCTGACAGCAAAAATGCCGCAATCGCAGAAGTAAACGGTACCGTAAGAATAATTCCCATGGTACCGGCAATACCACGCATTATTTCAATTCCGATTGAATACATGTTTACAATCTGATGCATCTGATATGAATAGGAATAGATTATCATTATGGTATTAATTGAACTTCCCACAAACGCAAGAATAAGGGTATTTGACATTGTACCAATCATATCTCTTCCCACATTCATGCCTGATTTAAAAAGTTTTTTAAATGTAAGGGTATTATCCACCTCACAAAGTTCATTAAGGGTAGTTGATACCGACATTGCCACATCCATTACCGCCCCCAGGGAAGCAATTAACATTCCGGAATAAAGCATATTGCTTACATCCAGTCTGGTCTGCTGCCCTATATATATCAGACTTTCTATTTCATCCACATTGTTCCCGTTAATATGTGCCGCTTTTCCGAAAACAACCGAAATTATTCCGGCAACCACAACTCCGCATATTGTTCCCGCAATTGCCGAAGCGGATTTTTTACTTATGTCGGCTATCAGTATTATTGATACCACTGATATAATAATTACCGAAATTACTGCCGCCCAAAACGGCGGGCAGCCGATGTACATAAGCGGAACATACATCATTATTATTACTATAAAAGTAAAAATAAGTGCCAGTATTGAATTAAATCCTTTTTTCTTCCCACCTATCAGCCACATCAGACCGAGAAAAAGTGCCGTTAACACCGCCATCTCTGTCTCGCGGTCATAATTATATACGCTTCCCGAAACAGAGCCGTTATATTCGCTTACTTTGGCTATTACCTTTGTTCCCAGTTCGCAATGTGCTCCGTAAAGATATCCGTTCATACTCGTTGCAGGAATTGTCTGCCCTTTAAATGTCCCGGATTTAATAAGCAAAGTAACCCTCTGGGTGGTGCCGTCCGTTTCGCCGGCATCACCTTGAAGGTCACTGTTTTCCACTCCCGTTACTACAGCTTTGGCAAACTCCGTATTGTCGTCTGCCAAAAGCTGCACTTTAGTGATTCCTCTGTTGAAAACAATTATTGCTATTATAATTCCGAGTACGACAATATATTTGCCTGCATTCTGAATTATTCTTCGCAATCGTTTTCCTTCTTTCTTCCTACTACTGTTATTGCCAGACCTGCGGCAAGCATTCCAATTGCAGGAACGATGATTTTAATTGAAGTATCTCCGGCATTAATATCATTTCCGCCTTCGGTTCCGTTGCCGCCTTCGGTTCCGTTGCCGCCTTCGTCTCCGTTGCCGCCTTCGGTTCCGTTACCGCCTTCGTCTCCGTTACCGCCTTCGTCCCCGTTACCGCCTTCGTCTTCGTTACCGCCTTCGTCTTCGTTACCGCCTTCGTCTCCGTTTTCGTCACCCGGGTCGGTTGACTTAAGTACAAGTTCTGAAATTGCAGTATTAACTGCTGCCTGAGCTTCTTTGATTGTTGTTGATGATACAACCGGAACATCAAGACCGTCTAACTGAAGGTAGATTGTTTTATCAAGAATTGTTGAGTAGCCTCTCTTGAATCTGTTAGCTCCGTTATCACCGTTTGTGGCTCTGTCTGCAACAGAACCGTATCCGCTTACAGGGTCATCATCCGTATTGAATAATGTTGTAAAGATTTCAATTGCCGGATCTTCCGGTGTGGTATTTGCTTCAATAAGCTGTTTGAGATTATCTAATGCTGTTGTGAGTGCAGAAACACTGTCTTCTGTATATTTCTCGGTATCGATTACTTCAGCTTTTTCAACTGTTTCCTGTGCACTTTCATTTTCTGAAGTTTTAACGATTGTGAAATCATCAGCGTATTTTGCACCTGTATAATCGTATGTCTTAATTGTCAGCTCTGTGTCTGAAAAGTCAATTGTTGAGAATGCCGGAAGGCATGCATTTGTTCTTTCAGCAATATAGTATGGTGTATAGTTGAGAAGGTTATAATATTTAGAACCTGAGCCTGAGCCGGTTGAAATATACATTGTTCCTTCCGGATCTGTTACCGAATTTGAACTTAAGTCGTAATCAATCACATTACCGTCAAGTATCTGGTATGATCTTGAGTATGTATGATCATGCCCCGTAAGACATACATCAATGTCAAACTCATCCATGAGCGGTGCGAAAATTACTCTGTTTGTAGCTGCATCGGTATCTGCATGAGGTTCTCCTGAACCGTAGATATCGCTATGGAATATAACCACTTTCCATACTGCATCCGGATTGCTTTCGGTCGCTTTGGTAAGAAGCTGTCTATGCTCCTCGGCATTTCTGTTATTACTGTTAAGACTTATGAAAAGTACTTTACCATATGAAAAGTAGTAATCACATCCTGCTGCGGTTGCACCGAGATTATCCTCTGTATTAGGATTATTAAAATGTGCGGTATAATCTGAACCCTGGGTATCATGGTTACCTATTGTTGTGGCAACAGGCAGACTTCTTAAAACTGAAGAATAAAAATATCCTGCATACTCACTTTCCCTTGTTTTCTTATCATTGGATGATGAAGCTCCGCTTTTATCAATCTGGTCTCCTGCTGAGAGAAGAAATGCTGCGTCCGGATCGGTAATTACAGCCTGCTGCAATGTAAGATTCCAGTTATATGTATCCCTTGCCGCACTTGAATCTGTTGCTGTATTGTCATCGCTGCTTCCTGATGCACCAATCTGTGGATCTCCTGTAAGAATTACGGAAAAGCTGTCACTTGAACCGGTTTCGTATTTATACTCGGAAGACCATGTGGTTACTCCGCCTTCAACATAATTATCGGTGTATACATATCTGTATTCTTTGTTTTCCTGAAAATAATCTTTTATTGAAACCTTATTTGATGCAGCATATGTACTTCCCTGCCAGTTTTCGGCTTCAATATCTGTGGCCGTTCCCACAAAAATCTTTGCCGCTGTCATCTTTCCGTACTCATATACTTTAACCGCAGGGGTTCCTTTTGTTTCTGAGTACCATGCAAAATTCAAATCATTTTCATCCTCGCCCGGAGTCAATGCGATTTTACCTGAGTCTGCACTTTCTCCTGCATTCCAGATGTTCGTTCTCCATGCCTGATAATCTGCGCTTCCGTCAGTATCACTCTTAAAAGTGCTTTCACCTGCATTATATTCGCCATAACCGAATGTAAATGTTGGAACTGCAGTTACGGCAAGCATTGATGCTGTCGCAATCATTGCAGCCTTTTTTACGAAGTTTCTGTTTTTCTTCATAGTTTCCTCCTATAATTTTCAATTAAAATTTATTACATGGAGAATTATAGGAATTAAATGTAAAAACCAAATTCTTTTAAAAGTATTCTTTTTGTAAAATAAAATAGAAATTCCCTGATAAATGAAAAAGCTGTCGGAAAGTTTCGGTCTTCCCAACAGCTTTGGTTATTATGTATTTACAAATTATATTAAGCTTTGTACTTTTCTGCCTGCTCCTTAATGAGAGCTCCGTCATCAAAATAATTGATTTTCATTGCAGCTCTTACTTCACTGAGGGTATTTGCCGCAACCTCCTTTGCTGCCTCACTGCCTTTTTTAAGAATATCATATACTGCAGGAATATCTTTCTCCCATTTCTTTCTTGCTTCCCTTATAGGCTCAAGCTCGGACTGCATTACATTATTGAGGAACTTCTTAACCTTAACATCTCCGAGTCCGCCTCTGGTATAATGCTCCTTAAGTTCATTAAGACCTTCATATTCCGGAAGGAATTCCTTGAAATGTTCCGGTTTGGAGAACGCATCAAGATAAATGAATACAGGATTACCCTCAACATTACCCGGATCTTCCACACGAAGATGATTAGGGTCTGTATACATTGACATAACTTTCTTACGCACATCCTCTTCCGTGTCGGAAAGATAGATACAGTTGCCTAATGATTTACTCATCTTGGCCATTCCGTCAGTTCCCGGAAGTCTCAGACATGCTTTATTGTCCGGAAGAAGTATTTCCGGCTCAACAAGAGTATCTCCGTATACCATATTAAATTTATTCACGATTTCCCTTGTCTGCTCAACCATCGGCATCTGGTCTTCACCTGCCGGCACGGTTGTAGCCTTAAATGCAGTAATATCAGCAGCCTGGCTTATAGGATATGTAAAAAAGCCTACCGGTATGCTTGTTTCAAAATTACGCATTTTAATTTCTGTCTTAACAGTAGGGTTTCTCTGTAATCTTGAGACCGTAACAAGATTCATATAGTAAAAAGACAGCTCTGTAAGCTCCGGAACCATGGACTGGATAAAAATTGTTGACTTATCCGGGTCAAGTCCGCATGCCAGATAATCCAATGCTACCTCAACTATATTCTGTCTTACCTTCTCCGGATTGTCAGCATTATCCGTTAAAGCCTGGGCATCTGCAATCATTATATAAATACTGTCGAATTCACCTGAATTCTGAAGTTCAACTCGTCTCTTAAGCGAACCTACATAATGTCCCACATGAAGTCTTCCGGTAGGTCTGTCACCGGTTAAAATTATTTTACTCATACTAAAAATACCTTTCCCTTTATAATGAAAATAGTTACTGTAAATATACCATAATACACATGTTTATTCTATAGTATCGGGAAAAAAAGTCAAGAGCCAACCAAAAAGCTTATTGACATATTTTTCCTCAATTGCTATATTTATGCTGTAAAAAATTTTATTTCAAAGGAGAATTGGAAATGGGAAATTCTAAAGGTTTGGCTATCGCATCTCTTATTCTGGGTATTGCCAGTGTATGTACCGGTTACATCTTCGTAGGTGTTGCATGTGGTATCGTAGCAATTATTCTTTCAGCTAAGTCAAAGCAGGCTATTGGTCCTAACGGTATGGCTACTGCAGGTCTTGTACTCGGAATTATCGGTGTTGTATATGGTATTCCTGTATCAATCTGCTATGTGATATGTGGAATAGCCGCTAATGCACAAATCTAATTTTTGCGTACACATTTAATGTACATAACCACGCAGGCTTTGATTCATATCAGAGCCTGTTTTTAAATCAGGAGAGAACCATGTATTCTTATTTTCATATATTCGGCAGAGATGTTTCCGCATACGGGGTAATGGCCATTGCGGGAATTATTGCAACTGTAATTTACAGCATAATAAGATGCCGCCAGAAAAAACTTAACGGTAATGATCAGCTCTATTATCTGACATTTGCTTTCATTTTTCTGTACCTCGGAGCCACGATTCTTTTCCACCTGGTGGGTATTAAGGATTTAATATCTATACTTCCGTACCTGTTTACGGATTTTAGATATTTCAAGGATCATTTCATAACCGGACTGGTATTTTACGGAGGTCTTTACGGAGCACTGGTGGGCTGTATGGTATACACCAAAATGTTCAGGCAGGACACCCGCACGATGTTTATGTATACGGTTCCCGTCATTCCGCTTTTTCATATGTTCGGAAGAATCGGTTGTTTCCTCGGCGGTTGCTGCTACGGCATGGAAAGTGAGCGTTTCGGTATCGCTTATACAAATGCGGCAAGCGGTGCCAACGGAGTGCCTTATCTTCCGATTCAGCTTTACGAGGCTGTTGGTGAACTTATTATTTTTATAGTACTCTGCATCAACCAGCGTAAAGTCAAAAAATATTATCAGCCTATAGGTATTTATTTTGTATTATATGGGATAATGCGATTTGTACTTGAATTTTTCAGAGGTGATGAGGTCCGTGGATTTTTTGGATTCTTATCCACTTCACAATGGATAAGCCTTATAACAATTCCGCTGGGAATATATTGTCTGCTTGTTCCGACAGAAAAAAACTTTTTCAATAAATGGTTTACATCCAAAAAGAAAAAAGATGAAATATAGCCAAAAACTCCGGTCACAACCGTGACCGGAGCTTTTGCATTTAAGGCTGTTTAACAGCCCTTATGTTTTTGATTATTAGAACAAATCAATTCTTCCGGCATTCTTCTTATTAATTACATAATAAGCAGCATTTTCTTCCGGCTTTAAATATACCTGTAAAGACTTAATTGAAGATGCTCTGTGTCCTTCTGCAACATATGCATCTGTGATTTTTGCAATAATTGCATCAGAAGCAGCTTCTCTTCCGGCATACTGAACATAAATCTCAGACACAAGTTCTGCCTTCTTCTCTACAACCTTCTTAGTGGTTGCCTTTGTTGCCTTTTTAACTGTATTCGCTGTATCAGCAGCTTTCTCTGCTACTTTCTTAGTGCTTGCTGCGGCAGATTTTTTAACTTCTACTGCCTTTTCTGCAGCAGCCTTAGCTACATCAGTTGCTGTATCAGCTACTTTCTTACTTGTTTCCTTAACTGTCTTAGTTACTTCTTTACCCTTTTCGAGTAAAGCATCTTTAACTTCTGCTGTTTTCTTTGCCATATTTTCCCTCCTTGTTATTGACCAGGGGTCAATTGTGAAATTATTAACCAGCAAATATAATGTAGACCTTTTTACCAAAAAAAGCAAGTTTTTTTTATTATATTTTTACAAAAAGTTATCGCAAATAAGCACATTTTACGACCAAAAGGAGTATTAAAAACATTTAAAATTATATTTTTACCATTTTTTAACAGAATTATTCATGTTTTAGTGCTTTTTTCTCTTCTTTCCTGTCATGTTTTTTACGGTAAGTTTAAGTATCCTCGTCCTTGGTACTACATCAGTATTAAATTGAAATTCTTCATTATGATACTGCTTCATAATAATACGAAGTGCCGCAATTTTCTCATCCTCATCAGTAATTTCTTCTATGATTCCATTCCCAATAACGCTCTCATATTCCATCGTACAGTTTTTCTGTTCTTCATCCAGAATAAGCCTATGGGCACAGTCCATTTCAAAAGAAGCTCTGTTGTCTTTTTTAATAAGTTCATATTTTATGCCTTCGCATGCTCCGTGAAAATAAAGTTTCATACCGCCATCCGTAACTTCCATACCGAAATTAAGCGGCAGTATGTATGGATAATCCTTGTCATTAAGGGCGAGGCGGCATACATCACATCGCTCTATTATTTCAACTATTTCATTAAAATCTCTGACTTCTCTGTCACTTCTTCGCATTTTTATTCTCCTGTGCTTTAAATTTGAAAGAATGCTTACTTCCGGAGCCGGAGTATCTCCCGCCGGTGTCAGCTTTTTTTGGTATTTCCGCCCACAATATTCTGGAGCCACACTCCGCTCTTTACCATAAAGAATCCAACCGTTACTTTAATAATTTCCGTAAATGTTACAAGGAAAAATACGGTTTTTATGCCGAGTCCGGTATATTTTGCCAGAACATATGCAAAAGGAATGATAAGCACCCATGTATAACCACTGTCAAAGAAAAAAGTAATTATAGTCTTGCCTCCGGAACGCAGTGTAAAATAGGCGCAATGTGAAAAAGCGCAAAGAGGCATTGCAAGTGCAGATATGAGAATAAACCCTGATGCAAGTTCTTTAATACTTGCCTCCGTCTTGTATATATTCGGGAAAAATCTTCCGAATACAGCCATTATGGCAGCAACCGCCATACAGCACACAACACTGAAGAAAATCATTTTGTAGGATGCATCTTTGGCTTCTTTAAGCATTCCCGCTCCCAGATATTGTCCCACAATAACGGAAATACATGCTCCAAGCTGGATATAGACAATATTAAACAGGTTGGTGATTGTGGATGAAATATTCTGCGCCGCAACCACTTCAAGTCCTCTTAAAGCATAGCATTGAACGATTACAGCCATTCCCATCGCCCAGAGCATCTCATTAATCATAAGAGGTGTACCTTTTTTCAAAATACCCAGACATATATCCTTAGGAATACGAAGACTCCTGTATGCACCTTCAATAAATCTGTTCCTGACTTTATGAATATGAGTCCAGAATATAACAATAATACTCTCTACGACTCTGGCAATTGCAGTTGCAAGCGCTGCACCTTTTACTCCCATTGCCGGCAATCCCAGTTTGCCGAAAATAAAAACATAATCCAGAACCAGATTGATTACAACGGCAACAACACTGGCTAACATCGGAACCAGAGTCTGACCGGTCTCCCTTATGGTACTTACATAAGCCTGTGTCACCGCAAAAGGAATCAGCGAAAACATCATTATAGCCATGTATTCTTTTCCGTATGCGAGGGCAAGCTCAATATTTCCCACTTCTCCACTGTCATTAAGATATAAAGAAATCAGTTCCGTACCCCAAAATCCGAAAAGATACAAAGCAATTCCCGAAATCAGAAGACAAGCATACATCTTAAATCTGAATGCATACTTCTGACCCTCATAATCGCCTTTTCCGAAAAACTGTGTACCGAAAATTCCTGCACCCGATACACCGCCAAACACGCATATATTAAAAACAAACAGAAGCTGGTTAACTATCGCAACACCCGACATCTGTTCCGTTCCGATCTGCCCAACCATAATATTATCAAGAAAGCTGACAAAACTGGTTATTGCATTCTGTATTATCATCGGAAGTGCGAGATAAAGAACTTTTGAATAAAATTGTCTGTCTCCGATAAATTTGGTCTTAAATTTTTTAAACATAATCTTTTCTCCGTAAATCGTGTATTAAAAAATAACCCTTAGTAAGTAGTCGTTTAATCATTATTGCATTGAAAAGTATTTATGTCAATCGGATATTTTTATTTTAAAATGATTGAAAATTAGAAGTTGATTGAAATATTGATACGCTTAAACCGTTATGCTATAATTAATTTAGTTTTATTGAACGGAAAGGACTAATGATATGGCAGTAATAACAGAAGAATACCGAATCAGAGAATTTGAATACCTTAAAAGATTATTGGAGGCCGGCGATATTGCAGCTGAGATACTGCACAGTGACGGTGTTTTGGACGAAAGCTGTCTGATTATCAGTATGCCTACGACATCAGACGATTTAGACGGACTTGTTCCTTCAGACCTTCATATGGCTAAGGCGTATCTGTCCCAATCAGATGATGAAGATGAGGATACAGCCACCAAATACCTTTCTTTCATTATGCCGATTCAGGTAGATTTGAAGGATGTCGACGAGTATAAAATGCTTAAGTACCTTAATGAATGTAACGAGTGTATTCCGTTTGGAACTTGTTATTATTCCGAAAATCCTTTGAGTGGCCGTATGCTGGTACAGGTTAAGTGGGCAATCGGAGGAGTTATGGACGAACCTCTGAACGCCAATGTTTTCTGTGACACTGTATGCGAACTCGGTTTCTTATATGATTCTCTCAAAGAAGAATTGTTAGAAAAGCTTCCTTCATTAACCCGGTCATAACAACGCCCGGATATTATTTACTACTTTATTTTACGATTGAGATTTTTTAACATTTCTCTGTCACTTCGGATTGAGGCACAAGCGGCCGTAGTAAGCATATTTCCGGTAATTGAAGCGGAAGCTCCCGATTTAAATGCCCTTTCCCCGTCATTTGTAAGAAGAGCACGGCCTGCTGCCAGACGTATATCCGCCTGTGGATTAATATATCTGAAAAAAGCAATTGTTCTTAAAATTTCATCCTCAGTAGGTCTGGAGAGATTTTCCATCGGCGTTCCTTTGATCGGCATAAGCATATTAACAGGTATCGAGTCAACACCGATTTCTGCCAGACTTACCGCCATATCCAGGCGATCCTCCCAGGTTTCTCCCATTCCTATTATTCCTCCTGAGCAGACACGCATTCCTTCTTCCTTAATAATCTTTAATGTTTCTATCTTCTGGTCATATGTATGTGTCGTACAGACACTTGGAAAAAATCTTTTGGATGTCTCTATGTTATGGTGATAACAGGTTACCCCTGCTTCATGTAAGCGGTGAAGCTGTTCTTTGTTTAAAAATCCCATGGACGCACACAATTCTATTTCACATTCACTGTTCATTGTTTCATATGCATTTACAGCCTTTTCAAATTCTTCCCCCGTAAGTGCTTTTCCTGATGTTACAACCGAAAATCGGTCCACACCTTCATTCTCAATATCTTTACAGGCTTTCAGTATTTCTTCCTCCGGAAGGAATCCGTAAACCTCACAACCCGTATTGTTATAAACCGATTGGGCACAGTATTTACAATCCTCCGGACAGCGTCCGCTTCTTCCGTTAATAACGGAACAAAGGTCTACTCTGTCCCCCATAAAATGTTTCCTTATATGGTCTGCACCCTCACACAGCTCATTCAAATCACATTCAAGGAAAAAAGACAAGTCATCATCTCTTGTAATTCTTCTTCCATCTATTATTTCCTGTGCTAAATCCAATGCATTATTCATTTCTTATTCCGACTCCTTCTAAATCGTCAACCTTGTATCATTTTTAGTTGACAATAGTATATCAGACTTCCATATTTTGTCAAGAATATAAAAAGAATCCGTCCTGCGGGATTGTTGTTTTCCACAAATAACGGCATAAAATAAGGCATCTGTCCACTTTCATGAACAAATACCTTATTTTCATTTTTAGGTATGATATTTACCTGTAATTCAATTTTTCCGTACCCAAAAGTTTTGCAATGATACCCATCTGCTCATCGACTTCTTCATCGGTTACCGCTATCAACGCATTGTGTTTACCCATTCCCTCAAGCACCCACAAAATATGAGTTGCAGTTGCCTTGGCGTTATCACAATTAAAAACGCCCTCTTTATTTCCCGTTTCAATAAGTTCCTTAAGTACATCTATTGAACTTTTGGCACGATTTATCAATATTTTTTTCCCTAATTCGCTCTTAGTGGCAAACTCTGAAATTTCATTGTCAAAAGCAACATCAGGCGTGGTTAAGGCCTTTACGCGGTCTGTAAGAAAAGTCTCAAACATTTTCTTCGCCGAAACATTCGCCTCTTTACCACGGTTAAGATACGCAAAAGCATTCTTCTGCTCCCGCTCAATAATTTCCGCAAAAATTTCGTCCGTTGATCCAAAATATCTGTACAATCCTCCTCGGGAAATCCCTGTTTCCCGGCATATGTCCTGCATGGTGACCGTTCCAAATCCCAACTCAACGAACAATTTCTGCGAAACATTAATTATCATGTTTTTTGTCGCATCTCCCTTTGTTCCCATATTGCTCTCACCTTCCAAATAACTCTACTCTTCAGTATAGCTTTTCGGCATTTTAAAAGCAACCAGAAATCCAATAATACACATAACACTTACTATTGCCGGAACAAGTGAAACACCGACTTTCCATGTTTCTCCCGGAACTGCAACGCCCTTAATCACTTTGTCCGTCTGAATATTTTTGATATATTCATACACAAGTCCGGTTGAAACGGCTGCTACAACTGCGGTTGAAAGGGATTGAACAGCAAAATACATTCCGGTATGGTCTTTGCCGGTCTTTTTAAATTCAGTGGCAGCAATCTGCGACGGAATCATATATGGAGTAGCGAAAAATGCTCCGATTGAAAAACTTCCCATGACACTGCCGATACAACCGATAATAATTCTTGTTTTCGGGCTGTCCGGGAATAAATACTCACTACCGAAGCAGAAATTAAGTATTGCTACCGCGAAAAGTAAAAGGCAGAGCTGATATGCAAATCTGATTCCTTTTTTATTAATAAGCTTGTAGTATAAAAACAGCATAAGCGGTACCGGTGCAAAAGCAAATGTATTAAGAATTGCAGCGGTTCCGGCTCCCAAATTCATAACACCTGAAACAAGCGAATTCTGTGCCGTCAAAAACATCTGCAGGCCAAAAAATGCCGTTGCATTAGGTATAAGCCAGAAAATGAACTGTTTATTACTCAATGTAAGTTTAAGGCTGGTGGTAAGTTTGGTTTTCGCTTCAGGAAGATAATCCTTTCCTTCACCATATTTTTCACCTTCCTTGATAATGAACAAAGGTATAAGCATTGTAAGCATTATAGGTGTTGCAACCTTTACCAAAGTTCCGATATTAATTCCTTTTCCAATAAAAACAGGAATCAAAGCATATACAAGGCAGTAACCTATTGTGTCAAAAAATGATTTGAAACTTCCCACACGGTTTCTCTGCGCTTCATCCTTACATACGCTTGACAAACTGCCGTAAAAAGTAATGAGCGACATTGTATATGATGCAAAAAACAAAAAGAGCATCACCGTCATCCAAATTGTATTGGCAATACTGTTTTTCTCAAACTCAATCGGTGTCCAAACAAGCAGATAACTAACCACCATCGGTATAAATGCAATCAGAATTGCCGGTCTCCTTCTTCCCCAACGGGTACGAAGATTATCCGTAAATGACGCAAGCGGAACATCCACAAGTCCGTCAAAAATCTTTGCCACCATCCACAGCACTCCGAAAATTGCCGGTGCAATCAGCATATATCCCGTCAAGCTCCAGTTCTCAATATCCGCTGTAAGTCCTACCGGATTAACTGCATCCGTAAAGTATGCGCCCAACAATACAAAAAGCATGTTCGGTCCGAAACCACAGGCCGCATATAAAAACTCCTTCCATTTCTTGTCCAATGAAACCATTTTTCCTATCCTTCTTTCGTGTTTAATAAAAAGCGACATAGGTGTCGCTTTTTATATTTTAGCATGTATAGGAAGATGTAGCAAGAAGTTTTTCCTGACGCCGTCCGCACCACAGATATAATCAATCTCCGCATTCGCAGATCTGCTCAAAAACAGGGTTTCACTAAAACAAATCGGAGACAGCATTCATCTGCCTCCGACTCCGGTCTGATATTATTCAGACATTATTTTATTATTTCTCTTACGATAAATGACTACTCCGCAAGCTGTGCATCCACCTGCAAGTAACAGACCAATCCACAGACCCAAATTTCTGTAATCTCCGGCATTAGGTGAGTTCGGATTTCCCGGTCCGGGATTTGTACCTGTTGCTGAAATGACAGTTCCTGATGAAATTAAATATCCGCAGTCTTTGCATACAGTATCACCTGTATATCCGTCAGTGGTCTCAGTGGCAGCCAAAGCGTTAATGAGTTGAGGATTATGTTCACCATAACCGTCACAATTTTCGTGGTTGTTCTCATCACAGTATGGATTCTTACATGGATGCCAATGATAGTTTTCATCTTTTTCCCACACATCTCAAACAGATTATAATTGGCATTCAAAGTGGATAAATCCATAAAAACATTATCCGGCGCAGATATTGCAATATCATCCGTGCTCTCGACTCTCACATCACAGTCAACAAAACTTATTTTTCCATAGAAATTTATTCCGGCGTAATCTGATGAAGAAATGTTCATTTGAGTCAATTAAAGCGGCATGAAACGACATAAAGGATGCATTCTATGACAGAATAGCAGAGATTAAACGAAAAAAATCGGACTCGAATTATTTTACTTTATATGAGTATCAGCCCTACGAAAAACCGCAGGGCTGACATATAGAACAAATTATTTATTTTGTTTTGAGTAGGACAGAATCAATGTCCGAAACAACAAAATCCGGAATATCTTTCATCGGAAGTGCTGCAGGTCTTCCGGTATAAAAGCCCTGTACATAATCCACACCAAGCGAAACAACTGTTTTGAACTCTTCTCCGGTCTCTACTCCTTCCGCCAAAACCTTTATCTGATTAGCTGAAGCGAATTCCAGTGTTCCTTTCATGAACATCTGCTTATTGGCATCTTTATCGATATCTGTAATCAGATAACGGTCTACTTTGATTATTTGAGGAGCATATTTTAAAAGATTAACGATATTGGAGCAGCCTGATCCATAATCATCAATGGCCAGCGGAATACGCAATTCATTACTGCCCATAGTCTTCATTGCTTCAATTTCTTCATCACTTGCCACATACCCTTCGGTTATTTCAAAAACAACGGAATCGAGATAATCCGAATACCTTGTTATAATCTCATTTCGGTCATTGTTGTTAAGAAAATGACCGGGAATAGAATTGATAAATATCTTTCTGTTATGAAATAATTCTTCTTTATCATGGGAGTATTGTTCCATAACATTAAAAAAAGTAGCCCGTTCAATGTCATACATTCTTTGATAGGAGTTTGCTGTTGCCAGAATATCAAGCGGAGACATATTTATTCCCGGTTCCGTCCTCATCAAAGCTTCGTAAGCATAAATACTCCTGTCCCTGATGTCTATAATCGGCTGATAATGATAAATAAACCGGTTTTGGTTGATTAAAAGCATCAGGGCATTATAGTCCTCGCGTAATGAACGCGAGCCCTTCGTGACAGCTTTACGGCTATCTTTGAGTTTGTTTGCAAACATTTCGGTGCGGGCCATCTTAATAAGATTCGCTATCTCCGTACTTTCTGACCACCCACTGTAAATGTAAGTACTGCCGCAATCAACCTCAAGTTCAAAATCTTCGCCATACTGCTGTTTCTTCTTCAGGTCAAAATTCTCTTTTAATCCATAAAATACATTGGAAGCATTATTAATGGTATTTGATATTTCCTTTTCAGCATCAACAAAATTCACAACAACAAATTCATCCTCTGCAATCTGCGAAATGAACGAATTCTGCGCATTGGCAATTTTCAAAATTTCACTGATATATGTTATGAATTTATCACGCTCATTAAGACCGTACTGCTCGTAAAATTCCTTATACTTCGAAATCCAATATAATGAAACTATAATATTTTTTTCATGGTTTTCCAAAACTTCGGAGAAGGAACGGAACCAGTTTGTCAGACTTTTCAGATTAGGAAGCCCCGATAACGGGTCAATGTTAAGGACTTCGGCATTTTCATGGATAATATTTCTCTGCTTGTATCTGGAAACTGCCTCTGCAATAATGATGTTAATGGCCCTGCCCGTTCTGTTGAATCTGTGTGCCATGTCTTTGACATTTACTGTTTTTTTGGTATAGTGTCCGCATACGGAATCTATCGCATATATTGATGTAACCATATACAGAGTATTATCCGCCATCCATTCATCGAAATAAGGTACCATATCTTCAAATGGAATTATTCTCCGATGTGCGTTCAATTCATTGGCATCGTTCTCGGATGGGAGAATATAGAATTTATCGGAAAAACCCTTTTCACTGCCCACAAAATCGTTCAATGTGGAAGAATAATCTCCTTTAATACAAATCGACGATCCCGGTTCGGAACATTCTATCAATATTTCATAAATGTTGTCCTGACAGTCAAAATCAATGGCTTTTTCAATAATATTACAATTTTGTTCTTCATAATACGCCAAACGGTCAGGGTCGCGAAATACATGAAAAATATCATCATTTGACAAAGAATTTGCCTCAGTCGGGCATCCGCAAGAGCCTTTTGCAACTGCTTTATATGAACCCAGAAAACATCCCGGAGATAAAGTATTACTGCATATCCCCTCGAGAACCTGCTCCACTATCATTGCCATATTAGTGTAACTTTTTTCACATGTGGCTAACGGAGGTGTCATATGTTGCGAATAAGGCAGCCCATCAAAGCCGGTAACTGCAATATCCTCCGGAATCTTCAAACCATATTCCCGCGCCTTCTGGTACACCGCAAAAGCCATTGCGTCATTGGCGCAGACAAAAACCTGCGGAAGCTCATTTTTCCTGTACAACTCGTCAAAAATTTTATAAACAGGGTATTCGTAATATTGACCGTAAGCTACATTCTTATCGTTGAAATCGATACCGTTTTTGCGAAGAGTCTTCTTGAAGATTTCCATCCTTCTTTCACTTTCCGGCTCGTCCTTTATTCCTCCTATGAAGAAAAAGTCCCTGTAATTATGGACGGAAATCAAATGAGATATCAATTCTTCGTACGCGGTATCATAACTATTCATGATACAAAAACAGCCTTCCACCTCAGCATTTAAAACTATTACCGGAACGTGTTTCGCTCTTGCCCGCTCAACGATTTCATTAAATATCTCTTCGGACTTAAAATTCTCTTTATCAATTATCAGACAGTCAACTTTATCATAATTAATGATGTCATAGACCGATTTGGCACCTATATCGCTGGGAGAATTCACGCTGAAATCGCTGGGACTATTGAACACAATTATTTTATATTTATCCTTATCCAATCGGTTATATAATCCCTCAATAAATGAAATTCTATCGTATGACTGAATTCTTGTTGTACACACGGCAATAATATGTTTGGAATTAGCCATTTTTTTAGTCCCTTCTCTTTGATTCGATTATAATAAAATATCAATCAGCTTCATAGTAAACTACTTATATTAAATTATACCAAAACCCCGGTCCGGAATCAAGCAGACTTACGGTCTTAAAGTGGTAATTCGTAATACAGAAAATCAGTCCGGCCGGTATTTTCTGCATAAAGATTCTGCTTTCCCCGATACCGGAACCCAAGTTTTTCATACATATTCTGAGCCGGAGCGTTTGATGCCAGCGTATCAAGGCGGATTGCTTTCTTTCCTTTTTGGGTTGCCAGAGAAATGATTTCTGCCATCATTCTTTTGGATGTACCTTTTCTCTGATATTCAGGGGTTACCGTAAAAATATGTAAGCAAGCCACCTCATCATCTTTCAGATTTTGACTCCATATAACCTCATGATAATCCTCCCCCTGATACATTGTAATTGCTGTCATACCTGCAATATTTTGCCCATCCATAAACAAATACATTTCCTGTCCGTCTATATAAGATTGTATCATTGCATCTGTAGGATGCTGTCCATAAATCCACCTGGCATGGACATTCATGTCTTTTGTATGCTCAATTACCTCTATATATTTCTCTCTGACAATATCAAGATTGCCGGCTAAAACCAATTCCATACTTTACCACTCTCCCATCTTATGCCTTTATCTCACCTACAAGATAGTCGCGCAATTTATTCAGCTCACACTCCAAAAGTGTGTGTTCTTCACCTTCAAACCATATTTTCATTGCAAGCTCCGGCAGAAATTTCAAGTCCTCAGGAACATTCTTTATCATCCAGAGACCGCCCTCATATTTTGACAATATTCTTTTTTCTTTCTTAAAGGATAAAATTCTTCCCAATATCAAAACATTGCTTGCCAAATATCTTGCATCATAATTATGAAAGTCATAATCATCAATATCAGCACTGATTGCCGACCAAAAATCCTCATCTGAGACATCCGCAAACACTTCCTGTATTTCTTCTCCATACAGTACTATACCGCATTGCTTAATCAGTTTAATATAACTTGTTACATCCGCATCAGGGAATTCGTGGTCCGCCACATATACCTCCGTGTCCGGATTTTGAAATCTGTCCAGATATTTATCTGTCCAGAAATCGCTATAATGAAATACACAATTCCCCGGTGTTTTCCAATTTTTTGCATCAATCTTTTTCACGGCAGACATCTCAAGGGGACGCGGTTTTCTGTCAATTTCTATTATCTCTCTTGCAATTTCAAGCTTCGTTGCCACATGAACAGAGTCCTTCACAACCACAAGTATGTCAATATCTCCTGAATCAGGATTAAAAGCATTTAGTGCAATTGAGCCGTGAAGATACACTCCGATTAAATCTTCTCCCAGATGTCTTTTCCATATATCCACAACATTGCTAATCTGATTCACTATCTCTAATGGTAAATCTTTATATCCAAGTAAATTACTCACACCATACCTCCGTCACCAAATCACACTATATATTTAAAAATTTCCGGTTTTAAGCTTTTGTACCTCATGTGCAAACTCATCAAGCACCCACTCGTACATGTGAGGATCATCATATTCCCGATAACCGCGCTCCACCACCATTCCTAATCGCTGCCAGATACGATATATCTGAATCCGAATCCTCTCGTTCTGTGTAAATTCCGTTTTACCATATCCTTTTAGAAAATTGGGATTGGGTGCATCTCCAAAATCATGAAAATCATGACTCAGCAAAGGATCTCCCCAAAGAACCGCCGCATAGTCAATCAGCCCTGTTAATTTACCGCAATTAATCATAAGATTACCATCCCATGTATCGGTATGTGCATACGACGGTATCGTTACTTCATCCAATTCTTTCGCAAATTTCCTAATCAACTTCCGCAGTTCATTCGGTTCAATCCCCGGGATTGCAATATTCTTTTCTTCTGCATCCAAAAGAAGCCAGTCAAATATGAAATATACAAAATCACTGTTTTTCTCACAGTAGCTTTCCGGTATATTGGGAATGCCAAAAACATCCGCCTCCAACGAACACATTTTATATGTAATATTTCCAATTTTTTCTTTTACTTCTGCCCTTTGACAATCTGTAATGTCCTTATTATGAGATAATGGTATTCCTTCCAGATAACTCATAAAGAAATACGGCACCGTGCATATTTCGCCACTGTCATCATAAAAGATTAATTTGGGCATTGGAATATCCAGTTTTTCATTAAAAAGTTTCAGCATTTCTGCTTCTGTCTGAATGTATTTTCTTTCATGGCGCATAATTTTTACATCTGTACCGGAAGCAATCTTTAGCACCATTTTCTGCTCCGTGGTTTCCACAAGATACACCGCACTGCAAAAACCTCCGGACATCTTTTCAATCTGGATTACTGTGGTCTTTTTACCCATTGCCCGGTTTGTCATCTGCCGAATTACATCCTCGGAAATCCAGTTTTTGGTCACTGCATTCATCATTATCGCTACCTCCGCTTCAAGTTTCATTATAGCATTAAGTATCAGGAAATTACATACTTGATTTACTGTGATAATTGCCGGATACTTTTTATTCGCAACATTATAACAGCTGTCACAATCAGAGAAACTCCCGAAAAAATAATAACAACAGCAGCACCTCTTCCGACAGATGTGTCCAGTATACTGCCCATAAGGTCAGCCAAAATACCACCTGACGCATACGCCAGTACATATCCTATCTGGGAAAGAAAACCTATAAATCCCCATATTCTTCCCTGCAATTCATCCGGAATATTCGTTCTTACCAGATAATCCAAACAATTGTTGGCAAATGGGAGCATTGCAAAAAACAAAAATCCAAATATGCATATAATATAGATATTTTCCCAAATTCCAAAACCAATCATAAATAATCCGCTCATGGCTAATGAAATTACCAGGGTCTGCACATATTTTTTCTTAATTCCCCGTATTCCAAGCAAAAGACTTGATATCAGCATTCCACACGCACAAACCGTCTCTCCGATTCCCAAAGTTTTTGAATCCGAAAAAGACAAGATGAGAGGTTCTGCCAATATCTGAAACACGCCCATAAAAAGAGTCATAACCGAGGAAACGATAATTAATAAGAAAACTCCCGTTTTGCTATGTACTGCGTGCCACCCCTCCCCAATACTGCTAAAAAAAGATTGTTTTGTTTCTACTTTTTTCGTCTGAATTCCTCTTTTTACAACTCCGGTAGAAATAACTGTTAAAACAAATGTACATATATCAATTACAAGCAGTAGTTTTACATCAAATACACTGAGCAATAATCCGGCCACTATCGGCGAAACCAGATATCTGGCACTTCCCGCCAGACTTACTAATCCGTTTGCCTTAGAAAATTCTTCCTTAGTTAACAAATCAGAAACCGTTGCCCTGTAAGAAGGCTCCAGCAAAGAAGAAAACACAGAGCTTACAAAAACACCTATGCAAATCCGGGTAAGCGTTGCTTTGCCATTCATCATACATATTAAAATGTACAGAATACCAAAAGCAGAACATCCATCTCCGATCATCATTAAAAGCCTGCGATCATATCGGTCCGCCAATGTTCCTGCCGGCACACTTAACAACAATGTAGGCAAAAATCCTAACAATGTGACGAGTGCCATACTTGCTGCACTTCCTGTCTGTCTAAATACATATACCCCTAACCCAAAACCGGTCAGCCCTCCGCCAATTGCGGAAATCAACTCTCCTGCCCACAGTAATAAAAATTTTCCAAAATTACTTTTTTTCATCTTTTTCTCCATTTCCTTTCTACAGACTGACTGTCTGTCGGTTGTATTTAAAAATAAAAGAAACTTAAAAGTCTCTTTTATGGCACTTATTTGCAAAATATAGGTTTCATGGCATCCAACAATGCACCTGCTTCCATACCAAGAACCCGCTCCGTATGATAAACAAATCCCTCAATCTTTCTTTGCTCTTCTTCCTCAATGTACTGCTTCGTACTATCAAAGGTTATGTACGAATATGTCATAATCATATCAACCGCTTCTGCCGGATAATCCGTATGCATAATTCCCTGCTTAATTCCATCCTCAACAATCTTTGTAATCAAAATATTTACTCTTCCAAGCAGACGTTCTTCCAGTTTCTGATGCAACAGTGCATTTTGCGGTTTATGCACCTGTTCCATAATCATATCTCCCAATTCGTTATCCACATTTAAGGATAAGATTGTTCGCGTAAGCCTTTCCAATACAGGAACCGAATCATCTAATGCAATAACCGCTGCCTTAGAAACAATCTGATTGGTAACCCGCTCAATCATTCCATCCAGAATATCCTCTTTGGACTTGAAGTGATAATATAATGTTCCCCTGGCAATACCAATTTCGTTCAAAATATCATTCGTGCTGGTCCTATCGAATCCTTTTGTACAAAACAATCTTTCAGCAACGTCTAATATTTCATTTCTACGTTCTTCTGCATCTTTAATTACTCTCATAGATTCGCCTCCAACCGACAACCTGTCTATACACAATATATCATGTGAGTAAAAATAATACAAGACGAAATAATTTCTATAATTGCAAAAATAATACATAATAACCACAAATTAGTGTTGATAATCGTGGTCTTGAGTCAATATAACGCACCGTAATTCCCTTTTCCGGTGGAAGGCATACTTGGGGATGACATTTAGATAACATCTTGCACTGTCAGATATCCTTTAATGGCATTTGAAAATTCTTCCGCTCTGACAATCTGCTTTTGTGCTTCTTCACATGAAGCAATGTAAAAGTCTAAATAATCGGCTTTCTCTCGGTTAATAGAAGCCTGAGTGATTATCTTGGAAAGATTCTTCGAGAAAATTCCTTCTTTCACATAATTCTGATTAAAAAAAGCGATTACGCCACTGTGCTTACTGCTGTCATATCCTTGCAGAGCATTAACAGCCCTGATTGCATGAAAAATTGAATAATATGCTCTATTCAATGCATTTTTATATCTGCCGTTTTCAAACATCAACTTAGCATCTTCCAGATTTTCAAGGCTTGTTTCAAAGCGGTATTTTGATAGTTCTTTTATGCGCTCTTCCATATAACAATTCCCTCTTTTTCAACTTTTTTGTAAAAAGGCAAAGTTGTTTTCCATTCCTTAAATTCACGCTTCTCAATTGATATAACAGATATAGTAACACCTAAATCCAACTGATAATCAACCACAATATCTGTCATCCTGTCATATTGTTCTTCTGTCTGAGCATCCGTTAAAACTAATGCCATATCAACATCTGATTCATCTGTCTCCTGCCCTCTGGCATACGATCCATACAGTATTACTTCTTCAATATATCTGCCATAGACTTCACCAAACGCATCACACATTTTACATAATTTCTTGAGCATTTCAGGATGCTTACTATTAAACCTTACACGTTGTCTCCAGTTTCGGTATCCGCCACTTCTAATTCTTCTGTCCTTAGGATATTCAGTTCCCTTTGGTATAAGCCATTGATTACCAATTTTTTCACCTTCTAAGGTACCCCTCATCAACATTCGTCTGATATTTCCCGGATCTTTTCCGTAGATTTCTGCGTATTGTGACACTGTATAATACTCATTCATATCTTTCATCTCCCTTTCAATTAAACATTAACACTATATCGTGTAAATGTCAAACATGTTTCCGGATGAAACCGATTAGATTTTATGTCCATCGCAACCTTATGGAGAACATTTAGATAACATAAACCCTACGGGAACCGTCCCATGCACTATAATTTTCTATTGCTGTAACCACCATCTTTCATACCGCAATCCGACAAAGAATATTATTTCATGTTATTTTACTTTTTCTACCTTTCTTTAAATAAACCTCTTACATTATCTCATCAGATGGTTCTACAGGCAAACATAAAGGACGGTATGTACCGTCCTTTACAATTCATGCTTTGCCGCAGCAATATGAAAATTCTAATAATTATATGCAACAGTTTTGCATTGATTTGACCTTGAATATTAGTGGGTGTTCTTTCCTGAGCCGTTACAACGATAGCACATAGCCCAAAGTGTACCACCACATCTTGGGCAAGGAAGACCGCCTAATCTGCCTTCACCGTTACAATCTTCGCATACCTGATATCCGGCGCCATCTCCGCAACGAACACATGGGGTCTTTCCTTCACCATGGCAAGCCCAGCATTTTCCATCGTCCTGATTTGCATCTAAGCCGGAGCCTCCACAACTGTCACAGGTACTGAAGCCTTCACCGTTGCAAAGTGTACAGGTTGTTTTTCCCTCGCCGGTACACTTATCACATACGGTCCACTCATTGCCATCCAAGTAGGTGGTTCCGTTACATCCGTCACATACTATGACACCGCTTCCATAACAAAGGTCGCAGGTATCATCAACAACTTCACCTTCCATTATATCTGCAACAATAGGTGCATTCGGGAAATCTTCTTCGATTAATGCCTGCTGTACGCCATCCTTTACTTCCAGAGCCTCATCTAAAAGCTCCTGGCCTGTATGCTCAGCATCCATGATGGTAAGGTTAACCGGCTTTTCATCCTGCATATAGCCTGCATCCGTAGCTGCCTTTACCATTTCTTTTGCAACTTCTTCAAGTTCCTTGCCCTCAACCTCAAGATTTCCATAGGCAGTCTCGGCATCGTCATTGTTACATACAATCTCAATAACCTTACCATCCTCATCTGTCAGGATATCAGCATCAGGGTTGATGGAAACTTTGATTCTCGTCGTATAATTCTTATCTGCAGTATTGTCCGGTGCTGCTGATTCTGTTTCGCTCTGCGTTTCCTGTTCATTCGTGTCTTGTTCCTGCGTCTGCTGTGCAGGGGTTGTTGCATCCCCGTTATTTGCAGTTTTTTTCTCTGCACACGCAGTGAGAGAAGCAATCAGCATCAAGGCAACCAATAAGATTGATAATCTGGATTTCATAAAATTTCTCCTTACACTTTTGTAATGTTTTTATAAAATTCTACATCTTTTTCACGTTTTCTTGTAGGGTAGTTTTAGGATAGGTACGGCCATTCATACAGAAAAAAGCTATTATTATTGAATTTTTATCCTGTTTGCCTTGTATTGAACTGACATATTTATTCCCAAAAAAATCCACATATAAGGTGATACTGTAACCATACTGTCATTAAGCATACTGAATATGCAAAATGCAATTACCGAAACAAATGTTGCATGCAATATCCAATTATCATTTTTCTTATACTTAAATCTATTTATAATGCATTGCGCCAATATATAAATTACAATTCCACAAAGTGCCAGAGTTCCAAGTATACCAATATCCATGCAGTATTGCAGAATAATATTATGTGGACGGTTGACAATTACTTTATGTGTTCCATGTATCTTCATAAGACCGACATAATCATACTGGTCATAATTATATATATAATTTCCCGGTCCTTTTCCAATCAATATTACCTCTTTTAGCTTTGGCAATGTACGAATCCAAATATATCCCCTTCCCGTAAATGCACTATCATATTTGTTATATGTATATTCTTCGCTTATACTGTCAATAGGGACAGCATCAACTCCAACGCCTTTAAACTCTCTATTAATAATATAAAAATCAAGAGTATCTTTATATCCAAGTTCAATCTTCACATACACAGTGCCTGCATTTTCAATAACTGAAAATTCTATTTTCACATTCTTATATGCTTCATCATTAAATACAAACCATCCATCCTCATTGTTGGCATCCATTATATTATCATCAGAATCATAAAACGCAATATTCTCATTACATACAATCGAAAATTTGCTCTCATTTCCATATATGGTAAGTTTATTTCCTTCCATATCTATTTTCTTTAATTCATATATGTCATTTACATTTTCTTCAAATGAATCGCCATTTGATGCACTAACATCAATTAATGCTCCAAGTTTTCCACCGGAAATACCATTTACAACCAATAGAATTACAGACATGGCGACAGCTAATACTATAAGCTCCTTTATTTTGCACTTTATTGTTTTGATTTCACAAATCATCATTGCAATAATGATGGCTATTTGCAGATAAAACACAAGTGTTGATTTAGAAACAAGAATGCAAAAAACAATACCTATATTAATCAATATACCTGCAATACAACTAATTCTATTCTTTGCATGCAGCCAATACTCAAAAGCAAACGGAAGCAACATACAGCAAAAACAGCCATAATAATTAGAATTATCAAATGTAAGTTTAACTCTGTTTACACTTTCAAGTTTTTCCCGGTTTCCTATCCACAAGGTGGCAATCGGTATATCAAAAAATTCAATTATTGACATAACTATAATAACTGTCATTAAAATAACAACTGTCTTTTTTAATATATCTAAGATTTTATTCATATAGAAATAATTGTATGAAATGAAAAACAACACCAAATAACTTAAAAGTACAGCTAAGCTTTCAAACTCTGTATTATAATTTTGAAATTCATTTCCATAATCTGCCGAAAGAACTTGTGACAGAACCGCACATATTACAAATATTGCCGCCATAATCCATAAAGCTTTGTTCTTATCCCTTAATGGATTGTTTTTAATAATATTATCGGGAAAGATGTTTTCGCCTATAAACCAAGACAGACAGAATACTGCCATCAGCATCACCATTTTTTCCTTAATATGTATATCAGGAATTAATGGGTAAATAAGTATAAATATACATATACTGTATGGCACTACATATTTGTATTTGGGCATTTCGTCTGATAATTTTACTTTTTTATGTTTTTTCATGCTTATTCAATCTCTTTTGTCATTTTTAATTATTATTATATAAAAAGCAGATGATAAAATCAACATTTTACCATCTGCCTAATATGAATTAATAAGTATCTTTACCCACTGATTATTCAGTTACTTTTTTCTTAGTTGCAACGACTGCAAATGCACCAATCATTGTAAACATTGCAATGATACAAATAGCAATATTTGAATTGTAACCGGCTGCAGGGTCATCGTCTGACGGTTTATTGTCTGCCGGTTTATTATCTGCAGTAAACAGACTATCGCTGATTATGATTGCATACTCTGATGCATGTGTAAACTTAAATCCTGCTGTACCATCTTCAGCTATCTTTACACCTTCAATAAACTCCAAAGCACCTGTTTCCGGATTATAATAAAAGAGATTTGCATATTTACCGCTATTTTCTGTTCCAAGATTCAGCTTAAACTCTGCTTTAAATCCAAAATCACCTGTATGTTCAATTGAAAGTTCAACTACTGTTCCTTCAAGTTTAACTTTTTCAATTGCTGTCTGCGGAATAACACCTTCTACCATATCTACAGTTAAATCAATAACTTCAGGTATTGTTCCCGTAATGTCACTTCCCTTAATTGTCCAGCTTGCCCCACCTTCTGATTTAATAACAAGAGTCACATTCTTTTCTTTTACTGCCACAAGAACGTCTTTTGTAATAACTATATTTTCAACGCCGGCATCAATTTCAACCGTTCCGTTCTCTTCAGCTGTTTCGATTTGTGAACATATCCGCTCACTTAATGTTGATTCTTTTATTGTTGATTTTCTTATTGCTCCGTACAAGCGTCCATCGTCTGTATATGCATATGTAATAAAAACCCCTGTTTCTTCTATATAATCACAAATTATTTTTTCTGTACTTAAAATTACTTTTCCTTCAGAATCACGTACTACTGACCCTTCTTCATTATTAAAAATTAACCAATCATCACCTATATATACATTATCTGTGTCAAGCAATTCTGCTTTATCAAGTGAATAGTCATCATCCTTATTTAATGCATAATAACACTTTACTCTGTCCTCTCCCCCGTTAGTCCAGTAGCTAAGATATATATATACCCTATTTGCATCTGCTGCAAATGGATATACCCATAAACCGTCTCCTTCACCCAATTCTAACAAAGTATTAAAATATTCACGCAGTTGGGCGTACGTATAAATTGCATTTCCATCTTTAGAATAAATTCCGCCTTCACCATCTTCATATACAAAATCTATATCATCATTTCCGTCTGACATATTCGATTCTTCTACAATAGGTGTACACTCTTCTTCTGAAACTTCTTCCAAAGTATCATATGATAGTAAATACTTATCGTTTTCGTATCCTCCATGATACACTACTTCTACCTCAAAAGCTTCCTCATAATCAGGATTTATATTAATATAATATCCTGAGTTTTCAACATTTATGTTTTTTTCTTTCTTATTAAGATCAGAATCTATACAGATAATGGTATTGCCTTTTATGAGCAATAAATAATCACCTAAGATATCAACCTCATAATCAAAAAGACCTCCAAGTATAATTTTATCTTTCTCATTAAATTCATGGTCAAACAGAATCAAATCACTTGTAAAATCCATATGTCCACGTTTAATACAATAATTTCCGCCAAATTCTGCACAAATTCCCCAAAAATATTCTATATTTTCTATAACATCTTCTTTAACAATTTTTTCTTCCTTGTCGATAACATTATATTTGGTGCCATCATTTACAAGATAATAATTATTATCAAATTGATCTACATATGTATATCTGTTATCGCCATCACCTATCCATGTAAGATCTTCTGACATAATCGCTTCTGAACCATCTTCACGAAGACATTCCATGTACTTGATAAAATCGTCACCTGAGACATTATAATAACCGGTATATCTAACATACTTTACAGTTCCGTCAGAATTTTTATTACTGATTTCCGTAATATTACCTTTGCTGTCAATGATTGAAATACTGTCTTCTGCTGTGAGTCTTTCATCTCCCCTTTCTGTAGCCATGACAACAGAACCATTACTAAACTTATAATAATACTTATACTCATTCTCCAAAAGTACCTCAACATTGTCTTCCGGTTCATCAGCAGCATATATAACAGGACTTGAAATAAAACTTCCTGCTGCAATAATTAGTGCAACTGCAGCTGCCAATGCTTTTTTAATACTTCTACGCATCTTCATTCCTTCTTTCTTTTGAAATTTATAAAAAAATTAATTTTTTTAGCTTCAAAATTATTTAGTATACAGAACCATTATAACATGATATATTTCATTTTTCAAATTATTATTATGAGAATTTCAAGTCAGCATACAAAAAACATCTAATTCATATTAATAGCATATTATCTATTTTAATCACCCCTCCACAATCCTCTCAACAATTTTCTTCACACAATTTATATCCAATGGCATACTGTAAGTTTCATATGTTACAAACAACTTATCTCCCTGTAAAATACCGTTGGTTGAATACAGATTCATTTTCTTCACAAAATCGACCGAGTATTTCGGCTCATCCATACGCCCTGCGTGTTCATAATAATAGATTCGACCGGTGTGCTTATTAATTATCGTAAAATCAGGATGCACAATAATATTACATCCGTCCTTTGTTTTCAATTCCAACGGTCTCTCATACTTATATTCAATATCATCCTTATATTGATACAGAACATTTGCAATTATCAGTTCCGACTTGGATCTGACCTTCTCCCCCTGATTTGTTTCATAAATCAGATTCTCTTTAAATCCAGTATACGGTTCATATTCCTCTCTGTCCCACGCCTCTAATTTTTCTTTTACACCAATAGCGACAGGTTCTACCAGTGCTTTTCGTTCATCCGGCAGATTTCTAAAGATTTCCTCAACAGCTTCTTCATTATATTTTTGTACAAACTCCTGAAGCAAAGCTATCTGGCTTTTCAGCACTGCGGCTACGGTTATCAGATATCCCTTCTCCGCCAATTCAATTGCAAGACTCATCTGATTTTTCTTAATATATGTTGTGCTCCACTGTTGCGTCGTCGGCTCCTTTTCCTGCCGATAGTAGTATAATCTTCCTTTCTTTCTCTGATACTTCAATATACCTTCTGAGGCATCTGCAATGAATTTCTCGGTCTTTTCCAATATCAGCGTTTTCTCCTCTATCTGCTTTCTCATTTCTTCTATCGTGACACATTCCTCCTTTAACAATAGTTCTACTAAACAGGTATCGACTACGCATTTTTAGCAGAAAATATGACCTCTGATTAAGGCATTTTCTACATAAACGCAGACTCCGACCTAATTTAGCAGAGATTTTTCTCATTTTATTTGATAAATTTGGGGATTTGAAGATTTTTTTCTACCTCGGCACGTGGTTTTCGGCATTTTTAGAAGAATTACCGGTCGAAATCGGGTCTTTTTTCTGTCCATTGACTTGATATAGCCATGTTTTAGTAGAAATCAAGTTTCCCATCAGGACTTTGCTCCATAAAAGGATAGAAATTAGATATGAATGAATCATTAATGATATCAGCCCCACGGGAACCGCGGGGCTGACATATAGAATAATTTAATTATTTGTTTGCGATAGCAGCCTGTGCTGCTGCAAGTCTTGCAATTGGCACACGGAATGGTGAACATGAAACATAGTCAAGACCAATCTTGTGGCAGAACTCAACTGATGAAGGATCTCCGCCGTGCTCGCCGCAGATACCAACATGGAGCTTAGGATTAACCGGCTTACCAAGTTTGATAGCTGTCTCCATAAGCTTACCAACACCTGTCTGGTCAAGCTTAGCAAATGGATCGTTCTCGAAAATCTTAGCATCATAGTAAGCATTAAGGAACTTACCTGCGTCGTCACGAGAGAAACCGAATGTCATCTGTGTAAGGTCGTTAGTACCGAAGCAGAAGAAATCAGCTTCTGTAGCGATTTCGTCAGCTGTAAGAGCTGCTCTAGGAATCTCGATCATTGTACCAACTTCGTATTCAAGCTTAACGCCTGCTGCTGCGATTTCAGCATCAGCTGTCTCAACAACAACTTTCTTAACATACTTAAGCTCTTTAACTTCACATACAAGCGGAATCATGATTTCAGGCTTAACATTCCAATCCGGATGAGCTTTCTGAACTTCAATAGCTGCACGGATAACTGCCTTTGTCTGCATCTTAGCAATTTCAGGATAAGTAACTGCAAGACGGCATCCTCTGTGACCCATCATTGGGTTAAACTCATGTAATGAAGCGATGATAGCTTTGATATCTTCAACTGATTTGCCCTGAGCCTTAGCAAGCTTCTCAATGTCAGCTTCTTCAGTAGGAACGAACTCATGAAGAGGTGGATCAAGGAATCTGATTGTAACAGGATTTCCTTCAAGAGCCTCATATAATGCCTTGAAATCTCCCTGCTGATATGGAAGGATCTTCTCAAGAGCTGCTTCTCTTTCTTCTACTGTATCTGCACAAATCATTTCTCTGAATGCTGCAATTCTGTCTTCTTCGAAGAACATATGCTCTGTACGGCAAAGACCGATTCCTTCAGCACCGAGTTCGCGTGCTTTCTTAGCATCTGCAGGAGTATCTGCATTAGTTCTAACCTTAAGAGTTCTGAACTTGTCTGCCCAAGCCATAACTCTTCCGAATGTACCTGCGATAGAAGCATCTACTGTAGGGATAAGTCCCTCGTAAATGTTACCGGTTGTACCATCGATAGAGATTTCTGAACCTTCTACAAATGTCTTTCCTGCTAATGTGAATTTCTTGTTTTCTTCATCCATGTTGATATCTCCACAACCGGAAACACAACATGTACCCATACCACGGGCAACAACGGCAGCATGGCTTGTCATACCACCACGAACTGTTAAGATACCCTGAGCAGCCTTCATACCTGTAATATCTTCAGGAGATGTCTCAAGACGAACAAGAACTACCTTCTCGCCCTTAGCAGCCCATTCAACTGCATCGTCAGCTGTGAATACAACTTTACCGCATGCAGCTCCAGGAGAAGCACCAAGACCTTTTCCGATTGGTGTTGCTGACTTAAGAGCAGCAGCATCAAACTGTGGATGAAGAAGTGTATCAAGGTTACGAGGATCAATCATCATAACTGCTTCTTCTTCCGTCTTATGTCCTTCATCAACAAGGTCACATGCAATCTTAAGAGCAGCAGGAGCTGTTCTCTTACCGTTACGGCACTGAAGCATGTATAATTTTCTGTTTTCAACTGTGAATTCCATATCCTGCATATCATGATAATGATTTTCAAGGATTTCACATACTTTGATGAATTCAGCGTATGCTTCAGGGAATTCCTGTTCCATCTGAGCGATAGGCATTGGTGTACGAACACCGGCAACTACGTCTTCACCCTGTGCATTGATAAGGAACTCGCCCATGAGCTTGTTCTCACCTGTAGCAGGATCTCTTGTAAATGCAACACCTGTACCTGATTCGTTATTTAAGTTACCGAATACCATTGGCATTACGTTAACTGCAGTACCCCATGAATATGGGATATCGTTATCTCTTCTATATACATTAGCACGTGGGTTGTCCCATGACTTAAATACTGCTTCGATAGCAAGCTTTAACTGAACAACAGGATCTGAAGGGAAGTCTTCGCCTAACTGATTCTTATATTCTGCTTTGAACTGAGCAGCAAGTTCTTTAAGGTCGTCAGCTGTAAGATCTACGTCATACTTAACGCCTTTCTTTTCCTTCATCTCATCGATGAGCTGTTCAAAGTATTTCTTACCAACTTCCATAACTACATCAGAGAACATCTGGATGAAACGTCTGTAAGAGTCATATACGAAACGCTTGAATGATGGATCAGGGTTACCCTCGATCATAGCCTCAACAACTTCGTCATTAAGACCAAGGTTAAGAATAGTATCCATCATACCAGGCATTGAAGCTCTGGCACCTGAACGAACTGAAACAAGAAGTGGGTTCTTAAGGTCACCGAATTTCTTTCCGTTAACTTCTTCCATCCACTTAACGCCTTCCATAGCCTGAGCCATGATTTCGTCGTTAATCTTTCTTCCGTCTTCATAGTACTGTGTACAAGCTTCTGTTGTGATTGTGAAGCCCTGTGGTACAGGAAGTCCGATTTCTGTCATTTCTGCAAGGTTAGCACCCTTACCGCCAAGTAAGTTACGCATGGTCATGTTACCTTCTTTGAAGGTATATACCCATTTTTTTGCCATTTTTATGATTCCTCCTAAAAAATATTATTACTAGTAAAATGATTATAGTCTAACCTATAATAGTATATCATAAAATAAAAAAATATCAAGATACTTTACTCCATGAAAAGCCACTTTTCAACTTTTCCCAGATTGATTTTTTCTTTACCGTTTCCCGATACTTCCCATAATACGGAATCGCTGTCCGTAAAATAGTATTTTCCGCGGGAAAATGCGGCTCTTTCCACGCTGCCGAAATCAGATATTAAAACTTTTTCTTTTGAAGACAGCTTCTTAATACGGCAGAGGTTTCCGTTTCTTATATACATCAATCCGTTAAAATTTTCACATTCCACGATTCCGGTAACCTGCTCCGCAATTGTTTCCTTTTTATCAGTGATTTTAAAAAGGACATTATTATCGTCAATTCCTATGTAGCAATTTTCATTATCCATGTAATATATGCCGCTATTTTCCGAAAGTCCGGAAACTTCTTCGCTTTTACCCGAAAATCCGGCTCTGTACAGGGTGTTTCCTATAACATAAACCACATATGAATCCCCGTCATGATAATATATTTCCGGCGTTGTCCTGTCGGAGGAGAAAAGGAAAGTGTTTTCCCCGTTATTCCGGGCAAGATAGTATCCGTTTTCTTTTTCATATAAAAGAGACGAATTACCCGTAAGAGAGTTGGCAGTTATCTCCAGAACATTGCTGTCCACCAAAACCTGTTTTGTCAGATTATTGCCGTCAGCCATGAATAACCTGCCTTCTTCGGTCAGATAATAAAGAGTATCCGATTGGGCAAAATATTCGGTACTTTCCACTTCTTCCGCTATCGTTACGGATTCTTCATTATCTCCGGAAATATTATTCATCATCAGGGTTTTGTTATTAACAATACCGTATCTGGCAGTTTCCATGTCCAGATATACAAGTTTTCCGTCTTCATCTATGAATACAATTTCTTTTTCCTGATTGTCTTTTGAGAAAACATTCGTTTCTCCGGCTTCATTTCCGCAGTACATTGTATACACATCATTATCATCAATATTGTCATATGCGGTCAGAACAAAATATTTTCCGTTGTCACTTACCGCACAGGCGTCGGTAAAGCCTGCGTGGCTGTCTGTCGGAATAGAAACTGTTTCGCCGGACGAAATAATTTTGGGTGTATTCCCGTCCAGATAAAGCACCTGATTGAAATCCTTGCTGCAGCTAAGAATTACCGGTGACTCGGCAGGATAGTTAACGCATTTTCCGTCAGTGTATATAAATATGCCGCTCTCTCCGGATGCAATAAATCCCCGGGAATTGGAATCATATACAGAAAATTCTCCGGCTGTCTCAAGCACCGCCTTTTGGGTGTCCGTTGCCATATATCCTTTATTACCGTCAAAAAAGAATATATTACTCCTGTCAATGTTTTTAACTATATTCACGGGAATAATTACACCGGCTGCAATGACTGCTGCTGCGGCAAGACCTATTGCCGGCCATTTTAAACGGTTTTTGTATATTTTATGGCTTAATACAAGTTTGGATGTATCCAGGGTATCCAAAGAATCGTCGAATTTAAGTTCCCTGATTACCGGATTATCCCTGCCTCTTTTGGGGCGGTGTTTTTTAATAAAACCGGATAATTTATTCCATAACTTCAATGCATAATCTTTTATTACAGCCAAAGAAAGGCCCGCCGTCTCCGGCCCGCCTTCATCTTTGTAGGTCACACTGCGGTCCCTGCCGTTTTTGGCATCATACTCTTCCCTTGTGGAATGCATGATACCCGGTGGCAGCATGCCGTCAGTCATGCCCTGTTTCTGTGCTTCCTCCCATTCTTTTCTCCGTCTTAAGTAATCCTCGTTGACGAATACTACTCTGGCTCCGCACTTAGGGCATACCGACCTGCTATTATGTTCAAATCCACATTTGTCACATTTCATAGACAACCTTTAATCAGAATGTAAATTTATCTTCGAAATACCTGCCCAGGTCTTCGATTTTAATTCTTTCCTGAGCCATTGTATCTCTGTCTCTTACTGTTACGCATCCGTCTGTTTCGGATTCAAAATCATAAGTTACACAGAAAGGAGTTCCGATTTCGTCCTGTCTTCTGTATCTCTTACCGATATTTCCTCTGTCATCGAACTCGCAGTTATACTTCTTGCAAAGTTCTGTATAAATCTTTTCGGCACCTTCGTTAAGCTTCTTGGAAAGAGGAAGCACACCGATTTTGACAGGTGCAAGAGCAGGATGGAAATGAAGTACTGTTCTCATATCTCCGCCCTCAAGCTCTTCCTCGTCATATGCTGAGCAAAGGAAAGCAAGTGTTACACGGTCCGCACCGAGAGACGGTTCTACGACATAAGGTACATATTTTGAATTGTCCTCATCATCAAAATAAGACATATCCTCACCTGACACATTCTGATGCTGTGTAAGGTCGTAATCCGTTCTGTCTGCAATACCCCAGAGCTCGCCCCATCCGAACGGGAATAAAAATTCGATGTCTGTTGTTCCTTTTGAGTAGAAACATAATTCCTCAGGAGAATGATCCCTTGCACGCATTTCTTCGTCTTTCATTCCAAGGCTCTTTAACCAGTTGATACAGAATTCTCTCCAGTATCTGAACCATTCAAGGTCTGTTCCCGGTTTGCAGAAGAATTCCAGTTCCATCTGCTCAAATTCTCTTGTTCTGAAAGTAAAGTTACCCGGTGTTATCTCGTTACGGAAGGATTTTCCAATCTGTCCGATACCGAAAGGAACTTTCTTGCGGGATGTTCTCTGAACATTTTTGAAGTTAACGAAAATACCCTGGGCTGTTTCAGGTCTTAAATAAACTGTGTTTTTGGCATCCTCGGTTACTCCCTGGAATGTCTTAAACATCAGGTTAAACTGTCTGATTTCGGTAAAATCCCTCTTGCCGCAGGAAGGACAGCAGATTTCTTTCTCGCTGATGAAATTCTGCATTTCTTCATTGCTCCATGCATCAACTGCATTTTCAAGAGTATAGTTATTCTCTGATGCCCAGTCCTCAATTAATTTATCTGCACGGAAACGCTCCTTGCACGCCTTACAGTCCATAAGAGGATCTGCAAAACCTCCAAGGTGTCCGGAAGCTACCCATGTCTGTGGATTCATAAGGATTGCACAGTCAACACCTACATTGTACGGACTCTCCTGTACGAATTTCTGCCACCATGCTTTTTTTACATTGTTCTTAAGCTCGACTCCAAGGTTTCCGTAATCCCATGTATTTGCAAGTCCGCCGTAAATTTCGGAACCCGGATACACAAAACCTCTGGATTTTGCCAAAGCAACAATTTTGTCCATTGTTTTTTCCATAATCTCTACCTCTCAATTTAATAATACGCTGTGGGTCAGCGTCACTTTTGAATAATTGTATATGTTTTACGGTAATTTTTCAAGACATATTATGTCAATGAATCAAGAATATCAAGGGATTTCATTTTTTTCTCCACAAATGTATGTATACATCTTGCCAAAATCATACGAAGCTCTGCGAGCACCTCATCCGATACCGTAAATGTATAAAGCTTTCTTATATCGGAACACACAATATACTGCAATGTATACAATGTTGATTCATTTATTTCTATCAAATCAGCCGCTCCGTGTCCGCAATCACTG
The DNA here is from genome assembly GCA_051880035.1 of Butyrivibrio sp. Lineage (GTDB taxonomy): Bacteria > Bacillota > Clostridia > Lachnospirales > Lachnospiraceae > Eshraghiella. The sequence continues at coordinate 44,106 of JBJENE010000014.1, forward strand.
CATAAAACGCCGGCTGACGCAATCGAAAATCCTGTAAGCATCTCTTTTTTCCTGCATTTACAGCAATGGAAGAATTCCGGATACTCTCCGTTAAGAACAAGAATCTTCAATTCATAGATATACCTTACAAGCTTTTTGTCCAGTTTATCGTTCAGAAGAGCCCTGAAAGATGCATATATAAGATTCAGCATGGCAGATGCATCTTCATTTTCCACCGCATAATATTCTGCCAGTTCAAGAAAATAATAGGCACTGTATGTTACGGTAATATCAGTCGTCAGTTCCCTGAAATAATCTGATATTTCCGCATTCACCATGGTATATGAACTTTTGCCGCACATTAGATAAAATGTTCCGAAGGCAAAACTGTCACTGGCAGCCATCAAATGGTTGCCGGGTCTTCTTGCCCCACGGACAAACGCACTTATTTTACCGTATTCCTTAGTCAGGAGAACAACCCTTTTATCATTCTCCCCAACGGGCGATGATGAAATCACCATGCCTCTTGCTTTGACCAAATCTGCCATTTAGTCCTCTTTCCTGTATCCGTAATTCTTCATAAGAAGTTCGGAGTCACGCCATTCCTTACGAACCTTGACCCAAAGCTTAAGATTCGCCTGCTGCTCTAACATTCTTTCTATCTCAAATCTTGCTGCAGAGCCGATTTTTTTAAGCATGGCACCGCCTTTTCCTATAATAATACCTTTATGACTGTCCCTTTCACAAACAATTGTTGCCTCTATATCCCACATGGAACCGTCGGGACGCTCTTTCATTTTCTCAATGGTTACGGCTATTCCGTGGGGAATTTCATCCGAAAGGCATCTAAGCGCCTTTTCCCTTATCAGCTCCGCAACAATCTGGCGCATCGGCTGGTCCGTTACGGTATCTTCATCATAGAATAAAGGTCCGTACGGAAGATATTTAAAAATCGTATCCGTAAGATCATCCGTGTTAATGCCCTTAAGCGCCGATACCGGAAGAATCTCCGCAAAATCCATTTCTTTACGGTATGCATCGATAAATTTAAGTATTTCCTCTTTGGGAATTGTATCTACTTTGTTAATCACAAGAATAACAGGTTTTTTACAGCCTTTAAGCCTGGTTATAATATGCTGCTCACCGGCACCTATATAGGTGGTAGGTTCAACCAGCCACAACACCACATCCACATCTTCAAGTGATTTTTCAGCCACATTTACCATGTATTCCCCAAGTTTATTTTTGGCCTTGTGTATTCCCGGGGTATCAAGAAAGATAATTTGCCCTCTTTCATCCGTATACACCGTCTGAATACGGTTTCTTGTTGTCTGGGGCTTATTTGATGTTATGGCGATTTTCTGTCCTATAAGCCTGTTCATTAAAGTTGATTTTCCTACATTGGGCCTGCCAATCAGAGCCACAAATCCTGATTTTTTATCCAAAATCTTACCGTCCTTCGCTAAAATAAATTTTTCACTTCATCAAAAAGTTCACTATCGCTGTCTATTTTTTCCGCATTGCCGATTACGCAAAGATAGCCGGAATCAAGGATGGCCTTAACAATCGGTTCAAGGCTGTGAATATCTTCCTTATCGGTTGCAAGAATTTTAAGTCTGCGTTCCTTAAGATAATCCTCATCCACATTCTGCATATATGATTCAAAAGAACGGTTTCCTTTACCCTGTGGGGTAAGCGGAGTGTCCAGTTCGCTGAATGTTCCGAGAATATACTTGGTCATTTCCCTTTCGTCACCGTCATAATTCGCAACATACGCAGGAACTCCCTCATATATTCTGTTGGTAGCGGCTATGTTAGGGTCTCTGTATGAAAGAAAATACCCTGAACCTGATACGGAATAACCGTTCATACAGCCGTATGCTCCACCCTTTACACGGATGTTAATCCACAAATAATCATAACTCATCATTGTACGCAATACGGTAAGTGACGGATTATAAGATAAACCGGCCTCATAAAAATCTCCGCATCGTGCCACATAATTAACCTGGGAGGAAGTTTTATAGCCTATTTTTTTCTTTTCAAATACAAAGTTACGCTTATACGCTTCCATGCCGCCGGCTAAAATGCCTTTTATGAACTCAGCCAGTCCCGGCTTAACAGCATCATATCCTTCATCATCGGAAGTGTATGATACAGTAAGTCTGTCCTTCACAAAAATCTGTCCTGTTATTTCCATAAGCTTTCCGGCAATCAGTTCTTTCTTTGCATCAAAGTTTGCATACAAATCGGCAATAAAATAATAGTACGGAATTCCTGATGTAAGACTTGTGTATCTGGCAGATTCCATAAACTGTGAATAACATTCGTTAAGGGCCACTGCATGGCCTGCAGACAGGATTTTGGCCTGCAGACGGGATTTAACCTCCGCAAGGATTTCTTTAAGCCTCTTATAGTCATCGTATTTGGATTGGTACATCATTTCATTTATAAGTGAAAATGCCGTATCGTACTCTGAAATCAGTGACTTACATTTTATTGAAAATGCGGCGGACACTTTTTTTCTGTCTTTTATATTCTGATATACGGTAAAATCCGGTAAAATTCCGCCGGTATGCATATCCACTTCATTGGAAAGCTCATCATAGCTGTGATTTTCGGTATCGATATATCCGATTACATTTCCCAGAAGTCCCACATAAGGTATGTCTTCATCTGCGACATTGGAAATGTCAAAAGAGAGATTAAGGTATCCGATTCCGTTGGTATAAATATTATGGTGGTCAACCTTAACTCCGTCTATTTCCTCAAAGCTGTTATAAAGCGGAATTATATCCTTACTTATGTCTTCTCTTGACAAAAGAGGAATCGTAGCCAGATCCTTCTCAGGTGTAGGCTCAGACTGGTATTTCTTAAGTTCCGCAGTCTCCAAAACAAGTTTTTCAATCTCTTCTTTTGAAAGAGACTCTTTGTATGCTGCAAGCTTTCCGGCAGTTTTCTGCTCATTAATTGCCGTAAGATTTACCACAGGTTTTAAAATTACAAGTGAGGAATGTGTATTATCAAGGATATATTTTTGAACAAGTTCCTCAAAATACCCTGTTTCCACCTGCTCTTTCAAAAAGCTGTATGTGTCATTCCTGCTAAGATGGATAAACGGTTTGGTCTCATCATAGAGCCAGCTGTCCATGAGATTAAGTCCATACATAAGTCCTTTAGGAAATCTGCCGAAATCAGCCTCCCTGTAACTGAATTCAAGAACATTTATTCCTGCTTTCAGGGCATCTTTGTTAATTCCGTTTTTCACGATTTTGCTAAGAGTATCTTTAATGATATCTATAAACTCATCTGCCCTGTCCGCATCCGTATTCTTGGCTGCAATGGTAAGCATTGGCTGTCTGATACCGTTTTCATATGTGCTGTATACTTCCTCTCCGATTCCTGCATCAATAAGAGCCTGTTTAACAGGTGCCCCCGGAGAAGATAAAAGTGCATAATCAAGCACCTGGAAAGCAAGATACAGTTCTTTGTCCAGAGAAGTACCTATACTTACATTATATGCCAGGCAGGCCTTGTTTTCACAACCCTCATCTTCGGTAACCGAATACTCTGCTTCAGTTCTTTTCATGTATTCAAAAGGTTTCTGCAGACCTATTTCGGAATCCACGGAAAGATAATCATATGAAGACAGATATTCCCGATCAAGATATTCAAGGCGTTCGCTCATGTCACAATTTCCGTACAGATAAATATAGCTGTTGGACGGATGATATAGTTTACGGTGGAAATTAAGGAATTCCTCGTACGATAAATCAGGTATGCATTCAGGGTCTCCGCCTGACTCCACACTGTAGGCGGTATCAGGATAAAGCGAATTAAGGCAGTATCTTGCAAGCATATCATCCGGAGAAGAGAAAGCCCCTTTCATCTCATTGTATACTACTCCGTTATATTGTAACAAAGCATCAGCCGACTCCAGTTCATAATGCCAGCCTTCCTGCATAAAAATTTCTTTTCTTGTGTATATGTTCGGATTAAAAACCGCATCCATATATACATCCATGATGTTTTTAAAATCCACATCATTGCAGCTTGCAATAGGATATACAGTTTTATCCGGATATGTCATTGCATTTAAAAAAGTATTAAGGGAACCTTTGGCAAGCTCCACAAAAGGATCCTTTGCAGGATATTTGGCGGAACCGCAGAGTACAGAATGTTCCAAAATATGAGGAACTCCCGTGCTGTCAGGAGGCGGTGTACGAAATCCGATGGAAAAAACTTTGTTTTCATCATCATTTGACAAAATAACCACTCTCGCTCCGGATTTTCTGTGTTTCAAAAGAAATCCGTCAGACTTGAGTTCCTCTATTCTGGTTTGTTCAATTAATTCATATTTAGACGCATCAAAAACCATGTTATATTCCTTTCCCGAGACTATTTATTTCTCATTAAAATAGTATCTCAGATTAAGTATACGAACATACAGTTTTTTTTGCAAGCAGAGAATTTTCACCCTTTTTTAAGTATAGGTCTTAACGGATGATAAATAAGCATTGTGACTAAGGATACGGAAAAACCTTTTAAAAGATTAAGCGGAGCAACACACATAATCACAAGGGAAGTAACACTGTTTACATTTTTGTTAACGGCTGTTCCCATTGCAATAATTGTTTCCATCGGCATTCCGTAAAGCTCTGAAAATTTAGGTAAAAGATATATTGCATTGAAGCTTGTTCCTGCAAGAACAAGGACAATCGTTCCCACAATGCATCCTATCAATGCTGTTTTCTTTGACTTCTTTATATGGTAAATAATTGTAGCCGGCAAAATAAAAGCACATCCCACAACGAAGTTGGCAAGTTCTCCTACAAAAGCTGTAGAGCTTCCCTTAAGCAGAAGCTTTATTATTATTTTAACAGCCTCGCAAAGAACGCCTGCTACCGGACCGTATGCAAATCCACAGATAAGCACCGGAATCTCACTGAAGTCCAGCTTATAAAATGACGGTACAAAAGGAAGCGGAATTTCAAACAGCATCAATATTCCCGCCAGTGCAGCCAAAACACCTGTAACGGCAATTTTTCTTGTGGAAAGAATTTTTTCGGCAGGTGCAGTACCGGTCTGCTTCCTTTCTTTTCTTCTGATAAGAAGTTCGGCAACATATGCAACCAGAATAATTCCCAGGACAATTCCCAGAAATTCAAGCAGGAATATGGTATTATCCTTTACCGCATCCCATAATTTTGTAAAATGTGATAAAAACTTGTTCATGATTAATTTTCTCCTTTACTCTTACTCATCCTTTGCCGTATTCAGACAAAGAACTGTGCATTTTCAGGGATTGACATTAAGGATTTAAATAGTGAATGGAAATCGAACCAATTGCTCGTAATCCACTTCACAAAGCTTGGTTTAACAGGGTTTACTGCTAACTGAAAAACGGCATCTGAATCTCTTCAGATGCCGTAAAGTACATGTCCATATATACCCTGTGCCTCAACTAAAGCACAAAGTCATTAATGTCATCTTCTTCCATCCAGACTATACTGTCGGTACCGGAGTCTCACCGGTTCATGCTTAACGCTCGCGGACTATACCGCCGATTGGGAATTGCACCCTGCCCTGAAGATATTTCGTTATTTTTCATCACGGTATTATAATAGTGCCATTAATCATGTATGTCAATACTAATTTACTCCAAAAGGCTGTCATTAAGTATATTAATATAATTTTCATACATCATCACTCTGCATCTTTCTTCGCCGCAAAGCTTCTGTAATGCCGTCTCCGCCTTATTTAACAGTCCGGTATCCATATTGGTTTTATCCGTACTTATAAGATGAATGCATTTCCCAAGTATAAGGCTTTCAATGAATCTCTGTTTGGACTTGGAAAGCTTATGGGGCATTGCGGATATGTTCATAAGAAAATACGCGCCATATTCCATGAGTTCTTTAACATCATCCGTATCTCTCATGCTGTCATACATAAAAATATTCTCTATGATAACTCTGTATCCCCTTTTGAAGGCTTCCTCCACACCATCCCTTATGAATCTCACGGACGCATCCTGCTCAAACTCCAGCAACACATATCTGCTGTTCCCAATCGTAATTACAGGCTCATCATTGCCTGATGAAAAAACTCCTCTGTAATACCGCACTCTGCTGCCGGTATATACTGTGGCACCGGGATACCTTTGCTTCAAAAGTTCCGCTGTTTCTTTGGCCGCTTTAACCCGTCTTAAGTTATGCTGTCTGCCGTCCTGATAATAAAACTGTGGTGTAAGAATAAAAATCCTTACACCGCTTTCATACATCATATTGCCGGCATACATTATACCGGCATTATTTCCGGCTCCGTCTATATATTTATTGTTCTGAAAATTCAAAAAGCTTCCGTAACTCCATAAATCACTCATATCATGCCAACCATTCTTTTTCAAATTCATCCCGGGAAAGTAATCTGTCAGGGTAAATCAGCAAATCACACGGGCTGTCTTTATCATCACTGCACAATAAGAATCCCATTTCTTTCTTAATATCGGACAGGCCTTTAACAACCGCTGTACCCAGTGTACCTTTTTTCTTCAGGAATTCATCGGAAACCGTAACCACAGAGGCTTTGTATACCGATATCCGTTCGAGTGACATATCACCTTTTCCGAAATCATCCAAAGCCACACCGATTCCGTGTACCCTCAGAACATCCAGAGTAGATACCGCCTTATCCACATCCCTGAGTACGGTAGTTTCCGAAATGTTTAAAAATATATTTCCGGAATCCGCTCTGTTTTCTCTGATTGTATCAAGACATTTTGAAACCGGATTCCCTGCAATAAGCTGTACGGCATATACCGGGATAAGCATTTTAAGATTTTCGTCATACTCCGAATTCCACGATGAAAGTATCTTACATGATTCATCAAGAACATAATCCCCAACAATTCCGGCTACTCCAAGGTTTTCAACTGCATCTGAAAACTCATCCGGTTCTATATCCGAATCCGGGTCAGAAAGGGACACCGATACTTTCACGGCAGAAAGCCTGTTGTTAACATCCACAACAGGAAGAAAACAAAGCTTAAGTCCACCGCAGTCACCTGAAACGGCATTTTTAACGGCAGCCTCAACATAGTTCATCCGTCTGTTTCTGTCGTTTTCATCGTCAGAATACCATAAATACCTGTTTTTGCCGCCTTTTTTGGCCTGATACATTGCATAATCTGCTTTTTTCAAAACATCATGCACATGGGAACCGCAGTCAGGGAAAACAGCAAGACCCATACTCATTGTACAGTAATATTCCGTTCCCAGTATCATCCAAGGTTCTCCGAATCTTTTACTTATATTATCAACAATTCCCGAAATATTTTGAAAATATTCCGGTCTGATAATTATTACAAATTCATCGCCACCCATTCTGTAGCAGCAGTTACTGATTTCAGGTATGGCTGACAACGCTCCTGCAATCTCCTGCAGAAGTACATCCCCGTACTGATGTCCCAATCCGTCATTAACCTGTTTAAAATCATCCAGGTCGAGAAAAATAAGTGCACCACGCTCTTTATTACATACGGCTTTTTCAATAACCTCTTTAACATCCCTCTCACACTTCATTCTGTTAAACAGACCCGTCAGATAATCATTATTGGCCTGATATTCTATTCTCTGCTGGTTTTTAACCTTCTGCGTAACATCGATTACGGTACACAGAAGTACCTCCCTGCCGTCGATCCAGTTAAGTCCGGTAAACTGCACATCAAACCACAATCCCGTCTCAGTATCATATATTTCATACAGATTTCTGCTTCCGGTTTCAATATATTTAATAAGGGCCGTTCCCATGGCATTCTGCATTGCCACAGACTCCGCTCCCAGCCTGTTTAGCATAAGGACATTTTTTTCTTTCCGGTCAAGAACGGCAACCCCTGAAGGTATTTCATCAAGAATCACCCCAAGAAGCTTAAGAGAATTTTCCATGGAATCCTCAAAATTTTTTCTGGATGCAATACTCTGAATAATGAGAGTAATTGTCTCCAATGCTTTTTTCTGTTCTTCGCTGCATTCCTTTGAACCGAAAAAGGCACACACATACATGGCTGCCTCATTCCTGATTACTACCGGAAACGCCAAAATATTATTCTGCTCCAGAGATTTTTTGGATGTATCTTCTCCTTCCGGAAAAAACTCTGCATTCGCATCGGTAGTCTCAGATATGATAACTTTCAATGTGTCGGAATCCGGGTATGACTGCATCAGGTACAGACTGTCAGTTCCCAAATCAGCCATCATATCTTTAAAGATATTTCTGGCTATTGTAACAAAGTCTTCGTCATATACCAGATATTTAACTAATTGTGACATACCAAATTCGTACATGTAAACCGCCCCGTTTATTTTTCGATAACAAAAATATAATGTTCTTCTTTATCTTTCAGCACCAGTTCTTTAAGAAGCTTCCACTCTTCATCAAGACGCAGATTTTTTCTGACAAGATTCTTTTTATCTGAATATAAAATCATTCTTCCGTTTTTCTTAAGAAGCTTTTTGGCACTGTCAAAAAATTTCGTATAAAAATCATCAGCTTCAGTTCCTGCAAAATCAGGCATATTGGTTATTATTTCATCAAAAAGATGCTTACTCGTAAAATCAAAAAAATTACGATTGACAAAATTAATATTTACGCCTGCAAGGCCGGCATTTTCCCTTCCGCCCTCAACTGCCTTTCCAAATGTGTCCACTCCGTACATATGCCCGGCTTTAACAACCCGGTTTCTTTCAATAAGCATGGTTCCCACACCACAGCAGGGATCAAGAACCGTAGCATCCTTCTTAAGGTAATCCTTTACAAGAGCAGTAATGACAGCCGCATTAACCGGATTTATGGATGCAGCCACATAATTTTTCCTGTATCGGAATCTTGTATCATCAAAGGTATGCAGTTTTACAAAAACCCCATACCTGTCATTTGCGGCAGCAATAAGTTTCAATTCTATCTCATAATCGGATGGGGAATTAACAAGCCTTCCTCCGGAAAGTGCCTGTATTCTTGATGCAATATCTCCTGTATCCGGATTATTTGCTGTAACCCTGAAATAAAAAGGGCTGTCATTCTTTCCATGAAGCATATCAAGAACAGACATAAGATTTCCCTCAGCTACAGCCTTTGGAAGTTCTGCTTTGGTATAACTTTTCATTCCGTTAACCGGAAAAAGCATTTCTCTGTAATACCGTATATCCGATAAAGCTCTGATATCTTTTGTTACTGTCATCACACCGCAGAAAACCTTACGGACATCCTTACAAACCGCTCTTTTATCTATCTCTTTACATAAAAGTTCCGTAACTTCTTCCCTTGCAGCAAGAATAACCCTTACCGGAACAGCCGGATTAACCGCAGTATGTCTCTTTCTTTGAGTTTCATCATCAAGCATTCCACAGAGAACTTTCAATTCTTCAGCTATATGTTTTACATCTCCGGAATCAAAATCACCGCTCTCGATATACTTTTTGCGTTCGGATAAATACTCCTTATACGCGTCATATGGATAATTCTTAAGAGCTTTAAGGTATGCACTCCTTACAAAAAGAGTTTCTTCTTTACAATATGCTTTAAAAAGTATATCGCCATACTCCTCTTCGCCCAAAATGCCCATTATCAGTGCCGCATTTTTACGGACCTTAGGGTCCTCATTTTCAAGCAAAAACGGGAATAAGGAAGCCTGATACAGAGGTTCCTTTTTGAGAACCTCTTTGTTATCCGCTTCCTGTAATAATTCCTTTATTTTAATCAAATTGGCACGCACATTGACATGCTGCGTCAATTCATTAAGGTTTTGTTCAAACATTATGCTTCATCCTTTACATAGCCCGCAATATTAACTGCATGGTCGGAAACCCTTTCCAGATTCGTAAGAACATTGAGAAAGATAACTCCTGTCTCGGAATTGCATTCTCTCCTTGAAAGACGCTCAATATGCCTTTCGCGGATTTCTTCTTCAAGTGCATCCACATCATCTTCAAATCTAAAAGTTTTCCTTGCCATTTCAAGGTTACAATTCTCTCTTGCGGCCACTGCACTGTCCACTGCTCCTTCTGCCGCGAAACGGATTTTCTTCAAATCGTTAAGTCCGTATTCTGAAAAAGTCAGTGAATTATCATGAAGCTTTTGGGCCAGTTCGGCTATGTTTTCGGAATGATCTCCTATTCTCTCCAAATCGATTATTGTGTAGATAAGGTTTTTGACCTGACGGCTCTGCCTGTCCGTAAGTCCCGCATTACTTAATTTTACAAGGAAATCCGAAATCTCCGCTACATAATCATCAATATGTTTTTCCGTATCAAGAACGGTATCCAGAAGTTCGTACTTATTGTCCGTAAGCATATCAAGGCTTCGCTTAATATTTTCTGAACATATCTTACCTAATTTCACAACATAATTGTTAACTGCCTGTATACTTAATGACGGTGTATTAAGAATACGGTCATCAAGGTGGGTAACACCATCCTGCTGTACAACAACTTCTTTTCCTTTTCCTTCGTCCTTGTCTTTGATTATCTTTTCTGATAACTTAACAAGTTTTCCCGCAAATCCGTAGAAAATAATTATTGAAGCCAGATTAAAGCACAGATGGAAAAGTGCTATTGAAACACTGGACATAATATATGTCTGCTTTTCAGGGAAAATTTTAAAGAAAATAAATATCAATGTTCCCCAGATAAGAACGCCCAATGTATTAAAGGCCATATTAATTACCGCCGCTCTCTTGGCATTTTTGGATGCACCCGCACTTGATAAAAGAGCGGTAAAACATGAACCTATATTGGCACCCAGACAGATAAACACCGCCGTTCCTGCCGGTACTATGCCAAAGCCCGCCATTGTCTGCAATACTCCGACGGATGCTGATGAACTCTGCATAATTCCCGTTACAACTATACCTATCAATAATCCTAAGAACGGATTTGAACCTATGGTAAGAAATACATCCTGCATAGCTTCGTTTTTCATGTATACTTCCATGGCGTCCTGCATAATGCACAGTCCGAAAAAGAGCATTCCAAGTGCAAGAATAATTTCACCCATGTTCTGCTTCTTATGATTCTTGCAAAACATCACAAAAGCTGCACCAATTCCGATTAAAAACGGTGCAAAAAAACTTGGTTTAAGGAAATCTATTGCTCCTCCCACGGAATTAAGTGAAACAATCCATGCCGTAATAGTTGTACCGATATTGGCACCCATAATTACACCGACGGACTGCATAAGATTCATAATTCCGGCATTAACAAAACCAACCACCATTACGGTAGTGGCTCCGGAGCTCTGGATGATTGCAGTTATAAGCGCACCTACAAGAATCCCCATTATCCTTTTGTTGGTAACCGCATTCAACAGACTCTTCATTTTATCGCCGGCCGCTTTCTGAAGACCCTGGGACATTATTTTCATTCCATAGAGGAACATTCCAAGTCCGCCGGCAAACATAAACAATCTGGACACATCATTTATTGTCATTTCAATATAATCCTTTCGCTTTTGAATATTACTGATTATTCAACATATTCTCTACTGCCATCTTAAACGCATACCATTCATCCTCATTTTCAACATAATATAACGGGCAGTGTTTTCCCGTAACATCATAATGCCTTATAACATCCGTCTGAGGATTAAGTCCGTATGTCCTGCATAGTGCCGCCGTAAGTTCAACAAGGGAATCATATGTGCTTCGGTTGAATTTTCCCGTAGCATCAGGATGACAATTTTCAATTGCAATAGTGTCATCATTTCTGTCATTAGAAGCATAAGATATCTCACTAAGGGGCACGCATTGGATAATTTCACCTTCAAGCCCGATTATATAATGGCTGCTTGCACTTCTCTCATGTGTATCTTTAAGATTTTCAAAATAATTCCTGTTCTGTGCCGCAGTTGTTCCCGGGTTGCCCACATAGTGAACTACTATGGCATTAACCTGACTTAATTCGTCTCCCGGACGGGAATAAGGATTAACCGTAAGATAATCCGCAGTAATCCTGTCACTCGTCAGAAAAGGATCCAAAACAACAGTCTCTTTAGGCCCGCTATCATCATCCGAACCCGCATAATTTCCGCTTACTTTGTCTTTATTAATCAGGCTGTCTGCAACAACAATACAGCCTACAATAACCAAAACCACCACTGAGCTTATTAAAACAGCTTTCAAGTGTTTAACCTTCATGTATTCTTCCCCATTCTTCCTATCGCCATGACACAATAAGGGGTTCCCGAATACTCGACAACCCCTTATGAATTTTACTGCTCTACGCTGTAATTCGGCGCTTCTTTTGTAATATGAATATCATGAGGATGGCTCTCTTTAAGAGATGCGGCAGAAATCTTAACAAACTTTCCGTTCTCTTTAAGTTCCTGAATTGTTCTGGTTCCGCAGTAACCCATTCCTGAACGAAGACCGCCCATAAGCTGGAACACTGTATCTTCAACCAATCCCTTGTAAGCCACACGGCCCTCAACGCCTTCCGGCACAAGTTTCTTGGCATCAGTCTGGAAATAACGGTCCTTGCTGCCGTTTTCCATTGCGGCGATTGAACCCATACCTCTGTAAACTTTATATTTACGACCCTGGAATAACTCAAAGTCTCCCGGAGCCTCATCACAACCTGCAAACATGCTTCCCATCATGCACACATCAGCACCGGCTGCAATAGCTTTCGTTAAATCTCCGGAATATTTAATTCCTCCGTCTGCAATAACAGGAATTCCATATTCCTTGGCTGTAGCATATACATCCATAATTGCGGAAATCTGAGGTACTCCGATACCTGCCACAACACGGGTTGTACAGATGGAACCCGGTCCGATACCTACCTTCACACAATCGGCACCGGCCTCAATAAGAGCCTTTGCGGCCTCACCGGTTGCAATATTTCCTGCAATAACCTGTAAATCAGGAAAAGCTGCTTTAATCTTCTTAACTGTATCAAGAATATTCTTTGAATGACCGTGGGCTGAATCAACTACAATACAGTCAACCTTGGCTGCAACAAGTGCCGCAACTCTTTCCATAACATTAGCCGTAATTCCTACAGCTGCGCCGCAGAGAAGTCTTCCCTGGTCATCTTTGGCTGAAAGAGGATATTTAATCTGCTTCTCAATATCCTTAATTGTAATTAATCCTTTAAGATTAAAATCATCATCTACAATAGGGAGTTTCTCAACTCTTGCCTTGGCAAGAATTGCCTTTGCCTCTTCAAGTGTAATACCAACCTTGGCGGTAACAAGATTCTTACTTGTCATGCATTCCTTAATCTTCTTGGTAAAATCCGTTTCGAATTTAAGGTCACGGTTAGTAATAATACCTACAAGTTTTCCGTTTTCGGTAATAGGTACACCTGATATACGGAATTTGCCCATAAGGTTATCTGCATCCTCAAGAGTATGATCAGGTGAAAGATAAAACGGGTCCGTAATTACGCCATTTTCTGAACGCTTAACTTTATCTACCTCTTCTGCCTGCTGTTCAATAGACATATTCTTGTGGATAATACCTATACCACCCTGACGGGCCATGGCGATAGCCATTCTGTGCTCCGTTACCGTATCCATTCCTGCGCTCATAAGAGGAACATTTAAGTGAATCTTCTTGGTAAGATTAGTTCCTACCTCAATCATGTTAGGGGTTACTTCAGAATATGAAGGAACCAACAATACATCATCAAATGTTATTCCATCTGCGATAATTGTACCCATTTTCTTATCCTGCCTTTCTTCTGTCCTTTCATACGGACCAATGTAATAATTGTAAATGTATAATGCATTAGAATATATCAAAAACATTCAAAAAAGTCAATCCGAAAAAATTCATTCTCAGTCTGAATATATTTTTCTTGCGTAACTTCTCTGAAGTCTTTCAATCAGTTCTTCATTAGGCGTGAATTTCAATTCAGCCACCCCGTTGGCGTCATCATATAAAACTGCAACATAATTGTTCTGTGAAGAATCGTGTGAAGAATAATCATATACCTTCCTGTTGCTGTTACCGGTTCTGATATGTGAAGAACCCTCAGGAGCCATATAATCCATCTTGGCAAAATTAAAAGTTCTGACTCTCTTTCTGACCTTCCTGCCCATAATACGGTCAATTACCATCTCTCCGTCAAAAAAAGAATACTCATACTCAATATTGGTGTTACGGAATACCAGATATGTGAAAATACACATAAGTAAAATTACAAACGGAAAAAGGAAAATAACAAAAGGATATTTAAGAATAAGGACAATTCCTGCAAACATTAATATAACATCCAACAGAATCATTCCTATTCTCTTAGCATATTCCTTTCCGGTTAATTTACTTTTTACCAGACATTCGACTACTGTTTCAAGCATTAGTTTATTTCCTTTCATATATTCGTATACATCTTCTATTGTACTAAGTTTTTAGTGTAAAGAAAAGTATAAAATTATAAAATTTTTATTTTTTTATATAAAACAAACAGGTCCGGACCATATGTTTGAAACATTGTCCCAGGACCTGTTTATCTGATTTAAAAGGCTTTATGATATTACATCATTCCGCCCATTCCTCCCATTCCGCCGCCGGCAGGCATTGCAGGAGCCTCTTCTTTAATATTGGCAACAACTGATTCTGTTGTCAATAATGTAGATGCAACACTTGTCGCATTCTGAAGAGCACTTCTTGTAACCTTGGCAGGATCAAGAATTCCGGCCTGAACCATATTGACATACTCTTCATGAAGTGCATCAAATCCGGTTCCTACTTCGGATTCTTTTACTTTATTGATAATTACTGCGCCTTCAAGGCCTGCATTGTTTGCAATGTGGTATAACGGAGCCTCAAGTGCTTTAAGGATAAGTTTGGCACCTGTCTTTTCATCTCCTTCAAGAGTATCGGCAAGCTTTTCAACTTCCTTGGATGCATGAATGTAAGCAGAACCACCGCCTGAAATAATTCCTTCTTCAACAGCTGCCTTTGTCGCTGCCAAAGCATCTTCAAGACGAAGCTTATTCTCTTTCATTTCTGTTTCTGTAGCAGCGCCAACACGGATTACGGCAACACCGCCTGCAAGTTTGGCAAGACGCTCCTGTAATTTTTCTTTATCGAATTCGGAAGTTGTTTCCTCAAGCTGTGCTTTAATCTGTGAAATTCTTGCCTGAATTTCTTCTTTGGAGCCTTCACCGTCAACGATAACTGTATTTTCCTTCTGAACCTTAACTGATTTAGCGCGTCCGAGCTGGTCAAGAGTAGCATCCTTAAGTTCAAGTCCAAGTTCCTCAGATATAACCTCGCCGCCTGTCAGGATAGCGATATCCTTTAACATTTCCTTACGTCTGTCACCGTATCCCGGAGCCTTAACAGCAACAACATTGAATGTTCCTCTTAATTTATTTACAATTAATGTTGTAAGAGCCTCGCCCTCAACATCTTCTGCGATAATAAGAAGTTTGGCACCGCTTTGTACAATCTGTTCAAGAATCGGAAGAATTTCCTGGATATTGCTGATTTTCTTATCTGTGATAAGGATGTAAGGATTATCAAGAATTGCTTCCATCTTATCCATATCTGTTGCCATGTATGCTGAAACATAACCTCTGTCAAACTGCATACCTTCAACAACATCAAGTTCTGTCTTCATTGTCTTGGACTCTTCAATTGTTATAACGCCATCGTTTGAAACTTTTTCCATGGCATCTGCAACTAACTGTCCTACTTCTTCATCACCGGCTGAAATTGCGGCAACCTTTGCAATCTGGTCCTTACCGGTTACTTTTGAACTCATTTTGGCAATTGCATCAACAGCGCAATCTGTTGCCTTCTTCATACCTTTTCTTAAGATAATAGGATTAGCTCCGGCTGCAAGGTTCTTAATTCCTTCGTCAATCATTGCCTGTGCAAGTACGGTAGCTGTTGTAGTACCGTCACCGGCAACATCATTTGTCTTTGTTGCAACTTCTTTTACAAGCTGTGCTCCCATATTTTCGAATGCATCAGGAAGCTCGATTTCCTTTGCGATTGTTACACCATCGTTAGTAATGAGTGGTGCGCCGTATGATTTATCAAGAACTACATTGCGGCCCTTAGGTCCCAGTGTTACACGGACTGTGTCTGCTAATTTGTTAACGCCTGCTCCGAGTGCTTCTCTTGCTTCTGCACCATATTTAATCTCTTTTGCCATAATTCAAAACCTCCATACAAAAATTATTCAATAACTGCAAGAATGTCATTCTGCCTTACAACGATTAACTCTTCGTCATCAAGTTTAACTTCTGTTCCTGCATATTTAGAGAAAATAACCTTATCTCCAACCTTAACCTGCATCGTAACTTCTTTGCCGTCTACTACTCCTCCCGGTCCCACTGCAATAACTTCTGCCTGCTGTGGCTTTTCTTTTGCCTGACCCGGAAGTACAATTCCTGATTTGGTTGTTTCTTCAGCAACTAACTGCTTTAATACTACTCTGTCTCCTAAAGGTACTAATTTCATGTATTCTTCCTCCTTATATCATCCCTTGCGGGAATTATTTGCTTTTTTCTGTTAGCACTCACTTTAAACGAGTGCTAACCGATGAAATATATATTATCCACTTTGTGATTTATATGCAAATATTTCCACCGATTGTTTTGGCCTGTTTATGTGTGCTTTTCTCTTTTTTTCTCTCGTTTTCTCAATTTTACTAACTTTTTCTTTATTTTTTGCCTATTTTATTAATTTTGCCATAATAAAACAGATACTGCTGGGCATATCCTCCGTATTCACCAAACTGCTCTGCGGCAAAGCTTTGTATTTCCTGAACCGGTACCGGTTTTTTCATATATAATTCTTCCATAATTCTCTTTATCCATACATCTACCGGAAAAGCATTTCTCTTATCCAGGGAAAAAAGAGATACACAGTTGGCAACCTTATCCCCCACCCCTTTGATTGTTTTGAGTGTTTCCATGCAATCCTCATAAGACATTTCAAGCAGTTTATTTTCATTAATAACACCTTGTGAAACTTTTTCGCAGGCATCAATGATGTAAGGAGCCCTGAAACCGGCTTTGCATTCCCTGACCGTTTCCTCTCCCGCCATAAGTATTTCTTTTGCACAAGGAAAAGAATACATATCATCCCCAAGATTTCTGCCGCACCTTAAGGACAACTCCCGTATTATATTTTTAATTCTGGGAATCTGCTGATTCTGCGAAATAATAAACGAAATCAGGGTCTCAAAAAAATCCTGATTAAGTATTCTCACGCCCCGCATTGCATCTATTGCAGGTTTTAAGAGCTCATCTTTTCTTAAAAGGGCGTTTTTTATCTCACCGTAGTCCCTGTCAAGGTCAAAATATTTTTCCCATATATTAAAATAATCCTCCTCTGTAGTATCATAGAAGATAAGACTGTTTCCCTGTTGGGCAATATGTAATTTCTTATTCATTGCGGAAATAAAATATTCCTCTTCGCCGGTTTTTATAAAATGAAAACACTGGCCGCATTCTAAGGTCTGACTTAAAAGAAAATCTTTAACATCCTCCAGAATAATATTATTTTTGTCATTGGTAACTTTCATTTTTATCCTCGCTTTTCTTCCATTATGTGTATATACTTCTAAATTTTTTATAAAATATAATGAAGGGCTTTTATTTTTTTCATTTTAGTATTAAAATATACTTACAATCACGAAAGGAGTTTACAGACATGAAAAAGTTTTTTACAGTTTTAGGTGCTGTAGTCGCTTTTGCAGCTGCCGTTGCAGGCGGAGTTTTCTTATATAATAAATATAAAGAGAACAAATGTGGCTGCGATGATGATTTTGATGATGACTATGATGACGATTTTTCTGATGATGACGATGATGAAGAGAGAGCTTATGTTAATATAAGCCCTGAATCAAAAGAGGAGACCGAGGGTTAATCCCCGGTTTCCTTTTTTTAAAGCTCCCAGACTTTTTTTAAAATACCAAGTCCCTCCATTATCTGTTCTCCGGCAAGCCGTGCATAACCGAGAATTATTACCGGCTTGTTCTTCTTAACACTGCCTATGTAATAATCCGAAAGCGCATACACCTGAATCCCTGCTTTCTCTGCTGTATCCACAAGTTCTTCTTCGCTCATTCCGTTATCGATACACACAAGCATATGTGCGCCGGCATTTTCACCGTATATCTGTGTATTTTTCCATGTCTTGATTTCCGCAAGCATAGTATCATGCTTACTTTTGTATATTTTTCTCATTCTGTTCAGATGTCTTTCGAATCCGCCGCTTCCCATAAATATTTCCATAAGTTTCTGGTCAATTCTGGAAATTGTATTGCTGTAGTATGAACGGGTCTTCTCATACTCTTTATACAGTCCCGACGGAAGAACCATATAGCTCATTCGTATTGCCGGGGAGACCGATTTGGAAAATGTTCCGATGTATATTACTTTTCCGTCGGTATCATATCCCTGCAGAGCCGGAATGGGTTTACCCTTATATCTGAATTCGCTGTCATAATCATCTTCTATTATATATCTGCCGGCTTTTTTCTTGGCCCATGTCAGCAGCTCCATGCGTCTTCCGATACTCATAACAATACCAAGCGGATACTGATGTGACGGTGTAACATACGCAACATCCGCTCCGGACTTTTCCAATTCACTGATGTTCATTCCGTTGCTGTCCATATCAACGGGAATTATTTTTCTTCCCAGACCCGAAAAAATATGAAAAGACTTAAGATATGCCGGATTTTCCATGGCAACCACCGACTGTGAATCCAAAATAAGATGTATAATCATGAGCAGACTTTCGTTTCCGGCTCCCACAATAATCTGTTCCGGATTCGTTCTGACTCCTCTTGCTGCCATAAGATACGCGGCAATTTCTTTTCTGAGGCCTTCATCTCCTCTTACATCCCCACTGTTAAAAAGTCCGTTATTTTCGGGAACCATTACCTGCTTTGCAATTTTTCTCCATTCATTATACGGGAAATGGCTTGTTTCAATACCATTTGGAGAAAAACATATTTTATATTTGTTAATACTTTTGTTTTCTTCTCCACGGTTAGCATTATCATCTATGATACTTTTAAAGGTTTCTTCCATTTTAAGAACAATATATCCTTTTTGCGGTACCGAATCAATATATCCTTCAGCCAGAAGCTGGTCATATGCCATTAAAACGGTACTTCGGCTTACCTGCAGAAAAACGGCAAGCGCCCTTGATGAAGGAAGAAATGTACCCTCCGTAATATTTCCCGCAGAAATTTCTTTCTTAATAAATTCATATATTTGCAGATATGCGGGTGTTTTGGATGTGCTGTCGATGAAAATTGCAAGTTCTTTCATAATTTATCCCTTTTTAAAGACTTCCGTCATAACATAAGCTAATAATACCATTTCTGTTTTCGTTGTACAAGTTGTGTGTTTTTGATATACTACCAATATAATCCTTTTAGTAAACGGAGGCTGTAATGAAAGAAAAACTTTATTCCATACCTGTAAACGATGCTTTTACGGCTGATTGCGAATGTCCGATCTGCCTTATGCGCAAAAAACTTGAAGATGATGCCGTTGACTATACCATGGGACCAAGCTACATGGAAGATGACACAAGAGCCCTGACCGATGCATCCGGATTCTGCGAAAAACATATCCGTATGGTGTATAATAAAGACAACCGCCTTGGAATGGCATGGGTCATGAAGACTCATTACGACAAAACAATTCGTGATGTCAAAAAAATAATGCCTCAGGGTCCGGCCAAAATGCTTAAAAAAGGCGCTGCCGCTTCTCCTGTCATTCAATATCTTGATAAACTTAACAGTTCATGCTTTGTATGTGACAGAATAAATCAGTTTTTTGACAGATATGTTGATACAATCTTTTATTTATGGAAATCTGACCCGGATTTCAAGGATAAATTTAAGAACTGTAAAGGATTCTGTTCTGAGCACTACAGTCTTATCATTAAGAAATGTTCTGATTATCTTAAAGGAACGGAGCTTGAGGAATTCGTGGAGCTTACCAACAATCTCTATATAACCAATATGGAA
Organism: Butyrivibrio sp.; assembly: GCA_051880035.1. Classification (GTDB taxonomy): domain Bacteria; phylum Bacillota; class Clostridia; order Lachnospirales; family Lachnospiraceae; genus Eshraghiella. The sequence goes on from JBJENE010000014.1 coordinate 64,094, forward strand.
AGAGTCAGGGATGATCTTATGTGGTTCATTAACAAATTTGACTACAAATACAAAGACGAACCGTGGTATAACGCCAAAGACTCCGTGCTTCGTTCAATGATTAAAACCAACGGAGTAATTCTCGATCCGTAATTTAAAAGGGAGCTTTAAAAGCCCCCTTTTGTGTATAAATATTGGGATGTTATTTTATTCAGTGTAAGTATAGATGCTTGTACTGCTTAAGGTGGTTCCTCCTTCAGTCTGTTGCACTACTACAATATAATCTCCGTCTTCAACCTGATATTCATCAACAATAAGCTCTCCGCTGTCATTAAATATTGTGGTAACCTCTTCATCGTTGATAAGCACATGACTTGAACCGGTGAAATTCTGTCCGTATACCACCACATGGTCTGAGATATTTTTCACACCGGATATCCTTATATCTTTGTGTCCCATCTTGAGATTGGTAATTGAATAAGGAAGTTCTCCGCCGTATGCTTCGCAGTCCCCGTAAAGAAGGTCATACTCAAGAAGGCGTAAATTACTCAGATATAAATCCTGGTCTTCTTCATTCATACATGCAAGGTGGTAATTGGAGATTACTCCACCCTCAATACCAAGACGGCTCAGTATCACTGATGATAACTGATATGCCTGCAAATCCATATCATTTTTTTCAAGTCCGAAATTATCCCAGATAAGGTACTGGGTTTTGTAAATATCTCCGTTTGAAAGGTCGTCATCTTCTATGTCAAATGTTGGCAGATGGTCTCCGTAGAAAACTACCAGAGTCTTTTCATCTCTTTTTGAAAGGCTGTCTATAAGTTCCTTTACAAATTTATCCATATTGTACACTTCATTGACATAGTATTCAAATCCGTTAGGATTACCTGTAACATCATTGTCCTCAACAGTTATCTCAAAATCATATTCCGAAGTGTCTTCCGGATAATCTCCGTGACCCTGGACAGTAATAGTATATATGAAATCCTGCCGGTTTATCGTACTGTCAAGAATACTGTTAATCTCTCCTATAAGACAATCATCAGTCTGCCATCCGTTAGGCGTTTTCTCGTAATTTTCAATATATTCTATTGATGTAAATGTTTCAAAGCCAAGACGGCTGAATACCGTATTTCTCTGGTAGAAATTACCCTGGTTATTGTGCAGTGCATTTGTTGAATAATTGTATTTCTCAAGGTAATAACATATAGACTCACAAGCACTGTCCTTAAGCACTGTTTTATATGGATATTCTCCCGGTCCGAAATCATCCAGATTCATTCCCGTAATTACTTCAAACTCGGTATTGGCAGTTCCCGCACCGAATGACGGAACAAGAAGATTGCCGGACGAATACTCTTTGTACAGCTTTCTTAAGTTAGGTATAGGGTCCTTGGAAAACTTCAATCCTTCAACAAGCGTAGGATCAAACTGGGACTCTAACTGCACAAAAATAATATTAGGATATTCATCCTTTTCCGGATCTATTTCCGCATTACTTTCAATAATATCCTGTATGGAGGTTTCCACTTCACCCACCAGGTCGTTAACTTTATCTTTGGAGTAATCCTTCGGTTTATTGATTCCGCTGTTGAAAACCGAATTGGTAAAGCAGTATCCGAATCCGTACTTCTGATATGCCTGGGCAATATTTCCGAAATTAACTCCTAAAAGTCCGGTTGCGGTTCCGATCCTTGTAAACAGCATAAGTCCTCCGAATGACAATGCTGTAATAAGACCGCTTAAAAGATAGTTGATTTTACCTTTTGCCTTAGGTGAGACAAAGGCAATAAGAACAATCAGTCCTATGGCCAGTACAATACCAACAATCAGAAAAACAATCTGTACCGGACTCATATACTTCGGGATAACTCTCATTCCTTCGGTAAAATTAATTAAATCCGGCGCGGTAAAAGGTGTTTTCCTGTAGGTGAGCAGCTCAAAATTGGTAATTCCTAACGTAAGCCATACAGCACTTACAATGACACCCACAAAAATTCTTCTTTTAAAGAATGCAACTATCGATAATGTAAAAAATATCATTAAACTGTTGTACAAAAATACAACAGGGTTTCCAAACATATGTGAAAAACCTTTTAATATAGAATGTCTGCTAAGCATCTCAACTATCAGGTTTAGAAGAATTGCCAATAAACCAAGCCTTACCCAGACATTGCCGAAAAATTTATTGTGCCACACTTTATTAAACCATAAAAGGACTTTTGTTTCCTTTAACGGCTTCTTATCGCTATTATTCTTTTTATTGTTTTTTAACATATCCACACCTTACTTCTTCATAACATGTTTCTAAATATTATATCAATTTTTGATTTTGGTTTTGATAATATCTCTTAAATCCCTTGCTTTCTCCTTAAGTTTTCTGGTAGCTGTCCGCGAAACTATTACAGACGATGCAAGTTTGGCGGAAATTTCATATTTGCCGAGTCTGAAGGCCAAATCTGCCAGGAGGTAATCAAATGTAGCCTCATCCATTCCGCATATAGGAAAATCCTCTTTGGAACGGCTTACCACAAAACCCTCAAAAGCATTCGAAAGCATCTCTTTTTCGTTATTGCTGCATTCCTCCTGTAATGCTTTTAAATTAGGAGCATCTGCAGGAAGATTTTCTTTCTTGCCTCTGTAAAGCCAGGCTATTTTAAGACATGTGTATGCTCTCTCGCTGTTTTTGGCTTTCTTCACGACAGCATTGAGAAGGGCAAGTTTATGCCTGTTAATAGCTTCATCATATGTGTATGTATCCCCGGACTCAGGAAGAGTTTTAAACTTGGAGGAAACATTTTCTTTGATTAATTTGGCCTGTGTCGAGGTCATATAGCTGAAAAATCTGCTCAATGCGGCATATCCGCAGTGCGGACATACAATTGCATCATATTTGATTGAATCAATGCCGGAATACCGTGGTCTAAGGTCAGAGTCAGAACCTAAAAGTCTCGGCTTACCTGTTTTAACCGTTTTGGCTTTAAATTCTTTGTCGCATACAGGACACTGGACCTTCTTGTCAAAGATTAAATCAGATTCCGCAGGAACAGCAGGTGCATTTATGATTTCTGCATTCTGCTCATCCTTTTTGTCTTTATCATCCTCATATATTTTCATTTTGGAAAATCCGTCCAGCCCCATTTCTCCAAGGCTGGAAAAAATATCGCCCATTGCAATACCTCCGGTTATTTTAATTTAAATGAACTCTTCAAGGATACGATTCTGTTAAATACAAGGTGGTCTTTGGCAGAATCCTTGCAGTCCACACAGAAAAATCCGTTTCGAACAAACTGGAAACTGTCAAATGCCTTTGCATCTTTAACACACGGTTCCACATAGCATTTCTCAACTACAGTAAGCGAATTAGGATTAAGGTTAAGACTTCCGTCCTCATTATATACACCTTTTTCCTCATCTACAATATTTTCATATAATCTTGCTTCTGCAGTAATCGCCGTATCAGCACATACCCAGTGAATTGTTCCTTTAACCTTACGGCCTGTGAATCCTGAACCGCTCTTGGTCTCAGGGTCATAGGTGCAATGCACCTCGGTAACCACGCCATTATCATCTTTGACACATCCCGTACATTTAACAAAGTACGCATTCATAAGCCTTACTTCATTGCCCGGGTACAGTCTGTAATATTTGTTAGGCGGTACTTCCATAAAATCTTCTCTTTCAATCCATAACTCTCTGCCAAACGGAATTTCCCTTTTTCCAAGTTCCGGATTTTCAAGATTATTGTCCGCAGTAAGTAATTCTGTCTGTCCTTCCGGATAATTATCAATAATAAGTTTAACAGGATCAAGAACGGCCATTACCCTTGCTTTCTTAAGCTTAAGGTCTTCGCGGATACAATACTCAAGCATTGCATAATCAACTGAGCTGTTGGCTTTAGCCACGCCTACCAAATCCACAAACATCTTTATGGATTCAGGCGTAAATCCTCTTCTTCTCAATGCCGCAAGAGAAACAAGACGCGGGTCGTCCCATCCGTCTACTATATTTTCTTCAACAAGCTTCTTAATATACCTCTTTCCGGTTACAACATTGGTAAGGTATAATTTGGCAAACTCAATCTGTTTAGGAGGATTTTCATATTCCAGTTCTCTTACAACCCAGTCATATAAAGGTCTGTGATCCTCAAATTCAAGAGTACATATGGAATGTGTAACTCCCTCAATGGCATCTTCAATAGGATGGGCAAAATCATACATAGGATAAATACACCATGCATCTCCCTGTCTGTGGTGTGACTGATGTGCCACTCTGTAAATAACGGGATCACGCATATTAATATTAGGAGATGACATATCTATCCTGGCACGAAGTACCTTTTCTCCGTCAGCATAAACGCCTTTTTTCATATTTTCAAACAATTCAAGATTCTCTTCAACGGAACGGTCCCTGTACGGACTGTTTTTACCGGGTTCCGTAAGGGTTCCCCTGTATTCCCTGATTTCTTCCGGAGAAAGGTCACACACATACGCCTTTCCCTTTTTAATCAGTTTAACCGCTGCTTCATACATAAGCTGAAAGTAATCTGACGCAAAAAACAGCCTGTCCTCAAAATCTGCTCCCAGCCATTCCACATCAGCTTTAATTGATTCAACAAACTCCTCTTTCTCCTTGGTCGGATTGGTATCGTCAAATCTTAAATTGAATTTGCCTCCGTATTCTTTGGCAAGGCCATAGTTAAGAAGGATGGACTTGGCATGTCCTATATGAAGATATCCGTTAGGTTCCGGCGGAAATCTTGTCTTAACTGTTTTACAATGTCCTTCGGACAAATCTTTCTCTATAATCTGCTCAATAAAATTTTTAGAAATAATTTCCTGACTATCCATGAAAGTCTCCTCCGACTGTACTTATACTTCCCTTAATAATAACAGAGCCCGCAATTTTTTACAATAACTCTTTTGGGATATTTTAAATATGTATTTTCTGGATATTTTTATTATGTACTCGACACATATTCCGACAAATGGTATAATTCATCCAAAAATATATACTATAAAAAGGAGCTTACTTATGGCAAAAATAACACCTGCCCAGATTGCCGAAGTAAAGGCAAAGGGCTTTTTACTTAACAGAGGAACAGAAAACTTTTCAGGAAGAATAGTAGCTCCGGGTACTGTATACTCTGCAGAAGACATGAAAGTCATTACAGAAATTGCTGAGAAATACGGCAACGGAAATATGATTTTTACCACAAGGCTTACAGTTGAAATTCAGGGAATTCCTTACGATAAAATCCCTGACGCAATAGCTGTCGCAGAAAACGCAGGATTATATTTCGGCGGAACAGGAGCCAAAATCCGTCCTGTAACAGCATGCAAAGGCACCACCTGCGTATATGGCAATTATGATACCCAGGCTCTTGCCAAAAAAATCCACGAAGACTATTTTATCGGCTGGAAAGATGTTTCGCTTCCCCACAAATTCAAAATCGCCGTAGGCGGATGTCCCAACAGCTGTATGAAACCGAGCCTTAATGATTTCGGAATCGAAGGCCATAAGGTTCCCGCATTTGATAAGGATGCATGCAAAGGCTGCAAAGCATGCCAGGTTGAAAAGAACTGTCCGATGAAAGCTGCTCATGTAGAGGACGGTAAGCTTGTAATAGATGAGGAAATATGCAAAACCTGCGGTGTCTGCACAGGTAAATGTCCTTTTAAAGCTGTTTCACACGACACCGTAACCATGTATCAGATCTATGCCGGAGGAACCTGGGGCAAGCGTACCCGCATGGCAACGGCACTTCCATACCTTGTAACCGAAGAAGAGGTGCTTCCTCTTATGGAAAAGACCATGCTCTGGTTCAGGGAAAACGCATATAAGAAGGAACGTCTGGGAATGGCAATTGACCGCATCGGTGAGGACAGTTTCATTAAAGCAATGGAAAGCGACGATCTGCTCAGGCGCAAAGATGAAATTCTTGCAGCGCCCATAAAAGAGCGTCAATAATACAGGAGGCTTACATTAAGTATGACCGTTCTTTTTAAAAAAATATCACTTC